>DATNQO010000147.1:0-69921 GCA_036704005.1 Leptolyngbyaceae cyanobacterium | reverse complement strand
GAATGAACCTTGAATATCTAACCGGGCATTTGGCCCAAAAATAATGCCATTGGGATTGAGCAAAAATAAATTAGCTGCACCATTTACGCCCAAAGTCCCCAAAATATTAGAAGCGTTACTGCCCGTAACTCGACTGAAAATATTATCAACGCCTGTAGGGTTGGCAAAATATACTCTCTGCCCATTGTGGACATTAAATTCTCTAAAACTGTGATATAGGTTGCTGCCCCTTTGGACACCACCTTCAATTAAATCAGCCTCTTTTTGTTGAATGTTGACACCAGTCGTAACGCGGGAGTTTTGATTTCCCAAGGTGGTGTCTGGTGTGATTTGCGCTAGGCAAGGACTGCTGGTCAATATCGATACTACAGCGATGGGGATGAGAGTTCCCTTTGCTAGGAACAATCCAGGCTTGCCGTCAGCAAAGATCCTACTGTTATTCACTGTGGGTTCAAAGTTATATTGTAAAATCAAGCATAATTGATTACTTATTAAAATCGCTACATTCCTATTTGTCAAGAATTTACATAGTAATTTTCTTGAATTGATGTATAGTTTTGTAGTATCTCTAAAGTTAGAGATGCTGATGAACTGGCTCTAAAAAGGTGTTATTTAAATGAAAAAAAACCATACTACAAGCTAATTTTAAGAATTTTGGCTATGGATCTACTCATTCTCTGAAAAGTTGGTTATCTTTAGTATGCAGATGAGTTAAAGTCTATTTAGCTACATTCAATTTATAAATAGTATTCATTGCAGATTGAACATGAAACAGAAACTTGTTACGGTAAATACTTAAATTTTGTCAGTTATACACCCAATCAATGGTCAATTTTTTTAGCCTAACTTTAAATCCCAAGCAAGCAGCAGTAGCAGTTAGACTATCTGAAGCCGTCGAAATACCCCAGGCGCTAGCGCAATTAGGGCTAAGTAATTCCCGTCCCGTTTTAGTGATAGTAGGGGGCGCTAGTAAAATTAGCGAAGCAGACTTTTTACGTATCCAGAGGCTGTTCGTAGAAGTTTTAGCGCCAATTGCCCAACGCTTGGGGGCTTATGTGGTGGATGGTGGTACTGATGCGGGAGTGATGCAATTGATAGGCAAAGCCCGTAGCCAAATCAATGGCGAGTTTCCGCTAGTGGGTGTAGCACCCATAGGGAAGGTAATTTTACCTGAACAAACAACTGTCTTCAGTGAGGATGCCACAGCTTTAGAGCCGCATCATACTCATTTTGTGCTAGTTCCTGGCAATAATTGGGGTGATGAATCTCCCTGGATAGTACAGGTAGCAACTGTTTTAGCTAATGGCGCACCCTCAATTACAGTCCTGATTAATGGTGGCGAGATTACCTTTCTGGATGCGTTAAATAGCGTTATTGCTGGGCGGTTAGTGATGGTGATTGCTGGTAGCGGCAGAACAGCAGACAAGCTAGTTTCTGCTTTGCATGGGGATGTTACTGATGAACGAGCTAAACAATTAGCTGCATCAGGCTGTCTCCAAGCAATTGACTTAGAAGCAGCAAAGGAAGATTTGATTAATACAATTACAAACTTACTGTTGACTTAGGGAGGAAACAACTATGTCGAATAAAGACCCTTATCAAGAATTTCTCAAAGAGGAATTTACAAATTTAATAGATTCATTAACTCTCTCAGAATTGCAAAAAAAATTTCTATCTTCGCGTTGGTTAGACCAAATGCTCTGGATGGAAGCACAAGCAGGTAAAGCTCGAAATAAATATTATGGATTACGGCTCGTGACAATTATTGGTGGTGTGATTCTCCCGGCTTTAGTCAGTTTAAATATTAATAGTTCTACAGTCAGAGACATTTTTGTTTGGTCAACTTTTGCGCTGAGTCAAGTTGTAGCTATTAGCGCCGCCATTGAAGAATTTTTTCATTATGGAGAACGCTGGCGACACTATCGGCGCACAGCTGAATCTCTAAAAACACAAGGTTGGCAATTCTTTCAATTGACTGGGCCTTATGTAGACTACAAAAGCCACGAACAAGCATTTAGCTTGTTCTCAACCCAAGTGGAAGATATTATCCAAAAGGATGTAGAAGTGTACGCTACTCAAGTGGTGCAAGAGAAAAAAGAACAAGCAAGTACCAATGATGACAAACAAAGCAATGGGGTATTGCCGCAGAACCTTCAAACCTCAAAAGTTTATGTCGGAAATACTTCATCATCATGATGTGTACTAAAAACTAATAAGTCGGTGGACACAATTATTTAGAAGACGCATTTCGACTCCGCTCAATGCTCGATAAGCTGACTAGTAGAGCGTTGAGCGCGAAACCCGATAATCTCAAGTTAGGTCAAGTTAGGTTTAATTTAGTCCTTCTACTTAGCAGGTGCTTTCATACGAAAAAAGAAAAATTTATAAGTTCTGATTTCTGGTGTTGTAGCAGAGATTTTGCCCCCTCTCCAAACCTCTCCCCCCGTGGGGGAGAGGCTTTGAAACAGACGATTTTTTTCTCTGATTGTATGAAACCACCCTGCTTAAAAAGGATGGTTAGGGGGGTCAAAATATAGATTTAATACTTTTCAAACATCCTCTTACCACTAAGTAAACTCTATAGTATCAACAAACTCTAAAATACTTTCTTTGATGTTTTCTGCTTCTTCTTCTATGGAATCGGGTGTGTCACCATTAAAGAAGCTGCGCTGGCTGCTAACTATATACAAAAAATCATCTTGAATAAAAGAAATTAACCCTCGATAGGCATTTAATCTAGTAATAGAGCCGTTGTTGTCTTGTTGAGAAATTGTTGAGCCAAGAGGCATATCAACGAGGGCATAATAATAATCTAACTCCCCTTTTTCTTGATATTCTGTATGCTTGATTGCCGCATCTGGTAGGTTTTGTAATATTGCTTGAGGCACGTATTTATCAACCATGATTGAGCGGAGATATTCTTGTTTATCTGTGGAGTCGAGTTCTTCTAATTGTTCTGGAGGTATGGGGTAATAATCAATTCTCAATAAAGTGCCGAAGTCATCTGAGAAGCCAACTACGCCTTCTTGACTTTGAATTTTACCTCCTTGTTCGGCATCAACGGGAATAGGAACGGTGAAGTTACCCAAGGGTGATTCGTAAACCTCTTCATTGTAATCTTCTACTATGAGAATATCTTCATCATCATCTAAATCATCTTCATTATCTGTTTGTTGAAAAGCTGCGGTTATCTCTTGAATAACTTCTTGGGCTTCTGATTCATCTAGTTTTAATGCTTGTTGAAGTTGTTTGAGATAAGGCTGTTTCTCTTCGGGGACTACTAGTTTCTCGTCGTCTAGTAGAATAATTACTCCTGCTGCAAAACCATCCCAAACTAATTCATCAGAAAGGGTTTGACTTGCCGCATTAAACAAAGCACCAACACCATCTTCTTCGGCAATAGTGATGAGTTCATCAACTATTTCCATGATTTCTTCTTCTGAATATTCGGCAAAAACTTCAAATTGCCAGAGAATACTGGCTAAAATTTCAGCTTCTATCTGTTCATCGGTTGAATCTGCAAGGGTGGTAACAACTGCGATCGCAGCAACGGCTTCTTCTGGGCTAAGTGCTTCTTCTATGGTCTGTTTTGAGTTAAAAACCTGCTCGTAACTAGTCATAAATATTACCTCTTACTAAACAGTAACTTACATAAAGCCTGATACTTCTCTAACAATAGGAAGAAGCTAACAGGATTTTCATCTACGATATTTGGTATTTCTACTGTTGTGGCAAATTACTAGTACGATACCCTGGAAGTTTTATCCTCTAGCAATCGAATTATTTTTATTAATAAATTTCTGTCATTAGTTATAGTAGGGGAAAGGGGACAGGGATAGGGAACAGGCTCAAAAGCTTTTTGCTGTTGGGTTTTATGATTGGTGTATGTGCAAATATTGGGCAAATATTTTATAGATATTTCTTTACATTTGCGGATGCGATCGCTTTTAGTAGGCGGAAGGTTAAGGCTTTATTAACAAAATGTAATGGTTTACAACTGATGTCATGAGAGATGATTTATAAAGTAAAGCTTAAATAGTAGCTAGTAGGGTGCGTTAAAGCAATGCCTAGCACACCATGAGCAAGTGGTGCGTTACGGCAATTTATACTGTCGCTCATACTCAAATCCTGACCTACAGGAACACACCCTACTTAATATTTACTTTATAAATAGGCTCTAAGGTGAAAATATTTATTTGCTAATTATTGGCTGCTTTCTGGAACCTTTTATGTTCTTCAGGATTCGTTTCTAGTTCCACATACAGAAAATCAATCCCCTCTTCTTCCAGTAACTCTAAAATGGCTAAATTTAAGTTTTTTTCTGCATCAAAATAGAGATTTTCGTTATTAACGAATGCAACAATATTAATAACACGGGCATTATTTTCTATCTTGCTAAACCGCACAATTATCTCTTTGGATAAGCCCTGAATAGATGAGGGCATTTCCCGAATAGCATCGCATATTTTTGCCGTTTGTCGTGCGGAAATATTATCAATCTTGAGGGTTAAATTAATTCCCCATTTTAATTCATCACCCGGATTTTGTGACCAATTTTCAACAATTCCAGTAATCATTTTAGAGTTGGGCATTTTCAAAATAGAACCCCACTGATAGACATGTAGAGTGGTAGTTCTAAATCCAATACTCTGTATTTGCACAAAACCCTGTAATCCTGAGACTGAAACCCAATCTCCTTCTCGATAGAGATTATCGGAGTAAATGATCACGGTACAAAACCAGTCATAGACAATATCTTTTAAGAGCAAACCTAAAGTAATACCAGCACCACCTAATAGACCAACCAAAGCTGCGGCGGATTGTCCTAAAAATATTTCACTGACCTTAATAGTGATGACGATAACAGCTGCCGATTGAAATATTTTCGGCATTAAAGGTCTGAGTAATTCATCTAACTCAGTGTCGGTATGTAGCAACAAGTTAGCAATTATCTGTCCTAAGATAGAAGAGGCTCGATATATAGCGTATGCTACTATAAAAACTGAAACTAAATTGAGCGCTCTACCAATAGTTTCGCTCAATTGAGAACCTAATTCCTGTGACAGGATTTCCTTAACGAGCCATAGCCCACCAATCAAAATCAACCAACTTAATGACGGCTTGATAATCGAAATTAATTCATCATCAAGGGTGGTTTTAGTTTTTCTAGTAAAACTCTCAATAGTTTTAACTATAGCTGCAACAACAAATCGTCTTAATGTCTGTGTAATGGTCAAGAGGATGATAACAGTAACTATTTTGCCAATGGGGACGCTGGAGTAATTAAGGTTTTTCAACGTATTCCAAACTATTTCCATAGGTTCTATCCGGGTTAGTTGACATTTTTCATTTCAGAGGATGTCTCTTAAGTGTTAAGTATATGTTTTGATATCCCCTAACCCCCTTAAAAAGGGAAATAATGGGGGAGCTACTAGTCTTAAACACAACACGAAAAAGTTTTCAGGCATTCTCTAACAAAGAAAGCATTGCTTGTATGGTGGATAATGTTGACATTATTCACCACCTTGTTTTTATGTTTTTATTTTTATCCCTTACATATCCAGTTGTTTTTGCATATTTACTAAATTAAAGTTGCGATAAATTTCCGTGAAGATACTTTACCCAGATGCAAAGGAAACTTTTAAATCTAAGAGGATGTTTTCAAAGTCCTTAGTGATGTATCAGATGATGCACCTCACGTGTCTTAGTATTGCAAAACTCTTATAAGGATGCAAGGACAGTTAAGACAGTTAAAAAAAGCTTAATAAAGGTTCATTAAATTGACAGCTACTTGTTATCTAAGCTCCCTAAGAAGACTCTGACTTTTCACGTTATGTGGAAAAGTTAACGACAGACCTAACCCCCCAGCCCCCTTCCCTACTAGGGAAGGGGGAGCAATTAAAGCCTCTCTCCTTGTAGGGGAGAGGTTTGGAGAGGGGTTTTCCAGATCCCGTGAAAAGTCAGAAGAAGACTCCTGCCAAGTCTGCGACTATGGCGGTGAGACGGCAGTTGCTTCTCTACGAGACGCTATCGCGAACAAGTCGGCACAGCCGCCCAACGCACTGCCTGGAAAACGATGGGATATTTTTTATTTGCTAGTCCCTAAACGGATGGCAACGCTACCTGCGTGGGCTGGTAAACCTTCGGTTTGGGCAAGGGTGACGGCTGCTGGGCCGATTGTTTGCAATGCTGCTTGATTGCATTCTAAGTAGGTGATGCGTTTGAGGAAGTCGTAGACGCTTAAGCCGGAAGCAAAGCGGGCGGAACGGGAGGTGGGTAGGACGTGATTGGGGCCGCCTAGATAATCGCCGATCGCTTCTGGGGTGTATCTTCCTAAGAATAGGCTACCCGCGCATTTAATTTGACTGGCTAGTAATTGAGGATTATCTACGCACAGTTCTACGTGTTCTGGGGCTAGTTGATTCAGTAAGGGGATGCTTTCGGCGAAGTCGTTGACGATAATGATTGCGCCGTGATTTTGCCAACTGCTGCTAGCTACTTGTTTGGTGGGTAGGGTGGTGAGAATTTGGGCAACTGCGGCGATTACTTGTTGGGCGAAGGTTTCATCATCGGTAATCAAGATAGATTGGGCGCTGGGATCATGTTCAGCTTGCGATAATAAATCCCAGGCAATCCATTCTGGATTATTTTGGCGATCGGCTACAACTAAAATTTCCGAAGGCCCGGCAATGCTGTCAATCCCCACAGTCCCGAATACTTGACGTTTGGCTTCGGCTACGTAAGCGTTACCAGGGCCGACGATTTTATCTACAGGGATGATGGTTTGGGTTCCGTAGGCTAGGGCGGCGATCGCTTGCGCCCCACCAATACTATATATTTCTGTTACGCCTGCAACTTGGGCAGCCGCTAGGACGGCAGGATTGATTTCCCCGTGAGGCATGGGTACAGTCATAACTATGCGTTCTACCCCGGCAATTTTGGCGGGTAGGGCATTCATCAGCACTGAACTGGGATAGCTAGCGCGTCCTCCAGGGACGTAAATTCCTACTTGAGATAGAGCTACCCAATTTAAACCCAATTTTACGCCTGTGGTGTCGGTGTAACCAATGTCTTGGGGTAGTTGCTTTTGGTGAAAGGAACTGATACGTTCAGCCGCAAGTTCTAATGCTGCTTTCACTTCGGGAGAACATTTTGCGGCTTGTTCGGCGATGAAGGCAGCACTTAAATGATGGGAAGGGGGGCTAAAATGGTCAAAGCGAGTCGTGTAGTCCTTGACTGCGGCATCACCCCGCACTTTCACATCAGCCAGGATCTCGCGTACTGTGCCACTAACATCAACCGTTGCCTCGCGGCGATCGCTCACTAGGGTTTGAAATTTGCTGTAAAATTCTGGGGCGGTTGTTTTCAGGACTAGCATGGACAGTATCTCTGAGTTAATGCAGGTTTGCAGTAAGGACAATATCTAGTTTAGCGCTTTAGTCAATAGTCATTAGTCATTAGTCATTAGTCATTAGTCAACAGTCAACAGTTACTCCCCTTTCCCCTTTCCCCCTTCCCCTTTCCTCTTCCCTTCCCCCTCTTCTTCAATCTAACTTTTGGTTACTAATTTCATACTAAAGAATCTTGCAATAGTAAATATTAGTTTATTTAGTGCTTTCATATACTCAATATAGTGATGTTTTGCAAAGATTTTTGTGAAATAAGTTAGAGAAACATTTCTATCCCAGGGTAGTCGAAATTAAAGATAAAAAAAATCTATTCTAATACAATAACGGATTGCAAAAGGTACTAAATATTATGACATCTAAAACTCCTCCTGATAATCGTCAAAATGATGATAAGTTTAATCCAGAAGATAACCCTGGAACTCAAACAACTGTACCAACTACAGAAGAAGGTGACACTCCTCTTGATGAAAGATATCGGATGACTGGTCAAGAATCTGGTACTGATGTTCGTCAAGGTTCTGAGCCTGAAGCGCCTGGCGGTACAGTCACAACACCTGGTCTTCCTAATCAAGGAACAGAATCTCGCTAACAAGATTCTGGAATTTGGCTTAGGATAAATGCTCGTTTTCTCCTTTGTTCGTACTATGATATTTTTAATTTGGCAATATCATCTGGAGAACGAGCAACAATTTTCATATTGCTTACCATTACTTTTTATTTCTATTAGCTAATGGTTAGTCATTCAAAAAAAATTTGTCTACAAGAGATAACCCGCCTAAAGTTATCGATTTCTTTTGAAAATGAAAATTTATGTACTACAAGAAAACAAACTTGAGACTAATTAGGCGAGAACATTGATAGTTGCATTTAGGCACGATAAGGGAAGGTTTAGTCTTGTTGAGCTTGCGGGTTGGTTTGTGCCTAGCAATTTATCAGAATATGTGAACTAAGCTGAGAACGATCTGTCCTTAAGCTTGTTGCTAACTACCACAACTTAATTGCAGATATCGGGACTTAAACATTTTTGAGGCAGAAATAAACCTCAAACCCATACAGGGAAAGGAAAATACACCACAGGCTCAAAAATGCTTGAAACCCAGATGTAGCAAGAAATTAGTCAAAACGATGTCAAATTCCTTCTGTGTATACATTTGAGTAGTTTTTCTGGCTACTTTTTGTCTAAGTCCCAATATAAAAATCTAAGTTGCTCGTTGAAGGGATTTTAGTATCTGTATTTATAATCATGCGATTTTACTAGGTGTACGTTTTCTAGAATCAAATATCAAACCTAGATTTAAGCTGCTGTGCTTATTAAGAGAAAAAATCATGCTTTTGATATACACAAAGCTCTATCTTCAGTCGATGTAAAAATGAAAAATATTATCTACCGTTAGTTATTGTCATCATTTTACCGATGCTTACAAATCATAGCGCCAATATATTTAACAACATTTTCAAACGGAAATATGCCGACGAGTTAAATATTTCTCTTTTGATTTGTCAGTATTGTTGATAAATTTTCACTTCAATTTCAACATATATCTTCTTTACCGCAATATGACACAAAGCAAATCTAACATCAACGGTAACGGTTTTAAGCAGATAATCTCACCGAAAGTTGCCCAAACCAATCTACCAGAATTAACTGAACGGCAAGCTTCAGGTGTATCATCTCCCATCTCTTCGTCCCAGAAAAAACAACAAAAACCCCAAGGTTTTACACAGACACCTGATATAGTTTGTTTATCGCATTTGCGGTGGAATTTTGTCTTTCAAAGACCACAACACATTCTGAGTCGTTGCGCTCAGGGAAGACGAGTATTTTTCATTGAGGAGCCGATTTTCAGCAAGGAACCTTTAGGTAGGTTAGATGTTATCCAAGATGATAGCGGTGTAGTAGTTGTTGTACCGCACCTACCAGAGGGTTTGAGTGAGGAAACTATTAATGCAGATTTGCAGGTGTTGGTTGATGGCTTGTTAGCTGAACAGAAAATCAACAATTATATCTGCTGGTATTACACACCAATGGCGATCGCATTTACCAGCCATTGGCAACCCGAAGCTGTCGTTTATGATTGCATGGATGAATTATCTGCTTTCAAAGGTGCATCACCTAAATTGAAGGAGTACGAAGCAGAATTATTCCGTCGTGCAAACTTAGTATTTACAGGGGGACAAAGCCTTTACGAAAGTAAGGTTAATCAGCACCCCAATGTTTACGCTTTCCCCAGCAGTGTTGATGTAGCACACTTTGCCAAAGCTAGAAATCTGCAAGAACCAGCTGATCAAGCTGATATTCCCCATCCGCGTCTGGGTTTCTATGGGGTAATTGATGAACGGATGGATATTGAATTGTTGCGGGGAATTGCCGAAGCGCGTCCCGACTGGCATTTAGTAATTATTGGGCCAGTTGTGAAAATTGATCCCGCAACTCTGCCTCAAAATGATAATATTCATTATCTAGGCAGTAAGGAATATAAAGACTTACCTAAATATTTGTCTGGGTGGGACTTGGCGATGTTGCCATTTGCGCGTAATGAATCAACCCGCTATATTAGTCCTACCAAAACTCCAGAGTATCTTGCAGCCGCTACACCTGTAGTATCTACTTCCATTCGCGATGTAGTTCGTCCTTACGGGGATCTGAAGTTGGTACGCATTGCAGACACAATTTCTGAGTTTATCGCTGCGGCTGAGTTGGCAATGCAGGAGGATAATGTTGCATCAGGTTGGCTGAGTCGAGTTGATGGGTTTTTGGAAAAGATTTCTTGGGATCGCACTTTGGCATCGATGATTAAGTTGATAGATTCGGCGATCAGCTACGCTGGGCGGAACGCCATCGCAACTGATAATAAAGAAGAAAAAAATGGTTCTGCTGGTGCAGTTGCAGGTATACAAGCACCCAATATCATTACTAGAGATTTTGTCTTTGATTATCTGATTGTTGGTGCAGGATTTTCTGGTAGTGTAATTGCCGAACGTTTAGCATCTGATGGTAAAAAGGTACTGATTGTAGATAAGCGTAACCATATTGGCGGTAATGCTTATGATCATTACGATGATCATGGTGTTCTCGTCCATAAATACGGGCCGCATATCTTCCATACCAACTCCCGCGATGTTTTTGAGTACCTCTCTCGCTTCACCCAGTGGCGTGCTTATGAACATCGCGTGCTTGCTAGCGTAGATGGACAATTGGTTCCCATCCCCATCAACCTCGACACCATTAACAAACTTTATGGTATGAACCTCAATTCATTTGAGGCGGAAGAGTTCTTTAAATCACTGGCTGAACCTAAAGAATACATCAATACTTCCGAGGATGTGGTAGTTAGCAAAGTTGGTCGAGCTTTATATGAAAAGTTCTTCCGCAATTATACTAGGAAACAGTGGGGACTTGACCCTTCAGAACTTGATAAGTCAGTAATCGCCAGAATACCTACTCGTACCAATCGAGATGATCGCTATTTTACTGATAGTTATCAAGCAATGCCACTCCACGGTTTTACCAGGATGTTTGAGAATATGTTAAATCACTCGAACATCAAGGTAATGTTAAATACAGATTATCGGGAAATTGAAAAAGCGATACCTTGCCGGGACATGGTTTACACTGGGCCAGTGGATGAGTTCTTTGAATATCGTTTTGGTAAATTACCTTATCGCTCACTTGAGTTTAAGCATGAAACACACAACACTCAAGTATTCCAAACTGCACCAGTTATTAACTACCCGAATGATCACTTATATACTCGTGTGACTGAGTTTAAGTATTTGACTGGACAGGAACACGCTAAAACTAGCATTGTTTACGAATATCCCAAAGCAGAGGGCGATCCTTATTATCCTGTACCACGTCCTGAGAATCAGGAAGTCTACAAGCAATACAAGGCTTTGGCAGATAGCACTCCAGGGGTATATTTTGTAGGACGCTTGGCGACTTACAAGTATTACAACATGGATCAATGTGTGGCGCAAGCTTTGTCTGTTTACAAGCAAATTGCTGTTAAGGCTTAGTTGGTGTTTTGTTGTGGGGTGGGCGTTTTGTCTGCCCCACAGGTTTATGGGAGGGGGATTTTGAGTTATCCCACAAGATTGATTTTTTAAACGCAGAGGGACGCTGAGTTTGCGCGGAGGAACGCAGAGTTTTTTATTGAGATTTTGCATTTAGTATAGTAGGTTTTTAGTATAAATTATGGTTTCTAGCTTTAATACAAAGCATCCCCTAGAGATGTGGGCTGGGATAGAATGTACTGTTAATCGTGTGGGTGAGGAGTATTTTGACCAGTTGGAACGCAACGGTCATGCAAGGCGTTTGGATGATTTGGAGTTGTTTGCTGAACTGGGGATTAAGAAAATTCGTTACCCGGTGTTGTGGGAAAGGATCGCACCTCATGGGTTGGAGACTGCTGATTGGTCTTGGACGGATGAACGGTTGGAACGGTTGCGGGAACTGGGTCTGACTCCAATTGTGGGATTGGTGCATCATGGTAGTGGCCCCCGTGATACTAGCTTGGTAGACCCAGAGTTTCCCCAGAAGTTAGCGGTGTTTGCCCGTGCGGTGGCGGAACGATATCCTTGGGTTACATACTACACGCCTGTTAATGAACCACTAACTACTGCAAGATTTAGTGGGATGTATGGACATTGGTATCCTCACGGAAAGGATGATTTAACTTTTGCTCGTGCTTTGTTAGGGGAGTGTCAAGCGATCGCCCTGGCAATGAAAGCTATCCGCGAGGTTAACCCGGATGCTAAACTTGTGCAAACAGAAGATTTAGGTAAGACTTACAGTACACCAAAACTAAGTTATCAAGCAGAACTAGAAAACGAGCGCCGTTGGTTGAGCTTTGATTTATTGTGCGGTCGCATCAACAAAGCTCATCCTATATGGAAATACTTATGCGACTGCGGTTTAAGTGAGGCGGAACTAAAAGAGAAGAGTGCAAATTGTTATTGTCCACCGGACATTATCGGTATTAACCATTATCTCACAAGTGAGCGCTTTTTGGATGAAAATCTAGAAAAGTATCCAGCTTGGACGCATGGTGGTAATGGAAAGGATAGGTACGCAGATGTGGAGGCGGTCAGGGTATGTGCTGAAGGTACAGCAGGCGCGTACACATTACTTAAAGAAACCTGGGAACGTTATAAACTACCATTAGCTATTACGGAAGTTCACCTGCAATGTACTCGTGAGGAGCAACTGCGCTGGTTTTTTGAAGTGTGGAATGCTGCTGGAAGATTACAAGATGAAGGTGTAGATATTCGTGCTGTTACAGCTTGGGCGCTGTTAGGTAGTTACGATTGGAATAGCTTATTAACTCGCTCAGTTGGGTATTACGAAGCAGGTGTATTTGATTTGCGATCGCCTGATCCCCGACCAACTGCGATCGCCAAATTAGTCGCCAATTTAGCTCATGGTCGTCAACCCCATCACCCACTACTGGAAACCCCTGGATGGTGGCGGCGACCAGAGCGTTTAGAGTATCCTGCTGTTAATTGTTTTCATGAAGGGTGCGGGGTAGAAATTATTCCTGCGGCTTCTCGTCCTTTAGTAATTATTGGCGCTAGAGGTACATTAGGAAAAGCTTTTGCTCGGTTGTGTGAACTGCGGGGTATTACTTATCGCTTGTTATCACGGCAAGAAATGGATATTACCGATGCTGTTTCTGTGAATGCGGTACTTGCTGAACTACAACCTTGGGCAGTTGTGAATGCTGCGGGATATGTGCGAGTAGATGATGCGGAACGCGAACCTCATGTTTGCTTAAAAATTAATACTGAAGGCGCGGAAATCTTAGCTACCGCTTGCGCTCAACATAACGTAGCGCTATTAACATTTTCCTCAGATTTAGTATTTAATGGCGAAGTAACAAATCCTTATGTAGAAACTGATACTGTTGCACCTCTGAATGTCTACGGTTGCAGCAAAGTTATGGCAGAAAAACTAGTATTGCAGGCTTATCCTGCATCATTAGTGATTCGCACCAGCGCATTTTTTGGGCCTTGGGATGAGTACAATTTTGTCACTATTGCTCTACGTGAATTGAGTGCTGGCAGAAAATTTATTGCTGCTGAGGATGCGGTTGTTTCACCTACCTATGTACCAGACCTTGTTCATGCTAGCTTAGATTTATTAATTGATGGTGAAAGCGGCTTGTGGCATTTGGCTAATAAAAGTGCGATCGCCTGGGCTGATTTAGCCAGACTAGCCGCAAAACAAGCTGGTGTGAGTATTAAAAGTTTAGTAGCTTTACCTGCACAAGAACTTGGTTGGATTGCTCCCCGCCCTACCTACAGTGTACTTGGTAGCAGTCGCGGCGAAATCATGCCTTGCCTGGACAGTGCTATGTCTAAATACTTCAATGAAAGAGGTTAGTCATTAGTCATTAGTCATTAGTCCATAGTCCATAGTCATTAGTTTTTCTCCCTCATCTCCCCCCTCTCCCTCATCTCCCTCACTCCCCCATCTCCCCACCTATGTCAACCATATTAGTCACAGGTGGAGCCGGATACATTGGCTCCCATGCAGTATTCGCTCTGAAAAACGCAGGTTATGAGGTTATTGTTTTAGATAATCTCTCAAATGGGCATCGAGAAATTGTAGAAGAGGTTTTACAAGTAAAGTTGATTGTTGGGGATATGAGCGATCGCTCTCTTCTTGACAACATCTTTGCTACACATAATATAGCGGCAATTATGCACTTTGCCGCTTACATTGCTGTAGGTGAATCTGTTACTGACCCAGCCAAATATTACCGTAATAACGTTGTTGGCACTTTAACATTGTTAGAAGCAATGTTAGCCGCATCAATTAATAAATTTATCTTTTCCTCTACTTGCGCCCTTTATGGCGTACCTCAGTTTATCCCGCTTACAGAAAACCATCCGCAAAACCCCATTAGCCCCTATGCTACTAGCAAATGGATGGTAGAAAAAATTCTGACTGATTTTGATGCTGCTTATAATCTTAAATCTGTAAGTTTTCGCTATTTTAATGCCGCAGGTGCTGACCCCAATGGCTTGTTAGGTGAAGACCATATTCCCGAAACCCATCTCATCCCTTTAGTGTTACAAGCTGCGTTAGGTAAGAGTGAATCTATTTTTATTTTCGGCACTGATTACCCTACTCCAGATGGCACTTGTATCCGCGATTATATTCATGTCAATGACTTGGCACAAGCCCATATTTTGGGTTTGCAATATTTACTCAACGGGGGAGAAAGTGAAGTATTTAACTTAGGAAATGGCAGTGGTTTTTCCGTTCGGGAAGTGATAGAAACTGCCAAGCAAGTTACAGGTAAAAATATCAAAATTATAGAGCGCGATCGCCGACCGGGTGATCCACCAATTTTAGTTGGTAGTAGTGATAAAGCACGGACACAATTAGCTTGGCAACCTCAATACCCAAATTTGCAAGAAATTATCACTCATGCTTGGCAATGGCATCAACGAAGACATATTGTATAATAAATCATCATTAAAGTTAGCAATAGCAATTTTTGTTTGCGTAGCTATGAGTTTTTCTTCCTTTAAAAATGATGTTTATTTATGGGTGAATTATTGTCTCAGCACTACTAATATTGAGTTTCCTGTTTCAATTCCGCAAGCGGAAATCATTAATATGAAACGAATCCAACTTAGGCACTATCGGCTGAATTTTTTCTAGGTTTCAATTCCGCAAGCGGAAATCATTAATATGAAACTTTCCCACTTTCAAGAGGGGAAATTCTATGGGAGTCGTTTCAATTCCGCAAGCGGAAATCATTAATATGAAACGCTGTGTTCCAAGCAGTAAATATCTGCTGAAATAGTTTCAATTCCGCAAGCGGAAATCATTAATATGAAACTTTTACCAAGCTATAAATCAGAAAATTTTCTGCGTTTCAATTCCGCAAGCGGAAATCATTAATATGAAACATTAAGTAAGATGATTCGTACTCAACGATAATTTTAGTTTCAATTCCGCAAGCGGAAATCATTAATATGAAACCACGAGTATAAGCAGTATGAATCAAAGAAAGTAAATGTTTCAATTCCGCAAGCGGAAATCATTAATATGAAACCGGCGATCGCCCCAACGCAAAATCTCCCGGCGATGTTTCAATTCCGCAAGCGGAAATCATTAATATGAAACCTGGAGACGCTCACGAATCAATGGAAGATGAATAGTTTCAATTCCGCAAGCGGAAATCATTAATATGAAACTTGAAAGAACCAACGGTAGAAATGGAATAAATGGAACTAACGGGTTTCAATTCCGCAAGCGGAAATCATTAATATGAAACATCCGCCGCGAACGCTCTTTTGAGGGAATAGATTTTTGTTTCAATTCCGCAAGCGGAAATCATTAATATGAAACTTTAGAGTTTATTAAGAAGCCTCTCAATGAGACTATGTTTCAATTCCGCAAGCGGAAATCATTAATATGAAACAAAGTCGCTGTTTTTTTTTGTGCAGATAATCAGTTGTGTTTCAATTCCGCAAGCGGAAATCATTAATATGAAACTAGACAATCCACCTTCTACCGCATCAATTCTTGGTTTCAATTCCGCAAGCGGAAATCATTAATATGAAACTCTATTACTGATCCTCGTCGTGAAGGGCTATTTTTAACGTTTCAATTCCGCAAGCGGAAATCATTAATATGAAACTTTTCTAAACGCCGGGTTCTTTAGGGCTTCTACGAGCTGTTTCAATTCCGCAAGCGGAAATCATTAATATGAAACTTACATGGCTTATGATTGGTCTTACACAAAGACTCAGAACGTTTCAATTCCGCAAGCGGAAATCATTAATATGAAACGGTTATGAGTCTCATGTTGTATTACGATATCGTAAAGTTTCAATTCCGCAAGCGGAAATCATTAATATGAAACCTGTCTTAGATTGCACAAGAAAAATCAGCCAGTAAATGTTTCAATTCCGCAAGCGGAAATCATTAATATGAAACCTTATCCCTAGTAGTAGAAAGATAACTGCGCTCGTTTCAATTCCGCAAGCGGAAATCATTAATATGAAACTAACATTTTTAGCAGTTTTTAGAAAAGTAATTGGAGCGGTTTCAATTCCGCAAGCGGAAATCATTAATATGAAACTTTTTTGGTCTTGTCGGGTTCGGCAATAGCAAGTTTCAATTCCGCAAGCGGAAATCATTAATATGAAACCATCCAGATGGACATAAGGAGTATTTTTGGAATGTTTCAATTCCGCAAGCGGAAATCATTAATATGAAACTCCTAAAAAGTGCTTATCTTTTTTCTTGAGAAATAGTAAGTTTCAATTCCGCAAGCGGAAATCATTAATATGAAACTTGACAGGGTGATTCTCCAGCATCAGGATGTTATTCAGTTTTCAGTTTCAATTCCGCAAGCGGAAATCATTAATATGAAACATAAGGATGATGAGGACGACGACGACAATGAGCAAGTTTCAATTCCGCAAGCGGAAATCATTAATATGAAACCAAAAGGCTTTGAAGTTAAAAGTTCTTCACTGCCAACGTTTCAATTCCGCAAGCGGAAATCATTAATATGAAACAATAAGTAATTATATACAATGCAAGCATCAATAAAAAGTTTCAATTCCGCAAGCGGAAATCATTAATATGAAACGCCACCGCAAGTGCAACCATCCATTGCAACCATCCCGTTTCAATTCCGCAAGCGGAAATCATTAATATGAAACTAATAAAAAAAATCCTAGTTCATGGCTTTTTTTAAAGGTTTCAATTCCGCAAGCGGAAATCATTAATATGAAACTGTCAATCATTGAACTAAAGAACGAGTAGTTATGCCGTTTCAATTCCGCAAGCGGAAATCATTAATATGAAACAAAAAGAAAGATTTCTTCCCCTCGAAGATAGATATGTTTCAATTCCGCAAGCGGAAATCATTAATATGAAACGCATTCTTTTCCCTCCATTGATTCACAAGCTCTAGCGTTTCAATTCCGCAAGCGGAAATCATTAATATGAAACGTATCCATCCAGACAAAATGACAAAGGAAGTGGTAGTTTCAATTCCGCAAGCGGAAATCATTAATATGAAACTTAAATGCGTTATTACTGTCTAAATCTTCAACCGTTTCAATTCCGCAAGCGGAAATCATTAATATGAAACTCATACGTACCCATTTACAGGTGGGACATGGATGGTTTCAATTCCGCAAGCGGAAATCATTAATATGAAACATTAGAGCGGATGTACAGGCGATCGCCATCTCTAGTTTCAATTCCGCAAGCGGAAATCATTAATATGAAACTTGGTGCATCTCAGGGCAAAGGTTCCAATATGGTGGTTTCAATTCCGCAAGCGGAAATCATTAATATGAAACCAAAAATTCAACTCTACTGGGGTGGATGTAGAAACTGTTTCAATTCCGCAAGCGGAAATCATTAATATGAAACGCGCGGTAGTCGTTGGCTGTGTAGCCGCTAGACCATGTTTCAATTCCGCAAGCGGAAATCATTAATATGAAACAATCTTTGTGAAATTTTGAATTTTTCACACTCAATGGTTTCAATTCCGCAAGCGGAAATCATTAATATGAAACTCAAACACAGCAAGAGTATTCACGACAACAGCAGCAGTAGTTTCAATTCCGCAAGCGGAAATCATTAATATGAAACCATAAATGGGGAATTAGCTCAAGCCTCCCCCCAGGAGTTTCAATTCCGCAAGCGGAAATCATTAATATGAAACTTAGCGGAAACTCCCAACGTCCGTTACCTTTATCAAACTGTTTCAATTCCGCAAGCGGAAATCATTAATATGAAACTCCAGATGAGTTTTCTATGAAAAAGAATCCTGACGAGTTTCAATTCCGCAAGCGGAAATCATTAATATGAAACACTTGCCCAGTCAATACAGCAGGGTGGGTATTATTGGTTTCAATTCCGCAAGCGGAAATCATTAATATGAAACTTGTCCATCTGCTAATCCGACCCAAAGAACTAGAACTAGTTTCAATTCCGCAAGCGGAAATCATTAATATGAAACTTCTAATGCTGGTTATCGTCCTTGGCTTTATGATGGAGTTTCAATTCCGCAAGCGGAAATCATTAATATGAAACTTCATAACGAGCAGGGTCAACACTTGTAGAAAGATAAGGTTTCAATTCCGCAAGCGGAAATCATTAATATGAAACAAACCACTTAGTTTTTAAAAACTGAGGAAGCTCAGGTTTCAATTCCGCAAGCGGAAATCATTAATATGAAACAAGTAAAGCCGGTTCCAGTCTATACTGGCGCAAACCTGTTTCAATTCCGCAAGCGGAAATCATTAATATGAAACGAGTGGCACTCAATGTATTAGCAATGGTATTATTTAGTTTCAATTCCGCAAGCGGAAATCATTAATATGAAACGAAGTGGGAACGTGATGATACTCCAGCTAAAGAAGCGTTTCAATTCCGCAAGCGGAAATCATTAATATGAAACCAAAAAATCCTTGAATCATATAATATTGCTCAAATGCCGTTTCAATTCCGCAAGCGGAAATCATTAATATGAAACCTGGGCAGAACATTAGCAGGAGTTGACGTATCTTCTTCTTGTTTCAATTCCGCAAGCGGAAATCATTAATATGAAACGTCGCGTTCTTCGTATTTAACTAACTCACAGTCAATGTTTCAATTCCGCAAGCGGAAATCATTAATATGAAACATCAACATCCCCGGTTAATGCCTGAAAGTCTTCCATGTTTCAATTCCGCAAGCGGAAATCATTAATATGAAACCCGGCAGTTGGAAGCGTTTGATAATCCTGGTTTCCACGACCGTTTTTGGCGGGGAAGCTAGAAAACCTCATTTCAGCCTCTAAAGCGAGTATAAGCTGACTGTGTTTGTAAGCTATATTCCTTATAGAGCAATGGTTTCAAAGTTTTGGCTGGAGGTGGGGGGTTTTCGCCTGTGCTTTGCCCTGCCAAAATCTAGAAAATAATACATATCTTCAATTTTCAAGGTACAGACTTACCAAAAAACAAGTTATTGACACTCCCACGGCTATCAAAACTTCGCTTTGCTAGTTTTGACATAAAGCCGTGGGATTCTTGATTCATTCAGTCCACTTACCATAATTAGTCTCCTAATCATGCCAGAGGTGGGTCTGTCCACAAGCTTTTTGCTTCATTAATGTGATGCTTGACACTCACCGCCTTAAAATATCATATTTTAGAATCCATGAGAGGATTACTTTAACTTTGAAGGTTACTACTTTCATCTGCTGAGAATTGTTCCCATATCATTTTATACTCTTTTTTCATCTCATCAGCTAAAATTTTCGGACTTAAAATCCTCACATTGGCTCCATATTTCAAGATACGCTGCCGAAACCAAAACCAATAATCTATAGTTGCCTCGATTTCCCGAAATTTTCCTTCAGGGTCGGTGTAAACAACTACTTCATCTTTCCGTCGAGGCTTGTAATTAGCCAATTGTCCACTAGTACGATAGCGTACTTTCAAGGTGGGAAAGTCGCAGGATACCCAAGGGGTAGCGGATGCAGCACCTACAGTCAAAATTCTATCGACTCGAAATATCTGGTTTTGGTCGATGTTATGCCAATAATCAAACCGCCAAGAACGCCAATCGGGTATAAATGCGAATAGGTAGAGAAGACCATCATGCAGTCGCAGTTCTGAACGGTTGATGTCTTTAATTCGTGCTTCTGCTCCTGGTTGGGTCTGATAGCGGATAGTATAACAGCATTGTTGCACAATCCGTTCTTGAAGTTGGCGGACAATCGCATCTAAATTGCGATCGCTATAGTCCACGGGAGGACTAAAATCGACTTTCACAAATGAGGGAATGTCTGATTCTGTCAGATTACCAATACGTTGGATTTGACTTGCTTGTGCTGAAAACCCCATATCAGCCAGAAAGTAAGCTGCTATTGCCAAAGCTTCGCGCTGTTCGGTTGACAGCAGGACAGGGAAATTTGAGTCAACTAACTTGTAGGGACTTTTAGTTCCGCTAGCAATTTCGATACCGCAGTCTCTAAGCTTGCGAATTGTGCGGACAATTTTTTGCTTGATATCAGCATCATCTGTAGATTTGCCATGCTGTTCAAGAAATATTAACAGCAAATCTGCTAATTCTTGCCGCCGCCGTGGTTTTTCGGCTAGAAGTTTCAGAATTTCTAGAGCAAAGGCGATTTGGTTATAGCTTCCATCCACTTTGGACGGCATGGCTTGAGGATGTTTTTTGATACTTGACAGTATTAGTATGGGTGAAATTTTGATTGTAGTCAAAAAATGATAACAACTTTTACAAAACTGGTACTAAACTAAGTCCAAGAGAAATACAGACAAGTCCATGAAGCTTTTTTTACAACCTCTGTACTCTCAACTCAACCCAGGAGTTGAGAACTGCCCGCTTGGGTGTACATCTGAATGTATTGTGACTCAAAAGGCTCCCCAGCTTCAAGCACCGGATGGGTGTGTTTGTCCCTTATCATCACACCAAGCTAAGACTTATAAAGAAATTATACATGGTGATGCAGATATTATCTGTAATTGTTCTGCAACTGGTGATGGTAAATCTCTCAGCGCCAATTTACCAGGGCTAATTCATCCTGATTTTCGCATGATGGGACTGTACCCAACAATTGAACTGGTAGAAGACCAAGCCGAACAGCAAAATCATTACAATGAGTTATTTGGTTTAGATGCTTCTCAACGAGTAGATCGTTTATATGGTGCGGAGTTAAGCAGACGGGTGAAGCAAGCCATAAAAAGCAACAAATTTCAAGAATTGTTCTTGGCTATTCAACAGAAGCCAGTATTACTCACCAATCCCGATATTTTTCACTATATTACCCACTTTCAATATCATGATCCTGCTTATGGTCGAGATTTACTGCCGTTAGTATTAGCTGAATGGCCAGATTTGTGGGTATTTGATGAATTTCCTATTTTTGGTTGTCATCAAGAAACTGCTGCTTTAAATAGTTTAGCTTTTATTCGTCGTAGTCAAGAGAATCAACCACGTCCTAGAAGGTTTTTATTTACTTCCGCAACACCAAAAGACGATTTTATTGAACAATTACGGAAAGCAAATTTTAAAGTTGCTACGGTTGAGGGCGTTTATGCAGGTGAGGAAAAGAAAGGGTTTCGTCCAATTCTGCAACCTGTGGAATTAGAATTTGTAGAATTGCCAAAAGATACAGATACACAGGGCTGGTTAAAAGAAATGATGCCCAAAATTCAGGAAATTCTCAATAAAGAATCAAAAGCCAGAGGATTAATTATTGTTAATTCAGTGGCAAAGGCAGGTCAAATAACGGGTTTATTAAAGCATTTATTACCAGAGGTGATAGTTAGAGAAATTAGCGGACGCATTGACCGCGAACAAAGATTATTGGTACAAAGTGAATTGAAAGATGCTACCCAACCAGTGTTAGTTGTGGGTACATCTGCTGTTGATGTTGGTGTTGATTTTAAGATTCATTTATTGATATTTGAAAGTAGTGATTCGTCAACGGTGATGCAACGTTTAGGACGTTTAGGCAGACATCGCGGTTTTAATATTTATACAGCATATATTTTGATTCCTGGTCATACTCCCTGGGTCATGGCTAGACTGCAAAAACAATTTAGCCCCAATCAAATAGTAGCACGGGATGATTTAGCTTCGGCGATCGCAGATGCTTTTGACCCACCCAGAGAGTTTGATAAATATCGTCATCGTTGGGGTGCATTGCAAGCACAGGGAATGTTTTGGCGGATGACTCAAGAAAATGCTAAAGTGAGCCAATCTGTGCGCGATCGCATGACTGAAGATTTGCAGCGTGTATATTCTCACAGTATTGAGTCAGCAAGAGGCTACTGGTATAAAAAGCAGAAAAGTGATGTAGAAAAAGCTACTCAAAAACAACTTTTAAGTTTTCGAGGTGGTTCCACACTGCAAGCTGCGGTTTGGGATCACAATAACTTTTACACTTATGACCTACTAAGATTATTACCTTATGCAAGAGTAGAAATCATTGACCGCAAAACTTTTTTAGATGCAGCTAATAACAAGGGACGAGGTGAAGAAGAATTTCCTGATGATTTTATTAATGTTTATCTTCGCATTCAGCAATGGGTAGATGAACGCATCGATAATATTAGCTTGCAATGTAATTATCAAAGTAGTGAATTACAAATTGGCGAACTTTGTTTAATCGATAAATTAAACTTAATTGGACATCCTCAATCAGATGTCATAACTTGTTTACGGAAGAAGAAATTACTCACCTTTTTAGTACCAGTCAACAAGAACAAATTAAGTAGTCATTGGGAAGTGAGCCGTACTCTTCACCTCAGTCCTTTATTTGGCTTATACCGTTTAGTTGATGCTAGTGAACAAGCTTATGCTTGTGCATTTAATCAAGATGCGTTACTGCTTGAAGCATTAAAGTGGCACTTGAAGAAATTCACAGATACACGCTTTGAGTCCTCTATTTTTTAAACCCACCTCAGCTTATATCTACTCACAAGTATGTCTACCTTATTGCAAACATTACTAATTGAAACTCTGCCAGAAGATACAGACCCTATTTTGCTGCTGTATATCGAAAAACTATTACCTTTTCTAGAGCAGGAATTTGCGGGAATTTCCGCTTTAGGCGGTACTTATGAAGCCCATTATCAAGTATTATCTCAACTAGGCGATCGCTTTGCACAAGAAAAAGCCCAAAGATGGTCAAGCCGTGCTGACCAAAACTTATTAGTTCATGTCCTCAACGGGCTATTAACAGCTTGGAATATTAGTAAATATTTGCCTCAACCATTATCAGAAATTGAAAAATATTTACTTTGCTTAGGATTAACTCTGCATGACTACAACAAATATTGTAACGGACAAGGAGAAGAAACACCGAATAATTGGGACGTAGAGCAAATTATCAATCTTTGTCGTGAATTAGGAGAAAAACTCAACTTTAAATTATTTTGGACTGAATGGCAAGAATATTTACCAGAAATAGCTTATTTAGCACAAAATACTCAAAACAAAGTCGGCACAAATATTTATCCAGCTAACTGGCCAGTTCCTAAAATTAAAGACCGTCGCCGCTTAGAAATACCTTTACGTCGTCTGCTAGCTTTTGGTGATATTGCAGTCCATTTTAACGACCCAGCAGACATCGACACTCAAACCGGAGGAGACAGGCTGCGAGAACAACTGCGGTATTTAAACATTAATAAAAACTTAGTTTATCATCGCTTAAGAAACAGCATCGGTATTTTAAGCAATGGTATTCATAATGCTACAATTTTGTATGCTAAAAAACTCAACTGGGAACCAATTTTATTTTTTGCTCAAGGGGTAATTTATTTAGCGCCAGTAAATAGTGAGACTCCAGATATTCAAGAACTGCAAGAATTTATTTGGAGCCAAATTAGTGGAGTTTTAGGCAGTAAAATGTTGGGTGGGGATATTGGCTTTAAACGAGATGGGAAGGGTTTAAAAGTAGCACCCCAAACACTAGAATTATTTTCTCCAGCCGAACTCATTCCTCAACTACCACGTGTAATTGAGGTCAAAGTAGCCAATATGAAAGACCCAGCTACCCCGAAACGGCTAGAAAAACTACCTTTAACTGAAACAGAGCAAGATTTCCTGAAAAAAGGTGCAGACATCCGTGCAGATAGAATTGCTGAATTTATTTTCTTTGCTCAAAAAGAATTTTTTGGTAATTCTAGTGAATATATCAATTGGGTACTAAATCAATTAGGAGTTCAAGACAAAATATCTCCTGAACAAACCCAACTAGAATCAGGAGGAGTTAATTATGGCTGGTATCATGTAGCAGGATATTATGTTGCTTGTCACGACACTTTAAAACCAGAAGATATCTCACAACGGATGCAAATATGGGCAGAAGAATTAGCAAATTGGGCAAGTGAAAATAATTTGCTACCGTCCCACTCCAGCCCAATTCGTGATATTTTCTATGATTATTTAAGCAGATATTTAGAAGTTAAAGGCTGGGACAGTAATTATCCACTTTTTGATGCAGAAGTTGCGGCTTATGCTAACGCTAAAACCAAGGTAGCTAAACAACCCATTTGTTCCTTAAGTTCTGGTGAATTTGCTTCAGAAGATCAAATGGATTCAGTAGTTTTATTTAAACCGCAGCAATATAGTAATAAAAATTCCCTTGGTAGCAGACAAATTAAACGGGGTATTTCTAAAATATGGGCTTTAGAAATGTTGTTGCGGCAAGCTTTTTGGGCAGTCCCAGCAGGAAAGTTAGAAGAACAACAACCAGTATTTTTATATATTTTTCCTGCATATGTTTATTCTCCACAAACTGCTGCGGCAATTAAATTGTTAGTTAATTATATGAAACTGACAAATTTGTGGGATGTTCGTAAACAATGGCTAGAAAAGGCAATGAATATTAATGCTTTGCAATCAGTTTCTTGGTTAAATGATGAAGCCAAATTAGGACGATTTCAAAAAGATAAATACAATAAAGAAGACTTGCCTTTTATGGCAATGAGTTACACCACAACCAGAGGTAAAACCCTAACTGATGCGTGGGTACAACCAGCTTTTTTAGCATTATCACTTTCTATATTATTAGGTGTGAAAGTAGTAGCTACGAGTAGTTCAGTACCTCTTTATAACAGCGATAATGATTTTAAAGAATCTGTAATACTTGATGCACCTGCATCATTTTGGAACTTACTGGGATTATCTAATTCATTGCGAATTCAAGATTTTGAAAATGCAATGCAAAGGCTTTTAATTGCTTATAGTCTACATTTAGATACTCGTAGCTCCCCACCCGATGCTAAGTGGCGAGATTTAATTAAAACCGTCCGTGAGGTAACAACAAATGTACTCAATATTTTTAGTTTAGCAACAGAAGGATTACGGCGTGATAAACGAGATATACCAAGACAAGACGAAATTAAACGTTATTGGCAATATGCCCAATTATGGGTCAAACAAGAGGAGTCAATTAACAATGAAGGAACTTATCTCATGAAACTAATGGAAAAATTAGTTCAACAGTATCGAGTTTTTTATCAAGCAAATTTGGGTGAATCTAGTCACACAATTTTACTACCTCTATCCAAAGCTTTGGAAATGATTTTATCCGTACCTCAAGAAGTTGATGTAGATGATTTAATTTTTCAAGCTGCTGGACAACTGCAAGATGCTTTACAGCGTCAAGAAGTCTATAAACGCCCTTTAATGATGGATAAATCAATCAATAAAACCACAAGAGAAGAACGTGAGTTAATGGCAATTCATACGTTTATTACAACTTGTGTGCGTGAATTATTCCTGGGACTTTATAAAGGCGATCGCGCATTACTTCAAGAAAATGTCAACCGCATCAAATCAGGTGCAGAATTTGCCTACCGTTGGTTGGCTTTGCAAGAGAAATCTGCAAAATCTTCCTAATTGTTTTATTTCCGTAGCCATCTTTCCATGAAAATTATCAGGAGCCAAATTATGACTATTCTCGAAACATTAAAACCCGAATTTCAATCGACCTTTCCTCGTTTAGCATCTGGTAAATATATTCATTTCATCCTATTACGCCACAGTCAATCATTCCCAGTATTTCAAACTGATGGTATTCTCAATACAGCACGTACACAAGCTGGTTTAGAAAATACAGATGAAAGCAAAAAATCAATTAGCCGTTTGGTGATGTTCAAGCGCAAACAAACGACTCCTGAACGCCTTGCTGGACGGGAACTACTGCGTAGTTTAAACCTCACTAGCGCAGACGAAGCCAATAAAGATAAATACTGTGAATACAACGGCGAAAAATCATGTAAAAAATGCCCTGATTGTATTATCTATGGATTTGCGATCGGTGATAGTGGCTCAGAACGTTCCAAAGTATACTCAGACTCCGCTTTTTCCCTCAGTCCTTACGAACAGTCACACCGCAGCTTCACCTTTAACGCTCCTTTTGAAGGTGGAACAATGAGTGAAGCAGGGGAAATGCGTAGCAGTATCAATGAATTAGACCATATTATTCCAGAAGTGACCTTCCCCACAGTGGAAACCCTACGCGATCCTACCTACGAAGGCTTTATCTATGTTTTAGGAAACTTGCTGCGTACTAAACGTTATGGCGCACAAGAATCTCGCACCGGGACGATGAAAAACTATATTGCAGGAATTGTATTTTGTGATGGCGAAATCTTTAGTAACTTGCATTACACTCAAGCACTTTATGATGCTTTAAAAGGTGATGTGGATACACCTGTGGCTGACATTTTGCATAAGGTAGAAGAAGTGGCAAATAATTTACTGAATGAAGAACCTGTACGCACAACAAAACGGCTTTTTGGTTCCCAATTAGAACAACTGCTAGATGAAGTTAACACAATATATCAAGATGAAACTCGTTTAGCAGAAACAATAAATGCACTCTACGGTCAAACTAAAGCCTATGCAGAATCCTTTGGAGCATTGAAGAAAAAAGGGAAGAAAGATTAATCTGTATTGGGGGTTGGTAATTGGTAATTGGTAATTGGTAATGGTAACAAACAATTATCCATTACCTATTACCCATTACCGACCAAACCAACCATATTGTAAGTAATTATCGGGACTTGGTATTATCCCAATTTTCAATGCAATTAAAGGATTTTGCTATGGCAATATATCATTGCACCTTAACGTTACATGATAACGTTTTCTTTGCTACCCGCGAAATGGGCATTCTTTATGAAACAGAAAAGTATTTACATAACTGGGGATTAAGCTTTGCACTTTTTGCCATTAATTATATTCCCCAACCATATCGGCTACAAGGAGAACTAGCACAAAAGCCAACATATTTAGATGCTAGCGCCGAACAAAATCTGCTCCATCTAAACCAAGCTGGAATTTACGTATTTCCTGCTCAACCTATTAATTGGTCATATCAAATTAATACCTTTAAAGCTGCTCAAGTTAGCTATTATGGCAAATCAAAACAGTTCGGTGATAAAGGTGCAGATAAAAATTATCCAATTAATTACGGACGGGCGAAAGAAATAGCTGTGGGCAGTGTCTATCGTACCTATATTATTGCACCAGAATCTATCAAGATACCCCATTGGATACGTTTAGGTAAATGGGCTGCCAAAATTAAAGTTGAGGCTGTAAAAATTCCCGATCAAGTTATGCAAACTAAATCTGGTGATTATACTTGTTTACATCCTCTCAACCCTTTAGATTTGTCAAGTATCACTCGCATACTACTTTATAACCGCATCGTTATGCCTCCTGTGAGCTTAATCAGTCAGGCACAGCTACGCGGTGACTATATAGTGACAATAAAAGATGACTGGCAAGATTTTAAATTAACATTAACTGAACAGCAATCTCAACAATTACCAGAAGAAATTCATCTACCTACAGGAGTATTTTATGGAGCAGGAAATATTGCAGCAACAGCATAAATCTTCCACATTGCATTCAATTGTGGTTGAACTAGCGGCTGCGGATGTGGGAGAAATGCCACCTACTTTATCTCGCGCACTGCACGCCCTCGTACTTAAATGGTTTGCCGCAGGGAGTTCATCTGTTGCGGAAACTATCCATGCAAGTCAAAATTCACCATTAACAATTTCTGGTTTATTAGGAAATCGTCGTCAAAGTGGAGTGCGTGTAGGAGATTATTTTTACTTCCGAATTGGTTTACTAGACGGTAGTTTAGTTGAACCTCTCATGGGAGGTTTTGAACAGTCAGAGACTCAATCTATAATATTAGGAGATTTTCCCTTTGTATTGCGAAATATCTATGCGTTACCAGGAACGCATCAATTAGCAGGTGCAGCTGATTATGGGTTACTATCACACCCAACACAAGTTTTAACAGATATTGAAATCCATTTTCTCTCCCCCACTAGCTTTAAGCAAAATCAAGGTGTACAAACCTTTCCATTACCGGAATTAGTGTTTAACTCGCTGCATCGACGGTGGAATATTTTTGCCCCAGAACAATATCATCTTTCAAGTTGCGAATGGAATGCTTTGGTAACAGCCTACGACCTCAAAACCTATGCACTCAAAATGGAAGGCGGAACAGAAGTTGGGGCGCAAGGTTGGGTGCGTTACCGATTTAGCAATCTTGAAACGGCTCGGATTGCTACAATTTTAGCAAATTTTGCCTTCTTTGCTGGGGTAGGGCGTAAAACCGCAATGGGCATGGGACAGGCACAATTGGCTTCAAGCACAAGTGGATTGAAAAAGTCTCCTAAACCAAAGCAATCTAAAGTTTCTTAAGCCCCAATCTCCCCAATCTCCCAATCCCTAATAGACTATGAACGAACAATATTATCTCCCCCTAGCTTATCTCAATGCTTGGGAATATTGCCCGCGTCGTTTTTTTCTTGAATATGAATTAGGAGAGAATGCAGATAATGAACATATTATTATTGGACGGCATCTTCATCGCCATGTTGATGACGAAGGCAAGAATGTAGAAGGTGACAAAGTGGTTTACCGACATCAATGGGTGTGGTGCGATCGCCTCTTGGTTAACGGTATCATCGATGCAGTCGAAGAAAATGATCACCAGCTCGTCCCTGTGGAATTTAAAAAAGGACGTATGGCAAACCACAAGAGCGATCATTTTCAATTGTGCGGTGCAGCTTTGTGTTTAGAAGAACGCACAGGGACTAATATTCCTTACGGTGAAATCTTTTACTACGCCAACCGCCGCCGTGAACGGGTAGAGTTTACATCTGCATTGCGACAAGCTACAGAACAAGCAATCTTAGCAGCAAGGGCAGCGATCGGTGGCAAAATGCCTCCACCCATAGACCATCCGCAAAAGTGCCGAGACTGTAGCTTACAAAAAATTTGCCTGCCCAAAGAAATTAAAAAATTACGTCTTGAGGTATAAAAATGTCTGTTCTTTATGTAACTCAACCTGATGCAATCCTCAGTAAAGCTGCTGAGGCTTTTAAAGTTGCCTTAAAACAGGAAGATGGCAATTGGCAGAAAAAATCAGTTCCCGCGCAAACCATTGAGCAAGTTGTATTGATGGGAAATCCCCAAATTACTGGTGATGCTCTGGTTTACGCCTTGGAACTGGGTATGCCTGTACATTATCTCTCCTGCTTTGGGAAATATTTAG
This sequence comes from Leptolyngbyaceae cyanobacterium, assembly GCA_036704005.1. Taxonomy (GTDB): domain Bacteria; phylum Cyanobacteriota; class Cyanobacteriia; order Cyanobacteriales; family Nostocaceae; genus Trichormus. Next base: position 40,421 of record DATNQO010000147.1, on the reverse strand, counting down.
GATCAGCCCTTCCGGGATACTCTCGTAATGGGCAATTACGACTGGCTCAGTATGCTGCATATTATGACAAAACTCATCGTTTGGAGATTGTCAAAACAATTGTAATTGGTAAGATTCACAATCAACATAGTGTTTTATACCGCCACGACCAGAAAGATAATCCTCTCAAATCTCGTAAACAGTTAGTCAAAGAACAGACAACTCTTGATGAAGTACGAGGTGTTGAAGGATTAGCTGCAAGAGAATATTTTGCAGCTTGGTCAGCCATGCTGGAGGAACAATGGTCATTTAATGGCAGAAATCGTCGTCCTCCCACCGATGCAGTCAACGCCTTACTAGGTTTTGCCTATGGACTGTTACAAGTACAAGTCACTGCTGCTGTACATATGGCTGGTTTAGATCCCTATGTCGGTTATCTGCATGAAGCCACCAGGGGACAACCTGCGATGGTTCTGGATTTGATGGAAGAATTTCGTCCCCTAGTTGCCGATAACTTAATACTTTCAGTCATCAGCCACAAAGAAATCAAGCCTGAAGATTTTACCGATCATCTTGGTGCGTATCGACTTTCAGAAACTGGACGCAAACAATTTTTACAAGCATGGGAGCGCAAAATGAATGATGAATTTAAGCATCCCACATTTGGCTACCGTTGCAGCTATCGTCGAGCGATCGAATTACAAGCACGTTTATTCAGCAGACATTTACAGGAGGGGGTTCCCTATAAAGCCCTAACACTGCGATGACTACCTTGTTGTACCTGATAATTTATGATTTGCCTGATAATAAAAAGGCGAATAAGCGGCGCACCAAGCTGCATAAAATGCTCTCTGGCTATGGAAAATGGACGCAGTACAGCGTGTTTGAATGTTTTTTAAATGCTGTGCAGTTTGCTAAATTAAAGGTGCAGATGGAAAATTTGATTAAACCCTCTGAAGATTCCATCCGTATCTACGTTTTAGATGCTGGAGCAGTACGTAAAACTATCACCTACGGTTCTGAGCAACCTCGACAAGAACAGACAATAATACTATGATGCTAGTAGCATTTTTTGGCATGGGAAAGCACGGGCGAAAACCCCCCACCTCCCGCCAAATCGACAGAACCTTGACAATTCAATACTTCTAGCGTTTTAAGTACCAACATAGAGCTTAGTTACAAGTGCCGGAAACGGACTTTTAAAGTAGCCCCGCCAAAAATGGTCTTGGGAATGGCTCTATCACTCGCCTCTGGCTGGCGGACTTTCAATTAAATGAAACCCGTTCGCGGGATTGAAACTCCAGACTTTTTAAATCTTTCTTGAAACCCTGAATCACTTTCAATTAAATGAAACCCGTTCGCGGGATTGAAACAACATTCAGTATACTGAATTTTGATAAAGATTTGTTAAACTTTCAATTAAATGAAACCCGTTCGCGGGATTGAAACGAAATCTCGCGGCGATCACTTTCATATTTCTCCCAATCTTTCAATTAAATGAAACCCGTTCGCGGGATTGAAACCGCCATTTTTTAAATAATCTTGCCTGCCTTCAAGCTTTCAATTAAATGAAACCCGTTCGCGGGATTGAAACGAAATTTGTGGCAACCTCTATTCATGAAAGACCCACTTTCAATTAAATGAAACCCGTTCGCGGGATTGAAACTCGCTCTTTTGGGAGCAGTTTCCAGTAACAATCATCAACTTTCAATTAAATGAAACCCGTTCGCGGGATTGAAACGAGACGAACATGGTTATAGTTTGGAAATCCCACAGGAAGCTTTCAATTAAATGAAACCCGTTCGCGGGATTGAAACCTACCTCTGTGGCTGCTCAAGTTATTAGTCCTACCTTTCAATTAAATGAAACCCGTTCGCGGGATTGAAACATTTCACAAGATAGCCAAACCATTAGCGACAGCACAACTTTCAATTAAATGAAACCCGTTCGCGGGATTGAAACTAAGGGTTGCTTGTTTGTTAGAAGATGCATTAAATGAGGATGACTTTCAATTAAATGAAACCCGTTCGCGGGATTGAAACTGTACAGGTTGGGTTTCGCAACACACTATCTGAACTTTCAATTAAATGAAACCCGTTCGCGGGATTGAAACGATTGCGTCGCCGTGGAAACATTTTTCTACCGTTATCGCTAGCAGCAAATACTTCTGCTTTCAATTAAATGAAACCCGTTCGCGGGATTGAAACGATTGCGTCGCCGTGGAAACTCCTCTTTTAACTTTCAATTAAATGAAACCCGTTCGCGGGATTGAAACCAACAAACTTTCCCCGTATTTGGGGAAATTGAACTTTCAATTAAATGAAACCCGTTCGCGGGATTGAAACGGCTTGTATCTGTAATTGATTACTTAATGTTAAAAACTTTCAATTAAATGAAACCCGTTCGCGGGATTGAAACTAACTCTCAGGCATCCCTGAATATCTTTGATTAATTCTTTCAATTAAATGAAACCCGTTCGCGGGATTGAAACAGGTTCTTTGCTGACCTAGCACAGTAATTTTTTCTGCTTTCAATTAAATGAAACCCGTTCGCGGGATTGAAACTATCAAGGAAATCCAGAGAATCTCTTTTGGATGTCGTCTTTCAATTAAATGAAACCCGTTCGCGGGATTGAAACCGCTACTATTTCAGTCGGATGGAGCTGCTCCATCTTTCAATTAAATGAAACCCGTTCGCGGGATTGAAACATTAACTTACTACCCTATTCTAAAAACAAGGCTTACTTTCAATTAAATGAAACCCGTTCGCGGGATTGAAACTCCAAATTGCTCGGCTGCATCGCCTGTTACTTCCTCTTTCAATTAAATGAAACCCGTTCGCGGGATTGAAACCTTGCATCTGTTGCCAAGTTAAATCATCCATAGCTTTCAATTAAATGAAACCCGTTCGCGGGATTGAAACAATACCAAGACTATATTTGATGTCGTTGAGGTTTTGGCTTTCAATTAAATGAAACCCGTTCGCGGGATTGAAACGCAAGCCTTAAGGCTCAACAGTCGCAACGTGGGACTGACTTTCAATTAAATGAAACCCGTTCGCGGGATTGAAACATTGATTATCTCGATAAATTTAAAAAAACTTGACTTTCAATTAAATGAAACCCGTTCGCGGGATTGAAACGAAGAATATTTATGAAGCTTATTGCCACAACTTCGACTTTCAATTAAATGAAACCCGTTCGCGGGATTGAAACCTATGTGGGAGTAGATACAGGTGTTCTAATTGATGCTTTCAATTAAATGAAACCCGTTCGCGGGATTGAAACAACGTTTTAGCCAAAAATATCTAGATATATCTAGATTCTTTCAATTAAATGAAACCCGTTCGCGGGATTGAAACCAGGATGCACTAATCATGATGCACTAACCTACTTTACTTTCAATTAAATGAAACCCGTTCGCGGGATTGAAACGTAAAATATTTAAGTAAAAAATAAAATGATTATAGTCCAATACGGTTTAGATAAGAATAATTAACCGCCGATAAACGCCGATAAACGCCGATGAATTTAGATATTTAGTTAATGTTTCTGCTCAATTTAGCCTTAACTGAACCGTATTGGATTATGGTCTTTCAAATAATCCTTAATTGCCAGACTCTTAACTGAGAGAATTGACTAATGCCTTGGCAACAGCTTTGGCAGATTGAGGATTTTGTCCAGTGATCAGGCGATCGCTCACTTCGATATGGGGTATAAAAGGTACTATCCCTCTTTTATATATAGCCCCTTGCTTTTTCAATTCATCCTCCAAAAGATAGGGAACAGCCTCCACCAAACGAATCAACTTTTCCTCTAGGTTGGCGAATCCTGTTACCGTTTTTCCATCTAATAAATAGCGTCCATCAGCCAGCTTAATATTAAGCAGTCCGGCTGAACCATGACACACGGCTGAGATAAAACCACCGTTTTCATAGATTTGTGCTGCTACCTGCGCTAGCCTTTCATTATTAGGAAAATCCCACATTGCCCCATGTCCACCCGCATAGTAAATGGCAATGTAATCTTCTGGGTTAACGGCTTCAATGGGAATTGTATTATTCAGTTGAGCTTGCAGATTTTCGTCTTCCCAAAATAGACGATTATCTTTATCTCGTAAATCATAACTTCTTTGATCAAGCGGTGGCTGACTTCCTTTAGGGCTAGTAAAGTCAATTGCAAAACCTGCTTCAGCCAGAATGTGGTAAAAATGTGTCACCTCTCCCAGCCAGTAGCCTGTTTCTTTACCATTATTCAAAGTGTTATGGCTGGTGATGACAATCAGAACTTTTTTATCTTTCATAGGTATTTAAATCAGCTAATTAAACTATTTAAAACTAAATTACTAAAATAAGTTTGATTTAGATTCCTGGCTTCTCCCAAGATTAATTATCTACAATCAATATATGCCAGGACTTACGCAACTGGCACAGTAGTAGCGTGCGTCAGATGTGGAAAATCCTTGAATCTGTACGAAATTATTGGGGCTGACGCACCCTACAGTTAGTTTAATTATGACAATTGCGTAAGTCCTATATGCAATAAAAAATAGCAATTGTCTGAGTCATAAATAGTATAAAATATTGACATAAAAATACTTCCTTTTCGTAGCAATTATTTAAGGTACTTGCAATGTCAAAAATAGTTCTGCACCAATGGGAGATATCTCCATTTTGTCGCAAAGTACGCAAAATTCTCCAGTATAAAAAGTTAAATTATGTGACACAAAATTATAACGGTTTGTTAGCCTTGAAAGTCTCCAAATTGTCTAAAGCCGCAAAGTTGCCAGTTTTAGAATATGCAGGGGAATGGATTCAAGATAGCTCAGATATTGCTGAATTTTTGGAACATCGCCATCCCCAACCTGCCTTGTTTCCATCTGATCCTCAACAGCAGGCTCAAGCTTTGTTGTGGGAAGATTGGGCAGATGAATCATTGTACTGGTATGAGGTCTATCTTCGCTTTATGGATCAGCGAGCATTACAGTTAACCATTCCCCTATTGTGTGCTGGTCGTCCTCAATTTGAAGCATGGATTATCGGTAGTTTAGCTCCAATAATCTACCGACAACAACTGCGATCGCAAGGTATAGGACGATTATCGCGCGATCGCGTTGAAGCAAAATTCTTTCAGCAGTTAGCTCGCATTGAAGTAGTATTAAGCCATCAACCCTGGCTAGCTAGTCACGAATTGACAATCGCAGATATTGCAGTTGCCGCTCAACTCGAAGAAATCCTGCGAACAAGCACGCTCAAAGAGCGAATTTTAGCTTATCCAAAACTGGCAAATTGGCTAACTCGAATGAACTATTAGGAATCAGGTTAGATTCCTCAATTAGCTGGCGTAAGCAGGGAGTGAGCCAATTCAAAATTCGCGCATTAAGAAAGCCAGAGGTAGCATAGGTTTGGGCGTTTGTATCTGGATCAGCACTTGGGGTAGGGTGCGTCAGATGTGGAAAATCCTTGAATCTGTACGAAATTATTGGGAATGACGCACCCTACAGTTACAGCAAGTTGCAGCTTGATGTACAGATATAAATTATAAAATTCTTGTGGGGTGGGCATCTTGCCCGCCCTTGTGTACCTCACTCAGATGAAATGTGCTGTAATTTGATTATGACACTTGCGTAAGTCCTATGATATTGCAGTGTTTGAGAAAGATTCTCTTATTCCGCTTGTCGAATTGTTTCTAACTCAATACGATAAGTACCTTCAAAGCCAGTACCGCCAATGTCAAATTCCCAACCGCCAGGAACAGAACGCATCGGTATGCCTCCCTGAGTATGATCCTTAACAAACTCCTCACCTGTATAGAGATACAGTTGCAAACTCGGCTGTACTAATGCACGTACATAATATTGCTTGTGGAAGACTACATTGTCTGAGAAACCGATACCAAACATATCTCGCTCGCCCACATAAAACTCTAGTCGCATAACTAAATCTGTTCCATCAGTCAAGCTTAAAGCCTGATTTAGGTAGCCCTGCCAAATCAACTTGTTACTATCAGCCCAGGAAAAAGCTAGTTTATTAGGATCATCGCTAAAGTCTGGTGTAAGAAATGGGCCGTAGCAGTTCTCCGCCTCTTTGCTTTGATGGAAAAGCTCAAAATCTACACCCCTTGGTTTAATCGAAACACCAAAGAAAAATTCACTTTTACCAAACATATCAAAGCCACGCATGACTTTCGCCCGAACTTGCCGCAGTCGTACAAGCACATCACCAAAAAAGAAACGTGTAGCAATTTCAAAGGACTCACGCGCTGTAATCAACGAGTCAAAACCACCATGACATTTATGTACAAAAGTACGAGGGACTCCATCGAGTTGGGCGAATGCTTGTTTTACCAGACCATCACTGCGATTGTAGGCAGGTCCATACTCGCCAGATACCGAGAACAACCGATTCAACGCCGATCCCTTTTGATCTGAATAGCTACGATAGTTAGTGCCAACCACAGTGAGGATTCGCTCTAAGGGAAAGTACTTGTGCAGGTTAGTGAAGGAAGCGGGATTTTGAGGATCTTTTTGTTTTTCAGGATTAAAGTGTTCAAGTTCATTAGCAGCGTCAATTCCTAACCAACGAAAATCCCGAATCACCTGGAACGTAATTCCTTTATGAGGTGTTCCTAATGTGACAATTTTGTTGATGGCGGAGTCAGCACCAGTCGGGCCATGCAGCTGAGGATAGGTTCGTTGCAGGGCTTCCCGGACTATCAGCCCACCCATAGAATGAGCAATAATATTAACTTTAGGTTGAATATCAGATTTGTATTGAGCGATCGCCCGAATAAAGCTAATTAATCGTACCAAAGCCTCACCATAAATCTGAAACTTGCGATCGTTGAGATCATAATAGCGGAACACCCATAAGCTTTTACAGGGGTCTTCTTCAGTTTTCAGCAGGCGAAGAGCCATCGCCGGATCGATGATAATGCGACCTTGAAAAAAGCTGGGGTCAAATGACTTAAGTTCCTCTGGAATAACTGGAGGAGCATCCATTTCACGGGAATAGTAGCCTACAACATTGGTAGCATCATGGTACTTACGATCAGACTTGATGAACCGCAAAATCATCCCTTCGTAAATGTAATTTTCCCCCCGCTTTTGTGGATAAACACTACCGTCATTAAAACCTTGATAAGTCAGCTTTTGCTCATCAGCCGTATCTAAACCTCCAAATCCACGTATCAGGATGATAGGCAGTTCACGTTGCGTTGGTAAAGACCATGAAGAATTTGCCATACTGCTCTCCTTTGAGTGCATTATTGATATAAAATCAGGACTTACGCAACTGGCAGTTGGGGTAGGGTGCGTCAGATGTGGAAAATCCTTGAATGTGTACGAAATTATTGGGGCTGACGCATCCTACAGTCTGACTTTTCACGGGCTGGAAAACCCCTCTCCAAACCTCTCCCCTAAAAGGAGAGAGGCTTTAATTTCTCCCCCTTCCCTACAAGGGAAGGGGGCTGGGGGGTTAGGTCTGGCGTTAGCTTTTCCACATGACGTGAAAAGTCAGATCCTACAGTTAGCGTAAGTCTTATAAATAAAGGTGGCACGGCATATCGTAGGCGCGATGGAAAATTTTAGGACATGAGTCAGGTTTTTCTCATAGATTTGTGATTGTTGGAGCTGATCCAAACCAATAGCCACATAGCTACCTGATTCATGCAGGTTTTAAGCTAATTGCTCAACATTGTCAGCATTTTTGAGCGCCAACCAAAGTAAAATTCCATTGAATATGGCATATACACAATCGAGAATACCAAAGAAGAGGAATGAAGGTGTCTGTCCCTCGACAAAAACCAGCCATAACCAATAACTTCCGATTGTCATTCGCACTAACACCGCGAACTTAGCATTCCAACTGTAGCGGATGGGGTCGCGACCTCCAGCCACGTACAAAAGGGAAATAAAAAACAGCAGTAAACCAGCTTGTCGCATCCAGATTACCGATCCGCCACCGCCTGGCAAGTTGAAAAAATCGAGATACCATTGTGGTGTAAAAATAAACGGTAGTGCCATCCCGAAAATATTAATCAGCACACCAATAAAAGTAACAATATTAAACCATCTAACGAATTTGTTCATGAGAAAAACCTCTTGTTATAGGTATATTAGTGTAAAAAAATCAAAGTTTGTAGTAAGGACTTTAGTCCTTTTAGCATTGCTGAATCAGAATATGAAAGATACAGCAGATTGCGGGTAAATGAGGTACAAATTTTCACCAAAAGCAATGTAAAAAAGACTTTCAAGCCTGTTAAGAATCCCCTGTCCCCTGTTCCCTGCTGTAATTTTGCTATTTGATACTTATATTCAGTAATGCCCATATTTTCAATTAGCTATGCTGTCCTTTTGTCAGGACTAAAGTCCTTACTACGAACTGAAACTTTCGGCTTTGTCTAAATGTAGCATTAATGGTTTTTTCAAGGAAGTTGAGCAGTTTTTGAGCTTTCAAACTGAATTGAGGGAAACTCCTGCATAGCTTCCTTCGTCCAATCTGGATGAGATTTTAATAGCTCAGGTACGTCCTTGAGTTGACTTAAAGCCTCCTTCGATTGGGGAATGATGATAAATCGATAAAAGTATTTTTCTAGCCAGGACAATTCATAAACATCTTGCAGTTTAGTGAGCAGATAACTGGAATCAAATCTGGGATCATTCGCACTACTACGTAGGAAATTGATGTAACCTTGTAAATCAAATTTGGGAGCCGAACCTGTCAGTATCATTTTCACTTCTTCATTGTTAGAAGAGGAGAATGTAGCATTATGACAAGCCGCACAGTTAAGGCTGACTTTGGGATATCCAATTGTCTGTTTGGCAAGTCCCACAGGTACTTCCTCACCAGCTTCCCAGTCCATTTTTAGGGACATATACCCGCCTGGGCCTGGCAACTTCTCAGGAAAGACCCGTGGCAGTATCAACCAAATCCAATAGGGTACATTATCTATCTGTTCCGTCCCAATTGTCCCATAGTTAAATTGCTGTTCTACTGAGGCGTAAGCAATAGGAACTTTCCGATACAGATGAAACCAATTCAAGTACCAAACTGACCCCACAAGCAGGACAACAACTAACCCGATAATAGCAACCAGTTTGCCTATTTTTTCTTTTGCACTACCCATAATCTTTGTTTCCGGTTATGTGTATCTTTACACAATTAAGACAAGGAATCATATCCAGTTTGGCTAATTATTTATAATATGGTTGGTTTAAGTGGTAACAGGTAATCGCTAATAGGCAATTATTTTTTCCATTACCAATTACCAATTACCAACCTCCACAGATATCATAAGTTTGCCAACGAAAATGATATTAGAGCTTCTTCAAGTACTCAATTAAAGCATTCTTGTCTTCTAAAGAGAGTTCTGTACCATATGTATGTCCTGTATTACTGTTACCAGGCAGTTGGGTGTCAAACTTAAAGTATTTTTTATCACCTTCCTGAGCAACATTAGACACAAAGCCAACATTCTGTTGATCAAACAGGTCGTTACCACGGTAGAACTCTTTGGGTCGATTCTCTGGTGTTTCTAGCAAATCTCGCAGTGTGGGAACAGAGCCGTTATGCAGGTAAGGCGCTCTTAACCAGATACCGTCAAGGGGCATATTGGCATAACCGTTAGTTTTGCGGAAATGCTTAAATCGTTCTGGGTATCCAGCAAATAGGGTGTTCTGGTTTGCTAGCAGTTCGTCGGTATAGGAGTTGAGGCGGTAAGGGTCAGTGCCAATTTCTTGAATGGGAGAAACTTTGCCAATGCGATCGCCTCCAAAAGCGTGGCAACTAGCACAGGAGTTGGCGAATATCTGCTGACCTTTGGCTGCTAAATCAGCATTAACTGCGTAAGGATACGTAGGTGCTGGTAGTTCCCACAACCAATCAGCTACCCGTTTCAATCCGGCACGATCCACTGTTGTTGGCGTAATTCCCGCACCCAAACCAGCACTGAGATTGCGTTCGTCTACAGAGCTATTGTCGCCATCCCAGTGAAGTTGCAGTCCTTCGCGGGGTTGTTGATTCCAAACGGAGGGAAAGTCAGCCGTGCCAATCAGTTCTTTTTCTGGCAGTTGCTCCATCGGAAAATTGAACTGAAGGGTTTTATAGGGATTGAAGGTATCTACTCGTCCCGGCCCCCATTCAGGCTGACGATTCAGGAATGACAAGCGATCGCCTTGAATGCTCAAAGCACCCCGCGTCATGGGAATGGCAATGTAACGATAAATTACTTTTTGGATGGGGTTGAGATGTCCACCGATCGCTTCAATTTGTGGTAGCATCTCATCTGGGTCAAAGCGAGAATCCTGGGCGACTTTGCCGAGAAACTGGATATAACCCCGCAAATTAACTGTGTTTGCAGGCATAGCTGGGATTACCTGCGGCGGGCTGTCGGGCGTGTCTCGCAACGTGCCTGTATGACAAACCGCACAGTTCAACCCGACACGATCAACAATCACCCGTCGTTGTGAAAAACCTACAGGTAAATCCTTTCCTGGTTCATAGATAAAACCCAGAGATGCGTAGCCGCCTTTGCCATTTTCGGGTAAGTATTCTGGAAACATCTGCGGCAGAACCTTCCAGATCCAGTAAGGAATACCCCGTGCCGGTTCGCTACCAATAGAACCGTACTTAAAATGGTCGTTGATATCGGCGTATTTGACGGGATTGTTGCCAAACAGTGGCACTAGCACTGCGATCGCCACTGCTAACAAAATGCTCACAATCAAAACCCACAGCTTTTTGAAGCCTTTAGTGGGTAGAGTTGGAGTGCTTTGTGCGCTCATTAATCTTTCCTCTCATCAGTTATCAGTTATCAGTTATCAGGTTATTTCCCCAATCCCCAGTCCCCAGTCCACTGTTCACTGAAAAGGTGCAGGTTCAAATACCGTCAGCACTTCTTTGACCATAATTTCGCGATCGCCACTATAACGGCGATCGTCATAGCAACCCAAAGGATTTTCCAACACATTTAATAAGCACTTATTGCAATAGGTGCAGGGTCTGTCGGGAACATCTTTGCCGGCTGCAAATTGCTTGACCAAATCGTTATTTGCTACTAATGGACGGGCAATACTGACTGCATCGCACAAGCCTTCATGGATGACTTGATTAATGTAGGAAGCTTGTTGAAAACCGCCTGTGCAAATTACCGGAATGTTGACTTGCTTTTTAATTTCTGCGGCATGGCTAAGACTAATCGCCTGATACTGGTGCAATAGCGCCTGCATCTCCTTAGCTGATATATATTCCCGGAAAGATGGGTCTAAATCGGCATCTGTAAGCGGTTTTTCTGTAATCAGGTGTTGTCTTTGTTTGGGTTTGAGCCGATTCCACAAAAATGAGAAAATGGGCTGTAGTAGCCGATAACGGAACAGCAGATAATTACGGAAGGTGTAAATTCCACTGGAAAGCATGAGATCATACCATCGCAGGGCATCCTCAAAGGGAAAATCACCGATTGGATTCAACGGATGGGGAAAAATGCTACCAGTAGAGACATGAATCGCATCGGCTCCTGCGGCTTCCACCCATTTACAGACCTGGATAGATTCTTCTAGTGTATTCCCCGGTTTCTCCCAAGGAATCACCGCATTGTTGTATTCCACGGCGCTGATTTTGACTTGCAGATGAAAGTCATTTCCCACTTCCTGACGGATAGCGCGAATTACATCGAGCAGAAAGCGGGCGCGGTTTTCTAAACTCCCACCGTACTCATCTTGACGGTCATTAATTCCTGAACTGAGAAATTGTGTAAATAGATAGCCATTAGCGCTATGCAATTCCACACCATCTAGTCCGGCTGCACGCGCACGACGAGCGCCAGCAGCAAAGGCGGCGATGGTTTCCTGAATCTCTGTCTTGGTCATTGATTGACAAAGCAACCCATGAAAAGACTCTGTTTGACTGGTTGAACTCAGAGCTTTTTTGTTGAGATTTTCAATCCCGGAAACATCCTGCTGACGACCCGAATGGCTCAGTTGCATGAGCAGTTTGCAATCATACTCATGCACTTTGTTACCTACTTCTCGCCAGAAGGGAATACGTGCATCGCTGTCGATTGTGGCATAGTTGGGAATAATTCGCCCGCGAATGGTTACGGGAACAAAAGATGTAATAATTGCCCCTACACCGCCACGGGCAAATTTCTCTTCCCAATTAATCCGGGCTTGGTTGCCAGAACCGTCATAATTGTCAAATCTGCCGGAAATATTCGAGCGAAAAATTCTATTTTTAACTGTTAAATTGCGAAAATTTAGTGGTTCAAAAAGATTATCAGCCATAAGTTATTTACCAAAACGCTGGTGTCTAAAAAAGAGGCGGCTGTCGCCGTAGGACGAGGCGATAAATTCAGATGTAGTTTTAATTTGTCCAATCAATTGAGCATTACGGCGATACTCAGACTCTGGTATTTTATTAGTTTCAATCTGTTGCCAATCAATTCCATAAACAGAAAATATCGTTGTTCCAGATTTAATTGTGGCTAAGTCTTGGCGAAAATCATGTTCAGGACTTTCTGAAAACTGCACGGCTTGGCTGGGAACGAGAAATAGTTGCATGGGATAGAAAGGATGAGCAAGGCTTCGACCCTGTTGATCAATTTCACCTAATTTTTTTAACGATATTTTTGTGGGATATCGAGTCACTCTCTTAAAGATGAGATTGATGAATTTCGGGCCAATTTCTCTGACAACGGGGACAATGTTGGAAAACTCATTGGCGAAGAAGTTGTAGTTTTTTCCCTGTCCCGTTAAGGAAACGAGTGCGGAAAAATCTTCGGAAGCATTGCTATCAATCAACCATTTGATGGCAAGACCTGGAGCAAATCCGCGATCGCTAGGATCACCTGTGAGTGATAATCGCAACAGACCATAATCTGCCCCTCTAAACAATCCTGTAAACGGGGTGTTATCGGCGGGAATGAATTGAATTTTGGCGACACTGGCACGGGCATGAATTGCTTTTTTCCAGTTTGCCGGGGCTTCATCGGATGCGTAGTCCATTTTTGCTCTTAAAGGAGTCAGAAATAGACCGATGACATCAATTTTTGGCAGAGGGGGCAGTTGTTCATACTGGGTTTTCACAATCCTTTCATTCCACAGAAATTCTTGCTTCTGTTTCGCAGTCCACGATGGGTAATCTGTGGGCAGTGAATCGGGATTCTGCGGTTTTACCTGAGAATCATGGGCTTGTTCTGGGCTGATCATATGGGGCTGGGGACTTTTGAAAGTAAGGGTTTTATTTTGGTGATTGGTTAATGTTTTAATATCCTTCTGTGTTAAGTTGCATCTTATTTCGACGCTTACCAACCTCCCCTTAGCAAGGCTACGGTGTACACATATCTCTATGTTGAGCCAAACAGATCATTTGATCCCCCTAAATCCCCCTTATTAAGGGGGACTTTGAGAGGTTCCCCCCTTTTTTAAGGGGGGTTAGGGGGGATCAAAACGCCGTGGTACAAGTTTATATGACTTGTGTGTACACCGTAGCCTTAGCAAGGGGAGGTGTTGTAGGCGGTGGGGTTGTTGCGCCTTGATCTGGAAATGCTATTGGCTATCAGACCGCTATGGTTGCACCAAAACCATCTGCTTATTTAAATAGTTTTCTCCAGGGAGCAAAAGCATTGTTTAGACCTGTATGAGCAAGGGACAATTCAGGATAGTGGCGACGCAACACAGTTAACATGGTGTTGTTATCAATCCAATCCAGCCCAAATTGGGTATATACTTCTGCTCGATAGTCTTTTGTGAAGAAGCGATCGCTCTTTAAGCGTCGTGATGCCATGAGAATAAATACTCTAAAGGCTGTATCGCTGAAGCCAAATCCCTCTGGTAAGTCTTCTGCGAACATACCCACCATCAAATCAACGCTATCGATGTCATTGTTGTAGACTTCGCGCAACTCTTTCGCCCACTGCGGGTTAGAGGTAATATCCTCAAAGGACTTGACTCGACCACGACCAATCAGTTCCCGGAAACGGTTATAGCGAGGAACCCCACGTTCGCGATCGCGTAAAATATCAACTGCGGCTAGGTCAAATACTTCGCCATTATCCCGCACCAACTGTTGCAAGAAGCGGGGGTAATTGTGTAAGGTAATTGCCCCTGGATGTGCAACGCCCAAGGAATAGAATAAATCTGTGATGGGAACGGCTTCAACGAGCGCCCTTGTGCGTTTGCCAGATGCTTCAAAGAAATCCTTCTTCATCAGCAGTTTGCCGGTTTTCAATTCGTGGATTTCAAACTCATCGGGAATTAACGGGTGCAACCGATAAACAGATACAAACTCTTCTGTCAAATAGTAGGGGGCTGTATGGTGATCTGTTGACGAACCAACAATTCCGCTTAATAACTCCCCATCCCCAATTCGACCAAACAATTGCTTGACGTGCTGGCCAAGCAATCCATACCAGTTGGCATTCATACCAATTTGCAGGGCAGGATGGGCGAGGATACCGGGTGTCCATTCTACGGTGTGAATTTTTGCCATTAAGGCAGCATTAATTAACCGCGCATGGTCGTAGAGTGTATTGTCACTCCAATCAGGATACCGCCGCTTGAGTTCATCGCAGAGAGTGTTATGTTCCTTGACAAACAGAATATGCAGCAAACTCAACCCGACCCACCAATTATCATTGGAACCTGTGAGGTCAACACCTTTTTCGGGGTCTAAAGGCAGGAGTCCATTATCGCCGATTGTTAGCTTTCCATCCACATGAGAACGTAGTTTATCGGCAGATTTTTCATCATAGCCATAAATTTGTGAGCCATCCCACCAATGAGTTGAATCACTAATAAATGTTGGTGGCCCTGATTTATCTCCTTCAGGGCGAGAAGGATCTGCCTCGGTTTGAGGTACGTTCATGGGACGGTACTCTTCAGGCCAAGGATCACCCTCTTCTAGAGGAATTTCAAACTTCTTGGTGGGATGGTGTTTATGTACAAACCAATCATGGTTTTGGAATTGTATCCATGCAGCCGCCAGAATATTTAATGTAGTTGCAGGGATAAACTCTTTTCGCGTCATCAACGCCAAACTTACTTGGCGCGGGTTGGGCTTCATCAAGTTCTGTTCATCTGGATAAGCTTCCGTTAACGGCACATTGCGCCCAAAACGAGTGCCAATCATTCCCATTTCTGGATGCTTTAGGTCGTTATAACTGCCATCAAATGTCCGAGTCTTGAGATACCGTTTTTCAGGATCTGGCAAAGGTTGAGGTAATTTATCTTTGTTTGGGAGTTGCGATGTATCGTGCAAATTCTTCCGCCGCAAGGTGTCACGGAACTTATTTAAGCTCAGAAGTGCCAAAGGAAGGATTTGTCGATGCCAAGGCTTGTTGGGCATTGTGGAAACTCCTCTTATTTTTGATTGTGAAAAGTTATTGATAGCAGAAGATAGATTATTCTTCAGTATGACTAACAGGATTTACGCATTAAGATTGTCTGTTATGACTGAGTGTAAGTGTGTAAGGGTTTTGAACAGATACACTCTTGCCAAAATCCTTAATTTTTCATTAATTCGGATCGTCTGGGGTAGCAGGACTATATGACGATAATCCCGTTGTCTCAGAACCGGACTGTATTGATATAGTTACTAAAAATATTTGATGATATTTTTAGTGACAGTAGGGTGCTGCACTGCCCACCAAAACCATGCTCCGGTGGGCAGCGCCCTACAGGTACTGAGATTTTTTCAGGAATCAAATCAGATTCCTATATTTAGATACTTACACTAGTCAGTCTCAGCAAAACAAACACTTCACTCCTTTTCAGCTTTCAAAAACTTATTGACCGCAGAAAAAGTTAATTATTTTTTAACTTTTGAAAAAAATTTAGTATTTTAAATATATTGCGAAATCATTTTCAAAACTGCTCAATTATCTATACCCACCAGATTCAATTATTTATATATTAAATAATTGAAATATATTATATTTTGGTTTTAGAAAATTTTAGTTTTATTTCACAATATTTAGTTTCTAAATTTTTTTCAAAAGATTAGTGGATGAAATAACCTCTATATAGAGATTATTTCATACCTACTTGTTAAAGTATGCCTGAGCAAATCAGATAATGGTTTGTTTATTCAGAAATATTTACATAAAAATTCGATAGATACAGTTCTTTTCATATCGATGAAAATGTTCTAACCTCTAGTCTCTAGCCTCTCGTCTCTGTTAAGTTTCACTGCTTCTAAGTGAACAACTTTGATCAAAATTTTCAAACCCTTGTTAACAATTTTTTATGTTTTAGTACCGTGAGGGTAATTGATTGATAAAAACTTGCAAAGACAATACCAAAAGATGCAGCACAAAAACTGATATGTTTTAGTCCCCGTGAGGGGAATTAGTTGATGGAAACTAGTATTTCCCTTCAGATATATTCTCGAATCGGCTGTTTCAGTACCTGTGAGGGTAATTAGGTGATGGAAACTTTGTGTAACTGGAGATGTTGGTATGGGTAAAACTGTTTCAATCCCCGTGAGGGGAATTAGGTAATGGAAACGAAGCAAGCAACTCGACAAAATTTATATTGATGCTCTGTTTCAGTCCCCGTGAGGGGAATTAAGTGATGGAAACTTATCGAACCTGCAACGCCTAAACAAATGCTGCTAGAAATGTTTCAGTCCCCGTGAGGGGAATTAGTTGATGGAAACTTGAGTTTTGCGCCGGGGGAACTTGCCCCTTGGATTTGGTTTCAGTCCCCGTGAGGGGAATTAGTTGATGGAAACTCACTGCTATATTCCAGTGATTCTATGGCGTGGAGCGTTTCAGTCCCCGTGAGGGGAATTAGTTGATGGAAACATAGGGAAACTTCTATATCTGTAAGGGTCATAGGGTTGTTTCAGTCCCCGTGAGGGGAATTAGTTGATGGAAACCGCAAGAACAGCTTGGAATCCTAATATTTATGAAGAGTTTCAGTCCCCGTGAGGGGAATTAGTTGATGGAAACTTCTAGCATTTATCCTACTCGTTTATTCTGGAATAGTTTCAGTCCCCGTGAGGGGAATTAGTTGATGGAAACCCCTATAACATTTCCGCCCAAGCATCCTTATTGGGTGTTTCAGTCCCCGTGAGGGGAATTAGTTGATGGAAACGCAATGAAATTCGCAATTTAATTTCTGGTTTGTGTAGTTTCAGTCCCCGTGAGGGGAATTAGTTGATGGAAACATAGCCTGTGTTAAATTCAACGGGCCTAATAAGCGTGTTTCAGTCCCCGTGAGGGGAATTAGTTGATGGAAACGTCAAATGTTGAGTATGCTCTTTCACTTCTTGGGAGTTTCAGTCCCCGTGAGGGGAATTAGTTGATGGAAACTTATACGACTTCCAAAATATTGCCCTTTACATCCATGCTGTTTCAGTCCCCGTGAGGGGAATTAGTTGATGGAAACCATGATTATTTCCTTGTCGTTTTGTTAGTTAAATTAGTTTCAGTCCCCGTGAGGGGAATTAGTTGATGGAAACTCCACCGTACAGCAATCCTAGTGTGTGGATGGATAAGCTGTTTCAGTCCCCGTGAGGGGAATTAGTTGATGGAAACCATGAATATACTTTAATTCCTCCGCAGAGATAAAAATAGTTTCAGTCCCCGTGAGGGGAATTAGTTGATGGAAACTCCCCAATTCAAGTAACAGATTTTTTTGCAATAAGTGTTTCAGTCCCCGTGAGGGGAATTAGTTGATGGAAACCACCTATTAAATAGTTGCTTGTTCACAGATCTGCTGTTTCAGTCCCCGTGAGGGGAATTAGTTGATGGAAACCTATCCCAGCAAAAAGCTGAAATATTGCGATTAATCGAGTTTCAGTCCCCGTGAGGGGAATTAGTTGATGGAAACTCGTTGGCTGGTGTAGGGCTATAGGATGGCGCTTTGTTTCAGTCCCCGTGAGGGGAATTAGTTGATGGAAACCTTTAATAAAGGCTTAAAATAAAGCTTATTTATTAAAGTTTCAGTCCCCGTGAGGGGAATTAGTTGATGGAAACTAATCGCGTTTTTTTCTTTCCTCTGATGGTCGCTCGTTTCAGTCCCCGTGAGGGGAATTAGTTGATGGAAACCAGAAATGCTTGAGGAGGCACAGGCATTCAGTAACTGTTTCAGTCCCCGTGAGGGGAATTAGTTGATGGAAACCTGGTGCAAGTGTCTTTTTGAATGTGCGCTGAAAGTAGTTTCAGTCCCCGTGAGGGGAATTAGTTGATGGAAACATCCAGTGTCTAAACTCTGGTCGACCTAAGATGGTTTCAGTCCCCGTGAGGGGAATTAGTTGATGGAAACCTGTTGTTAATGGCAGGGCTGCACGTCCTTTAAGGGAAGTTTCAGTCCCCGTGAGGGGAATTAGTTGATGGAAACCCCGTAAGTTCTTTGTATTGTTGGGCAAATTCATCGTTTCAGTCCCCGTGAGGGGAATTAGTTGATGGAAACTCCTTCGGTTCTTGTTGGAGGCGGTATAAATAAAGCGTTTCAGTCCCCGTGAGGGGAATTAGTTGATGGAAACTTCTTGGGAAGAATTGTAGAGCCGCATAAACAAATCAGTTTCAGTCCCCGTGAGGGGAATTAGTTGATGGAAACTTTGAGATGACTTTAAACTAACTCGTGTGAGGGGAATCTGAGTTTCAGTCCCCGTGAGGGGAATTAGTTGATGGAAACCTCGCACTGTAGCTACTGGAAATCCTTATTTAACTCCGTTTCAGTCCCCGTGAGGGGAATTAGTTGATGGAAACGCTTACGAGCGACGCGGGTGGGTATTGTGTCCAAATGTTTCAGTCCCCGTGAGGGGAATTAGTTGATGGAAACCTTGTCAAGGAATATATTGAGTAATGCAATTAGAAATAGTTTCAGTCCCCGTGAGGGGAATTAGTTGATGGAAACCAGTCTTCCGACACAAAACACGTCCAACGTATTGAGCGTTTCAGTCCCCGTGAGGGGAATTAGTTGATGGAAACTAAAGGGGTTTTACTTACTGCCGACCAAATAGCACGTTTCAGTCCCCGTGAGGGGAATTAGTTGATGGAAACTGCTCAGTGCTGAAACTTAACTAGAGCAAGGTTCCTGGGAAGCGATTTGGCGGATGGAAAATAATGGTCATTTTCAGCCGCGTTTATTGCAAATAATTTGCAACTTCCCTAATTATGGAAACGCTGTAATTATTATGTTGTCAAGGTTCTGAGGATTTTGGCGGGTCTCCAGGGTTTTTGCGCCAGCTTCGACTTGCCAAACATCAAGTTGGTGACTTAATCATAATATGAGTATCTAATATTGTCGAGTGTTTTGGGAAGTGTAATCTTAGAAAGGTGAGTATCGTATGGAAAAATACAGTCCATTTTCTTGGAGCGATCGCTTCTCGCCTTCCACTGATGTCAAGGGAATTCCCCAATCCAACCTCGCCCAGAAGTTATCACCCTGTCTCCATAGTAACCCTAAGCCTGTGCCTACCAAAGTATCCGGTGATGGGTTTTGGCTATTATAATTCCAACCTGTACCTATATCAATAAAAGGTGTAAGTTGTAATACACCATCAATTCCAGTAGCACGGATTATGGGCAACCGCAATTCTGCTGATAAAAGCATTCCGTTATCTGTCAGCAATAAGTCTTGACGATAGCCCCGCACACTTAGCTGTCCTCCCAAACCAAATTGTTCTAAGGGTACTAATGAATCACTGGCTAGTTGTATATCACCCCTGGCTAAAAATAAAGTTTCTGGGGCTAGCTGGCGTAACCACTGCGTCTGTCCTCGCCAAGCAAAGAAGCGGCTATCTGGCTGATCGCTGCTGATATTGGCATCAAACCAACTCAAACCCCAGCTAAATTGCGATCGCAAGGCAAACACTTGCTGTTGACTGCGTTGGGTATACTCTTGAAAAAAGCGCAGGGCAGAAATTCTCGTTGAACCATTGGCATCTGCACCAGGGGAGAGGCGAAACGGCCCAATATTATCAATACCTAATTCCGTTTGACTTTCCTGACGGGAGAAAGATAATCCTATTGCTAGTTCCTGGGTTGGTTTGTGCAATAGCGGTTGTCTATATCCTAACTCGTAAGAGTGGGTATTCGATTGAATATCCAGAACGCTAAATGGTGTTTCAATAACGCGATTCCACCCTTGGTTAAAACCAAAGAATACAGTACCATTGCGGGCATTAATCGGCAAAGTGTAGTTGAGGTTGACCGTATTACTACCATCAGTATTAGTATAACCCACGCTGAGAGTATCGCCCAAACCTAGTAAATTGGCTTCTTGGATGTCTACTCCCCGGCGGAAACTACCTACACTCGGCGATCGCCCATTATCTAAAGTTGCTGTTAACTCGAATGTATCTGCTTCTTCCACTTGCACCTGCAAAATGTTAGTCCCTGGAGTGACACCAGATTGCAACTCTGCTGACAGGTTTTTGATACGCGGATCGAGGCGTAGCAGTTGTAGACTTTCTAGTAAACGGGGTATATTTAGGGGTTGAGTTGCACCTAGTTGGATGCGATCGCGAATATATCGACTTTGCAATCGCCTATTGCCAGTAATTTTGATTTCTTGTATGCTGCCTTCAATAACTTGAATCTTCACAACTCCCGCTTCTAATATTTGCGGTGCAATTAACGCCCCCGTTGTTGCATAACCTTTATCTGTATATAGTTTCGTAATCGCATCTCTAACTTGTAACAAGTCTGCAAAGGTAATTTCTCGCTTGATAAAAGGATTTGTAATTGCGGCAAACTGTTCTGGTGTAAAAACTGTACTACCAACCACCTCAATCCGATCAACCTGAAATTTCGCATCTGGATCATCCTGTCCCGACGGTTGATTTTCTATTTGAGGTGGAGGTAATAATTGTTCCTGGTTTAATGGCTGGGAGGAATTAACAGGAATATCATCAATATCCGGTGATAAGTTGCGGGGATTAGGGTTTTGGGCAATTACTCCGCCACTAGGTTCTACACAGAATGCCGATTGATGATGAAATATTGCTATTAATAAAGATGCAAATATTAAAGGTTTTAATCCACACCAAAGATTTAACGACCCTTTCATAATTACGAATATCTCATATAATCGCCGCCAAGATGTAGTGAGGATAGAGTAACGTAGCTTATTTAAATGATAATCGCTGGATGTTTAGCAGAATTTACCAAATAAAACGTGAGTTCGACAAGCGTTGTTTTGACTTCACCCCCAACCCCTCTCCTGACGGAGACGCTACGCGAACGCCTTTTAGGAGAGGGAGGTTGGGAGGGAGAGGTTCATCGAACTCACGTTAATAAAGATTGCAATATTAAAGTTTTTAGCACTTGTTTTGTTAACATGAATAATTGCATCAGGCTATATACTACAGATGCAATAACTGAATCGTAATCAGCTAATATACTGTTATTTTTGCGACTAATTAAAAACTATCTAAGTAAATACCGTATATTGTGATTCAAATAATATTTAAACAGCTATTATCTCAACAGAAAAAATCCCCTAACTTTCATTATGGGGATTTCTTTATTACCTATTGCTTTTTCACCTAGTTAACATCGGCTAGGAGTGCAAAATCCTTCTCCTGAGAGGGTTGCAGCCCGAATTGCTGCTATGGGGAATTTGGGAGTGCGATCGCTATATAACAAACCGTTGGCTTCTTGGAAGGTGTCGGTAAATTGGGTGTAACAGAAGCCACTGAATAGTTCAATACTATTGACGGTTTCCAATAGGGCAGAGTATTTCATTTCTAATTCGGAGACACTCCAACACCGCTCATATCCCCAAGCTTTATCTGCACCTGGTTCGTCTTCTGGCGCATAAGCAATACCACCAAACTCTGTCAGCATGACTGGTTGTCCTTGATGGGGATAGTTGTCCAGGGTGAGGATACGTCCACCAGGGCGTTTATGATTGAGCATATCCGACAACTTCACCTCTGGGCCGTAACGCCGCAGTAGTTGCTGGGGCTTGGTGTCATAATCATGAATTGCTAAGATATCTGTATCTGTACTTTCCCAGCCATCGTTACCAATTACTGGACGGGTTGAATCGAGGGTTTTGGTTAAGTGATACATTGCCAAAACATAGTTGCGGTGTGCTGCTGTCTCAACTAAATTTGGCACACCCCAAGATTCATTAAAAGGAACCCAAGCCACAATACAAGGATGGCTGGAATCTCGCTTGATAACTTCCGTCCACTCCCGCGTCATCCGTTCTACAGCTTTGCGAGTGAAGCGATAGGCGCTAGGCATTTCTTCCCATACAAATAAGCCTAAAACATCTGCCCAATATAAAAATCGGGGGTCTTCAATTTTTTGGTGTTTGCGGACTCCGTTAAAACCCATTGCTTTGATTAGTTCTACGTCGCGCCGCAACGCTTCATCGCTGGGTGGAGTCATGAGGGTATCTGGCCAGTAGCCTTGGTCAAGGACGAGGCGGAGATAGTAGGGGCGACCATTGAGCATAAAGCGATCGCGCTGTATACTTACCATCCGCATGGCTGTGTAAGATTTTACCTCATCCAGTAAGCGATCTTCACCCCACACTTCAATTTCTGCATCAATTAGCGTTGGCTTTTCCGGACTCCACAATAATTCGTTGCGGAAATCGTCAATTCCCGGATCACCAAGGGCGATACGACGATTAATTTCTCCGTTCAATACGTCGTAGGTATCATTCGCCAACACCTTATCGCCAATGCTCAATTTCATCCTGATTTGTACGCCACCAACAGGTAATTCACCCGCCAACCCTGCTTCAAAAGCCACTTCCCAGCGTTCAAAGTCGCAATTCCAGCACAGATGACCGAGATAAGTCTTACCCACTTGCTCAACCCAGACCGTTTGCCAAATACCGCTAGTGCGGGGATACCAAATACTATGAGGTTTCAATTGCCAATCTTGCTTCCCGCGAGGCTTGGCGAGGTCTTGCGGATCATCTTGCGCCCAAACTGTGACTTTTGTTGTGCCACTGTCATTTAAGGCATGGGTAATATCGAGGGAGAAATTAGTGTGTCCGCCTTCGTGTTCAGCTATGTATTTATCGTTCACCCACACACGCGCCCGGTAGTCTACTGCACCGAAGTGTAACAGCAATCTGCCATCACCTTCTGGCGTGGTAAATTCCCGTTCGTACCAACAGTTGGGGTGAAAATTTGTGTCACCTATACCACTTCTAGCTGATTCCGGGGCAAATGGCACTTCTATCAGATGAGTCCATTGCTTGAGGTCGCTGGGTTGCACACATTTACCTTCGTCGTCAAACGCAAACTTCCATAAACCATTGAGGTTTTGCCAGTGCGATCGCACCAACTGTGGGCGTGGATGTGTCGATTTTCTCCAGTCAACAGCTTTGTCTTCGCTGCTTTTTACTGATAAGGAAACCCCACTATTATCAACTTTTACTAATTTCATTAATACCTCTTTTTTATTAAAAACTGCTATCCTCATTTCTTAAAATTAAGAACATATTTAACTAGAATATTCATGTTTGTTAGGAGCAAAATATTTACATAAATTAATGCAATTTCTGCTTTTTATCTTTCATTCTTTCTTAGTTATAACATTGCTTACCTACGGAAATACAAACTCATCAGTGTGCATCCGCATTCATCCTCTTTTATGGGCAGTTAATACTTTATTGCTGGAAATATTATAGAAATACATTGATTAGTTTGACTTCTACCAAAGGAATATAATTATACAAAATTTAGATACAGGACTTACGCAACTGGCACTTGGGGTAGGGTGCGTCAGACCCAATAATTTCTTACACATTCAAGGATTTACCATATCTGACGCACCCTACAGTTAGTTTGATTATGTTAAGTAGTGTAAAGTTATCACGATTGAGTTCGTAGTCAGGACTTTAGTCCTTTTCCCCGGACTAAAGTCCTGACTACAAACCTTGATTTATTTAGTCCGTTCTACTTAACTACAGAGTTATGGTTGTTTTTTGAGCAATATAACTTAATTAACTTTCATCAAACCACGTGGCAAAGGCAAGGCGTACATATCAAACGATGTTTCTGTATCCTCAAATTCTCTAGTGTTCAGTCAGTCCAAACAACCTGATATTATTGCCTGGATTAATTGAACAACGCCGACTGGAAGTCGCCGAGGGCGAATCAATTGACTTTTGGTCAAACCAATGTGTTTATTCGATATACTGACAATGTTCTGATGTAGCAATTCAACATCAACTCAACCGCAAATTATAGAGAACTACTATGTCAAATGATTTAAAAGGAAAAGTAGCACTGATTACAGGGGCAAACAAAGGCATCGGGTACGAGATTGCACGCCAACTCGGTTCGAGAGGAGCCACTGTCATTGTTGGCGCAAGAGATAAAGAACTTGGCACTAAAGCATCAAATCAACTTCTCTCTAGTCAAATTGATGCACTAGCAGTTCAACTTGATGTTACCGACCAAAAAACAATCGATGCCACTGCTAACCAAATTGAACGAGACTTTGGAAAATTAGATATCCTTGTCAACAATGCGGGAATTTTAATAGACCAAGTTCCACCAAGCCAATTAGATATTGAAGCACTAAAACAGACTTACGAAACGAATGTTTTCGGTGTATTTGCAGTTACCAAAGCGATGTTGCCACTGTTGAAGAAGTCAACAGCAGGGCGAATTGTCAATATATCCAGTGGGTTAGGTTCACTTACTCAAAATTCTGACCCGAATTACGAGTTCGCTGGTATGAAATTGCTTGCCTATAACTCATCAAAAACAGCAGTAAATGCACTGACGGTTTTGTTTGCTAGTGAATTGAAAGACACCCCTATTAAAGTTAATGCGGCTGACCCTGGTTTCACAGCCACAGATATTAATCAACACCGAGGTTATCGCACTGTTGAGCAAGGAGCGACGGCTGCTGTCCGATTAGCTACTCTACCTGATGATGGTGTTACTGGTGGGTTCTTTGATGAGAATGGCGTAGTCCCTTGGTGAACTACCTATTTTTAGAGAAAACAGCAGAAAATTAGCTAATTTTCTGCTGTTCTAATACGCGGTACATGGAGATTACAGTTGCGTTTCTAGAGGTATTTCTTGAGCAGTGGGGCAAAATTACCTTAATTGTTACAAAACTTTACTAATTAATTTCCATTAACATAACTTCCAGCTTCTAACCTCTAGCCTCTAGCCTCTCCTCTAATAATTCACTGACTTGCTCTAATGATTCCAACACTTGGTAAGTCAAACATCTGATTTCTGGAGATGGTTTTTCTATATCGGGAATCATAATCGGATACATCCCGGCGGTAAACGCTGCTTCTATCCCTACAGATGAGTCTTCAAAAACTACACACTGCATAGGTGCAACATGGATTCGGCGACTAACTTCTAAATATATATCTGGTGCAGGTTTGCCTTGTGGCACATCTTCGCTGGTGACAATGGTTGTAAAGTAATGCAAAATGCCTGCGTTGCTTAAGCGTCGGATGGTGCGGCTACGGGATGTACCGGTTGCTAAAGCAATGATAATTCCCAAACTGTTGAGTTTAGCCAGTAAATTTAATGCACCTGGTTTTATGGGCAAACCCTCTTGTAGTTCTCGGCGATCGCCTATTTCAATTCGCTGTCTTGTTACCGCCTCAAAAGGAAAGTTGTTGCCATATCTTTGTTTGAGGATTTTTTCTCGCCATGACAAATCACGCCCGACAAATTCATTGTAGAAGTTGTCATTCATTATATATCCGTGACTGGCCAGCGCTTGCTGCCATGCCCAACGAGCAATACTTTCTGTATCAAACAGCAAACCATCCATATCAAAGATTGCGGCGCGGATATCTCGTAACACACTAAATCCTCTATTTTGAGCTTGTCTAACTTACCAACGTAAAGGAAGAAAACCAGCGACGATGCTCTGTCTCACCGTAGCGATCGCTATCGTATATCAGTAATAGTCCATTCGCAATTCTTTAACTCATCCTCTTGACATTATCTGAAACACATACTACATTTGTAGTATAAAGAAACCGATGACCAATGACTAATGACTAATTAATCAAACTTGGGTCTGTAGCTCTAATGGTAGAGTTCCCGCATAGCCCTTGTGTCCTCACTCAAAAAGCTTACATACTTGCTCAAAAGTAGAGCGATCGTTTAATAGATGATAGGTGCAGGTGCGATTCCTGCGTATGAATCCACAGCTTTTTCAACTTACATGAGGTGTGAGTGTAACTCTCACAGGGAGGGTATCGGTTCAATCCCGATCAGATCCGCTTGGTAATTTGTAATTAAAAAAGAGGTGATGGCGATGGTACATATTCGATTTGAAGGACGTTCTGTTGATGTGGGAGAAACACAACTAGGAATTACCGCCAGTATGAATGATGTGGCGATTAAAGAACGAGTTGCTAGACATTTAGACGTGAATAGCGATCGCCTTGGTGCTTACGTAGTAGATCGCCGTCCCAGTGGGGATTTGATTGTCCGTCCTGAAGCTGTTTATGGCTGAAGAATCTAGCCTTCCGTGTCCCGACAGAAGAAGCATACATACACATTGATAACGGCTCTAAGGTAGTAAAATTCGAGCGATCGAACAAGCGAAGCATAGTTGCTAAGTCTCATGCAGATTTAGCGTGCGGGCCCACTGCCAATATTTGGTAAGAGCGGCCGTAGTTGTAAAAAGCGTCTTCGACTTGCACGGAATTATTTCAGGACTTACGCAACTGGCACATGGGGTAGGGTGCGTCAGATGTGGAAAATCCACAGAATGTGTACGAAATTATTGGGGCTGACGCACCCTACAGTTATAGGACTTACGCAACTGGCATATTTTTTCTGTAGGGTGTGTGACGCTCTTAAAATATTTGAAGGTAGTAATGAGACTTGTAGCGTCACGCACCAACCACCAATTGTGACACTTGCGTAAGTCCTGTATATACCTGATCTGCTTTGTTTAGCTCATCTCCCTCATCCCCCTCATCTCCCTCATCCCCAATGGCAGTTGTTGCCGCGCCCTCATCATAGAAGCCTACATAACTCTGCCCAAGTTACACCAATGCTTCTA
This sequence comes from Leptolyngbyaceae cyanobacterium, assembly GCA_036704005.1. GTDB lineage: Bacteria > Cyanobacteriota > Cyanobacteriia > Cyanobacteriales > Nostocaceae > Trichormus. Next base: position 13,468 of record DATNQO010000147.1, on the reverse strand, counting down.
CAACTTGCGCGGTGACTTTATCACCCCGCGTGCAACATCTGCCTCCTCATTCATCACCACTAGAGGAGGTTCCTATGAACACCGCAGAACGTGACTTACGTTTGGAAATGCTCAATAGTTTGCTGACAACTCCTCACCGCAAACTTGAGCAAGTGGCAGAAATTCACAAGTTAATTATTGAATTAGACCCGCTTTTCTACGGACATCTAGCTGTTTGGTATCAAAATCATGGCGATGTGCGCGACCACAAAGAAGTATTTGTAGCACATCTGTTAACTAGCAATTTGACCCAACACAGAGATGCTGGCTTTGTTATGCTGCAAGAGTTTCCACCTTATCAGGTGGCTCGGATAGTTGACTTTATGAAGCAGCAGCAAAATAAAATGCCTCGTTCAGCTAGAACTGCGGTGCGTCGTTACCTGAAGACAAGGGAAAGTAATCCTGCTTTATTTGATCGGGCGGCGCTACGGGGTCGGAATGCGATGAAGCACTTGTATGCTTCACTGCATATTAAACCCAATGAACGGGCGAATGCAATTCTATTCCGTGATACTCCTCCAGAGGGTTCTTTGGCTTATGTGCTGAAGCAACTCGCCAAGGCAGAAAGTGCTGTGGAACAAGCAAGGCTAATTGTAGAGTACAAAATTCCTTATGCGATCGCCATTGGTGCGATCAAGCAACTTACACCAGTTGCGTTAGTGGCGTTAATCAACAGCATGACTCCTCAAGAAGTTATCAATAACCTCAAGTCTTTGCAAACTAGAGGTGCAATGGATAATCCAGAAGTCAAAAAGCTGATTGATGCCAAGCTGGAGGAAGCTTCTAAGAGTGGGCGTGTTGCCGCATTTAAAGCACAAATTGCCGCAGATACCGCAGATTTCGACGCAGACACCGTAGCTCGACTGGAAAAAGTGACCAACGAGCAGGTAAAGCGACGCGGGACAATTTCTCGCCCAACAGCTTTATTTGTGGACAAGTCCGGCTCAATGGAGAGTGCGATCGCGATTGGTAAACGCCTAGCTGCACTCATCTCTGGTATCACTCAGGCAGAACTGTATGTTTACGCCTTCGATACCATTCCTTACCCAGTTACAGCCAACGGCAAGGAGTTAACAGATTGGGAGCGTGCTTTCCAACACATCAAGGCGGGTAGTAGTACCAGTATCGGCTGTGCGTTGGAAGCCATGCGCCGGAAGAAGCAGGTAGTTGACCAAATTATTCTAGTGACTGATGAAGGTGAAAATGCTACACCTTATTTCAGTGAAGTCTACAAGAACTATTGCCGAGAATTGGGAGTAATGCCCAATGTGGTAATTGTTCGTGTGGGTACTTCTTACAACTGGGTAGAAAGTCAACTAAAGCAGCAACAAGCGCCTGTAGAAACCTTCACCTTCGCCGGTGACTACTACAGCTTGCCGAACCTAGTACCTCTGTTGACACGTCCCTCTCGTCTAGATTTGTTGATGGAAATCATGGAGATTCCCTTGCCTGTGCGAGAGGATAAGTAAGGTTATAAAATGGCACTGTTCATTACATCAATTTGTGAACAGTGCTATTGTAATTTTTCTAGTGTGTTTCAATATTTAACAATTTCTACTAATTAAAGAAAAATCCCTATCTCTTATAGATGGGGATTATTAATTAACTAAAAATTAGATATAAATAATTAGTTGGAATAACCACTAATATATCGAATGACATTTTCAGATTGTACAACTTTACCATTCTTGAAAATATCTAAACTTGCACCAGTGACAATATACTCATATTGTCCATTCTTAGCGACATATCCTGTGCCTTCTTCCGTATATGTTGGCAGAGAATAAATACCTTTACCATCCCGCTTAGAAATACCTGTATAAAATAGTTTTCCCTGTCTATCGCAAATGTGAATAAGAAAATTCCGCGTTTCAACTTGTGCTGATAACCTTCCTCCTCCTGCATATTTAGGACAAGTTCTTACTTGGGCTATAGTTTTATTATTTACTACAGAATTTACATTAACAGTTAATTCTGAAGCACTAGCACTATTAAAAATAGTAGCAAATGATAAAGCTGTTCCAGTTGTAGCTAAGATTAATAACAAATACTTCATTTGTTTGTTATGATAAATGTTTATATTCAATCTACTAATCTTATAGATTTATACTCACTGGTCGGTTGAGCTTAACTCAAAATTAATAGAATTGAATCTATGCTTATCTACTCATCGGTTATGTGGTTTTCCAGATTTTTTATTGAATATTGACTGAAAAAATAGTTTGAGTAGATTTGGAAAATCTTTGTAGTATATTGTATTATATAAATATCCTGCGTGTCCTAACTCGTGAGAGCATACATACTAGTACGAGAGGAAAGGTAACACTGTCAATACAGTGGGCTTGTGTGAACGGGGAGTGCAAAGAAGCTGGAAGGTTGGCTCAAAAGTAGCAATCCTTGAAAGAGTGTGTAACAACTCACCAGTGGAGTCCCTCTAGTAACTGAGAACAAGCAATGCTCCACAAACTTACACGCAGGATTAGGGACTGGGGACTGGGGATTGGGGATTGGGTATTTTTTCTCGCTTGTTTGTATGTGTGAGCTTTTCATATTTTAATTCAGCAAAGCTAAATATTCTTCCACCTGAGCAATATGACTAACATCCATAAGCTAATCAATCAAATTGCTGATGCACAAGCACAGTTGTATGCAACTCAATTTATCGCGCCTTGTGTCAAGGGTGGGCGAGTTCGCACAAGGGTAGCTGGGATGATTTACACCTTCACGCCAAAGCCTAGCAAATTTGCAGGTTGGGGTATCTTTCAGCCTATGGATGAGAAAACAGCTAAAGTTGTGGAAGAAGCCGATTTACCCCAAATCGCTGAATACTTACAACATTTCCCCCAAATCCGGCTAAGGTTAGTACATCAATTGCAGGGACAAACTTGGTTAGCATATCCCATCAACGAAGCTGATATACGTCAACGGATGCAGGTAGTTAAACCAGTGGCTATCCATCTAGTAAGCGAAGGTATCATCTTTGACCAAATCATCGCCCGATGGAATGGACAATCTTGTTGGTTTGAAGAAGTCGATCGCCGCGCTGATCCGGCTATTGTAGAAACACTGCAATCTGCTGTGAAACACAAGATTCCGGTGGAGGAATTACAATTCAAAGGTATGACTCCAGAAATCCGCACAGTCTACGAATTAGCTACTGGGCGTATTCAGGACTTCAATCAACCCCAACAGGATGAAAAGCGGCTGAGAAAAGCCTTGCAGATGGGCGGGGGCGAATTAAAGCAATTTCACGATCGCGGTGATTACTGGACAGTCGATTGGACAACCTCAGATGGTGTTCGCCATAGTAGTGCGATCGCCAAATCTGACTTGACTGTGATCAGTTCGGGTATTTGCTTAAGCGGATATGACCGCGATTTTGACTTGCAATCTTTGGTAGGTGTCATAGAACAAAGCCATTAGTTAGGGTTGTTGACAGTTGACGGTTGACGGTTGACAGTTTCACGATTACTAACATCTTGCAGGCCTTGGCGATTAGAAATCGCGGCTATACAAACCAAGTCCGCCTACGCGGACTAACACAAAATGAAGGTTTTTTAACCCGCGCAGGCGGGTTTTGCTTGTGTAGCTGCGACTTCCAGTCGCCCGGTACAAAATATAAGATTACTAATAACGATTACTAACTCAATACCTTAGCCAATTTACGAGGGTTCAACACCTGTGGAAAGCAGGGCTGTTTCATTCCCCAAAAGCCCCTAAATTACAAGCGTATCAACCAAAATAATCAGGTAGTTTAAAAATTTTACTTGCTCACAAGTTGTGCGATCGCCTACGAAACGCCCTACCTCTTCATGCTCTTATTTTGGCAATGGTATTGCTGTTAGGCATAATTTAAGAGTTGCTCAAGCGAATGGTGAGGTAAAGTAAGTGCTAACAAACCTAAGACAACATCTATTTGAGATACTCAATGCCCAGGTACAAGATAGGTGTGTTGCAGGTATTGCTGTTGCACTAAATCTCAAATCTCAACCCGAATCTGTTTGGTATCCCGCCTCAAACCCTAATGAACCCGTATTCCTAGCGTATAGCATTACCAAAACATTTAGTGCAACTGTGTTGCTGTTACTACAGGAGAATGGGCAGTTAAGTCTTGAAGATCCTTTAGCGTGTTGGTTTCCTGAAATTGCTCAAGCTGATTCTATTACCGTTCGTCAGCTTCTCAATCATACCGCAGGGATTCCTGATTATGGTTCACTGCCAGCCTACCATAATACTGTGCGTTCTTGTCCGTCTACTCCTTGGACATTTGAACAGTTTGCCGCAGTCACGTTTGAGCAGGGGTTGCGCTTTGCTCCCGGAACAAGTTGGGCATACTCCAACCCTGGCTATATGCTGCTCAAACGCATTGCTGAAGTTGTGACTGGCACTTCTTACCGCGAGCTGATCTTCCAATCTATCATTCGACCACTAGGATTAAGTCAAACTTTTGTACCAGAATCGGTAGAAGAACTTTCTTCACTAGCTCCGGCAACATCTCGTGCATTGGCTATTAATGAAACAACTCGTGATGTCCGTCAATACTATCATCCAGGCTGGGTGTCTCATGGTGTGATTGCATCAACACCTTCTGAGATTGTGATGTTTTTAAACAGTTTGTTTAGTAATTTTCTCCTCTCACAGCAAAGTCTCAAACAGATGGTAGAACTCGTACCGATTGCGCTACCGACTACCACAGGTCGATCTACGCCACAGCCGACTCTACCCTGGTCAAAGCCTAGTTATGGGCTGGGACTCATGGCAGATCCAGCATCAACATGGGGGTTAGTGTTAGGTCACAACGGCGGTGGCCCTGGATATAGTGCTAGTGCATTTCACGCTCCTGAATTAGGAGGAGTATCAATTTCTGCGATGTGTGCAATGGAAGAGGGCATTAAAGCTGAGGAGCTTGTTTTTGCTGTTTTAGATTTGTTTGCATCTGTATAAAAGAAGGAGTATTGCCCTTTGTTCTTAAGTCTCTGGCTTGGGTGAGGCCAGCCGTTTTATTTTGGCAATGGTATTACTAACTATGACTATTTTTTTCCACGAACAGCTTTACCGTAGTCATGCGGTGATGGCAAAGTTGAAAGATTATCCCATAACAATTTGTGGGGCTGGAGCATTAGGAGCTAACATAGCTGAGAATTTGGCTCGGTCTGGTTTTGAGAAACTGACGATAATCGATCGCGATCGCATTGAGGAGCGTAACCTGTCCACTCAACCATACTACCGTTCTGATGTGGGAGCATTCAAAGCGAAAATCTTAGCTAATAATTTATATCGAGCAATTGGTATTAAAGTAGAAGCCAAAACCAAGGAATTAACACCAGCGAATACAACTCAACTACTCAAAGATAGCCAGCTAATTGTCGATGTCTTCGATAATAGTGTGGCACGTCAGGCTGTGAAAGATTATGCACAGGAATTTAGCGTTCCTTGTGTTCATGCTGGACTGGCGGCTGATTATGCAGAAGTAATTTGGAATGACTCTTATCGCGTACCTTCCGATGTGAATGATGATGTTTGTGATTATCCCCTAGCGCGAAACCTCGTGATGTTAACTGTGGCTGTAACTTGTGAAGCGATCGTTTCACAAGTTACAACAACACAACAGCGTAACTTTACAATTACCTTAAAGGATCTAACCGTTCAATCTCATATATAATTTGTTACGAAAAACCGAATTTCAGCGCCTAACGCTCCCTTAAACTCAACGATTGACGCTACTCATATCCGGGTAGCGATCGCCTGCGGTGATACCTTTTGGCGCTACCGCTTCAATTCGCGCCAAATCTTCTGGAGTGAGAACAATTTCCGTAGCTGCGATATTTTCTTCTAAATAACTGCGTCGCTTTGTACCAGGAATCGGCACAATATCTTCTCCTTGGGCTAATAGCCACGCCAAAGCCAATTGACTAGGAGTTACTTGCTTTTCCTGAGCAATTTCTCTCACTTTCTCCACTAATTGCAGATTTTTATAGAAATTCTCACCTTGAAAACGTGGGTTATTTCTGCGATAGTCATCTGCTGCTAAATCTTCAGGACGGGTAATTGCTCCTGATAAGAATCCGCGACCAAGTGGGCTGTAAGCTACAAAACCAATTCCTAACTCTCGCAGAGTTGGTAAAATCTCATCTTCTGGATCTCGATTCCACAGTGAATATTCTGTTTGTAGTGCGGTAATTGGGTGAACTGCTTGGGCGCGTCGAATTGTGGCGGGGGCTGCTTCCGATAGTCCTAAATAGCGGACTTTACCTTGTTCTACTAATTCTTTCATTGCGCCTACAGTATCTTCTATAGGCACGTTTGGATCAACTCGATGTTGATAGTACAAATCAATTACCTCTACCCCCAAACGTTGAAGTGAAGCATTGCAAGCTTGATGAACATATTCAGGTCTACCATTAATTCCTGTCCAACCACCATCTTCTGTACGCACAATCCCAAACTTGGTTGCTAATATTACTTGGTCTCGCCGTTCCTTAATTGCTTTACCTACTAATTTTTCATTGGTGAACGGCCCATACATATCTGCTGTGTCAAGGAAGTTGACCCCAAGTTCCAATGCACGATGGATAGTAGCGATCGCTTCTGATTCATCACGACCACTATAAAACTCAGACATCCCCATACAACCCAACCCTAGCTGTGAAACTGATAGTCCTTGTTTACCCAGTGTTCTAGTTTTCATACAATAATTTCTGCACTAACAATCAGCAACAAAAAATTATGTTGCATTTGTGCATTATCTGTTTATTTAGCCAAAATACATCTATGAGTAGAGGTATTTATTGTTATGGACAGGTTAAGGCGCTTATTAGCAAAAGTAGCTTTAGCATTAGTAGTCCCTCCGGGTGAATCCTACGGATACGCTACGCGATCGCCAGTTAATATCATGTCCGCCTAATTAGTTGTAATTCCCGCATCTGTGCAAAAAGGTGAAAACTTTTTCTTCCCCTGCTAGAAAGCCCCCTGCCCCCTTGCACTCTTAATGATAAGCTTTTACCGGACACGATATAAGAGGGCGCGGGAAACCCTTACACCCTTACACCCAGTCTCAACAAAAAATCTTGGTGCGTAAGTCCTAAAAGAGTTTAGCATCGCTATGTTGTGCCAAAATCTCCTGTACTCTGGTATAGTTTAATGCTGCTTGCTCGTAGTAAATTTCTTTAATTGACAGCAACCGACCAACCTCATCTGCTTGATGTGTAGAGCGTGGTTCGCCAGACTGAAGAATTCTTCGAGTCATGAATGCTTTATTAATAATTAAAATACTAAATCAAAATCGATATATGCTAATGCTTTTAACATTTTCTCAGAATCATATAGAATTATTCTCAAGTAAAGATGTTGATACTGTACTGGAAAAAATTGATGGTTCTCATAATATCTGGTTGCGCTGCATTCAGTTCCGCGATCGCACGGGAACTGCAAAAATAATTAACCACTTTCAACTCAACCCATCTCGGATTGATATGATTTTCAACCGTTCCCTTACAGGAATTGATGAAGATATGGAAGATTGCTTATTTGATGGCTATGAAATTCTCACTCATCAAATAAAAAATCAAGAGTTTCAGGTAGCGTATGGTAGTATTCTCTTAGGTAGCAATTTTATTATTACTTTTGAAATCAAAGAAATTAAAGTCTTAACTATACTACTCAGTAATATTCACAAGCAAACCATAGATATTCAAGGATGGGGTGTTGATTATATTTTATATTTAATCTTTAAAAATATTTTAAACAATTACCACAGTGTATTTGATTATATTTCCAGACAACTTGATGATTTAGAAGATGAAGTTTTAGCTAGTTCTGGTGATGAAACAACTTACCATAAAATTGCCGCAATGAGGCAATCCACTCGCTCTGGACGGCGTAATTTCCAAAATATTCGGTCACTTCTAGCTCTAATGAATTATGAAGATTTCCAATGGATTAGTCAGCCAGTAAAAGTATTATTCAACCAAGAATTAGTTCATCAAGTTGATAATCTCTGGCAAGAATATCAAGCTTTGAGAGTTTGGATGTCAGAATTAATGGAAATTCAACGCGATAACATTGCTAGTAAAACCAGTGAACGAATTAATCGTTTAACTATCCTTTCAAGTATATTTTTACCACTCACTTTTATTACAGGTTTCTATGGTATGAACTTTAAATATATGCCAGAGCTAGAACAACCTTGGGCTTATCCGGCTGTGATTGTCATCATCATATTAATTGTAATTGGGAGTATTTCCTTCGCTAAAAAACAGCGCTGGTTATAGTGGACGCAATTAGTAGGGTGGGGAGTGCAGCGCCAAGCTTACCGAAAAAATTTACCGTGAGAATACCAAATACGAAGTTGCGCGGGTGTAATACCTAGTAAATAAGCAATAATCACAACTTGATTAATCATAGTAGTTTTGAAAACTCCCTTTTGCAACCATCTCCGGGCTGAAGTTATTACTGGTACAGAGAGGATGATAATTTTCCCCATACGTTTTAAGCGCCGCATGAGTTCAAAATCCTCCATGATAGGTAATTCAGGAAAACCGCCGACTTGCTGAAATATCGCCTTCGTCATAAAAATTGCTTGATCACCATAAGGCATTTGTAAAAAGCGCGATCGCCAATATACTCCCTTTTCTACCAAACGCAAACTCGCCCCTTCAGCATTTATCCGCAAAGCAAACGCGCCGGCTATTACCCCAGGCTGCTGTAATGCTGCAAGAATCATCTCATCAAACCCAATAGGTAACTGTGTGTCTGCGTGGAGAAATAACAGAATCTCGCCAGTCGCTAACCCCACACCTGCGTTCATTTGCACCGCACGCCCTGGAGATGATGAAATCACTTTTACACCTAAAGATTGAGCGATCGCTACCGTATCATCTTGTGAGCCACCATCGACAACAATCACTTCTACATTCTGACTAGGTTGAGTAGTGGCGATCGTTTGTTTAATATTTCCTGCTTCGTTCAGCGCTGGGATAATAATAGAAATTTTCTGATTTTGAATATTGTCTCCCATCGTTACCCTTCTCAATAATTTATTCAGCGTAGGTCATTACACATTTAAATACTTACACCCCTACACTTTACATTTGCGATCGCTCTTCTTCTACCTCTAGGATGGCAATGCGATCAAGCACAGATGGCTGTGACAAAGGGTTCCACTCTTAGGCAGCAACTAAGCAATTTCTTCTCATCTTGATTGAAACATTAAGATGAGAATCGAGCAAGCCTTCCAAGATTTGTCTACAGCGTCTTTCGCTGGGATGCAGTATTAAGCTTACAGGGTGCAGAGGTTAGATTGTTCTCATGCAGGTAAGGTAGCGTTAGACAACTGCTAAGACAAAATATTGAATTTAGTGTAAAGTAATATTTACTACTAGATAATTGTTCAGTACTTTCACTTAGAAAATTATGAAATTTCAAAAAATCTGCGTGATAGGGGCTGGTATTAGTGGCTTGGTAACGGCAAAAACTTTTATAGAAGATGGCTATAATGTCACCATCTTCGAGAAAAAACAAGGATTAGGCGGCGTATGGGAAAAATCCCGTACTTACCCAGGATTAAGTACCCAGACAACCAGGGATACCTACTGTTTTTCTGACTATCCCATGCCTAAATCTTATCCAGATTGGCCTTCAGCAGAGGAAATTAGAAATTACTTAACATCTTACGCCAAGCATTTTCATGTAATTGATAAAATTCGTTTCCAAACAGAAGTTGTTAGTGTTTCTCAAAAATCAGGGACAGATCCAAAATGGGTAGTAACAGTCAAATCTACAGATGCGAATGATAGACAAACACAGGAAGAAAGTTACGAATTTGACTTTATATTCGTGTGCAATGGTATTTTTAGTCAGCCTAATTTACCTTCCTTTGTTGATCAGGATAAATTTACATCATCTGGAGGTTTAGTTTTACATTCCACCGATTTTAACGACCCCTCAATTATTGCAGGTAAGCGGGTTATTGTCGTAGGTTTTGGTAAATCTGCCTGTGATATCGCTAATGTAGCAGCGAAAACAGCCAAAGAATGTACTCTAGTCTTCCGCCAAGCTATTTGGCAAGTACCCAGATATCTTTTGGGTTTGGTAAACATCAAACACGCTTTATTAACTCGGTTGTCACAAGCTTTCTTTCTCTACAGGAAAATGGGGAAAATTGAAACAATTCTGCATACTATTGGTAAGCCTCTGGTTTGGTGTTATTGGCGGATTATAGAGACATTAATCAGCCTACAATTAGGTCTTGATGCTTGTGGGATGAAACCTGAACATCACATAGAACGGCGCGAATGTAGCTTGATGGTATCACCGCCAGGTTTTATTCAAAATATACATAGCGGTAAAATCAAACCCATCAAGTCAAGCATAGCCAAGTTTGTTCCTGGTGGTCTGGAGTTAGTAAACGGTGAAAAAATAGCAGCAGATGTAGTAATTCTTGGGACAGGATTTCGTCAAGATGTACCATTTTTGGAAGAAAAATACCGTCGAATGTTAGTAGGTGAAGAGGGGAATTTTCAGTTATATCGTCATTTAATTCATCCAGAAATTCCTCAAATGGGTTTTGTCGGATATAACAGTAGTTTATACACTCAATTAACTTCAGAGGTTGGTGCTTGGTGGTTATTAGACTATGTTAACGGCATCATTTCATTACCATCAACGCAGGAAATGTATCAAGAAATATCTGCTGAATTAGATTGGATGAAATCTCGCTTTTCAAAGGTTGTAGTTGGTGGTAGTTGTCTTGCCACTTTTTCTTTGTATTATGTCGAACAATTGTTAAAAGATATGGACACAAATCATCAGCTTGTAATTTGGAAAAATATTAAGCAAATTTTGTCAGTTGTTGATATATCTATGTACCAAAAACTGCGCCAGGAATTAAAGTTAAGTCGTTTCTCTACGAGACGCTACGCGAACGCTCCAATTCAAAATTCAAAATTACAATCCCCATAAATAAATTTAGGGGCTTGTATCCTTTTCGTCTTCGGTCAATAAGAAGGGGGTAGGGAAGACGGTATTGGTAGGGGTACAAGCCCCTCTTCAGGGCAGGTTTTTAATAAAGTAATGAGTGAGAACTGTAAAATCCCCGAAATTATCAGAGTTTCATCTACCTCTACACAACCAGTATTTTGGGGTCGAAGTGTCAAAAACCTGCCCTTGAAAGAGTCCCCAGTCCCCTACTTCCAAATAATAGGCGCGATCGCAGCTATAACTAAAAGAAAGGCAATTTCTAAAACGTAGCTCATAAAGACACTGCGATTGAATAGACCATCCCAGAGGTAGCCTTTACGCTTGGGGTTGGTGTTGCGTTTGTGGGTTTGCGACCAACTGGTGTAGATGGCAGGGGCTTTTAAGTGATATGTATTGATGAGAATAGACTCGATTTGGTTAACGCGGGGATAAAAACCACGCTGAAAGTGTTTCCATTGACTTTCCAGAACCCAGAAAAATAGAGGGATGGTGCAACCGATGAGAGCGATCGCAGTTGCATTCGTTTTTTGCTGTAACATCAATGCTAAAACACCACCAGTCCCAGTAATTCCTAGTGCTTTGATTACCCAAATCTGCTTGTTGTAGTCCTCGATAGTATTTTGCAGAAAGAAATATTCCTGCTTGAGTAAGTCTAATTCAAAATCGCTCAGGGGTTGGGGTTGAGATTCACTCGGTAATGGGTTAGACATGGGTGATGCTAGAGTTCACTGAGATGAAATTAGCATAATTTTTAATCCGTAATTCGTAATTCGTAAATAGAAAGCTGCAAAGGTTAGCGCTGTAGAGACGTTGCATGCAACGTCTCTACATTTTTTATTTGGTGCAACTTCATAGAGAATTGGGATGACGAGAAAAAAATACTCGTTGACGAGGTTCTGATACTCGACGACGAGGAAAAAATACTCGTTGACGAGGTTCTGATACTCAACGACGAGGAAAAAATACTCGACGACGAGGTTCTGATACTCGTTCACGGAAATTTAAAATCAAATAACTCAGCAGTAGGGTGCGTCAGTACAAAAAACCCTAACTATATCAAGAAAATACTCATGCTGACGCACCTTATTAACAGTCAACTTAGATAATTTATTTTTTGGTGTTCCTTAACTTTGTAGTATCAGGCAGTAGGGTGCGTCAGTACAAAAAACCCTAACTATATTAAGAAGATACTCATGCCGACACACCCTACTAACTAACTCAAATAACTCAGTTACAATTTAAATCAGTAAGTTAAACTATTTCCTAAAATACAAGTGGCTTAAAAATCAGCCACAGTAAACAAACCTTGCCCTTCCCCTTTGCCTCTATCCCCACAATTAGCTTGCCACCATTTTACACAGTATGACTGACTGGAATGACTACCTTGAATCGCTCGGCAATGATTACGCGCAATGGTGGAATGCGTACACCCTGACTGATGTAGTAGGACAGCAGCGAGTTGAGCAGAAGCAGTCACCACTACTGTTAGATTTTATGGTGCAGACGGTACAATCTGCCAAGGAAGAAAGGAGCGCAGACGAGGGAAAAATTGAACGCTTAGATGTCTTGTCAGGGCTGCGGAAGTATGCGGAAGAACACGTCTTGCTAGTTGGGCGACCTGGTTCCGGGAAATCGACAGCGTTAGTGCGGTTGTTGCTAGAAGAAGCAGGAAGAGGCAGGGGAGCAGGGGAGCAGGGGAGCAGAGGAGGAAATTCATCTTCTTACGTTGCAGATAAGGGGGTCGGGGGGTTAGGTCAAATCCCTATCCTAGTAGAGTTGCGCTATTACCAAACCTCAGTCCTAGACTTGATTCGAGACTTCTTAATGCGCCATCGCCTATTGCTAAACACAGAAACCATAAAACAACTACTGAATAAAGGGCAATTTTTGCTGTTAATAGACGGGATCAACGAATTACCCTCAGAAGCAGCGCGGCAAGATTTGTATAAATTCCGGCAAGACTACCAAAAAACCACGCCGATGATATTCACCACAAGGGATATAGGCGTGGGTGGTGATTTGGGCATTACTAAGAAGCTGGAAATGCAACCCCTGACACCAGAACAGATGCAGCAGTTTGTCCGCGCCTATTTACCACAACAGGGTGAGCAGATGTTGCAGAACTTAGGCGACAGGTTGCGGGAGTTTGGCGAAACGCCGTTGCTGCTGTTAATGCTGTGTTCATTGTTTGCACAGACAGGAGACATCCCGCCAAACTTGGGTTTAGTGTTTCACCAGTTTACCCAAGGCTATGAGCGTAAATTGCGCCAGGATATCCCAGTTACAGATGAGTCTCGGCGGTGGTGGTTCGCGTTATTAAAACATTTGGCATTCCACATGACCAAAGGCGATAAGCTGACAGAATTGAATGTCGCCATACCCAAGTCAGAAGCCGAGGAAGTTTTAACCCAGTTTTTGCAAGCTGAGAAATTTGATCGACCCCGTGACAGAG
>DATNQO010000146.1:0-4748 GCA_036704005.1 Leptolyngbyaceae cyanobacterium | reverse complement strand
CTTCCCCCTTCCCCTTCCCCTTCCCCCCAAACATGACACTAGAATTAACTATCGGTTGGCTATATCCTACATTGATGAGTACATACGGCGATCGCGGTAATGTGATTACTATAGAACGTCGCGCCCAATGGCGGGGATATAGCGTGAAAGTATTACCCCTAGACCAAAACGCTACCGCAGATGATATTAAATCTGTAGATGTCATAGTTGGTGGTGGCGCACAAGATAGACAGCAAGAAATTGTCATGCGCGATTTGCAAGGCGCGAAAGCTGACGCAATGCGCGATAAAATTGAAAATGGCACACCAGGAGTTTTTACTTGTGGTTCACCCCAGTTATTGGGACATTATTACGAACCAGGGTTAGGACAGCGTATTCAAGGCTTAGGAATACTTGATTTAGTTTCTATCCATCCAGGTGAGAATACCAAGCGTTGTATTGGTAACTTGGTAATTGAAGTTACCGCCAGCCGTTTGGCGAAAGATTTAGCAGAAATGACGGGAAGCAAAGCCTATCTAGTAGGTTTTGAAAATCACGGTGGTCGGACTAAGTTAGGTAAGGTAGAAGCTTTAGGAAAGGTAGTTTATGGTTTAGGAAATAATGGTGAAGATGGTACTGAAGGCGCATTTTATCAAAATGCGATCGCCACTTATTCCCACGGCCCATTGTTACCCAAAAACCCCTTTGTTGCTGATTGGTTAATTCAAACAGCCTTGCGGTTAAAGTATCAGCAGCCAATTACTATACAACCTTTAGATGATACCTTAGCTGTGCAGGCAAGGGAAGCAATGTTTAAAAAGTTGCAAGTTAATCTGCCAAAATCTAGTGTAGGAGCTAAAGCATAAAATTATACCGCAAAAATCTTGGCAATAAATCGATTGTCTGTTGGGGCGCACAGCTGTCATTGGTGTCAACTTAACGTGAAATGGGCGGTTAGAAACCGCGTCTACACAAACAAAACCTGCCTCCGCAGGTTAAAAAACCTTAATTTATCGTTAGTCCGCGTAGGCGGACTTTGCTTGTGTAGCCGCGAATTACATTCGCCCTGACTGAAGTTGACACCCATGCACAGATGTGCGCCCCAACTAATAAATTCGCCCCCATTCTGGTTGATAAGTTTGCAGCGCCCGCATATATTGGGCGCGTTCAAAGGCGCTGGGGTTAGAACAGTGTTTTTGACTCATGCTTCCCTGGAGTTGTTCTACTGACTCGTATTCGTGTTTTGCCATCCATTGGTGCATTTCCTGTTCAATACACCTGATATGATCTATGCCATGTCTGAGTAAAACAGAACAAAGCATAGTAATATTTGCCCCTGCCATGAGCATTTTTAAGACATCATGGGCGTTATGAATACCACTGGTAGCGGCAAGGTCAGCATTAATTCTACCGTAGAGGATGGCAATCCAACGTAGAGGTAAACGCATAGCTTGGGGTGTACTTAAAAGTACATGAGGCTGTACTTCTAGGGTTTCTAAATTAATATCTGGTTGGTAAAATCGATTAAATAACACCAAAGCATCAGCCCCAGCATCATCTAAACGCTTGGCGATGTTTGCCATATTGGTAAAATAAGGACTCAGCTTTACTGTTACCGGAATCTGCACGGCTGCTTTGACAACCTTGAGCATATTGATATAATTCTGCTCTATCTGTTCGCTAGTTAATTCAGGATCAGTATGGACAGAGTAAATATTTAACTCTAAAGCGGTTGCACCTGCTTGTTCAATCATTCTGGCGTAGTCAGTCCAACCATCTAAGGAAGAACCGTTGAGACTGGCAATAATAGGAATTTTTACCTTTTCTTTCGCTTCGTGAATGAGATTTAAATATTCTTCTGGGCCGAGGCGAAAAGTTTGATACTGGGGAAAATATGTTAAGGATTCAGGAAAGCTTTCAGTTCCGTAAGTTAAATGATGATGTAATTCGTAACTTTCTAAACTTAACTGTTCTTCAAACAAGGAAGGTAATACCACTGCGGCTATACCTGCATCTTCCATCCAAAGAATGTTGTCAATCTCTCCAGATAAAGGAGATGCTGAAGCTACAAGCGGCGATCGCAATTTTAATCCCAGATAATTAGTTGTTAAATCCATATGTTGTGTCTCTATTAAATAATCTATGTATGTAGGGAACAGGTAACAGGTAACAGAGTAAAAAAGCTCTCAATATATATAAGTAATAAGTAATTCTTACCCAATCCCCAATCCCCAATCCCCAGCCCCTATCTAGCCGCTAAATATTGATACATCTGCCACCGCAGATTTACATCAGTTTGTGCTTCTTTCAGCAACTGTTTTGCTACCTCTGGGTTAGTTTTGGTCAACATCTTAAAGCGATTTTCCAAATACATGGATTCTTCCAAGGGAAGCTTTGGTGTGCGGGAGTCAAGTTGCAAAGGATTTTTACCTTGCTTAACTAAATCAGGATGATACCGATACAACAACCATCTCCCAGAATCTACGGCTGCTTTTTGGTTTTGCATTGCTGTACTCAAGTTAATCCCGTGAGCAATACAATGGCTGTAAGCAATAATTAACGAAGGCCCAGAATAAGCCTCTGCTTCTAAAAAGGCTTTGAGGGTGTGTTCATCCCTTGCACCCATTGCCACAGTAGCAACATAAATGTTACCGTAGGTCATAGCTATTAATCCCAAGTCTTTTTTCGCCGCAGATTTACCGCCAGCCGCAAACTTAGCTACAGCCCCCTTGGGTGTGGCTTTGGACATTTGTCCGCCAGTATTAGAATATACCTCAGTGTCGAGGACAAGAACATTAACGTTGTGTCCACTAGCTAAGACGTGATCCAATCCACCATAGCCGATATCATAAGCCCAACCGTCACCACCAATAATCCAGACGCTCTTTTTCACTAGGGAGTCAGCAAGGCTGAGGAGTTGTTCGGCTTCTGGGTTGACAAGAGCTTGTAGTTTCTGCTTGAGTGAGGAAATGCGATCGCGTTGTTGCCAAATCTGGGCTTCATCTTTCTGTTGATTGTTCAAGATATCATCAACTAATTCCTCGCCTATCTCCGTCGCCAGTTGTTGCAGTAGTTGGGAAGCAAATTGTGCTTGTTTATTCAGAGATATGCGGAATCCTAAACCAAATTCGGCATTATCTTCAAATAAACTATTAGACCATGCCGGGCCGCGTCCTTCGGCGTTCTTCGTCCAAGGTGTGGTGGGTAAATTACCGCCGTAGATGGAAGAACAACCAGTGGCGTTAGCAACAATCATGCGATCGCCAAACAACTGTGTTGCTAATTTAATATAAGCTGTCTCTCCACAACCCGCACAAGCCCCAGGAAATTCAAATAACGGTTCCTGCATCTGTTGCTGATTAATATGCGTCAGCTTCAATTCCCGTCTATCGGGGTTGGGAAGACTCAAGAAGAAATCCCAATTTTCCCGTTCTGCTTCCCGTAAAGGTAACTGCGGCTGCATATTAATCGCTTTCTTGCGCGTTTCCGCCTTATTCTTCGCCGGACAAACATCAACGCAAATACCGCAACCTGTACAATCTTCTGCTGCTACTTGGATAGTATATTTTAACCCCTGCCAATCATGGTCTTTAGCATTGGCACTTTTAAAAGTTGGCGGTGCATTCTCTAGTTCTTGGGGTTCGTAAACCTTACTGCGAATCACACTATGGGGACATACCATCACACACTTACCGCACTGAATGCAGACATCTGTATCCCAAACCGGGATTTCTTGGGAAATGTTGCGTTTCTCCCACTTCGCCGTCCCCGTGGGATATGTGCCATCGTTAGGTAATGCACTTACAGGTAACTCATCCCCAGCGCGGGCGATGATTTTATTGAGGAAATCAGGAATTGGGTATTGGGTATTGGGTATTGGGGATTGGGAAACATTCTCTCCAGTCCCCAGTCCCCAGTCCCCAGTCCCTATTTCATACAAATTATCCAAAGTGGTATCAACGGCTTTGATATTCATTTGGACAATTTGTTCGCCTTTTTTGCCGTAAGTTTCGCGGATGGAGTTTTTAATTTCGGCGATCGCTTCTTCCCTTGGTAATATATTAGATACTGCAAAGAAACAAACCTGCATCACCGTGTTAATTCTTCCATTCATCCCCGCTTCATTGGCGACTTTATAGGCGTTAATGGCATAAACTTTCAGTCGCTTCTCTTGAATTTGTACCTTGACTTTACTCGGTAGATGTTGCCATTCATCTTGAGGATAGGGGCAATTTAATAACAGAGTTCCCCCAGGTTCAATGTTTTCAAGAATGGGGAATTTTTCTAGAAATTCCCATTGATGACAGGCGACAAAGTTAGCCTTGTTAATTAAATAAGTAGAACGGATAGGTTGAGTCCCAAAACGCAAGTGAGAAACCGTCACCGAACCTGACTTTTTCGAGTCGTAAACAAAGTAACCTTGAGCATAATTATTAGTTTGTTCACCAATAATTTTGATAGAGTTCTTATTCGCCCCCACCGTACCATCAGCACCCAAACCGTAAAATATAGCTCTAACTATATTGTCTGGTTCAATATGAAAATTCCGGTCATAATCCAAACTGCTATGACTAACATCATCATTAATCCCAATAGTAAAATGATTTTTAGGTGTACTAGCTGCGAGATTATCAAACACAGCCTTCACCATCCCCGGCGTAAATTCTTTAGAAGACAAACCATAACGACCGCCAATAACTTTTGGGAGAGATGGGGGGGATGAGGGGGATGAGGGAGATGAGGGAGAAAAAGAAGCAGGGGGGCGGGGT
>DATNQO010000145.1:0-55194 GCA_036704005.1 Leptolyngbyaceae cyanobacterium | reverse complement strand
AACTTATATTACAAGAGTAGAAGGCGAAAATAGCCGTTTTAGACATTATTTAGCTAGGCTTCATCGTAAAACATTTTGTTATTCCAAATCCGAGGAAATGCTTAAACTATCTATTCGATTGGTCATACATTATCTCAAGTACGGTTCCGTGGCGCTGCCAGCGCGTAGCGCCGGCAAGCTTGAGGCGATCGCATGATTCATACTTGGATTCAGCAACGCCTAAAAGTGAGATGGCGACGGTCATCAGAGAGCTTCCAACCGCTAGTTTTGTACTCAACACAACCGTGAGTTTGTTCTTTTTTAAAACGTGGATAGCCCTTACTTCCTGTACAGACGCGATTAATCGCGTCTCTACTTTTCTTGCAGTTATCAAAAAATCTAGCAATTGCAGACCACGCTCTTTCGGCACTAGCTTGTCTAGCCATCGAGTTGAGCTTGGCAGCCCAAGGGAAATTCTCATCGGCAGCAAGTACAGCACAATAAGCACTCAACTCATACCTGCCGATGTTTCGGTTATCCATCCAGTACCGGAGGCAAGCGTTACGGACAAAACGAGCAGTCCGAATAGCTTCATCCAGCTTTCGATACTGCTCGTCAATCCCCTCAAGTTTTGCCTCAAATACCAGCATCTTTACGTCAAACTCACTGACGTAATAATATCACGAATATTGCTAAAAACTCAACTACCCCTTGCCTTGTCAAACCTGCGGTTTGAGTTAGTTAAGGGGTGTTACCCTTCGGGAAGCAAGCTACGTTTTTATCCCTCGATTCATCTCGCCGCCAACCGTTCCGGTGTGGCGGGAGCATTCTCTCAGAGTTTAGGTAAGTAGCCATCATGAACTGGGTACACCAGAACGCATGAAAAAGGGATAATAAAAGCAGATAATTAAATGTAAAGTGTGTTGTTATTCGTGGGGTTTATCGCTGTGTTGTTGGGTTTGAAAGGACTAAAGTCCTTACTACGAACTTATATTTTATTAATTTTTCAGAACAAAGCCATACACAAAAAGTCTTTCAAACCTGTTAAGAGTCCCCTGTCACCTTTCCCCTACTATAACTTTGCTGGCTATGACGATGATTAGCGGCTTGTAGTAAGAGAGATTCCGCAAAAGCGATCGCATCATTTGCTGATTTTCCCCCAGCTAGTTGTGCTAGTTCTTCGCGACGTTTGGTTAAGTCATCCAAGCTAGTCACCCGGACAACGGTACGCTGTTCTGTACTGCCATTGTCAGCCTTTTTACCTTTGCCTTGAGTAATAATTTGCTTATCTACCCGGAAATGCCTATCAGCCATCGCTGCGACTAAAGGCTGGTGTGTAACACATAATACCTGATGGTAGTTACTCAATTGGTGTAACTTTTCAGCGATCGCCTGTGCAACCCTTCCCGAAACTCCCACATCGATTTCATCAAATACCAGCGTTCCCGCCGCATCAGCTTGAGTAAAGCAAGATTTCAGCGCCAGTAAAAAGCGGCTCATTTCCCCACCAGAAGCGATTTCTGTTAATGGTTGCAATGGTTCGCCGGGGTTGGGACTAAACATAAAGGTAATCTTATCCGCACCCATTGCAGTAGGTGGAATTGGGGCAATTTCGACTTGGAATTTTACCTTTTCCATTGCCAAAGGTTTCAGTTCAGCTATCAACCGCGATTCTAAAGTAGCGGCGGTTTTCTTGCGTAATTGGGTTAATTTATGACAAGCTTGAGTTAGTTTATCAAAACAAGCTTTTTCCTGCTGTTCTAAACTTTCTATAGATTGTTCGCTATCGTTGAGGGCGGCTAATTCGGCTTGGATTTTTTCGTAGTAGGCGATCGCTTCTGCTAAACTCGGCCCATACTTGCGACAGATTTGTTTTAACTCCCTGATTCGTTCTTCTACTTCTTCTAAACGTTGGGGATCAGCTTCTAAACTTTCCCCATAAGTGTTAATTTGCCTAGCAACTTCCGTTAATGCTGTTTGTGCATCCCGAATTAAATCTAACAGTGGTTGCAGCCCACAATCATATTCCACCATATCATTTAAGGCGGCTTCACTATCCCCCAACAAATCCGATGCAGATGGCGCATCATCTTCGCTTTGATACAAAGCCTGATAGACTTTGTAACTCATCTGTTGTAAATCAACCACATGATTGAGGCGTTCCCGTTCTTGTTGGAGTAGTTCTAACTCCTGGGGATCGCTGAGGTTGGCTGTAGATAATTCCTGAACTTGGTAAGTCAATAAATCTAATTGTTGCAGCCGTTCCCGTTCCGAAGTCCGGCGCTTTTCTAAACTTGTATGGGCTTGTTGATATGCACTAAAAGCCGTAGCGATAGCTTGACGCTGTTGCAGCGACGCATCCCCGGCGTACATATCCAGCCAGTCACGGACTTGTGCGGATTGCCCTACTTGTACAGTTTGACCTTGGGCTGTAATTTCTACCAAGCGATCGCGCAATGCTACCATCACTTGGCGATTAACCAAAACTCCATTCACCCGCGATCGGCTGCGGATATTACTAGTAGTCGAGGTAATCTCTCGACTAATCACTATAGAATTATCATCAATCAAATCTATTTCTTGTTCCGTCAACCAAGCCGCTAACGGGGGTGTCGCAGTGAAAGTTCCTTCCACCATTGCCCTAACCGTCCCAGTCCGAATTACCCGACTAGAGACTTTACCGCCCAAAACAGCGTCAATCGCATCCAAAATAATTGATTTTCCCGCACCGGTTTCGCCTGTTAAAACATTCAGTCCCGCGCCGAAATCCAGTTCTAGTTGATCAATCAGGGCAAAATTCTCAATCCGTAGGCACAGCAACATCAAACCAAATCTCCTACAAGGGCAGATGCCGGATATTTCCCACTTTCGGCAACCAGCGATACCTACTAACATTGAAATAGCAGGCACATCCAAGTGTAACAAAAGTCAGTTATCAGTTGACAGTTATCAGTTATCAGTTATCAGGAGGTAAAAGAGGCAGAACAGACAGTTTTCCCTTTCCCCCTTTCCCCTCTTCTTCCCCAATCCCCAGTCCCCAATATTGTTACAATACTTAACAAGTTCAATCCCACCGGTGGCTTTATTCATGACTGTTAAGACAATTCCGCCAAATTCCCGACCGATTGAGGGCGAACTAAACCTAAAGGATACACAAGCCTTGGTTGTCCGCTCACCAGAGATCGTCACAACTGAAAGACCCCAGGTATTTGTAACTACAAATCCCACATCTGAGACAATAGTTTATGACCCTGTGACGGTAGCAGAGCATTATCGTCACCGACCACTGCAAGTTCTTAATAGGATTTTTGCTGTACTCAGACCTACTCTCACCTTTGTCTTTGGGTTGTGGTGGGATAGTAGACGGGGAATAGTCATCAAAAATGACCGCCGTCGAGCGATTCAGTTAAGAGAATTACTAACCAAACTGGGGCCGGCTTATATCAAAATTGGACAAGCCTTATCCACAAGGCCAGATTTGGTTCCCCCGGTATATTTAGAAGAATTTACCAGGCTACAAGACCAATTACCAGCTTTCCCTAACGAAATTGCTTACCAATTCATTCATGAAGAACTAGGACAGCCACCACAAGAGATTTACGCAGAACTTTCAGCCCAACCAATCGCGGCTGCATCTTTGGGGCAGGTTTATAAAGGTAGACTGAAAACAGGTGAGGAAGTAGCTGTTAAGGTTCAACGCCCCGACTTAAGAGAAATAATTACGATTGACTTATATATATTGCGTGGGCTGGCTGGTTGGGTACAGAAGAAAGTCAAACGGGTACGCAGTGACTTAGTTGGGATTTTGGATGAATTAGGCGATCGCATTTTTGAAGAAATGGACTACATCCACGAAGGTCAAAATGCCGAGCGCTTCTTCCAACTATATGGTCATATCCAAGACATCTATGTACCGAAAATATACTGGGAATATACTAACCGTCGTGTCTTAACGATGGAGTGGATCAACGGCACAAAACTTACTCAAACAGCAGAGATTAGCGCCCAAGGCATAGATGCGCGTTATCTGATTGAAGTGGGTGTGCAGTGTTCCCTGCGACAACTATTAGAGCATGGATTTTTCCACGCCGACCCCCATCCAGGTAACTTATTAGCCACAACAGATGGTAAATTAGCTTACCTTGACTTTGGTATGATGAGCGAGGTGAAACCACCACAACGTTATGGTTTAATTGAAGCGATCGTCCATGTAGTTAACCGTGACTTTGAAGGGTTAGCCCAAGACTACGTAAAACTAGACTTCTTATCCCCAGAAACAGATTTAACCCCAATTATCCCCGCCTTTGCCAAAGTTTTCGCCAACGCTCAAGGCGCGAGTGTCGCGGAATTTAATATTAAAAGCATCACTGATGACCTATCAGAATTGATGTATGAGTATCCTTTCCGCGTACCACCATACTACGCTTTAATCATTCGCTCCCTCGTCACCTTAGAAGGAATTGCAATCTATATAGATCCCAACTTCAAAGTGTTGAGTGAAGCTTATCCTTACGTTGCTAAACGCTTATTAACCGACCCCGCACCAGAATTAAGAACATCACTCAAAGATTTACTTTTCAAAGATGGTAGATTTCGGTGGAATCGTTTAGAAAACTTATTACGCAACGCCCGGAAAAGCCAAGACTATGACCTCAGTTTAGCCCTGAATCAAGGTGTTGATTTTCTCTCATCTGAACGGGGTTCATTCATCCGAGACAAATTAGTAGATGAGTTTTTAACCGGGATTAATGCTTTAGGTAAAAATGTTCTACATAACTTCACCTACCTATTAAGAGAACAAGTAGGTATTACCGCCATCAACGAAACCCCAGCCGCGACGGTAGAACAGCAACAAACCCTACAGCACATCAAAAATATCGTCAATATTCTGCAAGAAACCCGTGGTTTTGACCCAGCCCAAATTGCACCCCAAATTACCCAATTGCTATTTAACCCAGGTGTGCAACGTTTAGGACAGCAAGTCGCCAACCAACTACTACAAAAAGCCACAGCCCGTCTAATTCGGGAATTGTTAACAGCAGGAGAAGTTAGGAGCAGCGAAATAGAACAGGTAACAAAAAGAATTTAACCTCATAAATAGTTCTTCGGTGGCAACTGAAGAACTATTTATCCATAAAAAAATTATTTTTCATTATCCAATTCAACAAAATCATCTTCAGAAAAGCCAAAATTTTTTGTAAATAATTCTAGACAATTATTTAACTCACGTTGTGCATCTGCTGATTTATTTAATAAAGGCTGAAATATTTGTTGAGTGTCACCACTTGAACTAATTGATTTCTTTCGTTGTTTTTCAGCATCTTCTAAATAAATATAAAGTCTTACTATACTATTAGATAAGTTTCTATCAAAACCTGAAATTTCTTTTCTGTATATATAAAATAAATCTTTATCTGTACAGATACTATTATTAGTAATTGCCGAGTTACTACAAGGAATATGATTAAGAATATCTTTAGTAGTTGAAATTACTTTTTTTATGATCAAATTGCGTATATAAAATTCTTGACACATAGCATATGCAATATTTATTCGCTCATATTTCTTTTGAATTTTCCAGTTTAAATTAGAACCATAAAATCCAATTAGCCCGCCGACTACTACTGCAAAAATTTTTGAATCTAATAAAGGTTCTAAAAACATACTGGAATTTAAAATATTATGGAACCTAATTGTATATCCAGATAGAAGTAGGCAGCAATAGCAAAAACCTGTAGGTTGTTTGACGTAAGGAAACCCAACACCAAGATATAAATTGAGTCTCTAGGATCTATGTTGTGTTGCGCTACGCTTAACCCAATCTACAAGCTGGACAGATGTCATAGCAATTCGCAATTAACACAATAGACATCTTGCACAAATAATTGAAAAATCAGAATAAATAATCTCAAGATTTACTATTTTGTGTCTTTGCGCCTTTGCGTGAGCTTTTATACTAAATCTATATGAGGTTGCACTCAATTATAAAATCCATTAATTTATCTGCGTCTATCTGCGTGCATCTGCGTTCAAATATTCTCTACATATTATTCTATGCAGCTTCATATTAATTTGGTATTAAATAATATTTCCAGCCACACCAAAGCACTTGTGCAAGAAAAAAACTTTATAGCCAGTAGCCTAAACACCTGTCCCCTATCCCCTACAAACATATTTTTCGTTCTGCCAGTGGGACGTAGTAGGATTGTTCAGGTATGCCTAGCATAGTGACTCATTCACAGTTAGGCAACTTAAAATTAGAGCAAAGACGATTCCTCAAACAAGCACAATCCGATGCGTATTTCTTTAAACTGGCTGCGGGAACTAGTAGAAATAAAACTTAACCCAGAAGAACTAGCCCAAACCCTAACAATGGCTGGGTTTGAAGTTGAAGATATTGAAGACCGCCGCACTTGGGCTAATGGCGTTGTTGTGGGGAAAGTGCTTGAACGTCAACCCCACCCCAACGCTGATAAGTTGAGCGTTTGCCAAGTAGATATCGGTGCAGCCGAAACTTTAAATATAGTCTGCGGCGCTGCCAATGTCCGGGCAGATATTTATGTACCCGTCGCCACTGTCGGCACTTATTTACCTAACATTGATTTAAAAATCAAACCTGCAAAACTGCGTGGTGTGCCTTCTCAAGGCATGATCTGTTCCTTAAAAGAACTCGGCTTACCTAGTGAAGTAGACGGTATTTATATTTTCCCTGAAGAAAACCTCACCTTGGGTAGCGATGTGCGTCCATTGTTAGGTTTGGATGATGTAATCTTAGATGTCACAGCCACCGCTAACCGTGCAGATGCCTTAAGTATGGTAGGTATAGCGCGGGAAGTCGCAGCCATAACAGGCGGAAAGCTCAGTATTCCTGAACCTGGGGAAGTATCTGTACCTAGTAATACCGGAAAGTTAGCCTTAAAAATTGCCGACACCCAAGCCTGCCCTGCTTATATTGGTACAGTAATTGAACAGGTAAAAATTGCCCCGTCTCCTGAATGGTTGCAGCAACGTTTACGTTCGGCTGGGGTACGCCCAATTAGCAATGTAGTAGATATTACTAACTATGTATTGTTGGAATGGGGGCAACCATTACACGCCTTTGACCAAGCGAGTTTAAAGTTTGTTGCTAGTGCTGATAATTTAACTATCGGTGTACGTTTTGCTAATCAAGGGGAAACATTGACAACCCTGGATGGACAAACTCGCAAGCTATCAACACAAAACTTATTAATTACAGCTAACGATCAACCCGTCGCTTTAGCGGGTGTTATGGGTGGCGAAGAAACCGAAGTTCATGATGGGACGCAAAGCCTAGTTTTAGAAGCAGCATTATTCGATTCCGTCGCCATTCGCCGTTCCTCTCGCAGTGTGGGTTTACGTAGTGAAGCCTCTGGGAAATACGAACGTGGCGTGAACCGGGCAGAGTTAGAAACAGCTAACAGCCGCGCCTTATCCCTAATTAGGGAATTGGCTGGCGGCGTAATTGTCCATCAGGAAATCTCTGATACCCGCCCCGATCGCTCAACTTGGAGCAATTCAATTATATTGCGTTTAGACCGCTTAAATGAGGTACTGGGGCCGGTTAACTTCGGGGAAACTGGCGAAGTAGAAGCAGAAGATGTAGAACGCATCCTCACTGCACTGGGATGTCAGCTAACTCCAGCCGGCGAAGGAACTTGGAATGTTACTGTCCCACCCTACCGTTACCGCGACTTGGAACGGGAAATTGATTTAATTGAAGAAGTCGCTCGTCTCTACGGTTACGATAATTTTTGTGATACCTTGCCAGATAAGGCGGAAGCAGGTTATTTACCCGTAGACCAGGAATTGGTGCGGAAATTACGGGCTTCCTTACGGGCGGAAGGTTTAACAGAATTAATCCAGTACTCATTAGTCAAGCCAGGGGAAGATAGACAGATAGTTTTAAGCAACCCCTTATTTGTCGAATATTCCGCCTTGCGTACCGATTTACTGACTGGGTTAATTGACGCTTTCCAATACAACATTGAACAAGGTAACGGTTCCCTCAATGGTTTTGAAATTGGGCGGATTTTCTGGCAAGAAGAAGACGGCTTGCAAGAAAAAGATGCGATCGCCGGTATCATAGGAGGCGATACCACCATTGGCAAATGGTCGAAAAGTGGTCGTGAGCAACCCTTGAGTTGGTTTGAAGCCAAAGGTATTTTAGAAAGTGTGTTTCAGCAATTAGGTATTGTGGTAGAATATCAACCCGATTGCCGTGACCCACGCTTACACCCTGGACGCACCGCCTCATTATGGATTGGTGGTAATCGCTTAGGTATCTTTGGACAACTCCATCCCCAACTGCGGCGCGACAAAGGTTTACCCGAATCAGTCTACCTGTTCCAGCTTGATTTGGATGTATTGTTAGATGCCTTAGACCAAGATGAAATTCTTGTACCCCCATTCAAACCTTACTCCACCTACCCTGCAAGCGCCCGCGATATCGCCTTTTTCGCACCCGTCAAAGTCTCCGTCTCAGAAATCGAAAAAGCCATTAGCAAGGCTGGTAAAGGTTTATTAGAGTCGGTAGAGTTATTTGATGAATATCGCGGCGAAAACGTGCCACAAGGACAACGGAGTTTGGCATTTAGACTAGTGTATCGGGCAAGCGATCGCACCCTCACAGATACCGAAGTCGAACAAGTACACAACAAAGTCCGTGAAGCCTTAGTAGAAAAATTCGGTGTGAATTTGAGGAGTTAACAGTTGACAGTTGACAGTTGACAGTTGACAGAAGTGATGAGTTGATATTTCACTCATCACTTCATTATGATGAACTTGGGAATTTGAATTGTATAACTATGCCTAAATATATTGTGTGGGGAACTTACTGCGACGACGTTCTCGAAAAGCGCACACCTTACCGTCAAGCGCATTTAGATGGATTAGCAAAACAAAAAGAATCTGGTCTACTCATTACCATCGGCCCCACTAAAGATGTCACCAAAGTCTTTGGTATCTACGAAGCCGAAGATGAAGCTATTGTACGTCAGTTAATTGAAAATGATCCCTACTGGCAAAATGGTATCTGGACTGAATACTCTGTTAAAGAATGGATTCAAGCCATCTAGTATTTACCACCAGGATCATCAACCATAAAAAAATGAAAAATCTGGTGTTGTAGATATAGTTCATCAAACCAAATCAAGCAACACCATAAAGATTTTTATAGTATGTCAAAATTTGCTCTACAAGTTGCCGACTCTCGGAGTTAGCGTTTTCCGTCCAACACAGAGATATACTATCAATTTGACTTTGATAGTAATCAAAATGTGAGGATGATTGAGCAATTAAACTCACATCTACGCCTTCGACTTGGCGTAGATGAGCTGCTATCTCTCGATATACTGCTAACGGTAAACCAGCAAATTCGATTTTTTCTCTTGTCTCCATCCTTATGAGGCTCCAACAGCAGGAAGATTATTCGTAGGTGTTCCCACTGAAACCGGAGTAGCCGCAGGGTTTGTATTCCCTGGTGTTGATCCGACAGGTGCTTCACCTACTGTTCTGGCAACTTCAATACCATATTGTTCCAGAATTACGATCGGATTGGAAGGAGCATTCATTTCAATTCGTTTCACCAACAAACCATTTGCCAATCTTTGTCCTGCTTGCACATAACGACTGGCAGTTTCATTAGGTATTTTGATAATGGCTTGGGGTTCTCTACCAATGATAACTACACCAGTTACCATGACTGCTCTAGCTAATTCAGGTTGTGCTGGTGGTGGTAATACTGAGACTAAAGTGGGATTGGGGACGACTTGAGGTAAGACTTTAGGTAAAACCGGCATCAAAGTAGGACGTGGTTTTACTGCCACTAATTTCTTGTTTGTGTTTGCAATTGTAGTTTTCGGCTTTACCTTTTGCGGTTTAGCACCAGGGGGTAAGGGAGGTAATGAAGGAACTACTTTAGTCGGTACATTTGCTGAAATTTCGGCAACTGGTTGTGCAACAATGCCTGCAAAGGGGTCATTTCGTCCTTTCGTGACTATATTTACCCGCTCAGTACTATTAGTTAGTTGAATTAAACTAGGAGTTGTCGAGGCAACTCTTACAGGCGCTTTGGCAGGAACCACAGGATTATTAAAGGATTCAGCCTTAGCTGGCGCATTCGCTACAGGCGCAGCAGTTGGTGGAGGGGGGGTTGGATTAGCAGCTTGTTGTGTGTCCTCAGAGGCACATCCGGCGATCGCCACTGTCACAAGAACTGCAAGTAAAATTTTAGATTTTCTGCCCATTAGCCGTTCTCAAAAACTAGAGGAAACTGCGGTTGATGGAAATCAAAAATGCCTGTTTGTCATTCAGGCATTGTTGTCGTTTCCTTTATAACCTAATTTTGGGAATTTCAAGGGTTGTTTTTAGCACTAATAATTCAGAACAAATGCTGATGACTTAACTGAAACTTAATCATCCGTCGTACACATGAGATTTTTCAACAAGTCCAGCCCTTTTTTGACTCTTCTAGAAACTGTAACGACGCTGATCCCCAAGTGTTCTGCTACTTGTTTTTGTGTCAAGTCTTGCAAAAATACACACTCTAAAACTTCACGAGTGCGTTGTTCTAGCTGAAACAATGCTTGTTGTAAACGAATTTGGTCTTCTTGCGCTAATTGAAAACTGCGGTAGTGATTGTCAGGAACCAATTCTCCCAAGCTAGTAGCGCCTTCGTCTCCATCCAGCACCGGCACATCCAAACTCAAGGGAGCGCGATTTACCCAAGCTAATTTGATTTCTTGCCATTCATCTGGGGAAATTTCCAAGGCTGATGCTAGTTCTGCATCGGTTGGTTGACGATTATACAGTTCTCGCAAAGAACGGGAAACGCCTATAGCCCGTTGTTGTATTGCCAAGTAACGCCGAGGAATCCTTACTGTCACACCCTTATCGCGGAGGTAGTGTTGAATCTCGCCGCGAATATAGGGAATAGCAAAAGAGCTAAAAGCGTGACCTTTAGAAATTTCAAATCTTTCAATAGCTCTAATTAAACCCAAACAACCAACCTGAACTAAATCATCGTAGCTTTCCCGGCATTGATTCATCCAGTAGTGAGCTTCTTTCCTGACTAACCCAAAATTAAGTTGTACCAGTTGATTACGAATATTTTCTGAGCGGGATTGCTGATATTCTCGTAACAACTGCCAAATTTCGTACTTTAGTTCGTTGGTAGCTGTTGTAGGCATAGCACTGCATTATTAGGGAGATAATTATTTGGTTAAACGCTCTTAAATGAGCCTGTGATGGAATACGACACCATCCTTGATAGACGGTTGAAACTGAGACAAATTTCATACCATTGACACTGTGAAAATTTAGTGAAGTCACAGGTTTTGTAATCAAGATGCCAAGTACCCAGCAAGTAAGTAGTAATTAACTGAAGGAAAAAAAGTTTTTTATTGTTATGGGTTTTGGTATTTTGTGTAGCTTTGTTGAAGCTACATAGAGACAAAATATAGAATTTTTAGTTAAATTTCAAACCGAGATTGTACCTAACTTTTCTAAGAAGTTTTTAGGTTCAATTTCTAGTCTATTTTTGGCTGTAAGAGCATCTATTTCTCAGTATAATTACTAATGCTGACTAGAAAAACCTATGTAGATTTAAAAATAGTCAAGTAATAAAATCTAAAGAATAATATTTATGAGAAATTTTGAGAAAGGTTAAGTGTAGTGAGAGTAACATTTGAAAAACTCATGATTACTGAAATCTCAGTAAGAAAGTTTATATATACTTATTAATAATTCTTAATATTAAGAGACAAACCCAATAAAAAAAGGGCTAGAAGCCCTCGTTTGACTACGGGGTTTTCAACCCAAATTTTTGATAAACAAAGAATCGTTTCAGTCAATCAAGTGGATTTAAGCACGGTTTTCAACACGAGCGTAGAATATACCGCGAATCTTCACTTCTTTGGGTTCATCAGCACCTAAATCAGTATCAGAAGGCTGTTCGCTCTCGAAAGTACCAGCAATTTCACCACTAGCGCTATCAACCTTAGCTACTTGAAGAGAAATTTTACCTTTGAGAATTTCCGCACGCTTAATGTTGGTACGGGTAAGGTCTTCATCATCGGCTTGAGCTGGAAGAGCCACAGCATTATCGTAGCCGCTAGTAACACCACGACCTTTAGGATCTAAGAACGCCGCACCACGATAAGAAGGTACTTTGAATGTGCCTTCAAAGTCTGTGGAGGTGTTGAGACTGGTTAAACCAGGTTGTGTTTGAGCAACTAAGTTTTTGATGGTAAAGAGGAAAGGTACTCGCTCGCCACCAGGTAGTTGCACGGTGATGGCTTGGAAGTCAAGACCATCAGTTTCTACAAAGGTCAAGCTGTTATCATCGTTGAACTTGAGATCACCTGATACTTGATCAATGGTGGATGTGTATCTAGTTAACAATTTACCAGCCACGAATTCTGCTGCTTGGCGTTTGTTAGCAGGTTCTTCTTTGACGAAGAAACTAGTTGGTTCCAAGCACAGTTCTTTGATGACGTAGGACTGGCTGGAATCCAAAGGAATTGAGCCACGGCTTGTTTCTGTCAGTTGGGGACATTTGTTTGCTAAGCCAGTGCCACGAATTTGTTCGTAAGTCAATACATCTTTACTACTAGCAGTTGGAGCATCACTACAAGCAGTGAGTAGCCCCAAGCACACAGCCAAGAATGCAACAATTAAAGCGCGATACCTCATGATCAACCTCAATGTCAAAAATCGATATATAAAGGATTTGGGCATAGGGATAAGTACATTTTGCGCTAAAGTGGCATCACTACTTACCTCAAATAACGCGAAGATTTGTTTTGGCTTCGCACTGTGCGATTGCCGCAGGTATCGGCAAGGTCGCCCAAGTCGTTCTGTATTATGTATGTGTTACCACTAAATACAGCCGATCGCTTTATTAGGGAAATCAGCCAGATCATACGATTTTTTTTAACTCAAAATCAAAGCACTCTAATCTTGAGTAGCTACCGTTGATCCCGTCAGGCTTCTTTTGAGTCTGTGTGAAACGTCACTGCGCCAATTTAGTATTAAAGCAGGCAGAAGGCAGAAGGTAGGCGTACTGGAAAAAATAGGCGAATATATCTGTAAATTTGTATTGGGACAGAAAGGATAGCTATATTCGGTAAATTTAACTGATTCGGGCGGGAAGTCCCCCACTGTACCGCAAGGTCAGGGGCGTGATGAAAGCCCGGTCAAAAAGGAAACGCTTTTCTTACAACATTAACCGCTCTTTAATCAAGTTCAGAGGGCGGTTGAGTTTTTGACGGTTATTTTGCGGGGTTAGCGCGGATCTGTGTCTGCTTGTGTCGTTACTATTATTGCTTTATAATAGTAATAGCTAACAGTAGGGGGTGATTTAGTTGCTCAGGCAGGCGGTAAAATTGCGTTTATACCCAGATAAAAATCAACAACAGATATTAGCTCAACACTTTGGTTGTGCGCGTTGGTGGTGGAATTATGGGCTAAATAAGTCGATAGAGACTTACAAAGCCACTGGTAAAAGCCTGTCTCAGTCGGCACTAAATTCAATGCTGCCCGGATTAAAGAAAGAGTTTGAATGGTTGGGTGAATGTTACTCACAAGTTTTACAGTCTGTGAGCCTAAATCTTAGTCGTGCCTACCAGAATTTCTTTGAGGGTAGAGCCAAATACCCCAAATTCAAATCAAGGACTCACCGTCAATCAATCCAGTATCCACAGAAAGTAAAGCTCTTAAATGACTGCCTAAAATTCCCTGGTAAGTTGGGAATTGTCAAAGCCAAGATTCACCGCCTATTTGATGGTGTAATCAAGACAGTAACGGTCAGCAAAGATCCATCAGGTAAATATTTTGCATCGTTACTGTTAGAGATCGAAGGGGATAGCCCAGCACCAAATATAGAAGGTAAGGTGATAGGCATTGATTTGGGTGTTAAAGATTTCGCTGTCACCCACGATGGGGAAAAAACATCTAAATATGCTAACCCTAAACACCTAGCTAAACACGAAAAAAACCTAAAACGTAAACAACGTAAATTAGCCAAGAAACAGAAAGGAAGTAACCGCACAAATAAAGCCAAGAAATTAGTAGCTAGGGTATACGAACGCTTAAGTAATGTCCGCCAAGACTACCTACACAAGTTATCTAGAAAGATAGTAGACAACAATCAAGTTGTGGTAGTTGAAAACCTTAACGTCAAGGGCATGGTTCGTAACCGCAAATTAGCCGCATCTATATCTGATATCGGATGGGGAATGTTTGTCAATTTCTTGTCATATAAATGCGAAAGGTATGGCAAGGTGTTGTTAGAAATTGACCGATGGTTTCCTAGTTCAAAACTCTGCTCTAATTGTCATTATCAAGTGAGTGAGTTGCCACTGGATGTAAGGGCATGGACTTGTCCGAGTTGTGGAACTCATCATGATAGAGACGGCAATGCAGCACAGAATATTAGAGCAGAGGGTATTAGAATGCTACAGTCCTCTGGAACGGGGGACTCTGCCAGTGGAGGGGATGTAAGTCCAACTCGCGGACGCAAGTCCAAGACGCGGCCATCCCCTGTGAAGCTGGAAGCCCACACTGTACCGCAAGGTTAGTGTGGGTAGTTCACGTAAACTTCATCTAAACAGAGAGGGTTGCATGAGCAACAACGGTATTACAGAATCAGGGCAATTATCTGAGCAGTTACACAAAATTACAAATGTAGTGCAGGATGTGGCTGAAAGTTGCCAAGGAAATACTACGGCTCTTTTACAATTGCTGCGTCAGTTAGAGCAATTACACAGAGAGATTCGTGATGGCACATTTCAAGAGAGTTTGCCTAATAATCGCCAGCAACTATACGCTTTACTGAAAGATATTGAAGCGGAAGGAGGTTGGCCATACATTGAACGTATGAGATTGCAAGCTTTTTTAAGAAATTTATTAGCAGCAGAGATGGAAGAAAACAACCAACAGGATGGCAGTGTTGAGTTGTTACGAGGCGATCGCTCTTAATGCTAGTACAGCTATGACTAACTTTGGCGTACAAAGTTGGTCATGGTTGAGATGTCCGCCTAACTGCACATGAATTTTCCACATCACTCGGAATCTCATCGCCAAGCAAGCGATCGCATTTTTTTTAGTTAAAAGTCGCTAAATTAAAGGCGGTTTTGCTGGCAGGTACATGGAACTTATGCCATGATTCTCATGTGGTCGCTGTGAAGTTATACTAGCAAGTCAATTTCAGCTACTCTGCTGGAGTTAACAAATTACCCAAGCCTAGTTAAGGAATTTAGACTGAAAGCAAAAAGAGGTATTGATGCCAGATATCGTTTCGGTTAGCCAAAAGGAATTAGCCCAAAGGCGGAAAAAACTGCGTAGACAACGCCAGATGAAAATTATTCAGGCTATTTGGCGCACTTTGGCTGTTACAGGTTTGGCTGGTGGTTTATTGTGGGTGGCGCTGCAACCGATATGGGTGCTGAAGACTCCTGAACAGGTGCTGATGAAATCTGGCAATGAACCACTGTCACAAGAAGCGATGAAGTCTCTGCTAGATTTATCTTATCCTCAGTCTTTATGGCGGATTCAACCAAGTGCGATCGCTGATGCTTTGAAGAAACAACCAACCATTTCCCAAGCTACCGTCAGCCGTCGTCTTTTTCCACCAGGGCTAATTATTGAAGTCGAAGAAAGAGTACCTGTAGCAGTAGCGCAAAGGACACAAGCACAGTCTAATAATAGTGGCAACAAACAGACCACTACAGGTCTCATCGATGCCAATGGGGTATGGATACCATTAGACAAATATAAATTGGTCAATCCCCAGATCAAACTGCCTAGCCTGAAAGTAATCGGAACACCAGAACAATACGCTCGTTACTGGAGCAAAGTTTATCCCTATCTGAGTCAAAGTTCTGTGAAAATTACGGAAGTTGATTACCAAGACCCAAATAACTTAATTCTCAAAACTGAATTAGGAAAAGTTTATTTTGGTGCTATCACTAGTCAATTACCTGACCAGATTAATTTACTAGCCCAATTGCGCCACATCAATACAAAATTAAATCCTGCGGAAATAGACTACATCGATCTCAAAAACCCTGACTCTCCTTTAGTACATATGATCCAAAAGCAAGAGCCACCTAAAACGCCAACTCCTTAACAATGTGTCAAAAATTCCTCATATATTAATAAATTTTATTTTTATAAATAAATCTCGTTATTTGTTTTATGTCTTTACAGAGTGCTTGTGCAAAGCCCCTATTTGTGCCTTCATTACTTACGTGATAAAAGAATCATTTGCAACTTGTTATCACAGTAAGGCTATGACTCAGAGGCGAACTTTAAGCCCTGAGAAGATATGGAAATTTCCTAACTTAATGACTAAAAAGCTTGATAGGCTTATATAACGTTGTCACTAAAATTTTATTTAGTCACAAAAAGTAACAAATTAACCTATACTTCAGGTTTTTCTTGATTACCTCTGAAGTCTGAGGAAAAATAACACAGCCTGATTTTGTGGTTAGTGTGGGAATTATCCCCAATTGTGAAACCTATCAACTATATTATTAAGGCAGTGAACACTTGCTGTAGCGTATCTTTACAGATGAAGTGATCTGCGCAGAACCTTGAGTTATGTTATTACTTGTATCTTTATTGAGTGTATGTTTAATTGCCTAGAGTTAGCCATTAAAACTAATTATCTCAGAGGAAATACAGCTTATATTCAGTATTATTTTACATACAATAATAGCAAACTATACAAAAAGTTATCAGTATTTGCTGCTATTGCTCGGAGAACGAATACTATTGTGGGTCAAATTAACTACCAACTAAAACTCTTAAGAGAATTGTTAGCTGAGCATTCTATATACCAAAGGTATACTAGGCAAAAACTGCAATGTAGAGACAATATTAATAACTCCCGGAAGCTATACAGATCAATTTTAAGTAAATGTATGTATACTTCTCTAGAATTAGCTGTGCGTTCACCAAAGGTGAACAAAACGCCATCTCTACGTTTCCTTCTGTTTGCTACGCTTCCCAAAGGAAGGATCTGCACCAAGGGGGCGCTACGCCATCACCCAAGGTAAGGAAGGAGCCACTCACTTATATTGATGGCTTGTCTCGTAGCAGATTTTCACACTTACAATCTTGTTAAGGTTGGAAGTAGTGATAACAATAGAGAACAGTGCGAAAAACAGCACCGTCAAACTTATAGTTGACTCCTAAATGCGTAACACCTAAAAAAGTCGTTTATCTACCTTTCACAAATCCAATGACAATTGATAATAACCAAGAGCTTACCTATAGAAACTCCCAATCGATGGGACAGCCGAGTTTATCACTGGCAGTAAACTCAAGCAATCCCTTCAATCACTCAGGACTGAATTTTGGACAAAATAACGACAGCAAAAAGATAACAGTGGAAAGTAGCCGCATTGGTGAGATTGTGCCTGGAAGAGTTGCCAACATCAAAGTAATTGGTGTTGGTGGTGGTGGTGGTAATGCGGTTAACCGCATGATTGAGTCTGATGTTTCTGGTGTAGAGTTTTGGTCAATTAATACTGATGCTCAAGCTCTAACTCTGGCTGGCGCTCCCAGTCGGTTACAAATTGGGCAGAAACTCACACGCGGTTTAGGTGCTGGTGGTAATCCTGCTATTGGTCAAAAGGCGGCTGAGGAATCACGCGATGAGATTGCTACAGCTTTGGAAGGTGCGGATTTAGTATTTATTACGGCGGGAATGGGAGGCGGTACTGGTACAGGTGCAGCCCCAATTGTGGCAGAAGTAGCCAAGGAAATGGGCGCTTTGACGGTGGGTGTGGTGACACGTCCGTTTGTGTTTGAAGGTCGTCGCCGTACCAGTCAGGCTGAACAAGGTATTGAGGGATTAAAAAGTAGAGTTGATACCTTAATTATTATTCCTAACAATAAGTTGCTGGAAGTGATCCCAGAACAAACGCCAGTGCAAGAAGCTTTTCGCTATGCTGATGATGTACTACGTCAAGGTGTACAAGGCATTTCGGATATTATTACGATCCCTGGCTTGGTAAACGTAGACTTTGCTGATGTGCGGGCGGTAATGGCAGATGCGGGATCAGCGTTAATGGGTATTGGTGTAAGTTCAGGAAAATCAAGAGCTAGAGAAGCGGCGATCGCTGCTATTTCTTCACCACTACTAGAATGTTCTATTGAAGGTGCTAGAGGTGTAGTTTTCAATATCACTGGTGGTAGCGACCTCACTCTACACGAAGTCAACGCCGCCGCCGAAACAATCTATGAGGTGGTTGATCCCAACGCCAATATTATTTTTGGTGCGGTAATTGATGACAGGTTGCAAGGAGAGGTGAGAATTACCGTCATTGCTACTGGATTTACTGGAGAAGTACAAGCCGCACCCCCACAAAATGCTGTTAATTCAAGGGTGGTATCTGTTCCGCCAAAACGCACAGCACCACAAACACCAGCCACTCCCCCAGCCGTTACCCCCGAACCTAAAGAAAAATCTGGGCTAGATATTCCTGATTTTCTCCAAAGACGGCGACCACCAAAAAATTAAGCGGTTGGCGATTTGAGATTATTTAAAATTTGTAGTCTCTAGTCAGGCTAAATGCTGTATAAAAACTGCTAATTATCAAGTTTCACCAGAGGTACGTTTGCGATCTTTGGTAAATCTTGTTGCTGTTTAAAATAAGTTCTTATCAATCACAGTAGGGGATAGGGGACAGGTAATAGTAGGAAAGCCTTTAGTGTCAACATCTGATGATTAACGTTGTTATAATCCATCTGGCGACGGCTATACAATGGGGTGCAAGCAATTTGACTTTTTCATTCAAATGTGCATCAGAACAAATAATATTAAGTTCGCTTAAATACTTATCATATATTGGGGGTTGGTAATAGGTAATCGGTAATCGGTAATGGCTCACAACAATTACCTATTAGCTATTACCAATTACCGACCAAAACAACCATATTATAAGTAATTAGCCGAACTTGATATAAGAGAGTCCACCCGGCGCTTCAGACGCACCTGTGGCTGCACTCACCGCCTACAGGACTGGACTCACCTGTACCCTATTCCCTGTCTCCTGCTATAGATTCTGTTCAACCCATTGAATTACTTGATGAGCTAGGCGAGTTGCATCTAGGCGGTCAATTTCGCGTATCCCTGTAGGGCTAGTAACGTTAACTTCTGTTAAATAGCCACCAATCACATCAATACCTACGAAGATTAATCCATCTCGACGTAAATTAGGGGCGATTTGGCGACAAATTTCTTGCTCTCGTGGAGTGATTTCTGTTTTGGCGACTGTCCCACCAGTCGCCATGTTGTTGCGAAAATCGCTGCTGCTGGCTAGACGATTGAGAGCGCCAATAGGTTCACCGTTGAGGAGGATAATCCGTTTGTCGCCCTCTTTTGCTTCTGGTAGATAGGTTTGCACCATTACAGGTAATCGACCTTGTTGGGTGCTAAGTTCGACTATGGAGTTAAAATTGCGATCGCCTGCTTGTAAAAATAAAATCCCTTCCCCAGCTTTGTTACCCAAGGGTTTAAGGACAGTAGCGCCTTTGGCTTCCACAAACTGGCGGATAAACTGTTTATCAGCACTGACAATGGTTTCGGGAATTGCCTTGGTAAACTGAAGGGCGTACATTTTTTCGTTAGCCTTACGGATACCATCAGGATCGTTAATTACCAAAGTTTTAGTTTGGTCAATATAATCCAATACGTAGGTAGCATAAAGGTAAGCATCATTTACTGGGGGATCTGTCCGCATAAATACGGCATCCATTGTTTCCAGAGAATTGACAATGCGATCGCCTAGCTTGTACCAAGGATTTGCTGCTAGCCAACGTCCATCAACCAACTGTACTGGTACTAGTTCCACCCTTTGCAAGATAGCCCAAGCTTTGCTCTCTACCACACTCAACCAATTGGCTTGAGTCACCCAAACTTCATGACCTAAAGTTTGTGCTGCTTCCATCAGCGCCACGCTAGTGTCATGACATGGGTCAAGCTGATGGATGGGATCAATAATAAAAGCCAGTTTCACGCCTTTTGCCTCAACACCAGGAATTTCTGTAATAAATTATCGAAAAATTGGGTTTAAAATCTCCCCTTTCTAGGGGGACTTTACTTTCGTGTGGTTTTAGTTTACCATAGTAAGTATAGTTTGGTAAAAATAATGTTGAAAGCCTATAAGTACCGAATCTATCCGACTAACGAGCAAGCAATATTGCTTGCCAAGTCGTTTGGGTGTGTACGCTGGTTTTACAACTTTGCGCTTAACCTCACGAGCGAAACTTACCACAAGACAGGTAAGGGGTTAAGTCGTGACGAAATCATTAATTTATTACCATCCCTGAAAAAAGAATATGAATGGCTGACAGAACCTCCTTCACAGTGTTTGCAACAAGTAGCATTAGACCTATCAAGCGCTTTTTTAAACTTCTTTGAAAAAAGAGCTAAATACCCAAATTTTAAGCGTAAAGGGCAAAAACAATCGATTCGCTTTCCTCAACAAGTAAAACTTTCGGGCGAGTATCTGACGTTGCCAAAACTAGGTCAGGTTTACTGCAAAGTGTCTCGATTGCCCGAAGGGAAGTTAAAATCTGCTACCGTATCGCAAAATCCATCGGGTGAATACTACGCCGCTTGTCTGTATGATGATGGTAAAGATCAGCCTGTTCCATCATCACAAGGTAAAGCTATTGGCGTAGATATGGGAATAAACCATTATGCTGTTACCTCCGATGGGACTAAGCATGGCAACCCTAAATATTACCGCAAATATGAAGTTAAGTTAGCTAAAAAGCAAAAACAACTTAGTCGCAAACAAAAAAGGTCTAGCAATCGTCACAAAGCACGGATTAAAGTTGCTAAAGTGCATTCAAAAATTACCAGATGTCGTGAAGATTTTTTACACAAACTAAGTCGTAAATTAGTTGACGAAAACCAAGTCATAGTTGTAGAAAATCTGGCAGTGAAAAATATGATGGGAAGCTCCAATTTAGCCAAATCAATTAGTGACGCAGGTTGGGGTCAATTTTGCACCATGTTGAAATACAAGTCAGAGTGGGAGGGAAAAATCTACATTGAAGTAGACAGGTTTTTCCCTAGCTCCAAAACTTGTAGTCACTGCTTACATCAAGTGAATAATCTCAATTTAGATATTCGTAGCTGGCAGTGTCCCAAATGTCGAACCGTACACGACAGGGACGTAAACGCTGCTATCAATATCAGAGAGGAAGGTTTACGACTTTTGGCGGGAGGGCATCTCGCTACCGCTTCTGGACAACGTGTAAGACCATCTAAAGGCACAGCTTTTAGGGGCAATGTTGGTTGAAGGAAGAATCGCCGCCGTTCTACGGCGGAGAGTTGTCAACCCTTGATATCCTGACAGATTTACAATTACTGTTGGGGAAGGGTAATTGTGTCGGTTGGTTAGCCAGACGCTAATAGCTCGTCCAGTTTACCTTTACTTTCCAGAGCATGGATATCATCACAACCACCTACATGGCGATCGTTGATAAAAATCTGTGGTACTGAGCGTCTACCATTAGCTCTTTGGGACATTTTAGTCCGTGCGTCCTCGTCCCCGTCAATACCATATTCCACAAATTCCACACCCTTCTTATTCAGCAAATTTTTAGCTCGGATGCAGAATGGACAAGTTGCCCAAGTATAAATTTCTACTTTAGCTGCCATACATTCCTCAGTTTGTTTTCATACTTCTTAATTCTCAATTTTAGAACTTTGCTCGGTCTTGTGGTGAGTTAAGGGCTATTTTCTCATGCTAGAGAAACAATTCTCCAAATAAGAAATTGGGCTGAGAAGTTTTCATGGACTCCCCAACCCAAAACTATTGATGTTGATTATTCAATGGTGCTGTTTAAGGCTGTGAGTTATTCTTTTTGTTTTTCTTCTTAATTTTAAAAGCACCTGCTGCAAATAATCCTAAAGCTGCGATCGCACTAGGTTCTGGTACTCTCTTAGGTTCTGGCTTTGGAGATGGAGGTTGATAGTAAGGTGTGGGTGCTGGAGTTGGTGCTGGAGTTGGCGCGGGTGTGGGTGCTGGAGTTGGCGCTGGAGTTGGCGCTGGAGTTGGCGCGGGTGTGGGCGCTGGAGTTGGGGCTATCCCTGCAAGTTTACTACTTCCTTCACGATTAGAGCCAACCCCTACACTCGTTACACGCAAACCGAACTCTTGACCATAAAACTGCTCTAAAGTTAAAGGTAATGAACTGTGAGATAGAACAAAGGTTGCTACTTGAAAGTCATCTTTTCCACCTTTTAAACCATTCTCACCAATTTCTACACCAAATTCAAATAGATTGGTATTTCCATCACCCTTGAGATTGGCATTACCAACACTGTCAAGTTGATCATTAGGGCTAAATGCAGTTTTGGTTATAGGCGTGCCATTTAAACCTTGAACTTTCAGACCTGATAACAGATTGTTGTCCTTAATATCGAAGAAAATTCCGCGTATATCGCCGATATTGTTATAGGTTGAGTTAGGCGCAATTGCTACTGTAAACTGAACTTTTCCAGCACCCG
Organism: Leptolyngbyaceae cyanobacterium; assembly: GCA_036704005.1. Taxonomy (GTDB): domain Bacteria; phylum Cyanobacteriota; class Cyanobacteriia; order Cyanobacteriales; family Nostocaceae; genus Trichormus. The sequence goes on along the minus strand of DATNQO010000145.1, from coordinate 32,663 downwards.
CTATTGTGTCATCCAGCGTAAATTTAGCTTGTAACGGATCGCCAGTAAAATTAGTAATGTCAAAACTCATCGAAGCTGCATTTGCTTGGGAGATTTGCCCAGCCATAACTACAGCTAGTGACGACAAACCACAGGTTAAATAACCTATTAGCTTCTGTGTATTCATTTGAGCCACTTACTTATACACTCCTTTCAATTGTCAAAAGCTTCAGATAAATCACATTTCAGCTGCAAAAATCCCTTCAAAATAAAACTTTGAAGCAGTCACAAAATGAGTTTATTTTTTTATTAAAAGGTCAGCTTATCTGCGTGATTTAAGTCTCAGCGTTCTACTTACTCACTTAACTTGTAACTGCAACTTCAACTTTCTAGGGACTTCAACTTGGGATGCACTTAATAGCAATTTCTGAAGCTTTTATTTTTTAGGTATCAGTAGATATAATTTGCCACAGCAACTTCTATACAGTCTATAGTTTATTTATATTTTTATAGTAACTTTAATTTCTAGGAAGAAATAAAAAAAGTCTATGTGTTTATATAAACATTAAGTATTTTCAATTAGAGTTTAAATTAAGTATTTTCATACAAGTATTTAAAATATTTAAAAAACTTGCCTAAACACTTTCTGTATATTTGCGTAGAAGAGAAATAATTATTTATTTTGATATATTTTATAAAGATTACAGTAATTTTTTTTGAAAATTAACACAAAAAGAAGACACTGATCAGAGCCTTCTTTACATTAAAAATATATTGCAATAATTCGTTTAATGCAGAAATACTTAAACTTCAGTTCTACGTACCCAGCCATTGACGGTAAAGCGACTGTCTGCAAAAGATTTGGAAGGACAATTCACTCTTAGAACTTCGTGCATATATCGGCTGAGGAAAAACACAATACTGTTATTACGCGGCTCAACAGTTTTGAAAGATTCAGCACTTACATAAAAGTTATTTTCTACTTTACTATCGTAGATGACTAACTCTCCGCCAGAAAACTTTTTAGGTTCTCGATAAAAGTAATAAACATATGTGAGTTCTCTTGTAGCAGTTTCTTTGCTACCATTATCATTATGAATTTTGTAAAAATTACCATCATTATGTGCAGTGAGTTGATTTTCTATTTGCGATATATTGAATGATGGTATGTCTAATTTACTAATAATGTCGGGAATCATTTTCTGAATTTTATTCACAATTAGCTCAGAAAATTCAGGAAACGAGTAGAGAACCATTGAATGACGATAATTCTTGTCATTAGTAGAAGTATTAGTTGGTGTAAACGCTGATTTGTTTGCTATTACGTATTTAATTAATCGCTCATGCTCTTCAGAAGATAAAAAATTATCTATTTGAATATAATGAGAATCTAAAACATTGGTGGCTACAGGTTGAATATTTTCTACTTGTTGTACCCATATAGGTGGTTCTGTGACTACACCAACAAGTTGGTCACTAGAAAAACATAAAGCAGAACGACCTTCATTTATAGGAATTTGAAATAAACAATGACTAGCTGATTCTTGTTTAGCCGCACGAGACACAATTGTAGTTATGAGGTTATTTAGTATGGGTGCATCTGATTTTAAATAAATAGTATATTGATGTCCTCCAATTAACAGCAGTTGAACTTTAACATCTTGGGATTCCAATGGTTGCAAATCTGTTTGTCTAGACATTGCTAGTAATACTTTGTAAGAGTTGGCGTAGTGGTAAAAAATCAGCTAAAAGGCGATCGCTAACCTAATGTAACATTAGTTACACATTCATTCACCTTTCTAACACGCCATTCTCAAGATTGTCATTAATTGACACTCCTCGCTCTGAAGAGACAAGGATTCTTGCTTCATCCTTCCTCAAGAGAAACTTGAATACGCGTATTCAAGTTTCCCCCTTTGGATACGTCCACAAGCTTACACGGACTGCCCGACCGCGTTTGAAAAGGTTTTTAATTTCTGACTTTACTCCCACATTTGTACAAGATTTAGGATTTATACTCCCAAGGTTCCGGATCAGGAGCAGTCCGCTTGACCTACTTCGTCTTTTTTATGTGCGCTTTACCGCTATCAATTATATTACCAGAAAAGCCGCCCTAGAAGGGCGGCGGCTCTAAACCCAGTTTTTTGGTAAATTCCACATCATAATCAATTGGAAAAAAGAATGTTACGGTTACTATGTGTAATGGCACAAGTCCCTGGACACTTAACGATCATGTATAGCCGTGGTCACACCCTTTAGGACATTTTCAAAGCTTGAATGCTAGGAAGAGTAAGACTTTACCTTCTGCCTCCGGTTGGTGAATCTCGACTTTGGGGCAGTTGAGCATAGTTGTACCACTCCGTGGAAGCAAGCTACGCGTTAGCGTCTTTGAAGGAGAACCACTGCCTCCTGCCTTGTGAGATAATCAGCGGCCTCAATACCTAATGACTAATCCAAGGTCTAATATAAAGAAGTGTAAAATAAGCGATCGCTTACAGGCATGGATTGGAAAGAAATTAGAGGTAATTGGGTGTTGGTTCCCCAAAAACCAATCGGCATCATTCATTTTCTAGGCGGTGCATTTGTCGCGACTGCACCCCATCTGACTTACCGTTCGTTACTAGAACAGTTAGGAAATAAAGGGTATGTAGTTATCGCCACGCCCTTTGTGAATACTTTGGATCATATTGCGATCGCCAAAACTGTACTATTGAACTTTGAGCGTACACTGGAACGATTGCATGACTCTGGTACATTACGCAAGCTATATCTGCCCACTTACGGTATTGGGCATAGTATGGGCTGTAAATTGCATTTACTCATAGGTAGCCTTTTCCCTGTCGAACGGGCAGGTAATATCTTAATCTCCTATAACAACTACGCAGCTAGAGATGCTATACCCTTAGTAGAGCAGTTAAACAACACTTTTGCGATCGAATTTACTCCTTCACCCCAGGAAACAAACAAACTCGTACAGGAAGGCTACAACGTCCGCCGCAACTTATTGATTAAATTTAATAACGATACTCTTGACCAATCAGCAGCCTTAACCAAAATCTTACAAATACGTTTTCCAGAAATGGTTACAGCCCAGACCTTACCAGGAACGCATACCACACCCTTAAGTCAAGATGTCAAATGGCAAACAGGGTCATCATTCACCCCCTTAGATGCTTTAGGACAATGGTTCAAACAAGAAGTATCTCGTGACCTAAATCAGCTAAACCGTGCCATACTTTTGTGGTTGAATCCTCTTTCACCACCGTAAGCAGGTGGGGGAGTAGGGGAGATGTGGTTCGACTACGCGGAAATCGAGCGGAGTCGAGATTCACCAACCGGGAGATGCAGCTTGCTTCTGTTACGTTCCCTACGGGACGCTACGCGAAAGCGTTGGCGTAGCCTCACGTAGTGAAGCGTGTCGTAGACAGATGCTACGCGAACCCGCAGGTGGGAGTGAAAAATAATAACTTTGAATTATAAACTGTTGACTATGGACTGTTGACTGTACAGACGCGATTAATCGCGTCTCTACTTACTAATGACTAATGACCAATGACCAATAACTATGTTTCAAATCCTGATAATTGATGATGATTTATCAATTCAAATATTATTAAAGAGAATTCTACAAAAACAAGGTTATCAAATAGTCACTGCTAGTAATGGTGAAGAAGGAATTTCTCAAGCAATAGCTTGTCGTCCGGCGCTCATTATTTGTGACTGGATCATGCCAGGTTTAAACGGATTGGAAGTCTGTCATCGCATTAAAACAGACCCAGATTTATCCACTACATTTTTTATATTATTAACCTCTTTGGATTCTGTAGCCGATCGCGTTCAAGGGTTAGATGCTGGTGCTGATGATTTTATCACCAAACCGATTGAGCAAAACGAGCTAAAAGCCAGGGTAAGAGCCGGATTAAGACTACATCAATTAAGTCAAGATTTGCGGACTCAAAAGCTGCGTTTAGAAGAAGAACTAGCCGAAGCAGCAGAATATATGCGATCGCTTCTACCTGAACCCGTAGATAAACCCATCAGCATCACCTCTCGATTCATCCCCTCACGCCAACTCGGCGGCGATTGTTTTGATTATTATTGGCTAGATGAAGATTGCTTGGCAATATATCTCCTAGATACAGCCGGACATGGGCTAAAAGCTGCCCTTCCTTCAATTTCTGTTTTAAATTTACTGCGTTCCCGCGCCCTCAAAAATCTCAATTACTACCAACCCAGTGAGGTACTTAAAAGTTTAAATGAAACCTTCCAGATGAATTATCAAAATGATAAATACTTTACTATCTGGTATGGAGTTTACAACCGTGTTCAACGCCAACTTATCTATGCTAGTGCAGGACATCCACCAGCAATTTTGATATCTGGTACATCACCAACTAATACAGAAATACAAATCTTAAGAACTCCCGGAATGCCAGTTGGTATGTTTCCCGAAGCACAATATATTGATGCCTATTGCCATGTTGCACAATTGAGTAGTCTGTATATCTTCAGTGATGGCGCTTATGAAATAACTAAATCAGATGGCAAACTTTGGAGTTTGGATGCTTTCATTCAAATACTTGCTAGCATACATCATCATAAAGATTATCAACTAGAGCAGGTATTGAATTATCTCACCGCTTTAAACTCCAAAGATACCTTTGAAGATGATTTGTCAATTGTACTAATTAAATTCGATTAATTCCTAGCAAGTATTGCTTGATTAAACTCATCTTGACTATTAAAAATTTCAAATACTTTATCCATACCAGTTAATTCAAATAAAATTCTTACTTGCTCATTAATAGAACATAAGAATAGTTTTGTTCCTGATGCCCTCAACGTTTTAAAAGCTAACACTAAAGCTCCCAAGGCAGAACTATCCATAAAAGTGACATCCTCACAGTCAACCAAAACGATTTTTGTACCACTCTTGAGAAGATGAGTAATATTTTCTCGAACTTCTTGTGAGTTTGCCGTATTGATAATGCCACTGAGTTTAATAACTTGTACTTGCTGATTCATAGTGTTGTTAACCAAGTTGCTGTCAAAAGTTTACTAAATTCGCTAATATTATATAGCGTTTCTTGTAGTATTGAGGTATATCTTCCTGAAACAAGAGGCTCAAGCCTTGGGTATTTACCTCAATACAGTTAAAAATGCTATATATGAATCCACATACTTCTAGTAACGCTAATTGTTGTTATAGGGTTTAGTTGCTGTTTGTAGACTCCAGTTGAAAATAAAGAACATTGAGGTTTTATACTAATCAATCAACATGAAATTTAAATCTATGTTTATCTGATTAGAGATTTAGTTTAGAAAAACCATGCGGTAAGATACATGAACATAACCTAATCCCTCAATAATATTTTGTATATTTTGTAGCTAAAGTGTTATTTTTTCAAAAATTAACTAGCTAAAATTAACAACTAATATGAATTGGTAAAATTGGCTAATTAAATTAGCTAAATAGTAATTTAAGTGACAATTTTTCTGCTCCTACAAACTTAACACTTACTTGATCAATTGTCTCTCATCCTGTAGCCATTGAAACAATTTTCAGATGTTGAGCTTCTAACGTCTCTTTTCGCCCAGGCTAACTTGTAGCCTATTCCCTATTTCCTCCCAATATGCTGCTAATATTCGGCATATCATTCAACTCTTGAGAGCGTACATTAGGAGATAAACTAGTTAAATCGTCAATATTTCGCTTCATTGTCTTACAGATGGCATCCAAGGGTAAATCGTTAGCATCATAACCAAAAGGATTTTCTATCTCTAAGCCAATAGCTTCGATACCAAATAAAGTAAAACTGACTAATCCTACAATTAAACCTGTCCACCAACCTAAACTCTCTACCATCTGAAAAGGGAGGAGGCAACAATACAGTAATAATAATTGCTTGAGATGAATCGAATAAGCCAAAGGCATAGGCGTTCTGAGAATCCGTTCACAAGCTCCTAAATTATCTACCAAATTGTTTAATAATTCTTGTATAGACGTTAATTGATAACTGTTTAAGCAATTGCGATGATGTTGGTATTGTAAATAATCTCCAATCCAAAAAGCAATTTCTAAAGGAGGATGATTCATATTTTTGAGTGTGTAATATCGAGAAGTTGATATTAACTCTTCTAATTCCTGATTTACAGTTTCTCCGCGCAAATGTAATTTAGTAGCGACAGCAAAGGCTACTAGTAAATTTAAAACTGCTATTTTAGCTTCTCTGTCTTTTGGTGATACTTCCTCTATTGATACCCAAATTTGTCTAGCTATATTACGTGTATTATTAACTATAGAACCCCAACATTTCCTCCCTTCCCAAAAACGCTCATAAGCGGTATTCGTCCGAAAAACCAGCAGTAAACCTAACACGATACTAGGAATCACAGTACCTAAAATAGGTTGGGATACAGGAACTTTGAGTTGATAAAGTAAAGTAACAAATAATCCAAATAAGCCACAGCAAATAACACGCTGATAAATTGTGCTAATAACTGAACCTCTAAATTGAAAAGCTATTTGAACCCAGCGCTTTTTCTCAAAAGTCATTTCATTAACCTAACAAATGTTGAAAGAACTCATTTAATACAGCGTTTTTCACTTAATCATAAAGGCTAGAGACTAGGGATTAGAGGTTAGTTCTGAGCTAGATGAGAAATGCTGTACTTCTGGAAATCACTTAAAAATCATAACTTCAGAAGTATGTCAATGAGATTGAGGAATATACTATGATTAAATTATCGATGCGCTCATCATGTTAGTTAACAGTTAACAGTCAACAGTCAACAGTCAACAGTTAACAAATTACAACTGTCATCGCACACGCACGCTTCCCGCCTGACAGTCGCGTAACCAAGCTTTAATACCTTGAGCAACACTACCGCTACTACTATCCCGTGGCGGTGATGGTGGCTGTTGGAGGGGATAAGTACCAATTTGGCTAAACATCATGACAAAACGCCAATTTTTGTCAGTTTTTGTCAACAACAACCAATGAAATTCTTCTAACTCTACCGCTTTTTTATCTATATACTGTCTTTCTAAAGTAGTAAAAAACACTTGTTCTACATCTGATGCCGTCGTTTTTTGCTCATCACTGTTGGAACCATCAACTTTTAAGGGCAAGGGCTGAAATTCAGGTCTACCCGCTATTAACATATAGCTGAAAATATCACTACTTCGGCGGAGGCGGCGACCGCGTTGAGTGGCGCGATTGGCATAATTCGGTAAATCGCGCAATAATTGAGTGATTAATGTTTCTAAATTTTGTTCTCTACAAATAAACTTTTTTTCAGTACGTAAGGAGGGTTGAGGAGGGGGATTTTGGGAGAATGCCATTGTTTCAAAGCTACTGATGACAATCAGCCACAATCCCAACGCTATCAGCCGACGATAACTAGCCACTGAAAACAGAAAGTGCTTGTGCTTCCTTGCTTCTCTGTTCCTCTGCCTTCTTATATCCACCTTCATGTTACCGTCGCTAATTCTTGAGAAATGCGTTGCCAGGCTAACTCAGGGTCAGCCGCAGCCGTAATTGGGCGACCAATGACTAGATAATCTGCCCCGGCTTGAATGGCTTGGGCTGGTGTGAGCGATCGCTTTTGGTCGCCCTGTTCCGCCCAAGTCGGGCGTACCCCCGGACATACCAGCACAAAGTCATCGCCGCAAGTTTGCCGTAACTGCGTCACCTCTTGGGGTGAACATACAGCCCCATCTAGCCCCGCCTCTTGCGCCATCAATGCCATATCCAAGGCGTATTCCGGCAATTCTACAGGCACTTTCAAATCCATTGCCAACTGTCTAGCAGAAATACTCGTTAGCACCGTCACAGCAATTAACTTGGTTGGTTTGACCCCAGCTTGTGCAGACCCCTCCTCTACCGCCTCCTTCGCCGCCTTCAGGGCATCTTTACCAGAGGTAGCATGAATTGTCATCAAATCCACCCCATAACGCGCCGCACTGCGACAAGCCCCAGCCACAGTATTGGGGATATCATGAAACTTTAAATCGAGAAAAATCTGCTTCTGCCGATATTTCAGCACCTGCAAAATTCTTGGCCCAGCACTAGTAAACAATTCCAGCCCAACCTTCCAGAAAGTCACCGACTCCAACCTATCAATTAGAGCGATCGCACTTTCCTCATCCCCCACATCCAAAGCCACAATTATTTTGTCAGTCATCAGTTATCAGTTATCAGTTATCAGTTATCAGTCATCAGTTATCAGTTATCAGTTATCAGTTATCAGGTTATTTCCACTGTTCACTGTTCACTGATAACTGTTCACTGTCCCTAATCAAGGAACTAAACGCACAAACTTATTCTTCCCTACTTGCAAAACTCGCCCTTGGAGTTCATCAGGTTGTTCGTAAGTGGTATCAGCATCGGTAATTTTCTCACCATCTAAGCGGACTCCACCTTCTTGAATTTTCCGCTTACCTTCCCCGGTGCTTTTACACAAGCCGGTGGCGTTGAGTAAGTAAGCTAACTTGACGGGGAATTGGGACACACCAGCCAAGGAGAACTCTGGAACTGCACCTTCCTTACCGCCACTTTTAGCTGCTTCCTTGGCTTCATTAGCTGCTTGTTCGCCGTGGTATTGTCGGACGACTTCCCAAGCGAGTAAAAGTTGGCGATCGCGGGGATTGTCTGGTAACTTGGCAATGGGTAAATCTGTCAGGAGTTCAAAATACTGTTCCAGCATTGTATCTGGCACAGATTGTAACTTCTGATATTTTTGTCCAGGGTGTTCCGACAAACTCACGTAATTACCTAAAGACTTGGACATCTTCTGCACCCCGTCAGTACCAATTAAAATTGGTAACAGCACGCCAAACTGGGGCTTTTGACCAAAGTGACGCTGTAAATCACGACCCAACGCGATGTTAAACTTTTGGTCTGTACCGCCCAATTCCACATCTGCCTCAATAGCCACAGAATCATACCCCTGCATCAAAGGATAAAGGAACTCATGCAGGAAAATCGGATTCTCTTTTTTATAGCGATCGGCAAAGCCTTCCTTGGCTAACATTTGCCCCACAGTCATCGTCGCCAGTAACTCAATAATTTTCCCCAAATCAAGCCGGGAAAGCCATTGCGAGTTATAATGCACCTCTAATCTGCCAGGTGTGTCAAAATCCAAAATAGGACGCACTTGGTCGAGGTAGGTTTGAGCATTTTGTTTTACATCTGCTTCGGTCAGTTGGCGACGTACCTCCGACTTACCTGTAGGATCGCCGATGCGTGCCGTAAAATCACCGATAATTAATACTGCCGTATGACCAGCATCTTGAAACGCTCGCAGTTTACGCATTGGTATGCTATGACCAAGATGAATATCGGCTCCTGTTGGGTCTATACCATATTTGACCCGTAGAGGTCGATCCGTAGTTGCTAGGCGTTTCTCTAGACTCTCAATGTCGCTTTCAGCATCAGTAGGTTGTGGAAAAACTTCCGCTATTCCCCGATGCAGCCAAGAAAAATTATCCGCCATACTAGAAGATTCGCGCATTACTACGTTTTTACTAGAGAAATTGGGTTAATGATGTTTACAGACAAATTGTCCGTTATTTCATCTGCCAAACTAATATAATTGCAAAAAATTAACCGCCCTGCTTTAAAGAATGAATTACAGTACTATTTACAAGTGAGGAAGTGAAATCACCGTGTCGTCTAGGACTTTTGACCAAAAGCAAGCGCAACGTCGTACTTCGCCCGGATTTGAGTTTTTCAAAGGAGTAGGCCAGGTAGCTGGCGGAACTCTCTTATCACTGACGATGTTGACAAGTTCCATTGTAGCCGGAGGGCTGGTTGGTTTAGCAATCAGTTTCCGCAATTTACCAGATGTCAGACAGTTACGCAATTTCTTCCCGTCAGAAACTACATATATCTATGACATTAAAGGCAAACTACTAGCTAGCATCCACGGCGAAGCAAACCGCGAAGTCGTACCTTTAGATCGTATTTCCCCCAATCTGAAACGAGCTGTACTAGCTAGTGAAGATAGTCATTTCTACTATCACCACGGTATTAACCCTACTGGTGTAGGCCGTGCTGTCGTCACTAACTTAGCGGCTGGTGGTGTCAAAGAGGGTGGCTCTACTATTACCATGCAGTTGGTAAAAAACCTATTTTTGACCCGTAGGCGTGAGTTTACTCGTAAGCTAGCTGAGGGAGTTTTGGCAATTCGCTTAGAACAAATTCTCACTAAAGACCAAATTTTAGAAATGTACCTCAATCAAGTGTATTGGGGACACAATAATTATGGTGTGCAAACAGCAGCACGTAGTTACTTTAATAAGTCAGCCGAGAATTTAACTATAGCGGAATCGGCGATGATGGCGGGCTTAATCCAAGCGCCGGAGGAATTTAGCCCATTTGCCAGTATGAAGCTAGCAAAACAAAAACAAAGGGAAGTTTTGGGGCGGATGCTGGAGTTGAACTGGATTACCCAGAAAGAGTATGATGATGCCCTCACCGAAGAAATCAAACTAGGGAGAATTAGGTCATTCCAAGGTAGTGCGCTACCTTATATCACCAACACCGTGGCGCAGGAATTAGCTAAAAAGTTTGGTCGTGATACCCTGCTTAAGGGCGGTATGCGGGTACAAACCACAGTTGATGCTGATTTCCAAATTATGGCAGAAGAGACTGTGAAAAAGTGGCATAAAACTCTACTAGGTGAAGGTTTAAGTAGAAACCAAATTGCACTAGTAGCGATCGACCCCAGGACTCATTTTGTTAAAGCTCTAGTAGGTGGTGTAGACTCTAAAGCAAGTGAGTTTAACCGCGCTACCCAAGCTCTACGCCAACCAGGGTCTTCCTTTAAACCATTTGTATATTATGCTGCCTTTGCAACTGGGAAATTTGGGCCAGATAGTACGGTAATAGATTCCCCAGTTAGATATCGTGATGGTGATAATTGGTACACTCCGAGAAACTACGATGGTGGCTTTAGCGGTGCGATGTCAATTCGCAGAGCTTTAGCGCAATCACGTAACATCCCTGTAATTAAACTGGGTAAAACCGTCGGTATGAATAAAGTTGTGGAAACTTGCCGCACTTTAGGAATTATGAGTCCGATGGAACCTGTAACTTCTCTTCCACTCGGTGCTATTGGTGTCACGCCGCTAGAAATGGCTAGTGCTTATGCTACTTTTGCCAATTATGGTTGGCAATCACCACCAACAGTTATTGCCCGGATTACCGATAGCAGTGGTAATGTCATACTAGATAATACTCCCAAACCCCAGCTAGTCTTAGATCCTTGGGCATCAGCAGCCACTATCGATGTGATGCGCTCAGTAGTTACTGAAGGTACTGGTAAAGCTGCTGCTATCGATCGCCCATCTGCTGGTAAAACCGGGACAACTTCATCGGAAAAAGATATTTGGTACGTGGGTACTGTGCCACAATTAACAACGGCTGTCTGGATCGGTAGAGATGACAACAGACAATTAGCCAGTGGTGCAACTGGTGGCGGTAAGGTGGCTCCCATCTGGCGTGATTTTATGACTAAAGCACTCAAGGGTGTACCCGTGCAGAACTTCAAGCCACCTTCTCAATTTACTCGTCCTAAGTCTAATTAGAGACTGGGGATTAGGGGCTGGGGACTGGGGATTAGGGATTGGGGAGACAGGAAAAAATATTCTTAACTTTTTTGTCTACCTATTTCCTTGATTTCTACGTTTTCTACCCTGTGGGTAGGCTTACGCCTCCGCAGCAAAGCTAGCCCTATATCTTTTCTATTTCCTAGTCCCCAATCCCTGCATAAAACCAGGGCTGTTCGCGCAGCGTTCCCGTAGGGTAGCCCTTACTACAAGCGAATTAGTCTGGAAAAGTCAATGACGATTGGCTTACCCAGTCCCCAGTCCCCAATCCCTTTTAAGGCTGTTTTTCTAACTCAGCTTTCATGCGCTGGAGAGTAAAATTCATCTGATCAAACATCTGTTGGGGAGTGATGCCAAACTGGTTTAATTGGGTTTTGAGTTGCTCTACGGTCATTTGTGCCATAAAGTCTTCTGAAAGCTCGAATCGCTTCATAAAGACACGATAGCGATCCATCATTGCTTCCATTTGCTCAATAAATAACTTTTTACCCTCACGGTCAAATTTGCCGTAGTTGTTGCCTAGTTTAATCAGTGCTTGATAATCTTCAAACAACTGCTTTGCTTCTTGCTGAACTATCTCAGAGTCAAAGAATCCCATGTGCCTCTATTGGGCTGAGTAATACCACTCAGCAGCTTATAGTTTTGCCTCTATTTTTATTCTAGTCTAGGGGATTCATCTCTCAAATAAAACTTCGTTTAAGTACGGTTTTTTACCGAAATTTCAACACTTGACTGATATCAGTCTCTATTTTGGTGACAAATTTGCCTAATAAAGCGGCAATACCTAAAGCTTTAGCTAGTGATGGCGGATTAACGTGATCTATGCTGTTAATGTTTAAATAGTTAGCATATTTTAAAGCTAGTTGCTGCTGGGGATTAAGTTTTAATGCTTGGCGGATATAAACTTTTGCCATCCCTGGCAGATTTTGTCGTAGATGCACAAACCCTAATAAGGCATAATAATCGCCGTTATTCGGCTCTATTTTAATCGCGTCCCGTAATTCTTGAACTGCTATAGTCCATTGGCTTTGTTTAGCATACTGAATAGCACGCTGATAGTGTCTTTGAGCATAGTTGATGACTGCGGGCTTGACATTAGTTTTCTCAGTGGGTGTAATTTCTTGTACCTGCACCTGTGCTGGTTGAGGTTTTTCTTGTGGTTTTACAGTCGGATTTACTTGCAAAATCATAGGTTCAGTTCTCTGCAAGCTCAGGTAAACTACGTTTAATATAAATATTTGACGAGTTATTTGATGCGCTTTTTGCAGAGATTTATATTGGGCTTGTGCATAAGAAGCGATCGCCTCTTGATAGAATAAATCGGCTTCTCTTGCAGACATTGTTAGCATTTGCTGGGCTACAGAACTTTGTACAGCCTTAGCCTGTTTTTTCCAGGCGATCGCCTCTGCCCTCAGTGACTCTAAAATACTATGACGGTGTTGCTTGTGCTTCAACTGCTCGTAGGCAGGGTTAATTATACGGGTAAAAATTTCTGTGGCTAATTTTTTCTCTAAATTATTACTGCTGGTGTAGCGATCTGGATGTAGCTGTTTCGCTAAAACGTGGTAACGGTTGAGAATTTGACGTTCGTCAGCAGTCACAGCCACCCCTAACACAGCGTAGGGATCAGAAAGTAGTTTAAGTGTTTCTGCGGAGAAGGAGGTCTGTGACATTTTACTAAAGTTGGCAGATGAAAACTTTAAGATAACATCAGGGAGTAGGGAGTGGGTACTGGGGTAGAGAGGAAAAGGTGAAAGGGGAAAGGAAAGAATTTGTTGCTTTTACCCTTTAGCCTTTGCCCATGATAAAACTGTGGTAATGGTAGTAGATAAATAGGCGATATGTTAACTAAGCGTAAAAGTCGCAGTGTTGCCGCTATTTTAGCTTTGGCTGGGACGGTATCACCCATCTCTGGATGGCATAAGTTTTATTTAGGACAGTATATTTGGGGCTTATTCTATGTTTTACTCTCTTGGACACCCATTCCCAAAGTGGCTAGTGTGATTGAGGCAGTTTGGTACTTAAGCCAAGATGAAGAAGCTTTTGATCAAAATTTTAACTTAGGTCAGCCCGTAGTTAAAAAATCCCAGTATGCTGTTAATCACGTGGGTGCGATCGCCAATGCTTTACGCGAATTAGACAACCTACGTCAAGATGGCTTAATTTCTGAGTACGAATTTGAACAAAAACGTCGTCAGTTGCTAGATCAGATTTCTTGATGGGACTGGGGAGTCGGGAGATGAGGGAGATGAGGGAGATGAGGGAGATGAGGGAGATGAGGGAGATGAGGGAGATGAGGGAGAACAACTGTCAACTGTCAACTGTCAACTGTCAACTGTCAACTGTCAACTGATAACTGACTAATGACTAACTGGCTTCCTTGGAACTCTAACTTACAGAAATTGCGTGCCAAGCTGCTGAATGATCCCTACTATCGATTACAGTCTGGGGAGGAGATTCAAATTGCGGCACAATTAGGTATGCGTATTGATGCTAACCAAGCAACTGTTGATGATTGGTTGCGCTTACCGGGTTTGTCAATTCACCAGGCGCGATCGCTCGTAGAACTTTCCCGTTCTGGTGTTAAATTTTATTGTATTGAAGATGTTGCTGCGGCTTTGGGGCTACCTGCACTAAGACTAGAACCATTAAAACCTGTATTAAATTTTATTTACCATGATCACGAATCTTTAGTCAGTTCAACAAATTTAATCAATCCCAACACCGCCTCAGTTGAAGAGTTAGCGCAAACCCCATATATCGATATCTCACTAGCCCAAACAGTAGTACAGAATCGTATATCCTATGGGCCTTATCGTAATTTAGTTGATTTTCAGCAACGATTGCAGCTTTCCGGGGAAGCGATCGCACAATTAATGTATTTTCTCAGGTTTTAATTGGGAATTAAAAATTATCTAGGGCTGGCTGAAAAAAAGAAAAGGTAATTGTGCCAGAAGTTTTAGTGAGTTTTTCAGTCCGATATTTTTGGGGATATGGGATTTTATTGGCAACACCTGAAATCGCAAAGTTAATACCAATTTGAAAAAAGAATGCGAGATACCAGTAAGGGCGCTCTTGCCTTGCACCCTTACTAATTTTCATAACCGCGACATCTACCTAGCTCACTTGCAGTTCTAGAGATGGATAATCGGTGTAACCTTTATCTAAGTCCTGACCTTCTCTGCCGTAAAATGTTGCAGGATTTGGGGAGTTTAACTGGGCATCAATTGCAAAACGCTCAGGTAAATCAGGGTTAGCGATGAAAAGCTTACCAAAGGAAACTAGATCCGCTTCACCTGTAGCTAGAATTTGATTGCCTTGGGATTTATCATACCCTCCGTTCGTGATAATTAAGCCTTGATAGAAGGAACGAAAAGTTGAAATAACTGGATTAATAACATCACGGGTTGCTAAATCTTGTTCATTCGGTTCCATCAAATGAATATAGGCAAGCTGAAATTGATTAAGTTGCTCAATCACATAGCTGAATGTATCTTTGGGATTTGAATCTTGCATTCCATAAAATGTATTACTAGGAGATAGTTTAATACCTACACGATCTCCCTCCCACACCCCGCAAACTGCCTCTACCACTTCTAAAAGAAATCGAGCGCGGTTTTCAATGGCTCCCCCGTATTGGTCTGTCCTTTGATTAGAGCCATCTTGCAGAAATTGGTCGATTAAATAACCAAATGCACCATGTAGCTCAACTCCATCAAACCCAGCTTTCATAGCATTTTCTGCATTTTGGCGAAACTGCTCAACAATCTGGGGAATTTCTTCAGTTTCTAGAGCGCGGGGTGTTTCTAAGGTCACTTTTCCTATGGGAGTGTGAATTGTTCCAGTGGCAGCAATGGCACTGGGAGCAACAGGTAACTCACCATTAAGAAGAGATGAATGTGCTACCCGTCCACTATGCCACAATTGCAGGAAAATTCTACCCCCCTGAGCATGAACAGCATCTGTCACTTGTCGCCATGCAACTACCTGCTCAGGTGAGTAGATACCTGGACAGTTGATATATCCGTTACTGAGTGGTGAAATCATTGTACATTCAGTAACAATTAATCCGGCTGTAGCTCTTTGGGCATAATATTCCGCCATCAAAGGGGTAGGAATTGACCCAACGGCACGCAGGCGAGTCATCGGTGCCATAACAATGCGGTTCGGTAATTTATATCTACCTAATTGAATGGGTAAAAACAAATTGATTGTTGAACTCATGATGGTTAATTCACTGTACAGTTATTAAATTTAGGTGTGTTGATGAGGCTGGGAGAAACCTTTGATTAGGATTGTCTACGATGGTTTAAACGGTTTGCTACTTCAGGTTAAAATAACTGCTGCACAAACACAATAAGGAACCATTTGGTGCGTGGGCAAAATGCTAGACGACTTTCCAGAACCGGAATTATTCACACTCAATTGTCCGACTCAACAAATTCTTGATGTCATTGCAGATAAGTGGAGCGTGGTTGTGCTGTACTGTCTAGCCTACCGTTCACGACGGTACAACGAAATCCAGCGTCGCATTGAAGGAATTTCACAAAAGGTACTCACGCAAACATTGCGGAAACTGGAGAGGATATTGATTTCCGGGTGTGGGCTAAAGGAATGTATGCCGCGCATACTCTTGATGCGGGATTTGGGCAGTTTGTCTCAATCTTGCAATGGGTATGTTGGAAAAGGGGTGTGTATTTTGCCAAAGTAGATAAAGACTACACTTCCCAAGTTTGCCCTCAATGTGATGCCTACACTGGCAAGAAAGAATTAGGGGACAGGATACATTCTTGTCCTGAATGCGGCTACACAACACATAGAGATGTAGCTGCCGCACAAGTGATCCGCAACCGAGGGGTCAACGCGCTGGGACGCGGCGTGGAGCAAATTGCCTGTGGAGACGGTCTGACGGGGACTGGTAACAGTCTAGTTAAGAGTCAAAGAAGCAGGAAGAAGGGTGGAGAGGCACGGATGAGCGCCTTCGTAACATCTTTTGAGAATCCCTGTGGCTTTTAGCCCAGGGAGTACGTCAAATAAAATTAAGCGATCGCACTTGTGACAACCCAGCGAGCGAATTAATAAATCGGTTTTGTTATTGAAGTTTCAAAAATTTATCCAAAGCAGCGACCAAACTTGGAGGCCAGCGACGCACATTTTTCACCCAGTCCATATCTTTATAACGGCTATCTAAACCATAAGCCGCAACCCAATTACTTTCTGCTTCACCCTTTTGCCCATTTACCCAATAAATAGCAGTCAAAGCCGCACGGACATCAGCAAAATTGGGATATTTGCGAAGAATATTCCGCATTTCATGAATTGCCTCGTCTTTTTGCCCAGTTTCATACAAGGCAATGGCATAATTAGCACGGGCAAAGGCAAAGTTAGGCGCTATTTCAAAAGATTTTTTATAATCAGCGATCGCATCTTCCCACTTCCCTAAACCAGCTTTAGCATTTCCCCGATTGTTATAAGCCATTGCATCGTTAGGGTCGAGTTCTAAGACATGATTATAATCGGCGATCGCATCTTCCCATTTGCCCAAACCTTCCAAAGCTGTACCGCGATTTAAATAAGGATCAGTGACATTCGGCGCTAGTTCTATGGCTTTGTTGTAATCTGTTAGCGCGGCTTCTAGTTTATTCTGACTCACCCGCGAATTACCTCGGTTACTCCAAGCACCTGGGTTCGTGGGGAAGTTGTCAATTATCTTTGTCCAATATTTTTCTGCTGTGACAAAATCACCCTTATTTGTCGCCGCAAAAGCCTGATTTTTCCATTCCTCACCTTGTTCTATTTGTTCCTGAGTGAAATATGGTTGAGATTCTGCCATGACTGGTTTAACCCAGCCAAATACAAGTAACAAACACAGAACAATACTAATTAACTTCATCATCATTTGGGACTGGGGACAGTGAATAATTGACAATGGACAATTGACAATGGACAGTGAACAGTGGAATTAAGCTAACAACTGTCAACTGTCAACTGTCAACTGACTACAGTAAAGACAACTGTTCATTAGGTGGTGTAAAACCCATGTGTTTGTATGCGGCTTTTGTGGCTATGCGACCGCGAGGGGTTCGGCTTAAGTAGCCAATTTGCATTAGGTAGGGTTCGTATACTTCCTCGATGGTTTGACTATCTTCACCTGTGGCGGCGGCTATTGTTTCTAAGCCTACGGGGCCGCCGTTAAATTGTTCAATAATCACACTTAGCATTCGGCGGTCTGTCCAATCTAGTCCACATGGGTCTACTTGGAATAACTGTAATGCTTCGGCGGCGATGCTTTGGGTGATTTCGGAACAGGATTTGACTTCGGCGTAATCACGGACACGTTTGAGTAAACGATTGGCAATTCTTGGTGTTCCCCGCGATCGCCGGGCGATTTCTGTTGCACCATCTTCGCTGACGTTGGTTTGCAGTAGTTGAGAGCTACGCAAGACTATTTTACTGAGTTCGTCCACTTCGTAAAAGCGCAGTTTCTGAATTAAGCCGAAGCGATCGCGCAATGGTGAAGTTAACGCACCGACACGGGTTGTCGCCCCCACTAAGGTAAACTTGGACAAGGGTATACTGCGAATCCGGGCGCTAGAACCTTTACCCACAGTAATATCTAAGCGACAGTCCTCCATTGCTGGGTAGAGAATTTCTTCTGTCATGCGCGATAGTCTATGGATTTCATCAATAAATAGAATATCACCGGGTTTTAAGTTGACCAGTAAACCGACAATATCCCTTGGGCGTTCTAAAGCTGGGGCGCTGGTGATTTTGTAATTGACTCCCATCTCCGAAGCTAATATCATTGCCATTGTTGTTTTACCCAATCCAGGCGGGCCATACAGTAGCAAGTGATCCAAAACTTCACCCCGTGACTTGGCTGCTTTGATGGCGATGTCCAGTACATCTTTAAGGTCTTTTTGCCCAATGTAGTCGGCGAATTTCTGAGGACGGATGCTTTCTTCTTGCTTACCTTGTTCATCAATAGCCGCTTCTTTTTGCAAAACATTTTCTTTGGGGGCTGCTGGTGCTGACTCCCGGTGTTTGCGTGGTTGTCCGTTTGGTTCTGGAGGCTGTTTTTTTGAGGAGATTATCGCCATAATTTAGCTTGCAACTTGAAGTTTATCACTGTTTACGCTCAGTCTCTGCCGTATTAGTGCTAGTAGAAACTGTGGCGAAGATTTTGGTGAGGAAATACACAGGTCAATTTAAAATTTAAATTCCGGACAATTACTCAAACGTAAAAAAATAATTATGTTATCTAAAAGAATCTTACCTTGTTTAGATGTGAAGGCGGGACGGGTTGTTAAAGGAGTTAACTTTGTTAACCTCAAGGATGCTGGCGATCCCGTGGAATTGGCTAAGGTTTACAACGAAGCTGGGGCGGATGAGTTAGTGTTTCTTGATATTACAGCTACTCATGAAGACCGGGATATCATCATTGATGTGGTTTACCGCACTGCGGAACAAGTTTTTATCCCTCTGACTGTGGGCGGTGGGATTCAATCCTTAGAAAATGTTAAAGCTTTGTTACGTGCCGGGGCTGATAAGGTTAGTATTAACTCTGCGGCAGTACGTGACCCAGACTTGATAAATCGGGCAAGCGATCGCTTTGGTAATCAGTGCATTGTTGTTGCAATTGATGCCAGACGCAGAGTAGACCCCAACAATCCGGGATGGGATGTGTACGTGCGCGGGGGCAGGG
The DNA here is from genome assembly GCA_036704005.1 of Leptolyngbyaceae cyanobacterium. Taxonomy (GTDB): domain Bacteria; phylum Cyanobacteriota; class Cyanobacteriia; order Cyanobacteriales; family Nostocaceae; genus Trichormus. The sequence continues at coordinate 13,365 of DATNQO010000145.1, read as the reverse complement.
AAAATACTGGCTTAGATGCCTTATCATGGGCGAAAGAAGTCACCAAACGTGGTGCAGGGGAGTTATTAGTAACCAGTATGGATGCGGATGGTACTCAAGCTGGTTACGATCTGGAGTTAACAAGAGCAATTGCTGAGTCTGTGGAAATACCAGTGATTGCTTCTGGTGGTGCGGGAAACTGTGAACATATTTATACTGCCCTCACCGAAGGAAAAGCGGAAGCAGCTTTATTGGCATCGCTTCTACATTATGGTCAACTCAGCGTGGGGGAAATCAAGAATTATTTGGGCGATCGCCAAGTTCCCGTCCGATTTGCTTAATTCTGAAGACATTCTTGAAATCAGACCACATCTATCTAAGGTTAGATACAGTTCTTCAAAATGATGTTAAGATAAATTTATAAGTATGAAAAAATATTAAGAAATATGTTGATACCTATATTATTATTTGATGTAGCGTTGGTGGCGTGGTCACTGCACCTGATGGAGAAGGCTGTAGAGAACAAAGAATTTTCTCTCATGTTGGCGGGTACGCTAGTTGCGCTAGCGGCTGCGGCTATGCTAGTAGTTTATTTCCTCATGGGGCATTGCATGAGCTATTTGTTACAAGTGAGGTAAATTATAGTTATAAGTAGATATTATCACTTAATTTTAGTGAAAAAGTTGACATAAGGTACAGCAGCAATAATGCAGTGTAAGCGATTGTAGCTCAATTGGTAGAACACTTTAACGCCATTGATCAAGGAATGCCTAAAATATATAAAAAAAGAAACAGGCAGGTTAACTAACCTGAAGAGTGGATACCTCAGCTTTTAGGCAGTCTGCTTACTTGTAAACCCAAAAATATAAATTCTGTTACTATTCTAGATAGGTGTCAACAATAGCTAGAAAATTTATATTTTTTAAACCAATGTATCCATTCAAGTATTCAACATTTATATCATTGAATTGATTTTCATCCATCCAAGATGGCAACCAGAAATTACTTATAATTTCTAAATCTTTGAAATTGATTTGTTTTTTAATAAAATTCTGTAATAGATACTCGTAAACAAACTGTTTCCTAACAATTTTTTCTTTAATACATTGAAAATTATTAGAATCTAAAAAGTAATGAGTTTGAAGATATTTTATATCTACAATTTCAAAAAAAGCTACTTTTTTAATAAAAATACAGTAATTATCAAAAATGTTTTTTGTATAATTAACACTTGTTACAATATACTCTTTAAATTTTAGGTTTAGTTCTAAGTTATCAATGAAAAAAGTTTTAAAAGTTGTATATTCAGTAATATTGAGTTTAAATGCTACATAAAATATATGATTAAGATGAAACATTAAATTTAATATTTGATGATTTAAATTATCAAGATTAATATCCCAATAAGAATAAAATTCACTTGGTAATTGAGTATTAATGATTAATTTTTCATCTTGCGTTTCATATAATTGCGACAATCTGTAAAATGTATGTGTTTCATAGCCTTGACCAGTATAGGTTATTTTCACGGAAATATCTTCTATTGAAGAGTTAGGTAATTCACAGATAAAAGAAACATGAAATTGATTATTAAAATTGTTATCATACCAATTGTATCCTAATGACGTTAATCTTTTCTTAAGTAAATAAATACTATTTTCGTTAGTTATTCGATTATCGAAATAATTACAATAGATAACTGCATCTGGAAAGATTTCTTTGCCATTGAATATGAAAATATTATTTAAATCTATTACTTTAGGCTTCCTATTAGCTAGTGCCATTACTTCATAAGACAACCATCTAGTATCTAAATACAAAAGGTCTTTTGGAGCTATTGTTTTAGTTAAGTGTGTTAAACACATAGACTCCCAAACGCAATAAAAGTTATTTATACCCCATATCTCTCCTTCCTGTCCTTGAGAAAGTTCTCCATATAAAAATAGCTCAATGGCATCATAAAATTCCCAGTAATCAGAACTTTTTGAAACAGTATTTTTATCGATTAACTCTAGTGTTTCTTTGAGAATATTTACCACTATATTATTAGATTCTTCATCAAATAGACTTAAGTTTGAACCAATATATTTGTGATAAAAATTTTGAGCTAATGCCAGAACTTCACTATTTATTTCTGTTTGTAAATGCTGTTTAATTTCTACTAGTATATAACAGTACATACTAACAATATCTGTTGATTGATATAGCACTGCTAATTTTGATAGCGTCATATTATCAACGTATGCTGCATCATTATTTAAATAAATCGCACGCTCTAGAAAGAGATGTAACTTACTATAATCTATTTCTTCACTTATCCTTAATTTATCGCTTGATGATAATATTTTTATATCATCATAAATATTAAGAATTGAATCTAAGAAATCAACCTTAGAATATAATATAATTTCTTCAACTTCATCATTGGCTAAAGCGAAGGACTGATTACTACTCATATCTCTTATAACTCCATCCCTATCTGGAGTTTTGATATGATTCAATTTATTATGATATTTTTGATCATAGATATTTTGGAATTTTTTTAAGATTTTAAAAAGTAAAAAAAATAGTTCTTTCCTGCTTTCATATGTATTAAAACAACTTATATCAAAACCTTTGGGTAAATAGAATATTAATTGATTATTTTCTCTTTTGATGCCTACAAAAGAGTATATATTGCTGGTCATTAAAGCTAATTCATGAAAATTAATCATAACAATTAAAATGGAATAATCTCGTTATCACCTAGTTTTTCCATGTATTCCATAATCTGTGGCGTATACTTAACAAAATCAGCAAAAGTAATTAAATCTATTTTTTTATTAGATAACTTTTCTACCAGATGTTCTAATGGTTTTTTGTCTCTTGCAAAGACATTATCCCATAGATAAAACATTAACTTATCCTTGATGGTTTGTAGTTGAATAATATTGTTTGAGTTAGGTTTGATAAACCACCATCCTATTTCTTTATCTTCAATTCTTCTGATCGTTAGATGATGATTTCTAATAAACCTATTTATACCCAAGATACAACTACACCATTCTAGTTGTTTGTCTTCTGTAACACTTAATTTTGTATACCATACTAATTTTGGTACTTCACTACTAGAAACATCAGTATTTGGCATATTGATATAATGCCAATCCCAGCGTCGTTTAAAAGCAGTATCCAAATAATAGATAGATTCATCAGAAGTATTAATTGTAGCGATGATTGATAAATTTACAGGTATACTTATTTGATGATTTTTTAAATTTTTGACAACTTCTAAGGCATTGAAGTTATTTAGTTCTTTCTCCTTAGTTTCCAAGATTTTATCTAATCTTGATCCATCTATCTGTATGGAACCATCGGTAAGTATATCAACCTTATATCTCATCGCTTGAAGTAAGCCAATAAGCTCCATTTCAGATATATCTATTCTATAACTAGACCATCCATTATCTTTTCTATCTAATAATTGAAACATCGAACCAAAGATAGCAGCAGCATTACCTCTGTTTAACTCATCTATTATTAATAGATAATTATCATCTCTACCATCAATTAAACTTTTATATGCTTTTCCTAGAGCTTTTAAGAAATGACCTGGATAATATTTGTAAACTACAGAATTACCATAAGTATATGGTAGTAGCTTTCCTACAAAATCTGAATATGTATACTCTGGATGAAATACTGTTTCAATAATTCTGTTTTCTTGTTCATATTTAATATCCAATTCTTCTTCTGCAATCTTACGTGCTTCATAACTTTTACCCGTCCCTGGGCTACCAAAAATAATTTTTTGAATTGGACTCATGATTTGAATATTTTAGGTAATTTTATGAAAATTGCTTGGTTCTACTAGTTTATTCAAGCGCTGTTGCTGAGATTTCTTGAAATGATACAATACCTCGGCTTTACTAATTTGGATTTATTAGCAAGAACACAAAGGATCTGTAATTAATGACAGTTATCTCTTGAACTAGAATTAGAACTTAAATTTACTTTAACAAGTGCGTATTATGATGTCAATAAAGGCATTAAACTTATTGTGATAAGTTTAATTAAATTTTTTAATAAAATTATCAAGCCCTAAAACACCAAATTTTTAGCGCAAAACTATGGAAGAATTAATCTGTGCAAATTTTTCTAGGTAAATAAGGTATTCATTTCATCTCGATGTATTAAACTTTGTTTCCCCCCTAGATGTGGCTTAAGTGAAAGTCTAGTAAACTTTGTTTTGGCATTAATTAAATAAACTATATTTAGTTTAAATTTTCATGTGGCAGATTTAAAGTGTCCAAAAAACAAGAACTTTACTACTTTAACTATTTTTAAAATTATCTTGACTTAATTTGGATAAACTTCTATACTAGTAGAATAAAAAATTATAGAAAGCTAATCAGAAACAGTGAAAAGCTTACTCTATAAGGATTGCAAGGGGTTATAGCTCAGTTGGTAGAGCACTTCAATGGCATTGAAGGGGTCAGCGGTTCGACTCCGCTTAGCTCCATTATTACAATAGGCTTGTGACAGCCCTAACCAATACTTTTGGCTTCACTGGCTTTGAGACTTGTTGTTGAAAACCAGTTTGTATTGCTTGTTGCTGGTTGAACTATAGGAGCAAAGGAAGTAGAGGGGGTAGTCTTTTCCCTTTCTCCTTGTCTTATGTTGCTACACTTGCTCTTTTGCAGGTGGTACAATTCGGGTTTTAGATAAACCGCTATCAATTTCTTGCAAAAGTTGAAAATCTTTTGTTGGTAAGGGATAACTGCTACTACTGAAAACACCCGCCGTAGGCTGCTTTTCTAAAAAGGAAAAAGCTTGGCGGAATTGATGGGGTTCGGCTTTAATTGGCGCATCAAAATGACAGGGAATAATCCAGTGAAAATCCCAACTGGCTACTTTATCAGCCCAGTTAATGGTTTCTTTGGGTGCGCGGTTGAGAATCAAAGTCTGTAAAACTGGGGCGACAAATAAACGCCCATCCCCACGCAATGCGGTAAACGATCGCTCCCAATCTATTTGCCATTTAAAAGGAAACAAGCCAAAATAAGCTCTATAAGAGCGTTCTGGCGCTTTTAAGGCTTCCTTGAATACTGAGTTCCAACTGGGTACATCTAAGGCGCTGGGACGGAAATATAAAGCAAATAGGGTGATGCGTTCCCATCCTTTGCGGCGGTTGGCTTGATTATCTGCAACAATATCCGAGGCTTTGTCTTTGGCGTGGAATAGTAAAGGATAGGGATCTAACTGGACGATCGCTGGTGGATCGGCTGGGACAGAAACGATAGAATCAGTGATAAGGAGAGTATGCGATCGCTTGTGGAAAAATGCTACCTCGGCAAACTTACCGGGGCCAAGGTCGATTGTATCTAAAATTGCATAGTCAAACTCATCAGCAAAGGGAACTTGGCTACTATCTTCTGGGAGTATATGAGTGCGTCTACTAGGTAAACCCAGCCAACTCAGGGGAAGATTGAGAGGGAAACTCCATTGGTTAGGGGCGACATATACTTGGGCTTGGGGAAAACATCTGGCGAAAGGGCCGACAAATACCTTATGTTCCAGTCCCGAAATCGTGGGCAGAATAATATATTTTACATCCCCGTGTTCTGCTACTAATTCTTTAACCAAGCGAATACATTCAGGTGTGGGTGCGACTGGTGCATATACTAATAGTCCTCCCTTCTCCAGTTTGACTACAGTCATGCGAATAGGGACAACCACGTAAAAAATTCCCTGCATCTGGTCAAAAGTCCAGATGGTATCTTTAATCACTTCTTGCCTGAGCGTCCGCCGCTTACCGTATGGGTACAGTGGTAAAGTAAACCAGTAAGACCATGACCAGTCTCTAGGATTAATTTGTCCTAAAATTTCATCACGCACCACTGTAACACCCCTAAATAAGCCTTGTTCACACTAATTTTATTTGCACCCTGAAACCTGGAGTTTAGCAAATTGTGGTAGCAACAGGCTAGTAATCTAGAGTTTCAGTTTAGCCTCAACCATTAGAAAAGCCTTAACAGCCTCAACAAAAATTTTTCCATTTGCGTCAGCTTTAGCGAGAATTATTGTTTATTTTCCTAACAAAGTTGAGAAATTACGGTGAAAGAATTAGTATCTAAATATGTATCAAAAAGTTCAAAGTGAAACCTAAAAACAAAAACTGATTTTACTTCTAAATGCTAGACAGTTTTTGCTAGAGGTAAAGGATATGCAAGTCAATTTACTAAAACCAAAACAAATTTTAACAGTAGGTTTATTTTCTTCTGTCATCTTTGTTTGTCCTCTTTCTAGCCTGGCTTTGACTGTTAAAGAAGTCCCTAATCCCAGACAACGCGGTGTTTGGGTTACTGACATGGCAGGGATTCTCAGCAATGAATCAGAAAGCCAAATTAATCAAATGATTTCTCAACTTGAGGCAAAAAACGGCACAGAAATGGCAGTGGTAACTGTGCCAAAAACTGCGCCGGCGGATAGTCCCAAAAAATTTGCTACCGAACTTTTTAATTATTGGGGAGTTGGTAAGAAAGGAAAAGATAATGGGGTATTGTTCTTAATTTCTGTAGGCGATCGCCGTGTCGAAATTGAGACTGGTTACGGTGTAGAAGCAATTTTACCTGATGGGAAAGTAGGCGATATTATTGATAGTCAAATTATCCCGCAATTCAAAAAAGGCGATTTTGCAGGTGGGACAGTGGCGGGAACTAAAGCCTTAGTAGTTATTTTACAATCTGAGCGATCGCCAACGGCGGACAATACGCCATTACCTGTAACTTCCAACCCAGAAATCTCTCAGCCTGAAAATAACTTTCACCCTTGGGGACTGGTAGCAGTAACAGGCATATCCATAATAGGAATTGGCGGTGCGGCTGCTTATTTAGGACGTAAAAAGAAACTTCTCATTCCCCCTTCAGGACGCACACGTAGAAAACAAGGCAATTACATTTTTTGTTGTGAAAACTGTCAACAACCAATGGTAAAAGTAGACAAAGCTACAGTCGAGGAACACCTGAACAAAGTAGAGAAAACGGCACATAACTTAGGTAGTGTCCGCTTTGAAGGATGGAAATGTCCCAATTGCAGCGATATCACAGATACAGCTTTTAATATAGTCGCCCTGGAGTCCCATTTTGCTCGGTTTAGGCGATGTCCTCATTGTGACGAACTGACAGTTACCCGCAAGGAAAAAACTGTCACTCCTCCCACAGTAGGCAATTTTGGCAGACGATTAATTATCGATGAATGTCATAGCTGTTCCTACCACAAAAAGACAGAAGAATTAATCCCACCCCTACCACCGCCACCGCCTCCTAGTTCTGGTGGCTGGGGTGGTTCTAGTGGTGGTGGCGGAAGTAGCGGCGGTGGTAGCTTTGGCGGTGGAAGTAGCGGTGGTGGTGGTGCTGGTGGTAATTGGTAAGTAGAAGGACTAAATTAAACCTAACTTGAGATTATCAGGTTTCGCGCTCAACCCTCTACTAGTCAGCTTATCGAGCATTGAGCGGAGTCGAAATGCGTCTTCTAAATAATTGTGTCCACCTACTTAAGTAAAGATGAATAATGCAGATAAAAGAATCCCCGAAGAGATAGCCCCAGAGGTGCTAGAGTTAGCCTCACGCTACTACGCCCAGCAAAGCCAAAGTTATTCACCTGATGAATTGATCACAGCCGGAAAAGAAGTTAATATTCCTGCTGAGTTGATTCAACAAGCCATTCAAGAAGTCCAAGCAAAACATCAGCAACAAGTTGAGAAACAACAGCAATTAGCCCATCTACGCCAAAGACTACTCATCTTTGGTGCGGGCATAATTGCCGCATTAACAGTCTGGACTGCTTGGACTTATAATTCTTTACAGAGTAGTAGTACCAGAGTAGCAGCCGCCTGGGCGCAAGTAGAAAATCAACTCCAGCGCCGTGCTGACTTGATACCTAACTTAGTCAATGTGACACAAGCTTACGCCAAACAGGAAAAAGAGTTAATCTCTTTGTTGGTACAATCACGACAGGCTTATGTACAAGCAACGACACCAGAACAAAAAGCTGGTGCGATCGCACAAATTAATCAAGCAATTGGCAGTTTTCAAAACTATGCTGCGGCTAATAATCAATTGCGTTCCAGTCAATTGTTTATTAATCTGCAATATGAACTAGCCGGGACTGAAAATCGCATAGCTGTAGAACGGATGCGTTATAACCAAGCAGTACAAGCATATAATCGAGAAATTCAAAGCTTCCCTAACTCACTGGTAGCTAATACTTTCGGGTTTGAGAAGCAAAAATTTTTCCAAGCCAATAATACCCAAGTTCCTAAAGTTCAGCCATAATTACATACCGCCTAACTAGCAAATTTTAAAAACCTCATACACCTATTTACTGTCAACAGTCAACAGTTAACAGTCAACACAAAATATCATTTCGTCTGAAAAATATTTTGCACCATTTTTTTATCGGAACTAGCAGCAGCTTGATCTAACTCAGCGACTTCTCCAGAGTCTAATAGCCAACCCAAAGCGCCGATATTCTCCTGCGCCTGTTGCACAGATTTTGCGCCGGGGATGGGAATGGTTCCTTTGGCAATACACCAGTTCAGCGCTACTTGGGACATGGTTTTATTTCGGGATGCTGCCACTTCTCGTAAACATTGTAGGAGCGATCGCACCCCAGGCAACAACTGTCTGAACAATAAACCCCTCACCCCAGGCGGAAAAGGCCCTTTCTCTGAATATTTGCCAGTCAATATCCCCAAAGCTAAAGGGCTGTAAGCAATTAGTTGTATACCCAATTCATCACAAACCTGTTTCAATCCCAACTCAGTCACAGGATATGTAGATAATAATGAATACTGTACTTGCAACGTCTTAATCGGCACGCCTCGCTGAGAAAACTTTTGATGCACCCGTTGCAGTCTTTTAGTACCGTAATTAGACAACCCTACACCCTTAACTAAACCTTGGTCATACAAGTCAGCTAAACCATCCAATAACCCTTCTTCTTGCCAAGGTGCATAATTTGCAGTTGACCAGTGCATTTGTACTAAATCAACATTTCTACCCAAGCGTTGAGCAGAAGACTTACAAGCATTTATCATAGACTGGCTTGTCCATCGCCAAGGATAAGCCGCCAGCTTAGTGGCAATGCAAATACTTTCTTGGTTGACACCTTGATACTCTTGAGAAAATTTCCCCAGCAGCGACTCACTGCGCCCGTTCAATCTTCCGGTTCCATAAGAGTCACCCGTATCAAACAAGGTAACACCGTTGCTTACACAGAGGTTAAAGACGGCTTGTAATTGCCCGTCCATGCTTTCGTTATAACCCCAAAGCAGTTGATTTCCCCATGCCCAAGTTCCACAACCCATCTTGGGGAGTGATAATTCTTGGTTAGTTTGCATTGTCACCCTCGTATGTCTCTCTCAGTTCATTATCGGTTAATTGTGGTTAACTGTGAGCAGTTGACAGTGGGCAGTTGATTAATTACCAATTACCAATTACCAATTACCAATTACCAATTACCCATGACTTACGCCTTCATTTTCTCAAACAACGATTCATATTGTTTTGTGGCTTCTGGTGGTAAGGGAAGCAAAAATTCACCTTTGGCGAATACTTCCTGACTATTTAGTAATAAACTACTAAACGATTCTTGAACGTCAGAAGCTTGAATATCAGTAGTAATTGGTGAATTAGCTTTAGTGAACAAAGAAATTTCCTTGGCACTTTTCGGCTGTAGACAAAAATCAATCCATTGTGATGATAGGGCATCCTTTGCAGTTTCTTTAGGGCTTACCCACAAGTCTGCCCAGATGGCGGTTCCTGAACGGGGGATAGCTACCCTCAGATGGGGATAACGTGTCAAGACTGATACTACATCACTTGACCAACCAACAGCTAACCAAGTATCGCCAATAATTAGGGGTTCTAGGTAAGTGTTGGAACTGTAGAGTTTTACCTGTTGGTTTAATGTTTGCAGTTCTTTTTCTAATTCTGGGACTGTGGCTAGGTTTTCTGTGTTGTATGATCTTCCTAGTTTCTTTAAGACTAAACCAATTACTTCTCTTGGTTGGTCTAGCAGAGAAATACGCGATCGCACTTCACTACGCCACAAATCACTCCAATCTTGCGGAGTCCATCCCAACTCCTTAAACTTATCGCTATTGTAAATAATTACTGTCGTACCCCAACGATAAGGCGCAGCCCAAATTTTCCCCTGTGGATCTGGAAAACCTTGTTCGTTACGCTTAACTAAGTTCTGCCATCTAGAATCTAAACTAGACCACTGTTTTAACTGTGCAACTTCTAATGGTTTAACCAGTTTCCTTTGAATTGCCGTTGCTAACCAATAATCTCCCAATGTGATCAAGTCAGCCACAGCCACAGTTTGTGAATTTCTCAACGGAATAAAGCGAGTCCATGCTGGCTCATCTGTGGCTTTTGGGTTCTGCTGCCAACTTAACAATCGTTTATATAACTCTTCTATGCGTCCGACTGGCGCAAACTTTAATTCCACCCTTTCTTTAAGACTACGACTAAACTGATTAACTACCTGACTAGGAATAGAACCTTTCAATAATTGCACGTTAAGTTTTGGCTGATTATTGCCAGCACAGCCTACAAGTAGTTGTGATAACGTCATACCACCTAGACTTAACAAAAAAGACCGACGATCCATTGTTTTAAGTTTATACATAATAGTTTTACAGAGGGCAGAGCCTAGAGTCTAGAGGTTAATTCTCATGGAGATGAAAAGTGCTGTACATAGATTAAAAGAATATAGTAAACAATAAACTGGTAAAAATGGCTTTACTTTGAGAAATTATAGTGATATAGAGCCAAATCTATGTTTTTTATAATCTTACTTTTCTTAACTACAGTTAGTTAGCATAGACGCATAGTTACTTATTGTCTGTCCTGATTTTTCAGTCCTTGAATATCCAGCCTTACTCTCACTCTTCTCATCTTTCAAGCTGTTTCTACAAATCCAATTACTAGCAGACTGAACATTGTTACGGTTTCCTCATAGCTCAACTTTCTCATCAATAACATAAAGTATTCATTAATACAATTTCAGCAATGTAACCCATAAATTTTTAGTATGTATGATGATTTATTTAATCTTTTGAGATTGAGCTTGTTATATTAGATAGATGTGAATCCTTACACAGAAAGGCTTTTCAGACATACAATATATTTACTTAATATTTTTTAATTAAAAAATGAGCAATAACTATATTAATTGTTGAATTTTGTTAACAAATGACTAACTATATTTCATTTTCCAAAGGAAGATTTGAAACATTAAATAATTCATAAGTATATTTAACATTGCGAGTAAATTGAATAACATAGAGAAAATGTGCGGACGAGGGTATTAAATGGAGCCATTACAACAACAGATCCTGACTTTGAGTCATAAGCTGGATGCCCTCTACCAGGTTATTGAGCAGCTTGACTTAAAAGTCGCTCAAGCTTTTTCGGAATGTTCTTTAGCCAGAACAGAAGCAAAAGATAATTATCTGGAAAATAGCCAAACTGGTAACTACCAGTTTAAAGGACATATCGGGGTGAATCAGGAACTAGAACATAAGGATGTATTGACAGACGGCTTTTATATAGACATGAGTCGTCAAAATGGAGAAAAAGTATTATCACCAGAAATTCAAATACAACGACTAACGGCACAATTAACCGCAGCCTACAATCGTATCGCTGCTTTAGAAGAACAATTACTCAGAGAAAGAATTCACTAGACAAGTGCAGCAACAGGAGAGGCTAGAGGCTGGAATGTTCTGATTCAGATGAATGCTGTAATTACTCAAAAATTAATCTTCCAAAGCTTTACCGGAATTTTTCTGAGTCCGGTATTTTTGTTTTTGTTCATTAGTCCATAGTCCATAGCAAGGGTAAAAACTTCCCCCTTTCCCTCTTACCCTTTCCCCTTTCCCCCTCTTCTTCCCCCACTCCCCAGTTCTAACCGTTGAATTTGGCTTTCAATAGCTTGTAACAGTTGATGTTGTTGCCAATTCTTGTAGAGGTTAGCGGCTATGCAGGCTGCACCAGCTCCCACGCCTTCCTTGACAAAGCCTTGCTCATATGCTTGGAGTTGGGGGTAACGGGAATTAGCAAAACTCAACTGAGTGGCTAAGAGTGGGGGGGTTTTCATTTGAGAATATTGGCTATTTTTACCTATATTCAGGGCTAATTCTACAGTGCTGCCTGTGGGATCTTCTGCTACCCACCGGGTTGTGCCTACAACCACTGCTGTAGGTTGCCAAGCTAAATCGTAGGCTTGGGCGATCGCACTCGTCAAAGCATAAACCGCCAACATTTGCGTACCCCCAGCCAACATCACACCACAACTGCGACTAGCTGCGATCGCCATCCCTGCCACAACCACCTGCATAGGATCACCAACGGCGGCGACTAGTTTTAGTGGGTCTGGGGACTGGGGATTGGGGACTGGGGATTGGGGATTGGGGGAAGAAATTCTAACTACCTTGTCCTCCTCATCTCCCTCATCTCCCTCATCCCTCCATCTCCTCAACCCCTGCTGCACCACTTGCCATTTTTGCTCATGGTTACAGACTGGGTGACTGCTGTTGACTTTGCCTGCTGCGTCAATGCCTAAGCCAGTTAAAATTGCTTGAGCGGTTGTAGTCCCACCCACAACGCATTCGCTGAGAATTACATATCCCTGGGGAACTTTAGCAGCCAAGCGATCGCCCCACAGCAAACCTTGCTCAAATAGATGGTGTACAGTTGTTAATTCCATTGCCGCGCCTGTACTCAAACATCTAGCAGGACAACCACCTAAATCAATTACTGGTATAGCCGGGGACTGAGGTAAACCCGCATTAAATACATCAACTGGAATGTTGAATTCCTCGACAACCGCACGGGATATAACAACGGGGGATGCGCCGGCTGTCAGTGGCGGTAGGGGATACTGGGGTTGATGTGCTGCACCGTAGTATAAAAACTCAGCATCAGCGCAGGCGGTATACTGCCGATCCTCTGGAGTGCGACCAGCCGCCGAAATGCCGGGAATCAGACCAGTTTCCGTAAAACCGAGGATACAGGTAAATAAGGGTAGGCGATCGCTATATCGTTGCGACCAAGCTTCACCCTGTGCGATTTGAGTATAAATGCTTATCATTAGTCATTAGTCATTGGTAAGTAGAGACGCGATTAATCGCGTCTGTACGGTCAACAGTCAACAGTCAACGGTACTAAACCTTAAACCGTAGACTATAGACTATTGACCGAAGAGGCGGAGGGGCAGGGGGCAGGGAGCAGGGGGAGCAATCCCTGTCCCGAAGCCGTGAAGCGGAGCGGAACATGGGTATCAAGCCCCGCCCTTCTAGGGCGTTCTCAATTGGTCGGAGTACAAGATCCGTTA
>DATNQO010000144.1:0-3666 GCA_036704005.1 Leptolyngbyaceae cyanobacterium | reverse complement strand
GTATTGCAAACATTAATTACAGACTGGAACGAGCTTTTTGCTTCCCTATTAATCACCCTACAAATTACAGTTATTGCCTTTATTGCTGCGGCGATTTCTGGTTTACTCATGGCTATTTTGTTTACTCAAAGTAAGTGGATTGAGCGCAGTTTATTTCCTTATGCAGTTATTTTACAAACAACTCCTATAGTAGCGATCGCACCCCTGATCATTCTCTGGTTGAAAAACAACACCTTTGCCGCCCTAGTAGTCTGTGCTTGGATAGTCGCCTTTTTCCCCATCGTCTCTAACACAACCCAGGGACTCAAAAGCGTTGATCAAAACCTCCTCAACCTCTTCCAACTATATCAAGCATCCCGTTGGCAAACTCTGATTTATCTCCGCTTACCAAGTGCTATGCCCTACTTCTTAGGTGGGTTAAAAATTAGCGGTGGTTTAGCACTCATTGGTGCAGTCGTTGCCGAATTCGTCGCCGGTACTGGCGGGGCAAAATCAGGTATTGCCTACCGCATCCTCATCTCCAGCTACAACCTACAAATTCCGCGAATGTTTGCCGCCCTCCTCCTCACCACAGGCTTAGGCGTACTCATATTCATCAGCCTGAGTACCTTATCTGACTTTATATTAAGTAAGTGGCATGACAGTGCTGTTAATTATGAAGAGTGAACTACCCCGCCGTAAGACGGACGGGGCTTCCCAATTCATCGGGAATAGCCTCAAAAACTTCGTAGTTTTTTTTGGTCTGACATTCCCTCCAAGGGCAGGAGTCCTGGTTCCCAAGACCCAAATTTTTTTCTTCCAACATATACCTCGACCGCTTGGTTTTCGCTTATGGCATTGATGGTCAAGACCCAACAATTCTATCAGAAAATCTTGGGGTTTGCGTTAAAAAAAAGGATATAACCTATGACAAACTTAGATACCCTCCTCCCCTCCCTAGAAGGCATCGAAACCATCACCGAACCCAACCAAGTAGCCAAATTATCCCAAGACTATCACACCTTTAGCCCCGTGCTAGTTCCCAAATTAGCGGGTAAGGTAGGTGATATTGTAGTCCGCCCCGCCAATGAAGCGGAAGTGATTAAGGTTGCTGCTATTTGTGCCACCCAGCGCATACCCATCACAGTGCGGGGTGCGGGTACGGGGAACTATGGGCAATGTGTACCTCTGCATGGAGGCGTAATTTTAGATACAACAAAGTTACAAGAAATCCGGTGGATCAAGCCGGGTGTGGCGAGAGTAGAAGCTGGTGTGAAGTTGGCAGCCTTAGATAAGAAAGCGCGAGAAATTGGCTGGGAAATGCGGATGACCCCTTCAACTTACCGCACAGCCACCATTGGCGGCTTTGTGGCTGGTGGTAGTGGTGGCATTGGTTCAATCCAATATGGTTTGTTAGGCGATCGCGGTAATCTGTTAGGATTGCGAGTAGTCACCTTAGAAGAAGCACCCCGAATTATTGAGTTACGTGGCGACGATGTGCAGAAAGTTAACCACGCTTGGGGCATTAACGGTATTATCACCGAAGTAGAAATACCCCTGGGGCCTGCCTATCCTTGGGCAGAAGTCATAGTCACCTTTGACGACTTCATCACCGCCGCCAAATTTGGACAAAGCCTAGCCAATGCCGATGGTATGATGAAAAAATTAGTCACCATTTTTGCATCACCAATTCCCCAATACTTCCCACCCCTACAGCCATACATCCCCGCCGGAACTCATCCAGCCTTTCTCATCCTTGCCGAACCCAGCCTAGAACTATTACCTGGTTTAGTCCAGCAATACGGCGGAAAAATCACCTACCAAAAACCAGCCGAAGAAGCAGGTAAAGGTTTGAATTTAGCAGAATTTACTTGGAATCATACCACCTTACACGCCCGCAACGCCGATAACGCCATTACATATTTGCAAAGTATGTTTCCTGCTGACCAAGACTTGCAGTTAGTAGCAGACTTATATCATTACTTTGGTGATGAAGTCATGATTCATTTAGAGTTCATTCGCGTCAACGGTGCAGTAGTACCTGCGGCTTTACAACTTGTCCGCTACTCCACCGAAGAACGCCTCAATGAAATTATCCGTTATCATGAAGCCAAAGGAGTATTTATAGCTAATCCCCACACATATATTATTGAAGATGGCGGTAGAAAAGTTATCGACCCTGAGCAGTTAAAATTCAAAGAAATAGTAGACCCTTACGGGTTAATGAATCCAGGCAAAAGTAAAGTATTAGAGGGGATAGGGGATAGGTGAGTGAGGAAGATGAGGGAGATGAGGGAGATGAGGGAGATGTGGTTCGACTGCGCGGTAGTTGAGCGTAGTCGAAACTCACCAACCGGGAGATGAGGGGAAAAGGTGAAAGGTTAAGGGGGAAAGGGAATCTTTTCTTACCTTTTCCCTTTCCCCTTTCCCCTTCCTATGGACTAATGACTAATGACTAATGACTAATGACCAATGACAATTGAAATTGATGGTTCCTTCGGCGAGGGAGGGGGACAAGTTCTCCGTACTTCCCTTAGTTTAGCCGCTATCACAGGTGAACCCATACGCATTACAGGTATCCGCGCTGGACGCAAAAAGCCGGGGTTAGCCGCACAACATTTAACAGCAGTGCGTGCGGCGGCGACAATTTGTCATGGTCAATTGCAGGGTGATGCTTTGGGTTCAACGATGCTGGAATTTATTCCCGGTGGTGCGGTGCAAGCTGGAACCTATAGTTTTGATGTCACTGAAGCGCAGCAAGGCGGTTCGGCTGGGGCTATTACTCTAGTTTTGCAGACAATACTCTTACCTTTAGCTTTGGCCGAGGGTGATTCTCAGATTACCCTACGGGGTGGAACTCATGTCATCTTTAGCCCGACAATGACCTACATTGAGCAAGTATATCTGCCAATGTTACGCCGCATGGGCATCACCGCCCAAGTCAAGTTAGGGGCTTGGGGCTGGTATCCCAGAGGTGGGGGGGAAGTAAATTTGCAGGTGAAGGGAGGATGTAAACTCACCGGACTCCGCTTGTTGGAAAGGGGAGAGTTAAAGCGAGTCCGGGGGCTAGCAGTGGCGACAGAATTACCCGCCCATATTCCCCAACGCATGGCCAGCCGTGCTGAGAATTTGTTACGCGCCGCCGGGTTAAGGGTATATGTGCAAGCACTGCGCGAGAAGGGCGTAGCCCCTGGTGCAGGGATTTTTTTAACTGCTGAGTATCGCAATAGTTTGACGGGATTTGGTGGTTTTGGACGTTTGCGGTTATCATCGGAAAAGGTAGCAGAGATTGCTTGCGAACAACTTTTACAATTTCACCAAACTGGCGCACCAGTCGATGAACATTTAGCAGATCAATTATTATTACCTGCGGTGTTAGCTTCAGGAGAAAGTCAGTATAAAGTGGCTGAGGTGAGTACACATTTAACAACTAACGCCGCAGTTATTGAAAAGTTTGGGCTAGGAAAGATTATTGTTCATCAAGAAGACAAGACTGTGGCGATAATTGGTAATTGGTAATTGGTCATTGGTAATTGGTCATTGGTAAGAGGCTATTTATAAAGTAAATATTAATACCAATTCTCCATGAAGTTGCGCCGAATAAACAATGTAGAGACGTTGCATGCCAATCTCTACAGCGCAGAATAAAGTGCATCTTCATCAAGAAACGGTATAAGTAGGGGAGGC
>DATNQO010000143.1:0-16592 GCA_036704005.1 Leptolyngbyaceae cyanobacterium | reverse complement strand
CTTTTATACCCCTCCCTAACCCTCACGCCACTTGCTACAACGGGGGAAACCCCCCTCCGGGTTCGGCAGTCCACCCGGCGGCAGAGCCGCACGTGTGGCTGCACTCACCGCAACGCAGTGGCTCCCCTTGTAAAGGGGAGGAAACAGGATTTTTCTTTTTTCCCCCCTTTGCAAGGGGGGTAACAATGTAATTAAAATCACCGCTAATCACTTTTAAAACAACCTCTAAAAAAGCCACCAACGCCTATCACTAACTAGTGGGGGACTTAAACCCTCTTATATAACTGATAACTGATAACTGATAACTGATAACTGATTTTACACTCGCTCATAATGCCATTACCTACCATCATTGTCCCCGGATATCTAGAAAGCGCGATCGCTTACCAGCAACTAGCAGCATTATTAGAACAATCAGGTTTCCCCACAATTACAGTACCTCTAAGAAGACGGGATTGGTTGCCCTTAATTGGTGGTAGATCCGTCGCGCCCATTATACAGCAACTCGAACACACTGTTAAACAAGCGTTACAAAAACATAACGCTACTCAAATTAACTTAATTGGTCACTCTGCTGGCGGTTGGATTTCTCGCATCTATTTGGGTGAAAAGCCTTATCCAGCAATGGGTAAACTGCAATCTACCTGGAAAGCCCATCCCTTAGTAGCTACTCTCGTTACCCTGGGTACACCCCACACCAGCCAAGAACGCTGGACACGCTGGAATCTCGATTTTGTCAATAATAAATATCCCGGAGCTTTTTACACAAATGTCCGTTACGTTTGCGTGGCTGGGAAAACTATCTATGGCGAAAGGCGACGCGGTAGCTGGTTAGCTTACAGCAGTTATCAGTTAACTTGCGGCATAGGTAATACCTGGGGCGATGGTATCACACCCATTGTCTCAGCTCATCTAGTAGGTGCAGAAAACCTTGTTATCGAAGGTGTCCGACATTCCCCTAGAAACCCTGGAATTTGGTACGGTTCGCCAGAAGCCTTGGCAAGTTGGGTTAAGTATTTAATTTGAGGGACTGGGGACTGGGGGAGATGAGGGAGCGGGGGAGCAGAGGAGAAAATATTCAACTGGTAACTGATAACTGTCAACTGTCAACTGACAACTGTCAACTGCTTTAAAAAGCTAAATTATTTTTATTAAAAAATTAAATATATTAATATTTCTTAAGTTAAAATTTAAGAAAAGTACATACTATGCAAACGATAGGAGGGGTGAAATATGCAAGCCACCCAGTTTGATAGGATTTTGCGACGAATCGCCACAGTATTATCGGTCGTGATTCTTTCGCTGTGTCTGATTTATGTATCTACAGGAATTTTATTGTCCTTTTATTACGAACCAACAGCAGGCGGGGCATATAGATCACTGAGAATGATCGATAACGAAGTAGCCTATGGTTGGTTGTTCCATCGGGCGCATGATATTTCTGGTAATTTGATGATTGCGATCGCCTTAGTGCAAATTGTCGTCATGTTCTTAGGACGACAATTCCGTAACAGTTGGCTGGTTGCTTGGGTAAGCGGAATTTTCTTTACCTTGAGTGCAATTGGTCTAGATTGGACTGCTATGCTTTTAGACTGGACTCAAGAAGGATATTGGCGTTTTAACATCGAGTTGGGAAATATTCAAGCAATTCCCCTAGTTGGTACGCTTTTGAAAGATATCATTACAGGCGGTGGAGCGATTAGCAGCTTGACAGTTCTGCATCTCTACACACTACACAATTATCTAATTACCATTGCTGCCGTACTTTTCGCTCTTGTACATTTAGTAGCTTTATTGTGGCAAGAACGGCAAATGTATTCACTCTTAGCAGAAGAACCTATTCAACTTACAGAAGAATCACTAGTAGAAAGTTGAGGCACTTTTGCTAAAGGTACTTCTTCCACCTCTGGTAACTTTTCTAGAACCAGAGGTGTGGACTGACTAGCACCAGATAAACGCTTTAAGAGATTCGGTCTGGGATCATGTAACAGGTAGATAATGCGATCGCCTACTTCCCACTCCTGGTTTGCTGGGACAATGTGTAAGCGTTCTTCCCTCTCTACCAACAACGGAACCAACACCCCATTCCGAATCTTGTCTTGAATATGCTCCTGTTGACTAGCAAAATCAGATTCACTCAGAGTAGTCGTCCCTAACTTCACCCGTCCATCATTGAGATATTCGTTCCAAGTCTTAATCGCCAAGTCAGAAACAAAAGCTTGGCTAACCTTATGATTAGCTGAACCATTCGCTTGGGGATCGCGAGGAAACACAGCCAGCACACGCGGCGGGTTAAACTCCTCAGCCGCCCTTTGAGCTAAGACAAAATTCACCTCACCATTATTAGTCATCGCCACAAAAGTCCCCATCGAGCCTAGCCCCGCCTCTTCCAGAACCTCCCCATCTAACGCACTGCTAGCTATTACCCGGAGATTTTGCGCTTCAGCTTGGGCTATACAGTCGGGATCAGTGTCAATTAATACGACATTTTCACCCCGTTCTTGGAAGAATCGAGCAATTAACAGACTCAAAGGATTACAACCTACAATCACCGCACCTGTAGCTTGTCCAGAAGTGATCCCCAAGCAGTTCGCCACCCAACCAGCTGTTAACCCTTGGCAAACCACCGTCATGATAATGGTGAGGAAAACCAAAGCCTTAATTGAATCACCACCATTAATCCCGCGCTGAGTTAGCAAAATTGCAAACAAAGACGCAACTGACGCGGATACAATCCCTCTAGGTGCAACCCAGCTTAAAAATAACTTCTGTCGCCAGTTCAAGTTACTTTTCCAAGTACAAAACAAAATATTGACTGGACGAACAACAAACATCAACACCAAAACAGTAAATAAGCTCCCCCAACCCAAAGCAAACACACTGGCGATAGATAAATCAGCAGCTAGTAGGATGAAGAGAACAGAAACACTGAGCATCGTCAGTTGTCCTTTAAAGCTGCGTAACGAACGTTCCTCTGGGACTGAGGAGTTAGCAAATACCGCCCCTGCAACTACCGTTGTCATCACACCCGATTCACTACGAATCATCTGCGCCAGAGTAAACAGACTCCATAGCACCGCCAACACTACCAAGTTTTTCAACTCCGTTGACAGAACATTGGCGCGTTTGAAAATCAAACTCATGAAATAGCCACCAGCCGCACCAATCGCCCCACCAATCCCCAGGCGCATCACTAAACCCACAATAGCGTTTACTGGGTCTGCATCACCGTTAACGATGGTATCTAGCACCACGAAGGCTAAAATAGCGCCCACTGGGTCAATCAGAACGCCCTCTCCTTCTAACAGAGTTGCTACTTGACGGTCTACTTTAATCTGCTTGAGCAGAGGCCCGACTACAGTAGGCCCTGTTACCACGACTATAGAAGCGTAGAGAAAAGCTATATTCCAGGGGAATTCACCCAGCCAGTGAGCCGCCATACTCCCCCCAATCAGGGTGATTAGCGTCCCCAAGGTGACGAGTAATTGCAGACTGAGAGAAACTTTACCCAATTCCCGTAAATCTAAATTTAATCCACCTTCAAACAAAATAATTGCCGTTGCCAGGGCAACAATCACTTCCAACCCAGGGCCGAGAACTTGGGGATGTAGCAATCCGACCCCATCTCCACCCAGGAGAATGCCCAACAACAGCAATATGACGATGCTGGGTAGACGCAAGTAAGCAGCCAATACCTGAGCGCCGATACCTGCAAAAACAGCGATCGCCATTTGTATGGTGACTTCAAAGGATGCTTCCATGTTTAAGATTTTGAGCGATTTCTTTCAAAATCATTTGTAAAGAAAAGTAAATACCACTCTTACAGGTTACAACATCAGACAGTTCTTACCTTGTTAAATTTAGACGTTTTTTTATACTTAGTTGTTCAAATTACTCCAGTTTTAACATTAGTCATTGGTCATTAGTCATTGGTCATTAGTCATTAGTCCACAGTCCATAGTTCTTTTCACCTTTTCACTCCCTCATCTTCCCAATCCCCAGTTCCCAGTCCCCAGTCCCCAATCCCCAATCCCCAGTTCCCAGTCCCCAAAAATTTATTTGCTAAACCTATTGACATAGCCTAAAAAATCAGTTAACTTATATAAAGTCTGAGGTTGATGCCCCCATCGTCTAGAGGCCTAGGACACCTCCCTTTCACGGAGGTAACGGGGATTCGAATTCCCCTGGGGGTACTAAAAATAAAATATACAGTAGTTAAGTTTAAAAACTTACTAAAATCAAAAATCCTTTAGGCTAGAGCCTGAAGGATTTTAAATTTAAGCCTAGAGATTTTGATTAGCTAAAGATTCCACTCGTTGGTAAATTGCCAGCAGATTAGACCTAAGATCCTTACTCAGACGACGCTCAATAATTGTGATGGGCATAGTCAACTTAGGCCAAACTTGGATGGTGTAACAAAGGTCAGTGCCAATGGCATTATCAAGGGTACAAGGCTGTAAACACCAACTACCAGAAAAGCCCTTGAAATCTCCCTCCACCATTTGGAAATTTATTTCTTTGGGGAAATACTCTTCCAAATCCAACACTACGCGGGCGCAAAAGTTGAAATTGAGTAGACGTTGAGAACCAACTTGTTCGAGCCGAATACCGCCTTGGGGATGGTCTAGAAGACGACTTTTAGCAAGGTTGGGGATGAAGTCAGCTAAGGCTTCGTAATTTGTTAGCACCTTCCAGACTTGCTCTACTGGTTGGGGAATTTGCACTCTAGCTGTAATTTGCCGTTGGCGATCGGCGATTTTCTCAACTTGGACTTCTACAGATGGTAGATTCTCCGCATCTGCAACTAATTCACCATCTAAATCGGGGTTAAATTCCCAGTCTTGTTGTGTGTTGTATTTTTTAGTCACTGTTAGAATATGGTTTGCTTTCTTCAGAAAACTGGGGCAGAGTCAGGGTAAAGCAAATTTTGCTGAGTTGAGAACCGGGAATAGGGGTACTCTCAACTGCGATCGCCCCATTTAAGTGCTGCACTAAGGACTTGACTAAAGCCAGTCCTAAGCCAGTCCCTGGAGTCCAGCGACCTCCTCTACCGCGACGGAACCTATCAAATATATAGGTCGCCTCTTCTTCGGAGATGCCACGCCCTATATTTGTCACTTTAATCATAACTTGATCAACAAGCTGATCAACGTGGTGACTGGCGTGTAAGTCAATGATGGTATCACGTTCTGAGTATGTATAAGCGTTATTTAATAACTCTTGGAGGATGCGGTCAAAACTTTGCAATTCCGTTTGTATTTGTAACGGCTCATCTGATAAGTCTAACTTTATACTTAATCCCTTGTCCGCCAGTTTTTTGGTTAAAGAAGCACTTAAATCTTTAATTGTGACCTTGAGGTCGATATTCTGTACTTGTGGCGGTTCTTGATCTGACTCTAGTTTCTGGAGAGTTAGTAAGTCATTTATTAAGTTGATTTCCTTAGCACATTCGTTCTCCAGAATCTCTAAGTATTTCAACTGACGTTCTGGGGAGATTCCTGGTAGACGCAAATTTTTAATGGACAGCATCATATTCGTCAGGGGATAGCGCAAGCGATCGCTAATGTTGCTCATAAATTCGTCTTTGAGCTGATTTAGTTCCCGCAGTTGCTCTACATGTTGCCGCATTTTTTCGCGCAGTCTCGCTTGCAACTCCAGGCTATTTTGGAGTTTCCCTGTGCGATCATCTACTAAGGTCTGGACTTGACGGAGTGTTTTTGATTGAATAATGGCATTGCTAACTTGAGCGCAGACCATTTCCACTAAATTTAATTCGGCTTGCTGCCAGTTACGCGCTACAGTCTGCTGTAACACTAAAAAGCCCAATATTTTACCTTGGTTCTCCAATGGCATTAATAGCACAGCAGGCATTTCAGTGATGGCAAATAATGGGGCCACAGGTGTGGCATCCTGAAGGTCTGCGTAGTCATTAATAATGACTGGTTTACCTGCATCAAGAAACACCCTTTGACATAACCCACAATCAGCCAAGGAAAAAGATATAGAGGTTGAATCTGTGGGATTTTTATTTTCCCTGCGCCATTCACTGACTACATCTGCCTTAGCTTGAGGAATTTGTTTTTTAATAGGAGTTCTAAATAGTGGATCTGTATATTTCAGCAGAATCAGCAAACCCCGATCCGCTTGTAAACATTCAGCAGTGGATGCTATGGCTAGTTGGAGCATTTGATTGGACTCCAAGTTGCTACGACTTAGTATAGTTAATTGTTTAATTAAGCTCTGATGTTGATTACTCTTTTGCAGGGATTGCTGCTGAGAGGAAATTAACTGCGCTTGTTTGACTTGGGCAAAGGCGATCGCACAAGCTGTTTCTATCGCCTTGAGGATGTGTTTTTCTGATTCATCCCAGTCGTGTGCCTCAAATTTAATCAGACTAACCACGCCATTATTTTTGCCACCAAAGCGGGTAGGAATTGCTAATACTGCCTTGATTGGTAATGGCAACTGCTGACATCCCGTCACCAAACTACTACGAATTGTGGAAATCTCATCAATATTACGTGGTTCTACCGCACATTGCAAAACCGGTAATTCCATGATGAATCGTTCTGTCGATAACATCTCATTGGGCAGAGGTATTCCCAGAAATTCGTCAGAACACCAGTTAGCCGTTACCGTTTCCGTTGAGTCCTCGTCAGCAACTGTAACTAAACAGCAACAATCTGCACCTGTTGCAGTTACCACCAACTGGGCAATTTCTTGCAGCATCGCTGCTGTTGCTGGACAGGTGGCAACGATGTGATTAATCTTTTGTGCTAACTTGTGAGCTGTTTCTTCCTGATGTTGCATCAGTTTGACTAGGTAGGGTTGTCGCTCTTGTCCATCGGGGTACTGTGGCGGCAATAATAAACGCTTTTTCATGGCTAATATACTTTGAGATTGATACCCCATTTTTTATGCGCCCAACTTCTTGGCTTATTTACCTTGAGTGGTATTGCTGCACCTGATGGATGGGAGAGTTGAGAGTAAAATTTTCTCTCATCTGTTATAGCCCTTTTCTATTGCAGATGACCAAGTTAACTGTAAATTAAACTAATTTGTACATGACCATAACAGCCAGCAAGCCCGGCTATTTGCTTGATCAAGCTAATATTAGTTTTTTGTTGCCAGCCTGAGTAGATGGCATTGACTCAGAATATCTTGTTTGTCACTCTATATAAACCGTAATTTCTCTAGATTCAAAACCATAACTTCATTTCGATTCACCGCATTAGTACTGTGGTATGGCTGGGGATGGGGATTGGGGGGTAATTATTTTCTCCTCTGCCCCTCTGCCCCGGTTGGTGAGCGTAGCCGAACCACTGCCCCTCTGCCCCTCCCCAGCCTCTAGCCCCTAAAAGAATGCAGCCTAGTTGCTTACAGGGGCAACTAGGCTGCACTGAGCGGAAATATAAATTTAACTTGCTAAACTCTCGACACTGAGCGGAACCATATCGCCATTTCTGGTGAATCCTAATAACATTGGTTGTTGGGGTTGAATGAGTTGACCTGTAAGTACACACCGTTCCTCTTGTTGAGCTGTGGCGGCTATACTGGCTCTAATATCGGCTCGTGAAAATCGCGGTTTCCACTCACCGGATTTTTGCTGCACATAATTCCAGAGGATATCGCGGATAAGTGCTTGATACCCCTGATTGCCAGCTATTTCTTTGAGTTTCTCTTTGAGTTCTCGCTCTAAACGGATGCTGGTAACTTCCATATCGGTTGTTGGGGTGCGAGCGATTGTATGCATGACTTTTTCTCCTAAAAGTATAGACAGGATAGTAATACAAGTGTAGTATGTTTAAAGAAATGTTCAATAGGTGAAATTTTCTGTGATATCCATTTACCCCATCTCCATCTCTACTTCCTTGCTTGCCACCAACTGCCGATCTAGTTGGGAATCAGGCTCTATGGGAGTGGAGTATTTATTTATGGGCAATGGTAGCCGCGAACGCAGGCAAATCGCAGAGGGAAATCATGACTTTATTTATGTCAGCATTGATCAGCTGAATGCTAAACCACAACTAGATACCAGAAGCGGGAGGTACAGACAGAGATATGCTGTACCAAAATAAGACCAAAAATCACGGTCTGTTTCTTACCCCCGCTTCACCCAAACCAGAAGCGGGGGTTTTTTATTAAGGAGTGAAGCTGTGGCTATCGCAATGCCAGTGTTAGAGCAATCTGTGGTGGTATTTTCGCAAAATTACTTGCCACTGTGTCGAGTCAATATTAAACGGGCGATTGTGCTATTACTAACAAACAAAGCGGAACCATTAGTCGGTTATACAGAAAATGGGTGG
Source organism: Leptolyngbyaceae cyanobacterium (assembly GCA_036704005.1). GTDB lineage: Bacteria > Cyanobacteriota > Cyanobacteriia > Cyanobacteriales > Nostocaceae > Trichormus. The sequence continues at coordinate 8,286 of DATNQO010000143.1, read as the reverse complement.
CGAGTTCATTCACCCAGCTTGGTAGTTGATGTACCAAAACATATTCGCTTGAAGATAGCTTCTATTGAGAGGACATGGAAAGTTCCGCCTGTGAATCGGCGGGAAATTTTGCGCCGAGATCATCACAGTTGCCAATATTGCGGTAGCAAGAAGCGACTGACTTTAGATCACGTAATTCCCCGTTCTAGGGGTGGTTCCCACAGTTGGGATAACGTGGTTGCAGCTTGTGAGAGATGTAACTCTCGTAAGGGAGACAGAACTCCGGCGGAAGCTGGTATGCAGTTACGTACTCAACCAAAAGCACCAATTCACCCCGCAGTTGCTTTTGGATTGAATCAAGGCGCTCAGTTTTGGATAGATGTGCAAGCAAACCTGGAATAACAGGAGAGCATAAGGAATGCTGAAATTAACTTACACTGAAGACAGCTTTTATTTGGAATATCTCACCTTGTCCTTGGAAGAATGGGTGACGCAACGAGTAATTTTCTCGCTAAGAGTAGGTGAAAACTTGTGTGTTCAACCTAGTACCGCTTCCTTTTTGCTCCCGGTAGATTTACCTGGAGTAGAAGCACTGAAGACTGAAGCTAGACGCGCTGACGGTGGCATCATTGATTTAGCTATTTGTGATGCTGAGTATTTGGAAGTCACTTTGCGGGGTTCTTGGTTGTCAGATGGTTCTGAGGATGCGGATGGTGTGTTTGTGACGACGATGAGCGATCGCACTGAGTTCTTTGTGCATAAGCTCTGGCAAGAAGCCCAATCTTGTGCTTCGGTGATGAGTGAGTGAGGGATTGGGGACTGGGTACTGGGTACTCAGTTCTCATCAAACCAAGCGGAAAATAAACGGGTAGCGATAGGGTATATTTGGCTCATTGACGACCTTAATAATGGCAATGATTGGCAGGATAATACTGACTGCCCACAAGGCGATGAGTAACAAAATCCCAATGCCAACCAAAACCAGTAGTGCAGAAATGACACCGTATATGTAAAGATTTATGTGAAAGTTGAGTGATTCTTTGGCATTGTCTTTGACTACAGGGTCTTCATTGAGTAGCAAAATTGCAATGGGTATCCCAATAGAGACTATCGTGGAACTAAAAAATATTGCTCCGTGACTCAGAGCAGATAACAACTTACGTTGCTCTATGCTGTCCATAGTATTATCCTCTGATAAGTATTTGTAGGGTAGGCAATGCCCACCAAAAGCATGATACGGTGGGCAGTGCATCGGCCTACGTATATTTCACTAGATTCTGGGCGGGCAATATGCCCACCCCACAAGATGGATAGTTTAAATCCTCACACCTCAATCATAGTTACCCAGTTTTAATTACAAATTACGAATGACGAATTACGAATTTTCCCAAAACACTCAACCCTAACAACAAAGGTGTAAACCAATCGCCCCAACGCACGTATAAAGTTTTTGTCTGGCGGCGGTAGATAGTTTCTGCATGGGTTTCGTAGGTGTTGTATCCAGATATCCACAAGGTTTTGCCGTGGGGATCAACGAAAGCTGAATACCCTGTATTTGTTGCCCTGACTGACCATCTATCATTTTCAATTGCCCGCATGATATCTTGGGCATGATGCTGGAATGGCATGGGCGCACTGTAATGGGCATCGTTGGAAGAACTGAGGATAAATTGCCCACCCGCAGCAGTTTGACGGCGAAATACTTCAGGGAAGGCTGATTCATAACAAATTCCGACAATTGCCCGACCGAATGGGGTGTCAAAGATTTGATTGGGTAAGCCATGAACTTGATGTTCGTCTAGGGGTGACAAACGCTGAATCAAACCGCCAATAATTTCTTCAAAGGGAATATATTCGCCTAAAGGTACTAGTTTGGATTTATCGTAGCGGCTGGTAAATTCGCCTTGACTGTTGACGGTAAATAAGCTGTTTGTATAACTACGTCCTCGTTCACCAAAAGCACCTACCCAAGCAACCACACCCTTTTCCCGCACTGCTGATAGTAGGGGTGTTGTAGGTAAGTCGCGCTGGAAGAATGGTAATGCGCCTTCTGGGGTGAGAACTGCATTCACACCTTGATTTACTAATGTTAAATATCCTTCTGTGTACCCTGTAATGGCACGTCGCAAGCCTTGGGGAAGGAGTTTAATTTTGTTGGGAATATTGCCCTGAACAATGCCTACTTTTAAGGCTGTGTCTGGGGGTTGGGCGATGGGGGCGTTATACAAGTAAAAGCCGATTAGGTGTAGGGTAATTAATAATACGGTGGCTGTAGCTAAATATTTACTGATTAACCCCTGTTTGCGATTTAGCCAGCCTTCAGCAATTATACCGTTGATACTGACGATCGCGGCTGTGACTAGATTGGGGCCGGAGATTTGCCCCAGGTGTAAAATTACTAGGTTGTGTGGCGATTGGGTGTATGCTAGGGAACTCCACCACAAAGGCCCGGCACTCCACAGGCTTTCTAAGGCACACCAGATAGCTGTGGCAATGAGGATACGCAACCAGGCTTTTTGTTCGGCGAGACGGGTTAAGCAGGCTGCCCAGATGGCAACAAATAAGCCACCGTAGAGGCTGACGAATGATATGCAGAAAGTGGCGATCGCCAAACTCGGCCACCAAGGCACACCCAACCAGTCCATAGGATGGATGCCAGTAATCCAAAATAGGGCTACGCCGTGGTAGCCGATGCCCCAGGCTAGGCCGAGTAGGGGAGATGGGGGAGATGTGGTTCTCTGCGAGACGCTCCGCGTAGCTTGCTTCCACGGAGTGGTACGACTACGCTCACCAACCGGAGATGAGGGAGATGAGGGAGTGGGGGGAGATGGGGGAGATTTTACTTTAGCTTGTCGTAAAGTGGGGGATTGTTTTTTTGGTTTGGTGGAGAATACTAATACCCATAGGGGGATTAGGGCTATCCAAGCTAGGAACCAGGCGTTGAAAGGGGCTACGGTTAGCCCCATGAATACGCCGCTAATTAGGGAAATTAGGAGAGGGAGGAGGGAGATTAGCCTCTCTCCCTGCTGTTTATTCAACTTCTGCGGCATCACCTGTGTCGGGGGGAACTATGGCTACTCCGGTAATGGCATCATCTTCATCCAGGCGTTGGACTCTAACACCAGTGGCCGATCGCGATTGGATGGAAATGGCATTTACGGCTTGACGAATAATAATGCCACGATTTGTTACCATCATGATTTCGTTATCGTTGTTGACGATACCCAGGGTAGCTAGTTGGTCTTTGGTTTTGCGGTTCTTAAATTTGGTCGCCATTAAACCTTGACCTGCACGATTTTGCAGGCGGAATTGACCGACGGGAACTCGCTTACCATATCCTCCCATTGTGATGACTAATACCCAAGGGCCGACGCTGCCGTTTTCTGGTACTTCTGCGGTTTCTTCGGTGGTTTCGATATCTTCGGTTTCGATATCTTCGACTTCCTCTGTATTCAAGGTATCGAGAATTGCTGCTGGTAGAATATCCATGCCGACAAGTTCATCACCTGCTTTTAGTTTCATGGATTTCACGCCACGGGTTGCCCTACCTAGAGGACGCAGTTGTTCGTGGTTACATCTAAAGTGAATCGCCATACCTAAGCGAGAACCAACTATGACGCTGTCCTCGACTCTGGCGCGACGTACCCACCGCAGTTGATCGCCTTCTTCTAGGGAGATGGCGATTAAGCCGTTGGCGCGGATGTTACTGAAGGCTGCTAATTCTGTTTTCTTGATGTTGCCGCCTTTGGTGAGCATGACGAGATATTCGTCACTGCTAAACTCATCTACGGGGACTATTGAGGTGATTTTTTCTTCTTTGGGAATGGGTAGCAGTTGGACGATGGGTGTACCGCGACTGGTGCGGGAACCGACGGGGATTTGATAGGCTTTGAGACAGTAGACGACTCCGCGATCGCTAAAAAATAGTACGCTGTCATGGTCGCAACAAGTCAAGAAATGCTCTACAGTATCATCATCTTTGACTTTGGCGGCGGCTTTACCTCTGGTGGCACGGCTTTGGGCTTCAAAGGTATTGACGGGCATCCGTTTGATGTAGCCTTGTTCTGTTAGGAGGATGATCGCTTTTTCGTTGGCGATGAGGTCGCGATCGTCAATTTCTCCTTCGGCGTGGGTAATGACTGTGCGTCGGGGTGTGGCGAAGCGGGTCTTGATGTCGGTGATTTCGGTTTCGATGATTTCGAGGATACGTTCCCGCCTTGCCAAAATATCTTGTAAGTCGGCAATTTGTGTTTGTAAGTCCTCGTGTTCTTGGCGGATTTTGTCTGCTTCTAAGGCTGTTAACCGTCGCAGTTGCATCTGCAAAATCGCATCAGCTTGGACTTCAGAAAGCATATAGGTGGTGATTAATTCACCTTTGGCTGTGGGTGTATCGGAAGCACCGCGAATTAAGTTGATAATGGCATCTAGATGGGATAGGGCAATTAACAAGCCTTGTAAGAGATGATCCCGTTCTTCGGCTTTCCGCAGTTCGTAGCGGGTACGTCTGGTAATTGATTCGATGCGGAAGTCGAGGAAGACTTCGAGGAATTGCTTGAGGGTGAGGATTTGCGGTTCACCGTTCACCAACGCCAGCATATTTGCCCCAAAGTTGGCTTGTATGGGCGTTTGCTTGTAGAGGTTGTTGAGAACTACGCGGGGGTAAGCGTCGCGCTTGAGTTCGATAACGATTCTCATGCCGTCGCGATCGCTTTCATCCCGGATATCTGCAATTCCTTCTATCCGCTTCTCATTTACCAACTCGGCGATTTTCTCAATTAACGCCGCTTTGTTGGTTTGGTATGGTAGTTCGGTAACAACAATAGCTTCTCTATCTGGTCTTCCCCGATGTTCGATAGTTTCGATGTTGGCGACACCGCGCATGGTGATAGAACCGCGTCCGGTGGTGTAGGCTTCCTTAATCGCCCCCATCCCCAGAATTTGCGCCCCTGTGGGGAAGTCTGGGCCTGGGATGTACTGCATTAACTGGAGGTCGGTGATTTCTGGGTTGTGAATTAGGGCGACTAACCCATCAATCAATTCTCCCAGGTTATGGGGCGGGATGTTGGTTGCCATCCCTACGGCGATCCCCGAAGAACCATTCAGCAGTAATTGGGGGATGCGGGAGGGAAGAACTGTGGGTTCTTGTTGGGAACCATCGAAGTTATCGGCAAAGTCTACGGTTTCCGATTCGATGTCTTGCAGTAAGGCGGCGCTGGTTAAGGCTTGCAAGCGACATTCTGTATAACGCATCGCCGCCGGGGGGTCGTTGTCTACAGAACCAAAGTTACCATGTCCGTTAATGAGGGGCGATCGCATGGAAAAATCCTGTGCCATCCGCACCAAGGCATCATACACGGCTGTGTCGCCGTGGGGGTGATATTTACCCAACACTTCCCCTACTACACGGGCGCATTTTCTAAATGGGCGATCGTGGGTTAACCCTAACTCGTGCATGGCGTAGAGGATGCGACGATGCACAGGTTTTAGACCATCCCTGGCATCTGGTAGCGCCCTACCTACTATCACACTCATGGCGTATTCCAGATAAGACCGGGACATTTCGTTCCGCAGATCCGTCGGGATAATCCTCTCCTGTGAGGTTGTCATAGCCTAAAAAACTCCAAAAAACTTAGATTTTAGCCTTTGCACTTAGCAGAGCGCAAAATTACGCAAAATTTCTTCTGAATAATTGCCATATTTTGATACAATTCTAACACAATATTCCTTGTATCTGCCGGGGTATGTAAACCATAAGTATGGACAAAAATCTTCTTGTTATTTAGTTAAACGGCATTGTTTTCTTAGAAATAAAAAAACATTTTATTTTTTATTTGTAAAAATTATTCCAAAATTTCTTCAAGCGATTGCTGTGTCTTGAGTTGAGATTCAATTAAGGGCGCTTTTGGTGCTAGGAAAAAGCCGATTAAACTAGCAAAAAGAATCGGTGTAAAAGGAGTAAAATTAGCCAATTTTGATAACAATAAAGTTGTACTGATTGGTGTGCGTGTTACGGCTGCATTAATAGCTGCCATTGTACAAATCATAGCCAGTGCGGGATTCAGCCCTGGAATTAAAATTGCGACTGCTTTACCAATACAAGCGCCAGTGAAAAATAAGGGAATAATGAACCCACCTCGCCAGCCTCCGGTGACTGTGATGCTGATAGATGCCATCTTACCCAAGGCTAAAATCAACAGGAAAACAGCAGGAAAGTTTGTAGTTAGGACTGACTCTAATTCTTCATGTCCAAAATAGCGGGTTAGGGGTAAGAAAACTGCCAGCATACCTAAACCCAATCCTGCTAATGTAGTACGTACATAAATAGGGACGGGAATTATTGCCCACAGTCTGTCACAGCCGCGAAAAATTGCCATGAAAATCCATGCGGCGATCGCTCCGATGATACCAAACAGAATGGCTAAAGCAAAATCATCGATGTTATTTAGGCTGTACTGGGGAAAATGCCAAGTGGGCGCAATTCCTAAGCGGGTGATAAAAGCAAATACCAGATAACTAGCACAACTAGCCACAATGGCAGGCATTAAGGCTTCGTAATATTCTACGATATGCTGATGGTGGAGAATTTCTAAGGCGAACATCGCCCCGCCCAAAGGCGCACCAAATAAGGCAGTAAAACCAGCCGCCATTGCTGCTAAACTCATGGATCTGAGGTCTTCACCTTGGAGACGTAAGCGATCGCCTACCCAAGTACCAAAAGAACCTGTTACCTGTACTAAGGGTGCTTCTGGCCCTGCGCTACCCCCAGCCGCAATACTTACCAAAGAAGCGAGAATCATCGAGGGATTTTTGCCTGCATCCAACCGCCCGCCACGAAAATGGATATTGTCAACAATTACAGCAATTTCCCCAGGATTCCCTAAAAAATGGATGACCAAGCCAATAATTAACCCAGCTAGGGGCATAACTATCAGCAGACTTATACCTGTAAACTTTTCTAGTTGGTGAAGTAGAAGTTCCAGAATATTCCAGTACAAACCAGCAAACAAACCACATACAGTCCCCACCACTACCCAGCGTAAAACCCACCGCGAAATTACCAGAGGGTTACGCCTTGCTAGTCCAAAAAGTTGGAAAAACTTTCTGCGTGGAGATTGGTCTGTGCGATCGCGGTTATTTGGTAGCATTGAGCCAATGTTAGGGAATCTTGATATTGTTTATGGTAATGCTCTTTGGTGATTATGGGGAATAGGGGTGTAGGGGTGTAAGGGTGTATACTTCGACTTCGCTCAGTAACCAGGTGTAGGGGTGTAGGGGAGAAAAACCAATGACTAATGACTAATGACTAATGACTTATAAGCCCCGCGATAGTGTATGGCTAATAGCATCAAAGTTTAAGCTAGTGCGTATGTGTTGAGGGCAATAGTCATGAATAAGGAAACTGTTCCTAGCCAAGCTGAAAAGATGAATCCTGAAGGTGCGCCTTTAAGTCCAGAAGTGTTGGATATGATTAAGCATCCGCCAAAAATGGACGATGTAATTCGAGAACAGTCACCAGATGAAAAGCGGGGAAACCAAGCTTTAGTCCCCGAAATGCTGGATGAACCAACCGACGAACTAGCCGGTTTCTCGAAAGATGAGTGATGAGTGCTAAGTGCTGAGTGCTGAGTAGGTATGTCAGTGAACAGTGAAAAACAACTGATAACTGACAACTGATAACTGACAACTGATAACTGATAACTGACAACTGATAACTGATTAATTCCCCAACAGAAGATACAATGACATTCAGTATCTTTCTGCCAATCTGTCGCCATGTTCCCAGTTATCTATTCCGATGAGTTTCTAGATCATAAAACTGGAAACTACCACCCAGAAAGACCAGAACGTTTAACAGCAATTGTTCATGCTTTAAAAGAGGCGGCTTTTGCTGAAAAAATAGCATGGCGTGAACCTACAGCAGCATTGGAAAATTCATCGGTAATGCAGCTTTTGGTCAAGGTTCATAGTCCAAACTATGTTAATAAAGTTAAAGAAATTGCGACTAATGGCGGCGGTTATTTGGATGGGGATACACCCGTTTCTCCTCGCAGTTATGATGTGGCTTTATTGGCGGTGAGTGCTTGGTTGGATGGGATTAATACTGTGTTAGAGACAGAAAATCCGGCTTTTGTGCTGGCGCGTCCACCTGGACACCATGCTGAAAGTGATACGGGAATGGGATTTTGTCTATTTTCTAATGCAGCGATCGCAGCTTATTATGCTTTAGAAATGCAAGGAATTAACCGCGTCGCCATTATCGATTGGGATGTACATCATGGTAACGGTACGCAGGCGATCGTGGAAACT
>DATNQO010000142.1:0-12957 GCA_036704005.1 Leptolyngbyaceae cyanobacterium | reverse complement strand
CTTTTATACCCCTCCCTAACCCTCACGCCACTTGCTACAACGGGGGAAACCCCCCTCCGGGTTCGGCAGTCCACCCGGCGGCAGAGCCGCACGTGTGGCTGCACTCACCGCAACGCAGTGGCTCCCCTTGTAAAGGGGAGGGAACAGGATTTTTCTTGTTTCCCCCCTTTGCAAGGGCAGGGCTGTTTCATTCGCTCAGAAAAGAATTTTGTCAAGAGTATCAGCCAAAAAATTTAGGGAGTCGGCAATCGAAAAATTACTACTTCAACGAGTAAATTTAAGTGCGATGGCGTTCCGCCCACCGTAGGTGATCGCACAAGTTGTGAGCAAGTAAAATTTTTAAACTACCTGATTATTTTGGTTGATACGCTTGTAATTTAGGGGCTTTTGGGGAATGAAACAGCCCTGCTTTGCAAGGGGGGATTAAGGGGGGTAACAATGTAATTAAAATCACCGCTAATCACTTTTCAAACAACCTCTTATAATGATAGAGACATTGCATGGCAACGTCTCCACAACATGGTTAGCAATTACTCAGCTAAATTAATCGCCGGGTTGCGACTAAAAAAGCCTCTGGGAGATAGTTTAAACCCCAGTTTGTGAACAGGCATCACAGGCCAATCTTCTGGTTTAGGTACATGAGTAATACCCATTGTGTACCACAAAACAATATCTTGATTAACCAAAGATTCATCATCAGCAATATATTGGGGTAAACCTTTTGCTGATGTCCCTTGATTAGGATAATCACCAGCCGCATATAATTCATCGGCTTTATATTTAGTCACCCAAACATGATGAGTGGCAAACTCAGCCTTCTGTCTAATTTTCGCCCCCTCCACTGGGAAAAATACTGTGTTACCTCCAGGCATTAACATATATGCAGGCGCAACTCCTAAAGCATTCTTTTTCTCTGCACTGCTAATCATCCATTCTCGACTGTGTTTAATATCTAAATCACGCACAGCCGCTTTTTCAGTTTTGAGTGGGGTATCTTCTACTGTCATTGCATTGCCTATTGGGTTATTCTTACCCATCGGCAAACTTTGTACATTCATTTCCATCACAGTATTCGCTTGTCTATCCACATCCATATCTAAGCGATAGTTAAAGAAGTGCTGATGATTTACACCAAAGAGGTTTTTCGCTAACAACCTTCCATAAGCATCATCTTTAGACTGGGTTTGTGCTTCTGTTCCCTGCACCAAGACAATACCTGTTAAATCATTTTGTACTTCTAAAGTGCCATCTTGGTGGAAAATCCAGTTAATACTGTAATCATAGTTATCAACCGCCGCCGTGAAGGTGATGACTAATTCTCGGTTCCGCCTGACATCGTTGCGTTGAGTCTTGTATTCATAATGTTTCCAGAGTATGCCGTTATCGCATTCGTAAATGCCGACAACCCCAGGCATAGTGTAGGGTTCTCCCTCTTCATTGGCAAATACGGCATCAAGTAAAATCCCATTTTGGGGAATTTCCTTGCCTAACTCCATTGTGCTGGCTAACAAACCAATGTTATATTCACCCACATCAAAGGCATTTCTAAATGACCAAGTTGGATCAGGGTCGCCGTAAGGTACTACCATTTCCGATAGACTACCACGATACAATATTGGTCTGATATTTTCACCATCTTTGTAAGTTACTTGATACAGTACCAACCCATCGCGGGGGTGCATGAGATAACGAAACTTCCAACCTTGCCAGCTAATTTCATTGCCTTTGATTTGAAAACTCTTGCCTTTTGGTTGCAGTATTTGCAGGAGTTTGGGCGGTGTCAGTAATTTACCCAAAGACTGTAAATCATAGTCCCAATTTTCTTTGGAGATGGGGACTATTCCTTGGTCGATAAAATTGGTGACTGTACCTTTATTTAAATCAACTGTGGCTATTACGCCTTCGATAGGACTGCCGTAATGATTCCAGCTTTCGCCTTTGTAAAATAATAAAGTCCGACACAAGCGGCTACCCGTAGCTACTTCTTCTTGACTTAAAATTCCTGCACCCCAGCAGCTAACTACCACTTTGTCAAAATCTTTAATTCCCCGCTTCTTCATGGACTCCTGCCATCGGGGGTCTGATGTAACTGCCTGCCGTGCTAACCTATACTCTGCGTTGAAAATTGCTGGTTGGACGTTGGGCTTTTCTTGCCAGGAGGCGATTTTTTGCGTTTTCAGGTCAATAATGGCTTCGTAGGTTTTATTTTGCTCTCTCTCATACACTACTAAAAAAGCTTTACGCTCAAATGGTTGACCTTGTGTAAAATTGATAACTTCTTGTTTATCTGGTTCCGCCAAAGCAATTAAGGGAAAAGCCGCCATATCAGTTAAAGCTTTTTCCTTTCTAATTACAGCAACTGCCGTTTTAATTTCTGCTGCTGTCAATGCGGTGAGAGGATGGGAAATAGATGGCTGTTGCGCTGTCACTGTTCCCATGAATCCAAGTGAGACAGTAAAGCCGATTATGCTAATAATAGCTAGTAAAAAAAATAGCCTTAACCGCTTCATCATGCGTAATAATCTGCAAACTAATTTACATTATCTATTTCTTGCAAGCAGAGATGAAACCGAATTAAAGCGGAATGTCAATAGTCATTAGTCAATAGTCATTAGTCATTAGTCATTAGTCAACTGTTAACAAAAAAACCCCCAGAGGGGGCTGAATTGTTAGGTTGTCCGCGTGGAGTGAACAACTACATAATTAATACCTACAGCAAATACAGTAATCCGAATAAAATGATCCAAATTACGTCTACGAAGTGCCAGTATATTTCCGCAGCTTCGATACCAAAGCGTTTTTCTTTAGTGTAGTGACCGGGAGTGCGCGATCGCCATAACACCGCCAAAATCGCCAAAACGCCTATAGTTACGTGCAGTCCGTGAAAGCCAGTTAACACATAAAACGCACTGGCAAATAAATTAGTGGTCAGTCCAAATTCGAGATGTGTATATTCGTACACCTGACCAACCAAGAATATTGTACCCATTGCCGCAGTAATTGCTAACCAGGTACGCATACCCTTAGTATCATTCTTTTTGATTGCCGTATCAGCATTGTGCATCACAAAGCTACTAGCAATCAGATTGACAGTGTTGATACCAGGAAGCAACAGTTCTAACTCTGGTGTACCTGCTGGCGGCCATACAGGTAAAGTTGAACGGAAAGCAAGATAAGCTCCGAACAAGCCCAAGAATATCATTCCCTCAGCGACAAGGAAGACAAATAAGCCAAACAGCCGATGATCAGGATGTTCTTCGTGATGACCTGCTGCTTCGGCTGTGTGATGGTGATTTAGTTGCGTTTTCGCTGGGTCAATAGTTTGACTTTGCATGTATCTTAAAAATTGTAAATGGGGGAAGGGGAAAAGGGGAAAGGGGAAAGGGGAAAGAGGTTTAGCTAATAGATTTAGTTACTAACCTCTCACCCCTTACACCCCTATACCCCTCTCTACGACTCAATAGTGGGATATGGCTCATCAGGCGCAGCCCTTAGCACTGAGTTGGGGCCACCAGATAAGACTGGATTGGGATCGGATAGGGGTACGCCTTCTTTCGCCTTTTCCAAACCGTAATCATAAGGCCCTGTAGCTAGGACTGGGAGTTGATCAAAATTTTCGATTGCTGGTGGAGAGGTAGTCATCCACTCTAGGGTGAGTCCGCGCCAAGGATTATTTCCGGCTTTCTCACCGTATAACCAGCTCCAAATTGCATTGAAGATGAAGGGGAAGGTGGAAACTGCCAATAAGTAAGCGCCGTAAGTGCAGATTTCATTCAAAAAGGTAAATTTGGGGTCATATTGTGCTATGCGGCGATTCATCCCCATCAAGCCTAGCTTGTGCATGGGTAGGAATGACATATTGAGACCAACAATAGTCAAGACGAAGTGAACTTTACCCCAAAATTCGTTCATCATCCGCCCCGTGATTTTCGGGAACCAGTGATATATGGCGGCGAAAATACCGAGTACGCTACCACCAAATAGGACATAGTGCAAGTGAGCGACGACAAAATAGGTATCGTGGACGTGGATATCAAAAGGCACTGCTGCCAACATGACACCACTGACACCGCCAATCACGAATGTACCGACGAAGCCCATCGCAAACAACATGGCGGGGTTGAACTGGATTTTTCCGCCCCACATTGTACCCAACCAGCTAAAAATTTTGATCCCTGTGGGTACAGCGATGATCATCGTCGTGATCATAAAGAACATCCGCAACCAACCGGGGATACCACTGGTGAACATATGGTGCGCCCAGACGATTAGCCCTAAGAAACTGATGGCTAGGGATGAGTAGGCGATCGCTTTATAACCAAAAATCGGTTTGCGCGAATGCACAGGTATAATCTCAGAAATTGTCCCAAAGAAGGGCAAAATCATGATATATACAGCCGGGTGCGAGTAAAACCAGAACATATGCTGGTAAACCACCGGGTCGCCGCCGCCTGTAGGATTGAAAAATGTCGTACCTGCCAACAAGTCAAAAGCCAGCAGAATCAAACCTGCGGCTAATACTGGTGTTGAAAGTAAAACCAGTGCGGAAGTAGCAAACATCGCCCAGCAGAACAAAGGCATTTGATGAAAGCTCATGCTGGGGATACGCATCTTATAAATGGTGACGAGGAAATTAATCGCCCCCAAAATCGATGACGTACCCAACAGCAGCACACTGATAATCCAGATAGCCTCACCTACTTGTCCTGTTACCAAGCTCAAAGGCGGGTAGGAAGTCCAGCCTGCATCGGGTGCATCCCCTACAAATAAACTGGCAACGAGCAACAAGCCACCGGGCGGAATCATCCAAAAAGCTACAGCATTTAACCTGGGAAATGCCATATCCCTAGCCCCAATCATCAGGGGAATCAGATAGTTAGCAAATCCCGCACCAGCCGGCACAATCCACAAGAAAATCATGATTGTGGCGTGCAGGGTAAATAAGCTGTTGTAAACTTCCGGCGTGACGAAATCTACCTCTGGTGTACGTAATTCTGTACGCACCAAGTCAGCCATCACGCCGCCGATGCAGTAAAAAATGAACGAGGTGACAAGGTATTGAATCCCGATCACTTTATGGTCGGTATTAAAACTAAAGTAATCTCGCCAAGGTCGCACCCCAGGCTCGTCAATACGAGATGGGATATTGGCTGTTTCTTGTATCTGGGCTTGTGTCATGGTTATTTGTCATTGGTCATTAGTCATTAGTCATTAGTCATTGGTTACATAGCAGTCGTCAGATAGATTAGGAGCATAGATAAGGCTTTTAACCTTTTCCCTGTCCCCTGCTATTGCTATGGACTATGGACTAATTACTAATTGTGAATGTGATGTAACATTTCGGGTTGTATGCCCATGTCTTTGGTGTAAGGAGCGAGAAACTCGTCTGGGGTAAGGTTTGCGGGGTTAACAGCGACAGCTTGATTGAGAGTTTCAGTGTTAGCCGCTACCTGTTCCTGCATCCATTTGTTAAATGCTTCTTCAGGTTCCACAACTACCTGGGTTCTCATCGCGCCGTGGTAGGGGCCGCATAGTTCAGCACAGATGAGTGTATAGTCACCTGCTTTTTTCGGGGTGAAGCGGATTTCGCTTTGTCTACCGGGGATCGCATCTTGTTTGAGACGAAATTCAGGAACCCAAAAGGCATGAATGACATCGTTGGCTGTCATATTGATTTCTACTTCTCTTCCAATGGGAAGATGCAGTTCGCCAGTGGTTATGCCTGTTTCTGGATAGGTGAAAATCCAGGCGTATTGTAAGCCTGTGACGTTGACCTTCAATCCTGGTGCTTGACCTACTTTGTCGGGAGTTGGGCCTATGGTGGGAGCAACGCTACCTACACCGGGAGCATTTTGGATTTGCGGGATTTGGTCGGCGTTGCGGACTTCTGCTGTGGCTGGGTCTTGCATCGCCTCATCAGATTTCTCTTGATTGAGGTTGGGTGCATTGCTGGGGGGAGTGTCGTTGAGAGTTGCCGCGATCGCCGCCCCAGGCATTGTCATGGAACTCTGAGTTATCGGTGCTTCATGGACGGCGTGGGGATTAAAGCCACCGATGTCGTTATAAACTTCAAAGCTATAGACAGAAATACCGATAACTATAATTGCGGGGATCGCTGTCCAGAGTATTTCTAATGGGACATTACCCTCGACTGGAGGGCCGTCTTCATTATCACCAGCCCGCCGCCGATATTTAATTGCACAGTAAATTAATACACCTTCAACAATTAAAAATATACCTGCGGAAACGGTCATCATTGTATTAAAAAGACCGTCAACTAAATCGGCTTCATCGGAAGCGGCGACAGGTAATAATCCATGATTTTGACCATACCAAAGGCTTGCCAGGGTTAGCCCGATGCCTATTAGTAATGTCCAGATTGAACTTGGAATTTTCACGGCTCACTTAACTCAATTGGTTACGTTATCTCGAAGCATCTCACTTACTAAGGTAGTCTAGGCTATTAAATATGGGGATAAATGGTCTGAAATCTTTATTAATTTTTTCGGCTACATTAGAAATTTTGAGTAAAAGAGATTTATTAGATACTTCTGGGAGTAGATGCCAATATTTGGAAAATTTTAAGGAAAATTTAGGAATTGCAAATGAATCAAGATTAATCAATTTATAACAACTTAAAAAATACCTAAAGCTTGAGGCAAACAAGCCCTGTAGTGGTTAAAAGTAATAAGTAAACACCCATCAATAAATCCGGTTGTATAAGCTAGGGTGGAGATGGGTCGGTTATGAAAAGAGAAATTTAAGCAGCTCTACCAAGGGCAGGCAGAAGGTATTGTTAATGAGCGAATTTGTTCTAGAACAACGAAATGAAACGGCAGCAGAGCAACAAAAGCCCAAGGATATGATTCGGCGCTTGGTGTGGAAGATGGCTATAGCTACCCTGATTTTAATGGCTATAGGCTCTGCCACCCGCGTGATGAATGCTGGGTTAGCTTGTCCAGACTGGCCCCTCTGCTACGGCGAACTAGTGCCAGCCAAGCAAATGAATCTGCAAGTATTCTTGGAGTGGTTTCACCGACTAGATGCAGCTTTGATTGGCATAACCGCGATCGCCTTATTTGGTTTATCCTGGTGGCATCGGCGTAATTTACCTTCCTGGTTGCCTTGGGCATCTACTTTTGCCCTCTTCCTCATCGTCTTTCAAGGCATCCTGGGAGGACTCACCGTCACGGAATTATTACGATTTGATATCGTTACCGCCCATTTGGGAACAGCCTTGCTGTTTTTTACTACTCTACTAATCATCAGCATCGCCCTTACTCCCTATCAAGGCACAGGAACCGTCGGTAAACTGCCTTGGGTGGGTTTAGTCGCCGCGATTTTAGTTTATGTACAAAGTCTTTTAGGTGCATTAGTCGGCTCTCGCTGGGCGCTACATCAATGCTTTGCAGGTTCCCAACTTTGCGGCGTGATGTACACCCATATTTTTGGCTTAGTACCCCCAACAGTAGCAACTCTGGCAGTGGTTTTAATTTCCTGGCGGACACCAGCGTTACATCCTGCTTTGCGACGATTGGCTAATATGGCTGGAGGATTGTTAATTCTGCAAATCCTTGTGGGATTTGCCACTTTCCGTTTACACCTCCAAGTCGAACCCCTAACCGTATCTCACCAAGCGATAGGAGCTACTTTGCTCGGTACTTTAGTAGCTTTTACCGTTCTCGCCCTCCGCGACTGGGCTGTAAGCCGGGAAGTCAACACCTACCCAGTTGGTTTAGCAGCAACCGCTACAAATATCCAAGCAGAGTGAGGGAGTAAGAGGAATGGGGGAAGATGAGGGAGTGGGGGGAGATGGGGAAGTGGGGGGAGATGAGTATTAACTTTCCGTTATTCAAAAACCAGGAAGATGGGAAAAAAATCCTAAATACCTTCTCCCTCATCCCCCTCATCTCCCTCATCCCCCTCATCTCCCTCATCCCCCTCATCTCCCTCATCCCCCTCATCTCCCCAGCGATAGTTACCACCACTGCTTGCGACTCGGTATTAGTTGGGCTGCAACTAAGTTGTTGAAAATAAGGAATTATACTCAAAATGATTGAGACTAATGTCTCTCGTCGCCACCACGAAACGTTTCTCCAGGTAATCCAAAGCTATTACCAGCTAACTAAACCCCGCATTATTCCCTTGTTGTTGATTACTACGGCTGGGAGTATGTGGATTGCTGCTCAGGGACAAGTAGACCCTGTGTTATTGTTAGTGACTATGGCGGGTGGTACTTTGGCGGCTGCTAGCGCTCAGACAATTAACTGCATTTATGACCGGGATATTGATTATGACATGGAACGGACAAGGCATCGTCCTATGCCATCCGGTAAGGTGCAACCTCGTGATGCGCTAATTTTTGCGATCGCTCTCGCCGTCCTATCCTTTACTCTACTAACAGTATTTGCTAATCTTCTTGCCGCTTTATTGGCATTATCAGGCATTATTTTTTACGTTTTAGTCTATACCCATTGGTTAAAACGTCATAGTACCCAAAATATTGTCATTGGTGGTGCTGCTGGCGCTATTCCCGCTTTAGTTGGTTGGGCAGCAGTTACAGGTACACTCAGTTGGAGTGCATGGTTAATCTTCGCCATCGTCTTTTTATGGACACCTCCCCATTTCTGGGCTTTGGCTTTGATGATTCGTGATGATTATGCCAAAGTTGGCATCCCTATGTTACCTGTAGTTGAAGGTAATCAGGCAACAGTTAAGCAAATCTGGTACTACACACTGATTACAGTCGCCGTTACTCTGTTACTGGTTTATCCTCTGCAATCTTGCGGTGTTGTTTATGCTGCGATCGCCTTATCTCTAGGAGCAGTATTCATCCGCAAATCCTGGCGCTTGCTACATAACCCAGAGGATCGCACCACAGCCAGAGAATTGTTCCTCTATTCCATCTCCTACATGATGCTGTTGTGCTTGGGGATGGTAGTTGATAGCCTCCCCCTCACCCATCATTTAGTTAACGCTGTTATCAGTCAGTTGCATCTAGTTTAGTTAAAACATGGATTCTCAAGCGATCGCGCTGGTAGTATATTGTGGCGCGATCGTATTTTTCAGTATTAAAAAAACTATATTTACTAGTCAGCATCAGCCAACGTTAAATTTTATGCTTTTTTCTTAAATCTTCCAATGCTGCTGTTGCCGGGACTCCTTTTCCTTGTTCGATTTCCTTAATCCCTTGGCTTAAAGCAGCGATCGTTTCGGCATATTCTAGGCGCTCCAAGAGCTTTTGATAAGCTTTGGCATCCTGTAGAACAAGTTGTGCAGCACCATTAACTGTAAGCACAATAGGTTTCTCACTTTCTTCCATCGGGACACCCTTGATTTTATAAAATTTTTGAAAAGCTTATATCTTAATGTAAAATAATTTTACCAGAAGTAAAACTATTTGGTTAGTAAGACTAATATTATAGTTTCCTGAAGTTAATTATATGGCAAGTAAAATTTTAGATAGAAAATATGCTGAGGAAGCAAAATATAAAACTGTAACTGATCTGGAAAATACCATAAAATTCTTAAATCGGTCTGCTGGATTTAGCCCTAAAACTAAGGAAGAGCAAGATAAATTTGATGAGTATGTAAAGATTGCTCATGGAAGAGGTAAATCAATTAAGGAATTACAGCAAGAGCTAATAATTGCAAAAAATAATTTTTCAAAAGCTCTACAATTGTATCAAGAATTTCTTGAGGATTCAAAAAAATTTGATAAAACTACTGATGCTTTCAATTTAATGGCAGAATCTATATTAAAATGCTGGGATTTTTATTCTTCAGATACTCGCAATTTCTTGAAAGATTTTGCTCTCACATCTATTGAATTTAACAAAAGTATTAACATTGAAGAGTGGAAAGGAATTGAAGAATTAGTATCAGAAAACAAAAAGGCGATACAAAGATTTATAAATTCTGTTATGGGAGCAATGGATTGGAAAAATTGCGAAACAGAATTAGGCAGAAGCTTATTAAAGATAAGAGAAGAAATAATTCTATCTGGAGAACCTTTAATGAATTTAGATGAGTTTAATAAATATATTGAAGAAGAATCTGTATAAATTAAAATCATAATAACCAGTGAAGCGGACTTACATAGACTCCTGTTTATTAATAGCTGCGGCTAGATTAGATAATAATAATGATATATGCCAAAAAGCTTTAAACGTCTTAACAAGCTCAGATCGCTATTTTGTATGTAGTTATTATGTCAAGCTTGAAATCCTGCCCCATGCAATAAGAAATAAAAGTAATGCAGAAGCTAAATTTTACGAAGCATTTTTTGATAATGTCAATGAATGGGTAGAATGCAATCAAGCATTATTGGAATGTGCGTATAATGAAATGCTTATAAATAATGGATTAAGTGGAATAGATGCAATTCATGTTGCCGCCGCTATAATCGGAAAGGTAGATGAATTAATCACGGCAGAAAAGCCTGAAAAGCCTATTTGTAAATCTCAATCTGTTAAAGTTATTAGTTTATATATATAAAATAATTAACTGTTAATTATATTTAATGAGAATAAATTGATAGGGGCAAGAGGTTTAATGTGAAGAGTAAAGCGATCGCGCTGGTAGTATATTGTGGCGCGATCTTATTTTTCAATTTTAAAAAAACTATATTTGCTACTCAGCATCAGCCAATGCAAAGGGCGATGCTAACGTTAAATTTTATGCTTCTTTCTTAAATCTTCCAACGCTTCTGTTGCCGGGACTCCTTTTCCTTGCTCGATTTCTTTAATTTTTTGGCTTAAAGCAGCTACTGTTTCAGCATATTTTAGGCGCTCCAGAAGCTCTTGATAAGCTTTGGCATCCTGTACAACAAGTTGTGCAGCACCATTAACTGTAAGCACAATAGATTTCCCACTTTCTTCCATCTGCTGGATATACTGCTTTGTCTTCCTCTGAAACTCTAAAAGCGAGTGGATATTGTTGAGGTCAATTCACAATTGATGGAATGATTTGCATAAAAAGTAGCAAACCAAGTGAAATAACTGACTAGGGATGTAATGTTATTAACAAATGTAAATTAACAGATTGCACCTTATTAATGTTTTTGGAGCAATACAGTGTCAAAAACCTCTTTAGCAGCAATACTTTTGACTAATGTGGGAACTGCATTAGCTTTTGCCCTTTCATCCTTTGTTTATCCAGAAGTAACCACAGCACAGTCTCTAAGGACTATATGTGGCTTCACACCTCCGCCTGGTTATGTGGCTGTTGGTTATCGTTATTTACCTGAATGCCGTACAGGAGGAACTACAGGTACTTCACCAAATGCTGCTATCATCAGAACGCCTTCATCAGGATTAACTATATGCGGTTTTACACCCCCTACTGGTTATGTGGCTACTAATTATACTTATACGTCGGAATGCCGTAAAGAAGGACTTTCAGGTACTTCACCAAATGCTGCTATCATCCGAACTCCCTCATCAGGATTAACTGTATGTGGTTTTACACCCCCTACTGATTATGTGGCTGTTAATTATATTTATGCTTCAGGATGCCGTACAGGATTAAGTACAGGGACTTCACCAAATGCTGTTATCATCCGAACTCCCTCTTCAAGATTAACGATATGTGGCTTCACACCCCCTACTGGTTATGTGGCTGTTCGTTATACTTATGTGTTGGAATGCCGTCAAGGACAAACGACAAGTACATCGGACAACGCTAGTATTATCGAAACTCCCGTTACAGGGTTAACAATATGTGGTTTGACACCACCTTCTGGTTATGTGGCTACTCGTTATATTTATACCTCTGACTGTGATAGAGGAGGAACTATAGGTAATGCTAACAATGCCTCTGTCATCGCATCTATTACACCACCGCCACCGCCACCGCCACAACCTTCTTGCAATCTGAGTGGAAACCCGATTTTTGATCCTGATTTTTATTTGAACCGCAATCCTGACTTAAAACAAGCTTTTGGTACTAATTACCAAGCCGCAACGGAACACTGGTTAAATCAAGGTTTACCTAATGAGGGTAGAGAAGGTTCATCTGCATTTGATGTGAAGTATTACCTTGGAAGATATCCCGATTTACAACAAGTTTATGGCTCAAATTACAAAACTGCGACTGAACACTGGTGCAATCAAGGCTTACTTGTTGACGGCAGAGTAGGCTCTATTGTCTTTGATGTGAAGTATTATCTAGATAAATATCCAGACTTAAAGCAAGCTTACGGCACTAATTACCAAGCCGCAACTGAACATTGGTTAAACCAAGGTTTCCCTATTGAGGGCAGAGTAGGCTCACCTGCATTTGATGTGAAATATTACCTGGATAGATATCCAGACTTAAAGCAAGCTTACGGCACTAACTACAAGGCTGCAACCGGACATTGGTTAAATCATGGTTTACCCATTGAGGGCAGAGTAGGCTCACCTACATTTGATGTGAAGTATTACCTGGATAGATATCCCGATTTAAAGCAAGCTTATGGCACTAACTACAAAGCTGCAACTGAACATTGGTTAAATCATGGTTTACCTATTGAGGGCAGAATTGGATCTCCTTAAAAATTCTATGCCGTCAAGAAAATAAACAATGTCGTAAATTCGATGGAGAATTCATGCGATCGCCTATTTTCAATTATTACTGTTCTGGGCAATGTTTTTGATTGAAAAGCAAGCTTGGATTCTTCATCTTCAGCTTCTAGGGTAAGAGGTAGCGTAATTATTTCATAATACTCATCTTGGTCATCCCCATAGCCACACACTTGATACTCACATTGTTCTAAATGTTCTTGGACAAGTGTATTAGCATCAATAAACTTAAACAAAGTATAAGTTTCCTACTTCATAACACAGAAAATAACCAGAGTATTAAGCTAGTTCCTAAAACACAGATAATTCCTGCAACCCCAGCTAGGGGTTTTTGATTTTTCCCTGTCCACCATTCGGAGACTTTACCAGTGTAAGTTACTAATTGGGCTGTATC
>DATNQO010000141.1:0-35391 GCA_036704005.1 Leptolyngbyaceae cyanobacterium | reverse complement strand
TTTGCTGATATCACTTTCGTATACTTCGGCTACTACGTACATTTGGTTAGTTTGTCCAATATCGGCAATCCCTTCAGTTGAGACTAATTCCCCTGGACGGGTGTGAATCTCAAATACTTGAGCGTCTTCACTAGAGGAGTCTCCTGATTGTTTCGGCCATCGCACGTAGGCTTGTTGTAAATCTACTTTTGCTTCATTGACGGCGGCGATCGCACGATTAACTTCGGCTTTGGCGGCTTCTACATCTACTCCCCTAACTTCGGTGATTTGTGCTAGGGTGGCTTTGGCTTGTTGGATTTGTTGCTGGCTGGTGGTTTGGATGCGCTGCAAGTCGGCTTGGGCTGAGATTAGGGTTTTTTGAGCAGTTTCTAGGTTTAACCGCCTGCGATCGCCTTCTTGTGCTGACACAGCCCCTTGTTGATACAAGGTTTGATAGCGTTGATTTTCCGCTTGGGCGTTTTTGACTTCGGCTTCTAGTCGCGCTACTGTAGCTAGTTGTGCCGCAACATTACCTCGTCCTTCCGCCTCCAATCTGGCAATTGTGGCTAGTTGCGCTGCAATTTCTCCTCCTTTGGCTCCAGCTTGGGTACGCTTGAGGTTGGCTTGCGCTACCTTCACCTGTTCTTGGGCTTCCTTTAACGCCGCCTCCAAGCGATCGCGGCTATCCAAAATCGCAATCAATTGTCCCGGTTTTACCCTATCTCCCTCCTTAACTAACAATTGTTCTACCCGACTACCCTCACTAGATGTAGTAGCCGAGAGTTTAATTACTTTTCCCTTTGGCTCAATCCGTCCTAAAGCCGTAACCGTTTTTAGCTCTGGTAATAATGCTCCTGATGCTTGTACCTTTGGATTAGATGCTTGGCGAAAATTTAAACCTATATAAAAACTGATTCCTATAGCAGCAAAAGATGCAAAACAAGCTAAAAAAAACGCTGGACGTAAAATCGATTGAGGAGAAATTGAACGGTTTAGCTTTGAATTTTGCACAATCGCATACCTTTGTAGCAATTTCAACTTCGCTGACTCAAATCGAATTTTATTAACTTAGTCATTAGTCATTGGTCATTAGTTAACAGTCAACCGTTAACAGTGAACATTTATCAGTTTTATAACTACTACAACTTCTCTTATATGCTCAAATCTACTCCATATCTGATCTGAGATATACAAAACTAAACTGTATAGTTATATAATATAATTATACTAAACCGATTAGTTTAGTCAATAACTATTTTAGTTGTAGCAGTTGGCAGATAAATTAGCCCATCAAATAATCATAAAACCTTGACTTAAAAGGGGGAGTAGATGAGGGGAAAGGGGAAAGCCTTTTCCTTTAACCTTTTCTATGGACTGTTGACTATGGACTAATGACTAATGACTAATGACTCTAAGGATTATTTAAAAATGGCACGCCCAAAAGTTGGAGAAACAAATCGTTCAAATACTACTGATAAAGTGGAAAAAATTCTGCAAGGAGCGATGCAGGAATTTTTAGTTCACGGCTATGCTGCTACTAGTATGGATAAGGTAGCGGAAGCGGCTGGAGTTTCTAAAGCAACAGTATATAGCCACTTTCAAGATAAACAAGGTTTATTTAAAGCATTAATAGAGAAACTAGCCAGAAAACGGTTTCAATTAATTTTAGGAACCCAACCCTTACAAGGTGAACCTTATATAGTGTTGAGGCGGTTGGCTAAAACAGCCTTAAATCAGATGGTAAGTGATCCCGAATATCAATCCTTTGAGCGGTTGTTGATTGGTGAATCTGCACGTTTTCCAGAATTAGCACAGATTTTCATCGCTAGTATTGCCAAACCAGCGATAGAAACTATTAGTAAATACTTAGCTTCCCGTCCTGAACTCAAAATACCAGATCCAGAAGCCACAGCCAGAATTTTGATTGGTTCATTGGTGCATTTCGTGATGACACAGGAGATTATGCACGGTAAAGATATTATGCCAATGGAGAGCGATCGCCTCATCGATGCCTTAACACACTTAATTATTAACTGTGCTGAGTAATATTTTCGGGCTAACTTTTCCCCGCAAGGGGACGGAAAGTATGTGATATCTTCAATCAAGATAGAGATTAAACAATTGTCCTCACTAAAATTTTACAAAAACTTAAGTATGTTTACGGACACTACAGAGAGGAATTCAGAGGTAGAAAGATAAGAGGTTGTCCCAATCAAAGTTGGCTAAAACTTTATTCTATGAACACAAAAATCTTCAACAGTATAGCGGCTGCTACAACTTTGGCAGGCGTTATTGCTACAGCTGGAACTGCAAGTGCTGCTTCCATAACCCAAACTGCTACCTTTACAGCTTATACAGGTGCAGGTAATTTTCAAGTTACAGATTTTGATGAAACTCTTAGCATCAAAAAGTTTAGTCCTGCCCTCGGAAAACTCCACAAAGTCACTGTTGATTTTTTCGGTGAAATCAAGGGAGATGGAGGGTTTGAAAACAGAAGCAATAGACCAGCTACCATCAACGTAATTTTGAGTGGCTACCTCTCTCTAACTCAACCAGAATTACCTCCACAGCCGCTTTTGGATCTAACTCCCAAAACAGTTAGAACCTACACCGTTGCTAGATATGACGGCACAACTGATTTTGCCGGGGCTTCAGGAAGAACCTTTGCTGGTTTATCTGCTTCACAATCAGGAAGTAAAACTTTCACTGATTTAGCATCTTTAGCAGTATTTACAGGTACAGGGAATTTAGACTTCTTCTTCTCAGCTATAGCTACATCGAACGTAGACGGCCCAGGCAGCATTAGTTCCGAAATCAATACATTGGCTAGGGGAAGTGTTAAAGTCACTTATAAATATAAAACAGTTCCTGAACCTTCTGTAGTCATTGGTATGGGTGTTTTTGCAGGTCTTGGTATGCTGTCGAACCGCAAAAAACAATTGCTAAAATCGGCAAAATCATAAGCTCTCTAAAAGAGGTTGTTTTTCTATCCAAAGTATTTTTTAGTGCTTAAGAGAGACTATTCATAGAAATAGCGGTATAAACAACCAGATTTTATATTCTGGTTTTTTTTATTTTTTAGAAGCCATAGCCAAGATTTAGGACGAAAATTTTAATTTTGACAGGACTTACGCAACTGGCACTTGGGGTATGGTGCGTCATACCGTTTTACTTTAATATTGATACACATAGGCAGCAGGGGGGCAGGGGGCAGGGAGCAGGGGGAAAGAATTAGAGGTTTGTCATTTGTATCAGGTATTTCGTGAAATGGTATCAGATGTGGAAAATTCTTGAATCTGTACGAAATTATTGCGGCTGACGCACCCTACAGTTAGTTTGATTATGACACTTGCGTAAGTCCTAACATAAATTTCTATTGTTTCTGTACCTAAGTATTTTTACTACTAACTTTTTTTAATAAAAGTTAAAATGAACTTAACAAATGCTTACCACGTTGATAAATCTCACGGGCGTAATCAGTCCAAGTACCTTGTCCCCAATAACGGAAACAGCTTGTTTGTAACAGGAGATTGTATAACAAAGCTTGACGATAATCAGCTTGTTTGGTAATAGATGAATCTCCATCAACTAATAAATCATCAAATTTTTGATGAAATAAATTACTCAATTCATACATGGGAGATAAAACATTTTCATACCCCTTCACCCAACTGATATGATTTGTCCAAGAAGCTCCTTCTACATGAAAATTAGGGTTAACTTGCTTGATTTGTTGAATAGCATTCTCCACAGCTTCCGGTTGATAGTTATCTGAAGAAATACGCTGCCATATTTGATGTTGTCCTATGGGCTGACATACAGGAAAATCTTCAATTTGACAACCCGCATCCTCTATTAACTCTAAATATTCTGTGCCACACACCCCAACCACACCAGACTTTCCGCCGCCGTTATTGACCATATCCCACCAAGCTTGCTTGAAGGCGCTGGGAAATTCATTCATCATCACGCCGCCATTTTCGCCATCACCAATTTGACTAACTATTGGGGGAATCTCGACATTTCCTAAACGAAGTTTTGATAAAGTTTTGGCTTCATAGTAGGGCTGCATCTGACCGACTAATTTAGTGTCGGAACCTTGAGTTTTAATTAACGCAATAATACTAATAGTTTCGCCTTGGGAATTACGAGCAATTAGGCGATGGGGTAGATGTTTATCAATTAGAGGTTGTCCATGAATTGTTTCTACTGAATGTTCTTGCACCAGTAGCCAGCGATAACCACATTCTTTTAAAGCTTTAACAAATTCAAACAATATATCAGGGTGATTTGGTAGGTGCATTTCTGGAGGAGAAAAACCTTTAACTCTGGCTAATGCTTCCCAGCCAAAAATTGCGGCAAAATGCTGTTGCCATGCCAAGATATGTAATTTAATATCCTGAATTGGTGTGGAGGGAACGACAGCATGACCCCACATTGTACCGAGCCATTCTACATAAGGTTGATAGGTACTGTCGCAAGTAATTCGCTTCAGGTTATCTAAAACATCGTCGCGTCCCATTTGTCGCAGTCCCCACAAGAGATTACCAGAATAGTCCAACATGACGCGGGGATTGCAACCTTGACTGACGAGTTCGGGAATAAACTCTCCCATACGGCTGTAACACCAAGCAAAAGCCCCGGCGTTGTGGTTGTCTCCTGTGTGGGGATGGGCAAACATATATTGCAGATTGCTGATCAATTCGCCACTACTAAGCGCTGGTATAGTTGGTTGGTGCATATGTAGAGCGATCGCAAATACTGCCTTGACATTTTCTAACTTAATATTGGTTGTGGGTAAGAAAACAGGCGCATCATTGTTCACCACAGAGAGAACCTCAGCTTCCCAACCAGATATATTTGGCAACCCATCAATAATCTCTGGTAAGGCAGTATTTTGTAAGGCAAGCATTTTGGTTGTTCCACAACAATGAATACTGATTATGGTAATGGGTAATGTGTAATGGGTAATAGGTAGTTCGTAATTCGTATTACAGCAATTTGCAAGTAAATGAGGTACAAAAAACAAGAATAAATCAGGATAGTATAACCATTTTGACGTGGCTTTTTGGGCTAATAGCGAAGCCGAGCCGCGAAGGAGTGATGGGTCTTTGTTTAGTCAATGCCAATTGATGACGAGCCAGAATTGTCCCTAGTACAATTTGCATCTCATAAACGGCGAATGCAGCACCAAGGCAGCGTCTTGTGCCGCCGCCGAATGGCAAATACTCATAGGGGCTGTACTGTCGCTCAAGAAATCTTTCTGGTCGGAAGGTCTGTGGCTGGGGGTAGATTGTAGGGTTAAAATGAGTGACACCTATAGCCGTACCAATTCCTACACCTGCTGGCAGTTCATAACCATGAAAAGCCCAAGGCTGTTTGAGAAGTCTGATTGCGAAGGGTATTGGGGGACACATCCGCAACGTCTCTAAGCACACAGCTTTCAAATAGGGTAGGCGCGTCAGCGCTTCAGGATCTGGCATGGTTCCGAGTGGCATCAATTCAGCCCGCAGTTTGTCTTGAATCCCAGGTACAAGGTGAATCCAGTAGCAAGCCCACGCTAGCGCTGAAGCTGTAGTTTCATATCCAGCGAGCAACATGGTTTTAATCTCATCGCGGATCTGCTCGTCAGTCATTGACTGACCTTCTTCATCGCGTGCGGACAGGAGCATACTTAAAATATCGTCCCGCTCAGAAGAACCTTCAACGCGACGTGCAGCGATCTCACGCTCAATCAGGTCGTTGAAGGTCTTCAGCGCTACCTGAAATTTACTCCAAGGGCCTAAGCCCCCAAACTCTTGGCGCAACCACGGAAAAAAGATAATTGGAGGAATGAAAGCTGTAATAAAGCTAACAATGACCTCGCGCAAGCGTGCAACCTGGATAGGCTGCCGCTCACCGAAAACAACCTGAATAATTACCTCCAATGAGATAGCCTGGATAGTCTGTTGCAAGAGCAGAAACTGATTCGGTTGCCAGTGACCAGTTTGCTCGATGGTAATAGCTTGAATGGTATTGCCATAGGTACGAAGCTTTGCCCCGTGAAATAGCGGCATTATCAGCTTGCGTTCACGATTGTGTTGAGAACCACTGATTACTAGCAGCGAGTGTTCTCCTACTGCAAGCCCAACGTTTGAGCCTGTTACAGTATCAAACAAGTCTGGATTGGCATTAAATATCTGTTGTATTCCTTCAGGTTGACCCGTAAAGACGGTCTTGATCCCAGAGATCATTGTGGTGAAGGGATCGCCGTAGCGAGTGGCACATTGTTGAAAAAAATGAAAAGTTCGGTTGACAAGCTGGAGTGTCTGCCAAGGTGTTGGGCGCGGGCCTGGCGGCAAAAAATAATTGCTGTGCATAGTAACTAACCTTTTTTAAACTTATGCCACTTTAAATCTTGAATATTAGGAGTATTTAAAAATCAGCTAGCTCGTGACAAAAAAGTTTCTAGTAGAAATTAAAAATTGAATTTTTTCAAATTATTTTGCTAGTTTTGTTTATAAAGTTTTGAACTAGCATTAATCATTTTATCTTCATATTTAAATTTTATTAAAATATATTAATTTGCTTGCCGAAAACAGCATACAGCACATTAAATCGTGGTGGCGATGAAAAAATTGTTGATCGGCTTGATGTATCTTTGGATGTTTTTGCTAAGTCAGGTTTAATGCTTTGTGCGATAGCGTAACCGCAAAAGCGTAGCTGATTTTGCATCCTCAACAACAGGACTTACGCAGGAGAGGAAGGTTGGGAGGGAGAGGTTCATCGAACTCACGTTAAAATGTGGCAATAGATTTGAAAAAATTGAACGCAGCTAAACGCAGATAAACGCAGATGAGTAGAGGCGCACAGCTTTGCGCCTCTACCTACGTATTTGTCTGTTTAGATTTACATCAAGTTTTGCGGGCGAAGGCAAAGGGACGCTTGTTTCTTGAGAATAATGAATCTGCAAAACGCTGGATTTTTGTCCACATTAAGGTTGCGTCTGATTGTTGTCTGATTACTGGCGGTGTGGCTACTTTTAAAACCAACTCTAACAACCAAGGTGCTAAACGTTGACACCACACGGCTAAATGACTTTGCCAACCTACTAAGATTTCTGATGAATCTTTTTCTAGTCCAGCAATTAAGGCTTTGGCTACTTGCTGGGGTGTCATGGGAATTACCCAGCGAAATAGTTTTAAGTCACGTACCATATCTGTGTCGGTGAGGGATGGTAATAAGGCTTTGACTTGGATGTTGTACTCAGCGAGTTCACGCCGCAAGGCTTGGGTAAAACCTAAGATGGCAAACTTTGTGGCTGAATAGGTCGCCATTGTCGGTGCAGCCACTTTTCCCATTAAGCTGGAAA
Source organism: Leptolyngbyaceae cyanobacterium (assembly GCA_036704005.1). Classification (GTDB taxonomy): domain Bacteria; phylum Cyanobacteriota; class Cyanobacteriia; order Cyanobacteriales; family Nostocaceae; genus Trichormus. The sequence goes on along the minus strand of DATNQO010000141.1, from coordinate 28,061 downwards.
CATTGACGATGGTTCCTTGTCTTTGGCTAGCCATGCGTTTGGCGATGAGGCTGGTGAGGGTGTACATTCCCAATAAGTTGACGGAGAGTTCTTCTTGTACTTGCGGAAGTTTGGAACGTAAGAATGAACTCTGGTATGCAACACCTGCACAGTTCACTAGTAAATGAATAGGGCCGTAATTCCGCCACAGTTGGGCAATGGCGATGTTTACCTCTGTTACTTGCGTTAAATCAATTGCTAATGTTGTGGTTTGGACTCCCATCGCCTCGATTTCCTGGGCTACTTCTCTTAACTTTTGGCGATCGCGTGCCACTAAAATTAATCTGTGGATACCTTGTTGTGCTAATTCTATAGCGATCGCTCGTCCAATACCGCGAGAAGCCCCAGTCACTAGGGCAACTTTACCTTGAATCTTCATGGATTTTATCCTCCAAAGTCTCGGTTTTACCCCGGTCATTCATCAATCAACACGAGGTAAAACAATCTTCGTTGTATTCAATCAGATAAGGGCAATTAGCCTTTAGCAACGATAGATTTCTTAGGCTAATCTGCATCAATTCTGCAAATTACAATCAATTTCTTACACTATTGATTAAATTGACATGGCTCATAGATTTTACCTCTTGTGAATCAGAGCGTTTATCAATACCGTTGCTTTACACACGTTAGCAATTAAATCAAGTAGCTGCAACAATCGGTAATAAGAATTTCTTAATACTTATTAACAAACAGATATATAGACGATTGATTTTTATATAAGTTTTTATGAATACTTGAGCGCAAATATTGTGATCCCCTGACAATTGGATCAAAGATTTTTAACTAACAGAAAATTGTCATATATATGACACAAAAAAGACATATTTATTGGGAACAATTTTCTATACTTCGTCGTCAGCAAGCGCAATTAAGTTGACAGTTGACAGTTGACAGTTGACAGTTGACAGTTGTCAGTTATCAGTTATTATTCCCCCTCATCTCCCCCCACTCCCGGTTGGTGAATCTCGACTCCGCTCGATTACCGCGCAGTCGTACCACTCCGTGGAAGCAAGCTACGCGTTAGCGTCTCTGAAAGAGAACCACATCTCCCTCATCTCCCCCCAGTCCCCAGTCCCCAGTCCCTACTACCTACTTCCCACAATTTTCGTCAATTGTTCGCTACTCAAGGATTGCAAAATGCTGAGGTTTAAAGGAGGTTGACTGATAGATTGAGTGTAAGAAGGTTGCAAATAAGCACGATATTCAGGACGATTGAGTAGATTGGCGCTTAGAAAAGCCACGCTTAAAGCGTTGAGATAGGAGTAAGCCGCAGTCCTTTCAGGGCCAAGTAAACCGCTTGGTACTGGTAAAACATTATTCCCACGGGGTGAGTCACCGATGAGAGTGAAGTGGGTGGCGTTTTCTATTAAAACTAAATCTTTGTTGGGGTTAGGAAGCCAACTAAAGGTGCGAATTTGTTCGGGTACTGGTGGGGCAAAAATGTCTTGGCTACCAGCTACTACCATTACAGGTAGTTTCACCTGATTAATACCATTTTCACCAAAAACAGCACTGCTAATAGGATTAATGGCAATGACTGCTTTAATTCGACTATCTTGTAACTGATAATCTTGTGGAGGTAACTGATTCGCCTCACATTGCAACAACAGCGATACATTCAAAGCAGAATTGTCTGGGTTACAGTCTTGGTTGAGTTGGGCAAAATTAATCTTTGCCCCTCCCAAAGACAATACTGTATAACCACCAAAGGATTGACCGATCGCACCAACTTGTTGAAAATTAAGTTTACCCTCAAGCCGGGAATCAGATTGTGCCAAACGCTGGAGTTCATCTAACAGCCGCTTAATATCTAAAGGTCGATCAATAAATTCTCTGGGTTGTGGTGGCCCTGCCAACCCGGCAAAATATTGTTCAAAGCGTTTAGCATTACTACCAGGATGTTCTAATACAGCAACGGCGAAACCGTAGGATGCTAAATGTTCGGCTAGGTAAATAAAACTATAGCGGTCGGAGGCGATGCCGTGAGAAATGACAATTAGGGGAAAAGGCGGCTGTCCTTGAGGGTTTTGAGTTGTTTGGGGTATATATAAATCTACTGGTAAACGGCGATCGCGTTGCGTATCGTTGAGATTGAAGCTGGCTATTTGCCAACGGAATTTTCCAGGCGATCGTAAATCTGGCAATTGAGATACATTCTGATCAGTAACAATAACCTCGGCTAAACTCTGTTGTTGCAGAGAAGCAAAAACTTTATCCCTAGTTCTAGTAAATTGCGAGAAGTCATTAAATATTCGCACGCCTTCTGAGAAATTCAGCCTGACATTAGTGCTAGGAAAATTACGCAGTACATTAATAACTGATAGACCCTTTGGTTGGGAAGCCGACACAAGTAGCGCACCACGCAAAGCATAAAAACCATTCCGACGAGAATCAGTTTGTACTATATTCCCCAGACGCTGCAAAACTTGTTCACCGATAGGTGAGTAAGTAACTTGAGATATTAAAGTAGGAGTTACATTAAAACGTTGCTGAAGAAATTCCCGCAGTTGAGTCAGTTGTTCGGGAGTTAAACGTTGAGCATAAAATTGGAAATCATCGTCGATTTTACCTTCTTTAGCGAAAGTTTCTAAGGAATTAACAGGTAGAGAAAATTCACCAAAAGGAGGAAAAAACAAACTGATACGTTCAGCACTTAAACCTGGTTTAGCGGTCAAAAAAGTGGACAGTAAACCCAGACTCAGATACTTCAAAAACCTTTTCATCTTAAACCTCCAGGAGACCCCCATCAAAACTGTACTCAGTTTGATGGTGGGAGGAATGGAGGGTTAATTGTGTTCGCGTAGCGTGCCGTAGGCAAACGTCCCTTAAATGACTTTGTGCGTTAGCACAAACAATGAGAGGGACAGTTGAGCAATTAACAAATCTTCTATTGTGCATACGAGTAACCATCTTTTGCGTGAATGCGTTTACAGAATTTGTGTGATATTCCTTGAACTAATCCATTCTTGGTTGAAATATTGAAACTACCAGTTGCGCGAGTTGCTATTCTTCCAGCGTATTCACCAACTTTTTTACCACTGGTGACAACAGCTTTCACGATATCTCCTGTCTGAAAACCAAAATGAAATTTAGTTCTTGAACAATGACGAATTGGAAAGCCGTATTTGTCAGTTCTACATGATTGTCTTGTTCCATGTCCGTTTGCTGTGATTATTAATGACTTGACATTTTTAATATTTAATATTGGGGTTGATTTGCCAACACAAGCAGCATCTATCCAATGAGTTTTTTCTAATCCTTGCTGAGTTCGATTGAATTTAGTTAAACCTCCAGAACCAGTTTCTACTGGTAAACCAGTTGCTTTTAACGTTTCTAGTAGTACAAACCGAGTAGTATTTACTGCTGCTGCATCAGCTAATGGTTTTTGAGACTGTTTAAGAATTTTATCCAATTTATATTTATCTTTTTTCAAAAATTCTCTAATATCTTTGGTTCCCTTTTTGATATTACATTTTTCACAACTTAATGTAAGATTTGTGATTGAATTTGTTCCTCCCTTGGCTCTAGGATGAATATGCTCAATTTGAAGTGGAACATCTTTGGTTCCACAATAAGCACATTCTCTATTCCACTTTTCAAGCAAGTATTGACGAGTTTCATAACCTGCCAAAGTACCCTGCTGATACTCCCTTCCTTGGATATCAGGATTGCGAATTAGTTGCATATCAAATTTAACAAGCTCTTGACTAATAGCTTCAATTGGCGCAAATTTGCGTAATCTATTAACCCAAGTTTTGATATTCTCGCTCCGACTTTGTAAGCTAGGAGCTAACCATCCTTCTTTTCTTGTTCTATTCAAAAATCTGGGCTGGCGATATCTAGTTTTACGATTTCTTCTGCTTCTACGAAGTTGTCTTCTAGAAATCAACGAATCTCTAATTGCAAAACCTCTATGCTTTATTTCTGCTGCAAATACTACTTCGCCAGTCGAATCGTTAACTAACGCAATACCAGTATGTTTTGCACCAGGATCGATTTTTAATCTTAATGGTGAAACAGAAGATTCCGTTCGTGATTCTTTCAAAATCAAGGTGAAAGGAAAACCTCTAAATACAGACGCTTTTTTGTTTCGTAATAACTGCCTTGCCTGTGCAGGATGAATTGGCTCTAATGGTTTTTTGTTGGTATCTAAAACAAAAACTTTGGACATAAGTCCCTCCATTTCTGGGTAATGTTAGCCTAGACAATGATTTAAAGGCTTTTTACGCTAACAGCACTGACTCAAACCCAATGATTCTGTTTAACTGTTAACCTTAGAGCTACAAACTGGCTGCGTATTTGTAAGTAAGATGACCTAAAAATCGTAGTGATTTAACACTTAGTCGGGTAAACTCTGGGCTTTAAAAGCCCCCACCATATTGCTTGAGCGCAATTGGTGGTGGGTAGTTTACGAGAATAATCCGCTTGTCTACTTTGTCCAAACAAACTGCCATTGTCAATGGTGAGTTGTTTTTGTTTAATACGCAGTTCCCTAACTTGTAGCAAGTGGTGCGGCTGTATTAAACCAAATGACAACCATTGACTACTGAAAAATCGCCAACCCAAGATTAGATGGAAACTTTGATGGGTTGAGAAATCACGAATATCCTGTTTGTAGCATAAAGCAAGTGCTTACTTTCGTATGCTCTCATTTGCGCCATCAATCGTGCTGAATAGTCAGATTAGCCATTTTGGCAGCAAATTGCATCTATCCCTGGGAGGCTTGTTTTGATTGCTGAGTGCGGAACAGATGGATTGAATTGCTCAACTTCCTAAAAACAGAAGTCCCAAACTATTAGGAGTTGGGACTTGCTGTACTTTTTAGCTGCAATAGGTTCGTTTTGGCAGAGTGGGATCTAACACAAATGGATTTTCATTGCTTTGGGGTGTTTGAGCGATCGCATGACTGCGTGCTACCTCACCTGCATCAATGGGATCGTCTGCTTGCCACTTACAGAGGGTATCCTTTTGTTGTTCAAAGAAGCTGGCATTTGCCTGTTCTGGATAGACTGTGCGAAAATAGAAAATTACCCTAGCAATATCTCCTTTCTTGGACTCCCGTGGTTCAAAGAATCCCCGTCTGAATTCACTGTACTTGTCAATATCTTGAGGATTTGGTAGGAAACTCAGTTCCTCATCCTCGATATACCACGAAGTAGTTTGGTTATCAGGAATATCTGCAAATGGGAAGTTCGAGCGATCGCTGTTAATTTCCATCCGTGAAGCAAAGAGGTTATGCAAATCGCTTTTTGCTGGGCCTTCAGCTCCCAGACTCTGCGGCCAGATATGCTCAGCATTGATTCTGTGTATTGCCGCTTCCTCTCTGGGTTTGTTGGAATTTTGACTGAGCGGCACACTGTAACCAGCATAGATATCTGTGAGTATACCACCTTGATTATCTATTTTGGTGTAAAGCAAATCGCGAGCGCTACCATATCCCAGGGTAGCACGAGGAGAGTAAAGGCTATCTAGTTGTGAGAGTAAATCGTCTCCTGTAATACCAGAAAAAATCGTGCTTGGTGTTACTACTGTTTGAGAATCGGTAACTGGGACTGATGTAATTGGGGTAGTTTGACCAGCAGCTGATAGAGTAAACCGAGCAATCACAGGGTCGTGATCGCTAGCTGATTCAGAAATACCTGCGTTAACATGAACAGCATTGATCTCAGGATTTCCCTTGTTGAACAAGTTCGGGGTAATCAGAATCTGGTCAATTTGTTCTTTTCTGCCTTGAAATATATAAGAATAGCGGTCTTCCAGGGGAATATTGTTTACTAAATTTTCTAGCTCATTTCCTGCTAAAACTTTTATCGGTCGGGAATTTGGAGTATCATTCAAATCGCCAAGCACGACAATATTTGCATTTGGGTCAGCAGTTAAGCGATCTCCCACAAATTTGTTAACAATTGTTGCTTGTCTGACCCGTTTTGGGTTAGAAGCTGCTCCTCCACTTTTGGAAGCAAAATGATTGTTGATCAAGGTGACGGGAATATTATTGAAAGTGAATTCACCCACTAAAGGTTTGCGACTTTCTAAAAAGGCTGGATCATCAGCAAAGCGTTCCAACTTCTGTAGTTTAACTCGTTGAGGATTGAATAAAAAGCCTAAGCGGATATTGCCACCTGGTTGACCTCCATCCATTCCGTTTTCAGGAGGTATTTCTTGATACGTATAGTCTGGGCCTCCTACAGATTGGATAGAACTAATTAAAGTCTCAGCAGTGAGAGCAGCATCAACCACTGAACTCAACTCGGCTCCATCATTGTCTTGTACTTCTTGCAAAGCAACAATGTCTGGTGCTTGAAGATTAGTAACAATCTGGTTAGCCAAAGCTGTAAACTTACCGCTTCTGATATCATCATCAATGTTTCTCCGGGAATTACCTTCAACCTTAGAGATGTTTTCCCTCTTAGGATCAAGGTTTTCGACATTGAAGGTAGCAACCGTCAGTTGCGTAGAGTTTCCTACCAAAGATGTAACTTCTACACCATGAGCGATACCTGAAGGAAGGCAGAATGCAAGAAAAAAAATCAAAAATATTGTCTGCAAGGCTTTTCCAATAGAACTCATGAACATTGTCCTTAATTGCAAATAGAGACTAATTCAGTTGGAGCGCTATCTTAAAAGATATGAGCAATGGTCAATAAATGACCTCTAATACAAATTTAGTATAATTTATCATAGTGAATAATTTACAAAATACTGTGCAGTATCGCCAGTAATTTATAATTACAGAATTAATCCTATGTCAAAACCTAATTCAGCCATAATTGAATTTGATGATGTTACACTTAGCCTTAACCATCGTCCTTTAGTATCCCACCTCAATTTCACCATCTACCAAGGAGAAGCATTAGTATTACTGGGACGAAGTGGTAGCGGCAAAACTACTACCATGAAGTTAATTAATCGCCTATTTACTCCTACTCAAGGCGAAGTTTTATTTGCAGGAAAACCTACATCACAATGGGATGAAATTAAACTGCGGCGTAAGATTGGTTATGTAATTCAAGAAACTGGCTTATTTCCCCATTTCACAGTTGAACGCAATGTAGGTTTAGTTCCTAGTTTAGAAGGTTGGCTACCTAAACAAATTAAAACGCGAGTTTATGAATTGTTGCATCTGGTAGGCTTAGATCCTGCACAATTTGCTCAACGTTACCCGCATGAATTATCTGGAGGACAAAGGCAAAGAGTTGGTGTAGCTAGGGCTTTAGCCGCAGATCCCCCAGTTTTGCTCATGGATGAACCCTTTGGCGCACTCGATCCCATCACCAGGCTAGAATTGCAACAAGAGTTTCGGCGGTTGCAACAAGATTTAGGTAAGACGGTGGTGTTTGTTACCCACGATATTCAAGAAGCCTTTGTTTTAGCCTCAAGAATTGGTTTAATGTATGGGGGAGAATTAGTAGTATTAGGAACAAAGGATGAATTTATGGCTTCCCAACATCCCGAAAGTTTAGCTTTTCTGCAATGTCTGCATTCCTAGTGCTGAGTTTCGAGTAAGGGAGATCAGGGAGATGAGGAAGCAGGGGAGCAGAGGAGGATAATTAATAACTGTCAACTGTCAACTGTCAACTGTCAACTGTCAACTGTCCCCAATTTATGCAAGATTTCTTCTTAATTAAGTATGCCCCAGAAATTCTACAGCACACCTTGGAGCATTTATTTTTGGTGGGCGTTGCGATCGCGATCGCTATCATCATAGGTATCCCTTTAGGCATTTTAATCACCCGCCAGAAACAACTCCGTCAACCCATCTTAGGTATAGCAAATATTCTCCAAACTATTCCCAGTTTGGCATTATTTGGCTTACTCATCCCTGTGCCTGTGATTGGTGGCATTGGTGTTATCCCGGCAATTGTCGCTCTAACTTTGTATTCCCTATTACCCATAATTCGCAATACTTACACAGGCATAACAGGCGTAGATCCAGCAATTCGGGAAGCCGGGCGAGGAATGGGCATGACTGATAGACAATTATTATTACAAGTAGAAATTCCCTTAGCAATGGGGGTGATTTTAGCAGGGGTAAGAGTGGCGACGGTGATATCTATTGGTATTGCAACTATTGCAGCTGCAATTGGTGCTGGTGGTTTGGGCGTGTTTATTTTTCGGGGAATTGCTGTAGTGAATAATCAATTAATTTTAGCAGGAGCAGTGCCGGCGGCGGTAATTGCCTTAGTGGCTGATTTTTTGATTGGGTGGTTGGAAAAGAGGTTAAAGGTTTAGAGAGGCTAGAGTTACTGCTTGAGATTTTCAGCTTTTGAGAAAATATCAATAATGAAGAAATTTTTCATATTTTTTTTATTGGCTTTGACTTTAGTGTTGGCGATCGCTAGTTGCAATCCTAATACAATTACTACTAGCGGTGATATTACTGTTGCTTCTAAAGACTTTACAGAACAAGATATTTTAGGCGAAATTTTAGCTCAACAAATTGAAGATGCAACTAACTTAAAAGTAGCTCGTCGTCCTCGTTTGGGTGGTTCTTTCGTGTGCCATAGTGCGATTCTGGCTGGCAAAATAGATGCTTATATTGAATATACAGGTACAGCTTTTACGGGAATATTGAAACAACCAGTCATTAATGACCCTCAAGTTGTTTATGAGAAGTTAAAACAAGCTTATGCTCAACAATTCAAGTTAGAAGTAATGCCTAGTTTGGGGTTTGAAAACACCTTTGCTATCATCGTCAGGGGAGAAGATGCAAAGCGCTACAAAATTCAAACTCTGACCGAAGCGGCTGAATATACGCCTCAATGGCGCGGCGGTTTTGGCTACGAATTTTTAGAACGAGAAGATGGTTTTCCAGGTTTAGCAAAGACTTACGGGTTAAAGTTTAGTAAACCACCCCAAATTATGGACTTGGGTTTAATCTACCGTGCTTTAATTCAAAAACAAGTTGATATGGTAGCGGGTAATTCCACAGATGGACAAATTTCTCGCTTAGGTTTGGTAGTGCTGAAAGATGATAAAAAATACTTTCCTCCTTATGAAGCAACGCCCATTGTCAGACAAGAAACCCTGATAAAATACCCGCAATTAAAAACTGCGATCGCTCAATTAACTGGTAAAATTTCTGCTGACGAAATGCGACAATTAAATTACTTAGTTGAAGGGGAATTACAAGACATCAAACAAGTAGTACGCGAGTTTCGTAAATCCAAAGGACTCCTCAAACAAGCCTAAAAACCTGTGTGTTCATCATGAAAAACTTTATCCCCGCAACAATTATTGGACTTTTACTTTCTAGCAGCCAAGCCATCGCTCAAACCCCCTTACTATCACCTAACCTCAGCTATGAATACAGTTGATTCAGTTTCACAGAAAACTCGCGGTTTTGTGTTGGTGAGTAAAATATGAAAGGGAACAGGGAATATTATCATTTGTAGCGTAAGTAGAGAGACTTAATTAAATATAAGTTTGTAGTAAGGACTTTAGTCCTGTCAAACCCAGCAATAGTGCGATAAATCGCTGACTACGAACAACAACTCATTTTATATTTAATCATGTCTACATACTTATCAGGGGCGATCGCCTAGTTAATAATTATTTATCTCCCTCACTATAAAATCTTATCAAACTTATCAAAAGGTAAATTTTTATGAATCATTTACCACCAGAGCCAAACTCACAGCCATTAAAAGCAGAAAATAAGAATATGGTGATTATCCGCTTTAGTGCTGGTGTATTCACTGGAGTGATAATTGCTGCCGTTTATTGGAGTTATGCTGATTGGTTTGGCTCTGCACAATCTTTAACTACAAACATCCTTGGCTGTTTGACGCTGGCAATTATTTGTGGATTTTTAACATACAAATGGGGATACAAAATGATAGAAATTTTTTTGAGTTCGATACCATAAATAAAATTGTGCGTAGTCAGGACTTTAGTCATTTATTGTGCCTAAACTGCTGATTACAAACCTATCAAAATAGTCAAGATTAATGACTACCCCGATTGACATAAGGGGACAATACACGCTACATCATGAGTCAAACGTGAAAATTTTGAAGATGGAAAATTTCTTAAATTACCGACTTGATCAAAATTGGGAGGGCTGGAAATGGATGGTAGCTTAATTTTGTCAAACATCCTCAATCCGCCGATACTCTTTTTCTTTTTGGGAATGGCTGCTGTTTTTGTTAAGTCGGATCTAGAAATTCCTGCGCCTATACCTAAAGCCCTATCGCTGTATTTGCTATTTGCAATAGGTTTTAAAGGAGGAGTAGAACTGATCAAAAGTGGTGTGACTCAGGATGTGTTGTTAACTCTGCTAGCAGCGATGTTGATGGCTTGTGTTGTGCCAATTTACACCTTCTTTATTTTAAAACTAAAATTGGATACTTACGATGCTGCGGCGATCGCCGCCACCTATGGTTCCATCAGCGCCGTCACCTTTATCACCGCTACCACCTTTTTGGGTCAGTTGGGCGTTAACTTTGATGGTTACATGGTAGCAGCCCTAGCCTTAATGGAATCCCCAGCAATCATCGTTGGTTTGATATTAGTCAATATCTTCACCGTTGCAGAAAAGCGCGAATTTGCCTGGTCAGAAGTTTTGCAAGAAGCCTTTTTGAATAGTTCAGTCTTTCTGTTAATTGGTAGCCTGGTGATTGGTTTCTTAACAGGAGAACATGGTTGGCAAGTATTGGAACCCTTCACACAAGGACTATTTTATGGCGCTCTCACCTTTTTCCTCTTAGATATGGGACTAGTGGCCGCTAGAAGAATTAAAGATTTGCAAAAAACTGGAGTTTTCCTCATTTTCTTTGCCATACTAATTCCTTTACTCAATGCAGGCATTGGGTTATTAATTGCCAAATTAATTGGTATGCCCCCTGGAGACACCCTATTATTTGCTGTACTGTGTGCCAGCGCTTCCTACATTGCCGTCCCCGCAGCTATGCGCATAACTGTTCCCGAAGCCAATCCTAGCCTGTATGTTTCCACCGCTCTAGCAGTGACCTTTCCATTCAATATTATTGTGGGCATTCCGTTATACCAATACGGAATCAACCTATTTTGGAGGTAATAATATGCACCCAGTTAAAAAGATAGAAATAATCGCCAATGCTTTTGAATTGAGCAAAATTTTAGAAGGATTAGAGAAATCGGGAGTACATGGACACGCCGTCATCCGCAATATTGAAGGTAAAGGATTACGCGGCACAACGGAAGATTTAGACACAATCATGGTTGATAATGTTTATATTATCGCCTTCTGCAAACCAGAGTACGTCAAGCCTGTAGTGGAAAACATCAAACCCTTGCTCAATAAATTTGGCGGTACTTGTTACATTTCCGATGTCATGGAAATTCGCTCTGTCAAATGCGTTGCTTCGTTATAGTTGATTAAACTCAGCCAAAAAAGCCTGAGTTTTGCATCTGTATAAGTACAAATCCTCCGCGATCCTCTGTCTTGAAAAGTTTCCTAGGTCGGGCTAACCCTCCTACAGAACTTTTCGCTGCGCTTTCCTCCCCCTTCCTCTGCGTTTAAAAAAAGTAACTCTGTACCTCACTTACCAATCGCCGCCAAATAAGTTCCTTTGTAGAACTATCCCAGTGCCAACGTAATAAATTCGCAGCTTGACCTTGTAAAATTCCAGGTAAACCAATTGCCTTTCTTGGCGCATCAGTAGCAAGAGCGATCGCAGTTTCCACATCGCAACCCCACTTCACCAAATTCTCCACCCCTACCAGTAACGGTAAAGTCGTCCCCGATAATGTACCGTCTGGTAGCCTTGCCGTACCTTTTGTGACTTCTATTTGCCGACTATCCCAAGGATACACCCCATCAGGTAGCCCAAGGGGAGCCAGCGCATCACTCACAAGAAACAAACCTTTAGTAGCACGCAAGAGAATTTGCAGCATAATAGGCGAAACGTGCTGACCATCAGCAATAAAACCACACATAACATGAGGATTGGTAATTGCAGCCCCTAAAAGTCCAGGTTCTCGATGATGTAGAGGTGGCATAGCATTAAAGGCGTGAGTTACCATTGTTGCACCCAATGCAAAAGCATTTTGGGCTTGGTTAGCAGTTGCTTGAGAATGTCCTAAACTGACGGTAATTCCCAAAGAACGTAGATATGGTATCACTTCCCCAGTAGTATCTAACTCTGGAGCTAAAGTGATGACTTTAACGACATGGGCATATTCTCCCAAAACCCGCTTAACTTCATCTATTGTTAGAGGTAACAAATACTCAGCCGGGTGAGCGCCCCGCTTTTGATAATTTAAAAATGGGCCTTCTAGATGTACACCTAAAATTTGACAACCCGGTTGTGGAGTAGAGATAAAATCAGCAATTACAGCCAGCGATCGCTGTATATTCTCTACTGAAGTCGTCACTAACGTAGGCAAAAACCCATCTACCCCCACATCCCATAAAAACTGACATATTTTCCCCAATAAATGGGCATTATCCGCCGCCAAATCAGGGAACGCCAAACCCAAAGCCCCGTTAATTTGCAAATCCACACCACCCAAAGAAACCCAATCCCCAGCCACATCTATTATTTGCAAATCAGATGACGGAACCCGTTTAAACACAGTCCCCATCGGCAAAATTCGTTCAATTATCCCCGCCTGATTCACCAAAAGCATTTGCAAACCTTGATAGCCGGGAACTCTAGCATTAATAATATCGATAGTCATCAGTTGACAGTTGACAGTTGTCATTAGTTTTTCCCCCTCATCTCCCTCATCTCCCCCTACTCCCCACTCTCTATGAGATGCTATATGGGTGAAAGAAAATTTGGAATTTTGAATTAATTATGGCTCCTTTGGTTGGCATTATTATGGGCAGTGATTCGGATTTGCCTACGATGAAAGAGGCGATCGCAATTTGTGAAGAGTTTGGTGTCGAAACTGAAGTGGCGATCGTTTCAGCCCATCGCACACCAGAACGGATGGTGGAATATGCCCAGCAGGCTCACCATCGGGGTATTAAAGTAATTATTGCTGGTGCTGGCGGTGCAGCCCATCTTCCCGGTATGGTAGCATCTCTCACACCTCTACCTGTAATTGGTGTTCCCGTGGCGACAAGGAACTTACAAGGTGTGGATTCTTTATATTCGATTGTACAAATGCCTGGGGGTATTCCTGTAGCTACGGTGGCGATCGGTAATGCCAAAAATGCTGGACTACTAGCAATACAGATACTTGCTACTCAGCAGCCAGAATTACTCGCCAAAGTTCAACAATACCGTCAAAACTTGTCACAATCAGTAATGGCAAAGCAAGCAAAACTAGAACAGCTAGGCTATCAGCAGTATTTGCAGCAAGAATTAGGTTGAGGCTGGGGAAAGGGGAGATGAGGGAGATGAGGGAGATGAGGGAGATGAGGGAGATGTAGCTTGCTTCTCTAACGAGACGCTACGCGAACCCGCAGGGTGGGAGATGAGGGAAGATGGGGAAGAATCACTAATGACTAATGACTAATGACTAATGACTAATGACTAATGACTAATGACTAATGACTAATGACTAAATCGTTAAATTCTTTATCAAAACTTAATAGTTCTATAGCTAAGTAGAGCTAATTATGATGAATTGCTGATTTGGTGCGGGATTGGAGTAGTTTATTTAACTTTGTATAACTAACAAAACCTCTCTTAAACCAAAAAACTGTAGTTAAGAATACAGAATTAATGTTTAAGTAACTAGAAAATCAATCAAATTTATTTTCAAGCGAGTTGGGCTTCAACTTGTAGAACAGGAGTTACTTACGTAATTCCGGTACTTTGTGTTTAAAGTTGTGAAAACGATAATTTGGGTTTAATTTTGGGTAAAAATTGGCGACTATTCAACATAATGTTGTTGAATTTCCTTCATCAAACTTAGTGACTTGAGGCAGTCTGTTACTAATCATCATTAATATTTGTGAAACCGATAGCAGATAAGGGTTTTTCTTGATTGAAGAGTTAATGAAGAATATGTAAGTATATGCCAAGCAACATATAATAATTTCTTCAGAACAGAAGGTAGAAATATTTACAAAAGCACCTTGATTTTTTAAACTGCTAATTGGAATCATCAAATTGACAATGTGAAAACCAGTGGTTTTACAGAAAAACTATCGTAGCCACTGCGTAGAAATTAGGGTGTTATTTTTTCTATTCACTTGATTATTTCTGTGTTTTAGTTAGTTGGAGGGTTAGTTTTCATCACCATGTATAAACAGAAATCAAGGGCAAATAAGAGGCGTTTTTCTGCAAGAAATCACGCTCAGAATAGACAATCTAGCCCAATACAAAAGATATCTAATCTAGTTAAACGATTATCTCCCAGTTGGCAAGCTTGTATACCTCTGGCTTGTTTAATTGTTTTGGGTTGGAGTTATGTAGCAGTTGCCCAAGCCCCAGCAGCCGGGCCGACGACGGCAGACCTGAAAGTGGCGCTTGATACTCTTTGGGTAGCGATCGCCGCCTTTTTAGTATTCTTTATGAATGCTGGTTTTTGTATGTTAGAAACCGGCTTCTGTCGTCAGAAAAACGCTGTCAACGTTCTAGCTAAAAACCTGATTGTATTTGCCCTATCCACCGTAGCATTTTGGGCAATTGGTTTTGGCTTGATGTTTGGCGATGGTAACGACTTCATCGGTTGGAATGGGTTTTTCCTAGCTGGGGCAGATAACAGCCCAGCGACAGGAGAAGCTTACAAAGGCGTGTTTAGTGCGCTGAACTGGACAGGCGTACCTTTAGCGGCCAAGTTTTTATTCCAGCTAGTGTTTGCGGGAACCGCCGCCACAATCGTTTCTGGTGCAGTTGCTGAAAGAATCAAGTTTGTAGACTTCTTGGTTTTCAGCCTTTTACTTGTAGGTGTTGCTTACCCCATCACCGGACATTGGATCTGGGGTGCTGGCTGGTTAGCTGACATGGGTTTTTGGGACTTTGCAGGTTCCACAGTAGTCCACTCTGTAGGCGGTTGGGCTGCTTTGATGGGTGCAGCCTTCCTTGGCCCCCGTATTGGCAGATATCAAAATAAGCAAGTTGTGGCTTTACCCGGTCACAACATGAGTATTGCTACTTTGGGCTGCTTAATTCTCTGGTTGGGTTGGTTCGGGTTCAACCCCGGTTCTGTAATGGCTGCTGATCCCAATGCTATTACTCACATCGCCTTAACAACTAACATGGCTGGTGCAGTCGGTGGTATTGCTGCTACCGTTACAGCTTGGTTGTACTTGGGTAAACCAGACCTGTCAATGATTATCAACGGTATCTTAGCTGGTTTGGTTGGTGTTACTGCATCCTGTGCTTATGTCAGCGTTCCTAGTTCCGTAGTTATTGGTTTAATTGCCGGAATTATAGTTGTTTTCTCCGTACCATTTTTTGACAAACTTGGCATTGATGACCCTGTAGGCGCTACCTCAGTTCACCTAGTTTGTGGTACTTGGGGTACTCTAGCTGTAGGTCTATTTGCTGAAGGCCCTGGTAAATATTCTTGGTTGGTAGACTTGGCTGGTAAGCCCATTGGCCCACATGGTTTATTCTTTGGTGGTGGTCTTAGCACATTAATTCCCCAAGTAGTTGGTATTCTCTCAGTTGGTGGATTTACAGTTCTTCTCAGCAGCATATTTTGGCTAGCGCTGAAAGCTACTTTAGGGATTAGAGTTACCAGAGAAGAAGAGTTTGAAGGTTTGGATATCGGTGAACACGGTATGGAAGCCTACAGTGGATTTGTCAAAGAAGCGAGTTCAGATGGATTTGCAGAAGGTAAACCATCTGGTGGCTACTCCAAAGGTGAAGATTACTCAATTAGCTAATCAATCTTTGGCATTGCTGAATCAAGGGATGATTTTTGTAGGGTAGGCATCATCCACCCGATAAATACAAAGGGATGGGCATATTGCCCATCCCACAAAACTATAAAATCATCTTGCATTTATTCAAAGCCCAATATTCTAGATATAGCAGTAGCCACAGATGTCAGGAGATGGATTAATCATAAAATCTTTACATCAAGCAGCTTAAGCGCCTGCTATGTATTTTAAAACCCTGGTTTCCCAGAAAACCAGGGTTTTTGTTATGAAGCTGTATCAACTAAGTGCTGCGTTCACTTTTAACTACATAATAATTAACTCAAAGCACCCCCCAAAAGAATTATTTTTTAATTAAATTTTGTGGAAAGATAAATCAGGGTAGCTTGTAAGACAAAAATCTTAAACCAAAAGCATTGAAATGTAACTAAGTATACAACGCAACAAGTCATCAGGGAGAACGAAATTAACGTGTTTAAGAAAGTTTTGATGATTGGGGCTACTACCTTACTATTTTTGGGGTGGCCTCTGATGGGCAATGCTTTTGCCCAAACCTCCACTACTACTCCACCGCCTGCTGATACCGGAGATACAGCATTTATGCTGATATCGGCAGCGTTAGTCTTGCTAATGACACCAGGGTTAGCCTTCTTTTACGGTGGATTTGTGCGATCGCGCAACATTCTCAATACATTGATGATGAGCTTTGTATTGATGGCGATCGTTGGCGTTACCTGGGTGTTATGGGGTTATAGTCTGTCATTTGCGCCAGGACTACCATTTATAGGTGGCTTACAGTGGTTTGGATTAAATGGTGTGGGGCTAGAAACAACAGGTTATTTGCAAGGTTCAGCACCAGCCGAGGTAGTTTCTTACGCCCCGACAATTCCCCATCAGGCATTCATGATCTATCAAGCCATGTTTGCCATTATCACCCCAGCCTTGATTTCCGGTGCGATCGCCGAACGGATGAGTTTCCGCGCCTATTCCCTATTCGTCCTGTTGTGGTCAACCTTCGTTTACACACCCCTAGCACACATGGTCTGGGCAAAAGGTGGATTTCTCGGTTTGTACGGCGGCATAGGGGCGCTAGACTTCGCAGGTGGGACAGTCGTGCATATTAGTTCCGGCGTATCTGCCCTAGTTGCGGCGATCGTTTTAGGCCCACGTAAAACCCATCCAGACCGCCTCAGCCCTCCCCACAACGTCCCATTTATCCTATTGGGTGCAGGCTTACTCTGGTTTGGCTGGTTCGGCTTCAACGCAGGTAGCGCTTTATCCGTTACTAGTGGCACTTCCGGTAACTTAATTACCAACCCTGCCACAACCGCCTTTGTCGCCACTAACACATCGGCGGCGGCTGGCGCTTTAATGTGGCTAATTTTAGAAGCATGGTTACGCGGTAAACCCACAGCCGTAGGTGCAGCCACAGGCGCAGTTGCCGGCTTAGTAGGTATTACCCCAGCCGCCGGATTTGTCACACCATTAGCAGCCATTTTGATTGGTTTTATCACAGCCGTCGTTTGTTTCTACGCCGTCAGCTTCAAACATAAACTAAACGTTGATGATGCCCTAGATACCTATCCAGTACATGGCGTTGGTGGCACAGTCGGGGCAATCCTCACAGCCATCTTTGCCACCGCCGAAGTCAACTCAGCAGGTAAAAACGGCGTACTCAAGGGTAATTTTGGGGAACTAGGCGTAGAACTAGCCGCAATACTCATTGCTTATGTAATTGCCGCAGTTGGTACTTGGGTCATTCTCAAAATTATTGATGCCACAGTTGGCTTACGAGTCAAAGAAGAAGCCGAATACCAAGGACTAGACATCAACGAACACGGCGAAGAAGGATATAATTCCGAATTTAGCGATCGCATTGTTAAGTAGTAATTGAGTCCATAGTCCATAGTCAACAGTCAATAGTCCATAACTCTCTTGACTAATGACTAATGACAACTGACAACTGACTAATGACTAATGACCAATCCCGATTTAAAATCTGAGTCAAACTATTGGTAGATGTCGCTAGTCGTGTCAACTACAAAACACTTTCCTGTTTGGGCTTATTTCTCGCTCATATCCAACGGCATACTGATGCTGGCGGTCATCCTGCTAATTTGGCAACGGCAGAGATTGACCGTCTTTTCTGATAATGCACCTGTATCAGTTCCCGCCAGTCAAGCCCAAACCGCCACCCCAGAGTTAGGCCCCCGCCACCAACTCAGTTACCAAAAATGGCTAGAAATCCTCAAACAAGAAGCCAACGTCACCGCCGATAAACGTCCCCAACGTTTAAATATACTGGCAGGAGATTCTCTGAGTTTGTGGTTTCCGGTCGAGTTATTACCAGAAGATAGAAACTGGCTAAATCAGGCAATTTCTGGTGAAACCAGCCGTGGGCTATTACAAAGATTGAGTTTGTTTGACAAGACTCAGCCAGAGACAATCTTTGTCATGATTGGCATTAATGACTTAATTCGCGGCGTAAGTGATGATGTCATATTAGATAATCAGCGACAAATTCTCCGTTACCTACGAAGAACTCACCCCAAAACGCAAATTTTCGTCCAGTCGATTTTGCCGCATGGGGGAGAAGACGCAACTTGGGAAGGTAAAGAAAAACTGCTAGCTATCCCCAACAGCCGTATTCAGAAGTTAAATCAGCAATTGCAAAGCATAGCCACTAAACAAGGCGTGAAATATATAGATTTATATCCCTTATTTATCAACCAAAAAGGAAACCTCCGCCAAGAGTTCACCACCGACGGCTTACACCTAAGCCCCGCCGGTTACATAGTTTGGCGCACCGCGTTGCAAATTTATCAGCAATGACTGGGGGCTGGGGAAGGGGAAAGGGGAAAGGGGAAAGGGGAAAGGGGAAGGGGGAAAGGGAAAAATCACAACTGTCAACTGTCAACTGACAACTGTCAACTGCCTCTCATCTTCCCAAATGGTCGCTTGGCGCGAGAGAATCAGAAAGAAGAGATATTAACAAATACAACAATGGATACAAAAACTTTTAAGCGTACACTACAACATTCAGAGAATTACAACCGTAAAGGCTTTGGACATCAGGCGGAAGTGGCTACTCAACTACAATCCGAGTATCAGAGTAGCTTAATTCAGGAAATACGCGATCGCAACTACACTCTGCAAAGGGGTGATGTTACTATCCGCCTAGCCCAAGCCTTTGGTTTTTGCTGGGGCGTAGAACGGGCTGTGGCGATGGCTTACGAAACTCGCAAGCATTTTCCCACAGAGCGTATATGGATTACCAATGAAATTATTCATAATCCCTCTGTGAATCAACGTATGCAGGAAATGCAGGTACAATTCGTACCTGTGGAAGCTGGTAAAAAAGACTTTTCTGTTGTTGCTAATAGTGATGTAGTCATTCTTCCCGCCTTCGGTGCTAGCGTTCAGGAAATGCAGCTATTGAGTGAAAAAGGTTGCAAAATAGTTGATACAACCTGCCCTTGGGTGTCTAAAGTTTGGAACACAGTAGAAAAGCACAAAAAAGGTGACTATACCTCAATTATTCATGGTAAATATAAGCATGAAGAAACAGTTGCCACAAGTTCCTTTGCTGGTAAATACTTAATCGTCTTAAACTTAAAAGAAGCCCAATATGTGGCAGACTACATTCTGCATGGTGGCAACCGAGAAGAATTTTTGCAAAAGTTCGCCAAAGCCTGTTCCGCAGGATTTGACCCCGATCAAGATTTAGAAAGAGTTGGTATTGCTAACCAAACAACCATGCTCAAAGGTGAAACAGAGCAAATTGGCAAACTCTTTGAGCATACCATGCTGCAAAAATATGGCCCAGTTGAATTAAATCAGCATTTTCAAAGTTTCAATACCATCTGTGACGCAACCCAAGAACGTCAAGATGCCATGTTAGAATTAGTGCAAGAAAATGTAGATTTAATGATAGTTATTGGTGGTTTTAATTCATCCAATACTACTCAATTACAACAAATCGCCCAGGAAAGAGGATTACCTTCTTACCACATCGATAGTGTTGAAAGAATTAAATCTAGAACTGCCATAGAACATCGGCAATTAAATGGTGAATTAGTCACTACAGAAAACTGGCTACCAGCAGGAGAAATTGTTGTCGGTGTGACTTCCGGTGCTTCCACACCAGATAAAGTAGTCGAAGATGTGATTGAAAAAATCTTTGCCTTGAAAGCCACAGCATCAGTAGTTTAGAGGTTGTTAAATCAAGAGATAAAACTTGAAGGGTAGGCATTTTGTCTGCCCTATAAATTATTTTAGAAAAATGCACAAGAATTAACTGCCGATAACTGTCTTTAGGTAATGCTAAGAAAAACCATTATACTATTGATTCATTTGATAACTTATCGAGCGTGCATCTAAGTCAACAACTATTGTTCCTTTGTGATATTTTTCTACCTGTCGCCAGACATCATACCCCATAATAATTGCCTTTTCCCAATCCCCCAGTGAACATTGAGAAACTTCTAAATGTGCTGTCATATTCTTGACAGTCTTTAAAAGTTGATAGTCCAATGTTGAAATACCTTCTAAGAAACCATGATGTTTGGCATAGCTAAATACGAGTGCTGATATACCTTCCTCAATAGCTACTGCACGACCTCCATCTTCAACTTCATCAATAAGAGGATTACTTTTGCGTTTACGGCTAAGAATACTACGAGTAACTACCGACCAGCCTAAAACTGCGGCGTAGGAAAAATGGAAAATATCATGAAAGCGGTAGCCATCATGGGAATAAGAGTTATCGGTGAGGTCATTTCCAATCTGTTTTCCATTGACAAATGCCCTCATTTTGACTGTATTACCTTGACTAACCTCAGTAATCTCTACCTCAAATTTTCGTGGTAGTCTTTCATGTTCTGGAAATTCACTGTCGAATATATAAATTGTAGTTTTATCATCTATTGGGCTTGAATTTCTCCATCCCCAACGGTCACGACACTTTTTAAGATTATCCTCTGCAATTTCTTCCAAATCAAGATTAAACTTGCTTGCCAAATTGGAAATATACCAAAGCATATCACCCAATTCTTCCGCAATACCTTCTTCAAATAGTTTGTGCGCCTCACCATCGCGTAAATGTTTTTTATATTCTGTCATCAAAGAACCTACTTCACCAACTAAACCAAGTAGGGGTATGATTAATTCCGTATTTTCAACAGCAGGAATCTGGTCTGTATTTAATGCTTGTCTTTGGTATTCAGAGAAATTCATAACGCAATTTCTAATATTCCAAAGTCATTTTTAATTTTTATACAGATAAAATAAAACCATAGTTATACTTAAAAAGTAGCACTATAACATTGAAAAAATTAGCTATGTTCATAGAGAATTACAATATTAAAAAATATTACATTGTGTAGTCGCGCGACTAGGCTAAAATGTTGTATGAATTAACCACAGAGACACGGAGGCACAGAGATAAAAGAGTAAATTTATTGCACTATTTTAACCCAATCGTACCACTACAAAATTGAATTATTTATTTTTTTGGAAGTACCGTTATAGATAAAAATATTTCGCCCTGTAATACTTCCACGGCGTGGGCGCGGATGGCGTGGATGTCCATCCTTTGTGAGAACATTGCCACGATTATCAACAAGAGAGTAAAGTGTCTTACAAGAAATTAGACTTAGCACCTCTTCATTCCGGTTCATAATTTTGGGAAACCTACCCCCACCCCACGCCACAATAATTGATTCAGCACTTTGTGTTGCTGATTGAATATGAAGATTATTGTCTGGCCCTATAGGGTCATCTACATTCTTAAGGTTATTGCGTATAGGAGTAATATAAGCGAATAAATTAACCACTTCAAGAGAACCATAATCCCAAGACTGAGCCAATTCGATACATTTATCGATCGTCCGATCAGATTTCGTATCATCAGCCCAACTAGGGTTAAGCATCACAAAAGTAACTTGCGGCAAATTTTTATTCCATTTACGCCCTAATAAATAGCGATATTTCCTCTTGTTTAAGTTTTTATCGTCGAACTCAGCATATCCTATTATAGAGCCTATTTGATTGTCCATTTGAATTAGTGTGAATCTCTTAATTTAAAAAAACATTAAAACAGACATAACTGTTGAGATTTTTCTGTATCTACATTTCTGACAGCTTTTAACTTTTTCTTATGAGCTTCCTGCTTATATGATTTATGCAATTTTGAATCACTATTTGATACTTCAGATGGCATTTTAAACAATGTATCTAACTCTAAAGTTAACTGTTGACAACAATCATTATTTGATTGTTGTAAATTAGAAATCGGTAATTGTGGTAATCTATACGTCAACATTTCTTTGATTTTTTTATTAATTCCCCATTTAGGAGGATAAAAATAATCAATTGGTTGAGGTGTAAAATTAAATTTAGCTTTTATCT
The DNA here is from genome assembly GCA_036704005.1 of Leptolyngbyaceae cyanobacterium. Lineage (GTDB taxonomy): Bacteria > Cyanobacteriota > Cyanobacteriia > Cyanobacteriales > Nostocaceae > Trichormus. Next base: position 5,848 of record DATNQO010000141.1, on the reverse strand, counting down.
TTTTGCGATTACTTTTCAAATCTGGAAATGCGGCCCGACAATATTTATCAGTTTCACAGAAAAGATTTTGACAATCTATTGCTTGTAGCGGACGACCCCACAACGATTGAAAATTTAACCCCAAACGCTGAAATTCTTTTTCTTGATTTTCAGTCATCCAATGAATAATTTCACTATATGTTTTTCCGCCTGTATCAATAAAACACTTGTTAATACCGCGTTCGGCTCCTGGGCCTGCTATTGTAAAACTGTTTTCGTCAAAATTAATAATTTCGCTATAGTTAATGTCTGTAGCCAGTTGGTAAGCCATAAACTTACCTAATAAGGGATAATTTTGAAGAATATGAAACACTTCCGCCAAACTCTTTGCTTTGACTATCTGGCTTATCACTTTGTCTTTGACAACCATTTTATCAATTAAGGCTAAATGGTTTTGGTGTTTTTTATCATAACCAAACTCTTTACTAGCACAAGACATATATGCACTTGTATAAATGACATATCCAAGATTCATGGCTTCTTGTAATATGTTGGAATATACATCTAAATCAAACTTGTCAAGTGTAATGTAATCCCCTATTTTACTTTCTAAATATTCCCAGGTTTCAATTTTGTTAAATATTTTAAACAATAAAATTCTGAATAATACCTCTTCTTCGTTTTTACTCCTCCTCGCATCATAAATTACGTTCTTGATCAGATATTGAGACACGCGATCGCTGGCTCGATAGGCATTGCAAAATTTATAGGTATTAATAATCGGGTCACTTGACCAAGGTGGCGGGACGTTGTTAATCCTGTTGAAAAATACTTCCTGACGCATAGCGGCGAATCGCCAGTAGGTATCAAAAATTTCTTGTCTTACCTGCATACATTGTTTTCCTTGCTTGCTTTACCCAAATTGCAGCTGATTATCAGCTTTTCTTAACCTTTGCGGGAAGTGCGCCACGCCTTGTTAGAGGCATATTTTAAAACCTCATAATCCCTATTAGGGATTGAAACAAGATTGCTTAAAATATCTGATTATAGTATGTCGTCATGCTGATTTAAAACCTTATAATCCCTAATAGGGATTGAAACAGGAAAGTTCTAAATCGCGCCTCGGCATACGTAGTTACTGATTAATGTTATTAAATCGGCTTGGCTGAAAACGCATAACCTATGAATTTTGGCAATTTTGGCAATATTTACTCAGATGAGCTAATTACTGCCACTGAGTTAAATCAGCAGCCTGGACGAGTTCTAGACAAGGCTTTAGAACATCCAGTGACAATTACTCGTAATGATCAGTCTTTTGCGCTGTTGCGCCGGGAGGAAGTAACTTCTCTTGTCAAGGCAGCTACTCAAAGTAAAGCTGTTTTTGAAGCATTGACCGTTGCTTTTTCTCTGTTATTAGGTAAAGAAGTTGGTTTTGAACACCCTTATGGATGGTTGAGCGTGTTTGATGCTTCGGAGTTGCTAGAATTTACCAAGGAACTAAGTGAAGCTTTTAGATTGATAGATTCCTCAACCACAGCATGGGATATGATTGACGCGCTCATCCATGAATGGCACGAAAGTGCAATTGCTTACTCTAGCCCCGAACTTAAAGCAGCTTTTAGTGCCGAAACTGATGAAGTGCCATTAACTAAACCATCTACTTAGAGTGCTGTGTGAGAGAGTATGTCAGATAATCCCGCAGAAAATCCAATAGTAGAAAATGTAGAGCCGCCAGAGGTCAAACTGACGGCTCCAAAATTATTTGAGGTAGAAAGCACTTGGTTGGTGGTAGCCAAAAATCGTCGAGTGAATCGAGATTGGTTCGCTTTAATGCAGCGTTATCCAGAAAACACTCTACTGGACTGACACGACTAAAATGTTGCATTAGATTTTTGAGGTATTGATAGAAACCAAGATTTTTGATGTTTTCTAATGCACTATTTTAGCTGTGTCAATCCACTACAATTGTGCCAGTTGCGTAAGTCCTGTTGGAATAAGATTCATATAGTATAAATTGAATCATGCCCAGTACCCAATCCCCAGTCCCCAATACCCAATCCCCAAATGCACAATTTCATTCCCCCAGAACGATTTTTTCCCTACCTCACCTGGACAGAAATTGAGGAAATGCCAAATAAGGAGAATGTCGTTATCATCCAGCCAGTAGGCGCAATTGAGCAACATGGCCCCCATTTACCGTTAATTGTTGATGCGGCTATTGGTGTGGGGGTGTTGGGGAAAGCTTTATCCAAACTTGATGCTAACATTCCCGCTTACGCCTTACCCACTCTTTATTATGGTAAATCTAATGAACACTGGCATTTCCCAGGGACGATTACCCTGAGTACGGAAACGCTGACAGCAATCATTATGGAAGTGGGAGAAAGCCTTTACCGTGCGGGGTTTAGAAAGTTGGTGTTAATGAACTCCCACGGGGGACAGCCCCAAGTCATGCAAATGGCGGCGCGAGATTTGCACGTAAAATATGCTGACTTTGCAGTTTTTCCTCTGTTTACTTGGCGCGTACCCCATATAACTAAAGAATTGTTAACACCAAAGGAAGCTACACAAGGGATGCACGCTGGAGATGCGGAAACTAGTATTATGCTGGCGATTTTGCCAGATCAGGTAAAACTAGATAAAGCCGTGGCAGAATATCCTCCAGAACAACCAGCAGGTAGTCTCTTAAGTTGGGAAGGTAAATTACCCGTGGCTTGGGTAACAAAAGATATTAGTAAAAGTGGTGTAATTGGTGATGCGACGACTGCAACTAGAGAAAAAGGCGATCGCATTTTAGAATCTGTCTCTGATGGTTGGGTAGAAGTCATCAAGGAAATCTACGCCTTTCGTCAGCCAGGGGAGTAGGGACTAAGGACTGGGGACTGGGGGGAGATGAGGGAGATGAGGGAGTGAAAATAAGTTTGGACTGTTGACTAATGACTAATGCTAATGACTAATGACTAATGACTAAATTTGCTATTGTAGAGTTGTGCAGTAGCTATAATCTAGTCAAACTGTATCACAGTTGACAACTGACAACCGACTAAACTGTATCACAGTTGACGGGCGACAAATTGCTAACAAACGTTAATATTAAGAGATAGCAGTTATGACGGCATTTGAACCTAATAGTCTCCGTTCTTATAGCCAAGAAGATGTACATCGCATTTTACAATTGGCGATCGCCCGACAAGCTGACGAACAAGATAAAGACTTTAGTTATGAGCAATTGTTAGAAATTGCTACCGAGTTGCAAATATCACCAGATAATTTGAAGTTAGCGGAAATAGATTGGCGATCGCAACACAATGAATTGCGGCAACGGCAAGCTTTTAATGCTTACCGCATGACAAAATTTAAAAAGCGTGTTGGTAATTATGCCATTGTAAACGGCTTCCTACTATTGATAGATTTTGTCGGTGGTGGTACTGTCAGTTGGTCTTTATACTTTCTGCTATTCTGCGGCTTAGCACTAGGGCTTGATGTGTGGAATACATTCCCAACTAAAGGCGAAGATTATGAAAGAGCCTTTCAGAGATGGAATCGCAAACATCAAATTAAACAAACTATCAATTCCTTTGTGAATAAGTGGTTTAAAGCCTTACAAATTTAACTCAAGCCTGGCTAAATCATATCTTGCACTACTGGCGTGGCAAGGTTAAAATAGTGAATTAGCGAAAAATCGCTCATTTTAATCATCTGCGTTTATCTGCGTTCAATTTTTCCAAATCTATTGAACTATTTTAGGCATTGCCCACCATTGGCTGATGGAGAAAGTGCAAGAGCTAATCACGTTTCAAACATCCTCTAAGGTTTACGGATATATCCGAATGGCACTAAGATAAGCCGAAAGCAAGTAGAGATAAGGGTTTGACAGATAAAGCGATCGACAATAACGGGTGGAGAGAGAAGAACCAGCTAATTCGCGGGAATATTCCGCGAATCAGACAAATATATTAGTTAGGTCTAACAATTCATGTATGTATACGTATTTTCGGACTCAAACAGTTTTTAAATTATGGTGATAGCAGTGGCGAGGTGACTGCATTAAAGGATAAGATTTAGGACGACGTTTTCTGACTCTCGGTTCACTCCGTGCAGGTCTTTTTGGGACTTCTTTATGCACAATCACTTTTAACAATGTGCGATAAATATGATGACATTTACTTGCTTCTTCAGTCACTAACTGGGTAATAAAATTATGAAAATGTTGCCTCGTTCCCTGTAATGATAACCTCAAAGGTGATACCCCATAACTGTTGCCAGCCGACCACATTAAAGACCTTAACAGATTGTAAGCCAACAAAAAAGCCCAAATTTCTTTCCTGACCATTGCGGGAGTCTTACCTCTTAATATATCCATCCCCAATGTAGTTTTAAGATGCCTTAAATTCACTTCAACATCCCAACGTTCTTGATAAAGACCCGTAATATCCAAGGTGGAATAAGCCTGAGTATCAAGTAAAGTAGTAATCAGACTTACCTGTTCTGTTCTAAAGCCAGGAATAAAAATGTAAAAATAAATTTCCCTGACTATTAATCTATCTGGTAAAGATAAAAATTCCTCTTGAGTTAATCCTTTGGGGCATTTTGTAGGTTTTGTCCAGGATACCAATTTATCACAATCGCCAACAATTTTCCCCCGACGCATTTGAGTGTAACGACGTTGATGCTTACGAAATACAGCATCACAACCCAGAGTTTTGATTTTAAATAAATCAGCATAAGCACAAAAAGCTCTATCTCCTAAAAGCACATCACCTGGAGACAAAAACTCGTACAGTCTTCTTGCTAACTGAATATCATGAGTGTTAAAAACATCAATTACAAGGGCGACAGCTGCACCAGTGGCGATACTAAAAAGCGCACCAATCTTGGCAAGAGGAAAACCACAACCTGTTTTTTGGCTAGTCGGTTGAGGATATTCTTGTTGATTAAGTGGTGTATCTGGCATGGATACAGTAGAACCATCTATTACTTTTACTTTTCGACCACACCACAAGTGTTTTTCATTGACCTGAGTTTCTAAACCAACTGCGACTTTACCGAATAGTTTTTGAATTAATTCCTCTGGTAATCTTTGACGTGCTTGACAGTAAGCACTTGTGTCTGTTGATGGTAATTCTACTCCTGAGCCTACAAGATAGGCAATGACTCGACTTACAGCATTATGGCAACTTTTATCAACATCTAATACCTGAGACAGAAATGCCCATAATGTAGAAATTGGGTCAAATAATCGTTGGCGATACTTAATATTAAGTTGGGCTCAATATTCTTGAATTACCTCTGATGGTAGCAATTGTTGAAAAGGTAAGCCCAAAGTTTGAGTAAATTTCTGTCTGAGGATTTTAACACTTTTGGCTATACTAGGATTATTCATCAGTTGAGCGTATCTTTGTTGATTTGATTACTAAATACTGAGCGGACATGAATGAACCGCCTTTCTCCTACTATAGATAATATAATTATATAATTCGCGGAAATATTCCGCTAACTAGCTCTTGAGTATTTAATCTTAAGTTGATTCTATGCCACCCCTGACAAAAAAACCACGGCAGCAGGATTTGATTGAGCGTGCTTCTTGCCTTCAATCTTTACTTACACAACTAGAAAAAGAAATACAACAGATATTTTCTGACGGTGAAGTTGCGCCTGAAAATAGTTGGATTGTGCGTTACCAAGTTAAAGGTAAGTACGGTATTTATTGGTATTATAAAATGCAGGCTGAGTTACCTGTTTTTGACAAAGTAAAACAAGGTAAATCTCGGTATAAACATCTTGGTCGTGCCGGCAGTCCTGCATATAATGATGCTGTAACAGCGATGGTAAGACGTGCCAAAATTGATGCCATTTCTCGTGTCATTAA
>DATNQO010000140.1:0-4234 GCA_036704005.1 Leptolyngbyaceae cyanobacterium | reverse complement strand
ATCGTTCTCATCCAACTTATTCGTGAGAACTTTGTATTCCTTCCCTCCCTCAAGTTCTTTGCCCTCATACCATCCTGCCAACTGCTGATTCTCGTAAGCTATCCAGATGCCAGCCGGTGAAGCTATACTTTTCGCTGCTGGGGTTTTATCGTATGCTTTGTGTTCTGGAGCATCAAAGTCGAACGTTGTTTCAAAAGCTGTCATAGTAGCTACCATCCATTATTTAAGGTTAGTGTGTGCGAGTTGTGATTACCAAATCTAGTCTCAACTCACTGTGTTTTAGCGTAGCTGTTTGCTTGGATTGAAAAGCGATTAGTCAATTAACTAGTTTTAATTCAACTAAGCTTTTCTAACTCATAGTGCTTTAGCGTAGCTTTTTGCTTGGATTGAAAATAGATAAACAATTAATAAAAACTCTTATTAAACTATTATAATATCTGCTTGATTACTGGAGTAAGTAGTAGTAAATCAAAAAATGACCAATCAGGGTAAATCTATCAATTGTGTTTATGCTCAATAGGTTTACTCTGATTGATTTTGATTAATCACTAATTTTTGGAAGTGCGATTGTTGAATACTGCACAGGGGAATTAAAGTTTCCCCCAACTCCACCTTGAGGATTCTGTTTCCAAGCCAAGTAATTGCGAATTACTTGGTGAATATCATATGCGCTCCGTGCTACTTGGGGAACTTGTTCACTCCTGATGCCAAAGTGAGATTGCTTAGGCATCTGAGTAATCAGAGTATTTAGTTCTTTGAGAGTTTCAGTTAATTCTTGATAGCGCTCCTCTGGCAATGAACTAAATAACCAAGCCACTTCTTCCAATTGCCCCATGTGAATCCGCGCAAACAATTCACAGGCTTTGGATATAACTGCTAGTTGTTCATCGGTCAGTTCTAATTTTGTCATGATTTGTTACTGATAAATTGATTAAACAAAAGTCTTTACAGCCTGAGTCTTGCTCCAAAAAGGAAGCTCAAATTACGCAGACAAAGGAATGATAAATAACTTTTGCGCTGTGATAACATCTTGTAGAGTGTAGCAACGTAGGCACTGCACCAATTCAGGAAAGTAAATCTCTTCCTCTTGGCAATACTTCCCGCAAATGCAGCAGCGCCTATTCTTGGCTGCATTTGAGTTGCTAAAATCTTGTGTCATTGGTTCACCTACGAAGATAATTGCGAATTGCTTAGGGCGATCGCTAAACAATTTGGACTAGAGATAAGTCGGACATAGCGTGGAACCTAGTAATTGTGCATCCAGAGCTATATCTTCGATGAAGCACTATATCTACTCCTTCACCGCCAATCGCAGTTCCACAACGAGGGTCGCAAACGCCATAACTAACTATAAGCCAATTAGGGGGTAGGTATTGCTTAATCTTGTTAACCACATGGTGCATCTCCGTTAATATTGCTATTTCCTTCCCTTCTATTTGTATAGGAATTAAAATTTGAACGCGATCTGTATTAACTTGTGAAAGCAGTTGAGATATTTGAGAAAATCCTTGGCTATGAGATTGATTAATCATCAGTTTTCACCTAAAAAACAAAAGTTATACAAGAAAGTTAAATATGCAATTTTAAGATTTACTTTATTTCTAAATAATTGCTCATCTCTGCTGGCTCCAATTCCTGCAAGAATCCAACTAAAGCGTATGGGTCTTTACAGCCGAACTCTTATTCTACTGCTTCAGGGTTTAGATGATTCTCTTGACAGACTGCATCAAAAATATCGCCTAACTCTAGATTTTCATTCGCTGAATACACTTGTTTCTCGATTGCAGCTACATCTATTTTCATGATTAACATCCAACATATTATTTTTCTGCTTGTTTTCGCGTAGCCTTAATTCAATAACTAACTCCCTCAATAAATTCATCAAACGATTGATATATGCTTTCATCATGCCGTAAATCAGAAAGTTGAAATTCTTGACGCTTCAACCCAAACCGGAACATTACATTTGAGCGACAACCTCCACGCACCGTATTTTCCAAGAACAAAACTGCACCAAAACACAATTTTGATTCCGCAGTAACTTGACCTTCAATAGAATTTGAATAATCTACTGTTTGGTGACAATGAAAGGCTTTATCATGTGTAATACTATTTAAAATATCATGTGCTTTTTTTGACGAAAGCACATAGGATACAGACTTTTTAAATGGACAATTTTTACAAGGTTGTTTCATGATATTTGGCTGAGGAGTTTATATATTCCCCAAGGTTTATTTTACTGGGGAATATGATGATTTACTATTCTAGCAACTTAAAGCTTTATACCCTTCACTTGATCAGGATAATACTGCCTAAAAATGCCGCCAGAGATTCGGGTGAATCCCCCTCAAGCTGACCACTTTCTCATCAGTTGTGGTAGCTTCTTTAACTTTAACGGTAGCAGTTACAGGAGTCACAGGGATTAAAGAACTGAGCAACTGCCTTTGATGATCTACATCTGCCACGCTGCGGAAAATTTTTCCGGGGTCAATTTGCATTCCCAAGGGCGTGGGAATAATTTTTAAGTATTGGTTGAGAGAGTTGATATAAGAATTATCAAATCTTTTCTGCTCTACGCAACGGCGAATAATTTCCAACAATTCAATTGCCCTTCTGATTTCAGAAATATCACGGCTATCATCTATTTGCGGCTGACTTTCTCTATAGCCTTTCATCTGCTTTTCGGCTACAAGACTTTGATATTTCATCATGGCTTTTTGAGGATTAGCCAGATTATGTACTTTCCTTTGAGGATTGTACCCCACTCTTCCCCACTCAACTGTTAGCTGATTACCTTCAATTTTCGCACTCCAGAACTTATTGCTGTTACTGGCAGCATCGACATAAACAAGATAGGTTTCCATGATTTTTTAGCAATTTGATGAACTAGTAGGTGAATATTAGACAAGCCAACATTCACCTTTAATACAACGTTAATAGCCCCGGAAAGCAGACATGATGCTGTTTATTGGCTGGCAAAATGTAGGTCTATCTTTTTGGCTACAGAATAAGAGTTCTGTAGTTGCTAAGACTGTGGCTGACCCCATTAACAATATGATTAAGCCCAAGTATGTTGCTGCGACTGTTTTCATATTTCAATCCTTCTGAACAAGTTACTTACTTCAACGGGCTTGGGCATTGCCCCCAATGGATTTGATGTTGCAATGCGTCTAGTATTGATTCCGCTTCATCAATTGTTAATCCCTCTAATTGAGCGCAAATATCTATCAATACTTGCGGGATATTTTTAGTTATGAATCTGACAAAAAGTCCATCATTTAACGCTTCTTTAACAGCGTAATCGCCAGGATTGCAATGCTGTTTCATCAAAACATAGTGGCTTAAAGTTATGCGTAACAGAAGTTTTACCTCTCTATCTACTTGTTCTAAATATGCACCATATTTTTCAACTAGCTGGTCAATACGCGGAGTCTGTCCATAGTATGTCAAAAGGTCTTTAGACATCTTTAATTCCTCAAGTATTTGCATTATTCAAAACTGACCAAACAGTTTTACTTTTATCCTCATCACTTAAGCTTGAATTGATGATTTCTATAACTTTGTTACCAGTTTCTACTTGTTGCGGGCTGTAGATAACTGGAGGTGTAAAGGTGTAGTTAGTGTTATCTTTGTCGTCGCGGTCTGATGATGTTGACATATTACTCACTCATTAATTAATAAATGGCAATTGCTTCTATCATCTCTGGATAGAAGCAATTGATAATTTACTCGCCTTTTGTATCTAACCAATCTTCCCGATGTATGTTGACTTCTCGCTTTTTGTTGTAGTTTTGGTGCAAAATTGTGGCGCTAACAAAATATCCTTCGCACTGAGTTATCGCCGTAATTTTCCCTTTGAGCCAGCTATGCTCAGTCATGTCCCAAAACTTAATAGTTTTCCCCACAGAGTAAACAGCAGTCGAAGTTTCGAGCGAATTAACTTTGGTAAATGCAGGCATTTCCTGCATCGAGTGTAGCTCCCGAAGTTTCTGTTTGAATAATAAACATTGGCGAATTTGTTAATAATATTTCACCAATGCTTTGCATAGCAATTGCTTCCACTTGGTTAAGCAGAAGCAATCACTTTTAGGACTAATTCATATTCCTATACCGCGCAGTTCTTATTGATTTGCTTGGTGCATCCGTGATCGCCGTAGAAGCAGGTCGTGCAGACTTCGCCCAGTCCCTCATCCGCTCAACCGCCGCCGCATCCTGTATGGCAAGGGGTGTGATT
>DATNQO010000139.1:0-7783 GCA_036704005.1 Leptolyngbyaceae cyanobacterium | reverse complement strand
TTACCGAAAAACTGGGTTTAAAGCCCCGCCCTTCTAGGGCGGCTTTTGTGGTAGTATAACTAATAGCGGTAAAGCGCACAAATAAAAGACGAAGTAGGTCAAGCGGACTGCTCCTGATCCGGAACCCAGGTAGTATAAATCCTAAATCTTGTACAAATGTGGGAGTAAACACAGAAATTAAAAACCTTTTCAAACGCGGTCGGGAAGTCCGTGTGAGCTTGTGGACGTATCCAAACGGAGAAATTTGAATACTAGTATTCAGATTTCTAGAGAGGACGGATGAAGCAAGAATCCTCGTCTCTTTAGAGCGAGGAGTGTCAAAAGCACCCAGTAACTCATCAACTGCTATCCAACCGCCTGGAGCCAAAACCAAACCAAGGCGTTCTGGTGTATGACGCAAATGTTTACTTAAAAATTTGCTGATTTTGACCTGACGTTCTTGATTCATCGTCTCTCAGACTTCAAGCTATTACATTTATAATACATATACTACAACATATTTTAAAACTCTGCAAATGTAGGTGTGACAGTTTAGTTGCGGGCGAAATGCGTCTCCAAAACTGGATTAAGAATGCTGCTACTTGCTTCTAGACTACCCTTGAGTAATCTAGAAATAACAGCGCTCAAATATGTCGTTCATTTTGCCTAGTTAGGAAAACGAAGGAACATACTCAAGTTAGGGAGAGGACATTCGCTCTAGCTTCTTCACTGCTACTATCGAACATCACTATGTGATGAACGACAGTAAACCTACATCACAGAGTTTTTACAAAAGTTAAACGGGCTACTTTATCAGAGTAGTGTTTTTTGACCCGGAAAGGGTTGGTTGAAAGTATAGGAATCGAACCTACAACATATCGATTATGAGTCGATCGCTCTACCAGTGAGCTAACTTTCAGAGTCTTTAATCCGCTACTAAGCAAATCAAACGACGTAGAATAGTAACCTATCACTTTGCGGCATACGCTCAAGCCAGAGGTTGGCACACCAGTTGGGTATATAGAACCCAAACTATAGCTAGGCAAATGTATTACTACCTTGTAACTTAATGTAGCACAAAAAAATTTTGCATTAGTGAAAAATCTAAATCTTCATCATCTGCGTTTATCTGCGTTTATCTGCGTTCATTTTTTCCAAACACCCTTGACAAGCTACCGTTCGTGTGTATTCAGCACTAAACCAGATTGTCTCCCCCTGGCTGACTAATAACTAATCGCAAAACTGACAAGCCTAAAATTATCAAAAATAGTACTAGTCCAATTGTGCAGGCGTAGCTAATTTCTAAATCACTGAAGGCACGCTCATATAGATAATAAACGATGGTTTTCGAGCTATTGAGCGGCCCGCCTTGAGTCATGATGTAAACTTCTTCAAATACCTTAGTGGCAGAAATTGCGGAAATTACGGCTACAAGCGCGAGATAAGGCTTCATTAAAGGAATTGTCACATCCCAATGTTTGCGAATCCCATCTGAGCCATCAATGGCGGCGGCTTCATACACATCAGCCGGAATTGATTGCAACCCAGCTAAATAAATCACCATGTAGTAGCCGAGTCCCTTCCATATAGTTACAGCCATGACGCTGGCTAGAGAAATCGGCACGATACCGAAAAGTTTAGCGGAAGTGGTGAGCCAGGGAATACCTTCTGTAAAACCAAAGGTTTTTATCAACTGATTGAGTAAACCGTTTTCTGCGTATAACCATTTCCAAGCTATACCCGCCACTACCATAGAAATTACCACTGGTGTATAGTAGGCGGCTCTAAACCAATTAATTGCACGTAGTTTTTGATTAACTAAAATTGCCAACCCTAAAGGCGCAATCACCAAAATCGGCACTACACCAACAAGATAAAGAAATGTATTTTCTAAAGTTTTCCAAAAAACTGCATCTTTCCACAACCGGAGAAAGTTAGTAAAGCCTATCCATTGCGGTGGTTGGCTCAAGTCTTCGTAGCTAGTAAAACTGAGGTAGAACGCTTGCAACGCCGGCCAAAAGACAGTTAAACCCAACAAAATCAACGCAGGTAGCAAAAACAGATAAGGCGTTAGTCGTCCTTTGATGAGTATCCAATCTTTAGCCGTCAATTGATTCATAAAAGCGTTTTTCATCGGTAGGTGGCAAAGTTAATTCATATTAACAGGGAGTGGGGGGAGATGAGGGAGTGGGGGGAGCAGGGGAGAATAACAACTGTCAACTGTCAACTATCAACTGACCACTGACAACTGACTAACTGTTATGCTATATTAAACGTAGTCGTTATGAGTTCGTATAAATATTATGTCTAACCCAACTGTAGAAAACATAGTAATTATCGGTTCTGGGCCAGCAGGGTACACGGCGGCTATCTATGCGGCGAGAGCTAACCTAAAACCTGTGGTATTTGAAGGTTTCCAAGCTGGGGGTTTGCCTGGTGGGCAGCTCATGACAACGACTGAGGTAGAAAACTTTCCAGGGTTTCCCCAAGGGATAACCGGGCCGGAATTAATGGATCGGATGAAGGCTCAAGCGGAGCGCTGGGGGGCTGAGTTATATACTGAAGATGTGACATATGTTGATTTAAGTCAGCGTCCATTTACTGTGCGTTCTGATGAAAGGGAAGTTAAGGCGCATAGTATTATTATCGCTACTGGTGCAACAGCAAAGCGTTTGGGTTTACCGAGTGAGCATCAATTCTGGAGTCGGGGAATTTCTGCTTGTGCAATTTGTGATGGTGCAACCCCGATCTTCCACGGTGCGGAATTGGCTGTAATTGGTGCTGGCGACTCGGCGGCGGAAGAGTCAATTTATCTTACCAAGTACGGCTCAAAAGTTAATTTGTTGGTGCGTTCTGAGAAGATGCGGGCTTCTAAAGCTATGCAAGACCGCGTTTTGAGTAACCCCAAAATCACAGTGCATTGGAACACAGAAGTTGTGGATGTGTTTGGTAATGGTCACATGGATGGGGTAAAAGTCCGCAATAGCAAGACTGGGGAAGAAACTAAGCTGCAAGTCAAAGGTTTGTTTTACGCTATTGGTCACAGTCCCAACACATCTTTATTTAAGGGACAACTGGAACTGGATGAAGTTGGTTATGTTGTCACTAAACACGGTTCGCCAGAAACCAGTGTAGAGGGTGTGTTTGCAGCCGGTGACGTACAAGACCATGAGTATCGCCAAGCAATTACGGCTGCTGGTAGTGGCTGTGCGGCGGCGTTGTTGGCGGAAAGGTGGTTATCTGTTAATGGTTTGATTCAGGAGTTCCATCAAGAACCGACAATAAATAATGAGTTAGAACATCAGCCAGAAGCGCAGAAAACCGAAGCGGAACAAGCGGCGGAATTTGATTTGCAAGCAACACGCCATGCTGGTGGCTATGCTCTACGGAAATTATTCCATGAAAGCGATCGCCTACTCATTGTCAAATACGTTTCTCCCGGTTGTGGCCCTTGCCATACCCTCAAACCGATATTAAATAAAGTAGTCGATGAATTTGACGGCAAAATCCACTTTGTAGAAATTGACATCGACAAAGACCGCGATATTGCTGAAAATGCTGGCGTAACCGGAACACCAACTGTCCAGTTTTTCAAGGATAAGGAACTGGTGAAGGAAGTTAAAGGTGTGAAGCAGAAGAGTGAGTATCGTCAGTTGATTGACAGTAATCTTTAGGGACTGGGTATTGGGTACTGGGGACTGGGGAAGAGTTTTCCTCATTTCTTAATATCTCATACCAATTCTCGATGAAGTTGCACCAAATCAATGATGTAGAGACGTTGTATGCAACGTCTCTACAGTTAAGTGTATGTTCCCAAGAAACGGTATTAAGCGATCGCATATCCTGCGTGTTGCCTAACATTAGGCGGGTGAAAAGGTAATTCTCTCAGTTTCTAGATTAATAGTTTACCCAGTCCCCAATCCCCAGTACCCAATCCCCAATCCTTATGTAAAATGGTCAGCGTATCTTGCGCTATATCGGCGATCGCTCATGACCATTACTAAACGTCAGTTTCCTAAATTGGGGCTTTTTGTCAAAAATCCCACCCTTTCCCACAAATTAATGCAGATTGGGTTAGCCATTACCCTATTTTTCATCTTCCTAGCATTTTTTGCACCTGTATTTCAGGCTTGGGGATGGCTACAAAACCCTAAAGATTTTCTTTCTAACATCCCCCAAGTCCCACCATCGGCTAAACACTGGTTTGGGACTAGTCGTTTAGGACATGATGTGTTTTCCCGCACCGTATTCGGCGCTCAATCTGCATTGCAAGTGGTGATTTTAGCTACAGCCTTGAGTATGTTAATTGGTGTGCCTTTAGGGATGGTGAGCGGCTATCTCGGCGGTAGATTAGATAAGGCGCTGCTGTTTCTTATGGATAGTATTTATACATTACCAGGCTTACTACTGTCAGTAACACTGGCGTTTGTGGTGGGGAGAGGAATCTTAAATGCAGCGATCGCAATTAGTATTGCCTACATTCCTCAATACTACCGCGTGGTGCGTAACCATACCGTCAGCGTCAAAACCGAAGTATTCATCGAAGCCGCGCAAGCAATGGGCGCTTCTACCTGGACAGTGCTTTCCAAATATTTATTTTTCAACGTCATTCAAAGCGTACCTGTACTTTTCACCCTTAACGCCGCCGATGCAATTTTGGTACTAGGCGGTTTAGGCTTTTTAGGGCTAGGATTACCGGAAGAAGTTCCAGAATGGGGGCATGATTTAAAACAAGCACTAGAAGCACTACCGACTGGGATTTGGTGGACTACACTGTTTCCAGGTTTAGCAATGACATTGATGGTGGTAGGGTTATCACTACTTGGTGAAGGGCTAAATGAAATTGTCAATCCGCGATCGCGGGGAGAAAATCGGAAGTAGTTAGTTGTTAGTTGCCATGAAATTGGGAACTTTAGACTATGGACTATTGACTATGGACTTTAAATATTAATTACTGAGAGATTAAAGTGAAAGATAACATTTCGTTAGTAGCGGCGGCGGCTGGTGGGTTTATGCTTTCTGTGGCGCTGGCTGGAATTTTAAAAGGTGCGCCAGTGACAGTTGCACAGGAACATTCTAGTATTCGTACCAGCGTTGTCACAAATTTAAGAGTTACAGCCAAAAAAACCGATAACTTAGAATTTTTCGGGCCAGCAGCACCAAAAAGCTAAAGCTCGTAGTAAGGACTTTAGTCCTTATAATCTTATATAGCGGTGTTGAGGCGCACAAATCATGCTTTTCGTGACATATCATCTCGAAATATGCGCCTAACACACCGATAATTTTATTTTCACATAAATAACCTCTTAAGCTTTTATTTAAGAATTACGTCTAATGTGAATAAAAATCTTGTAATTGGGTAGACATTTGTAGGGGCGGGTTCACCGGGATCATCGTTAATTGTTGATGATATTTGATTAACCCGCCCCTACCGAGTCTCATAGGCTCCAAGCATGGGCTATTTTTTGGATATAGAAGGTTTTCCTAATTCACATCAGACGTGAATTAGCTTACCCAAGGAACCCTGAAAAAACGATCGCCTACAGTGGACGTTAGGTGCGATCGCAATATAATCTTAATAACCTCGGTTCTGAGTGATTTATCACTCACTACGAACTAAAATACTACTTTGTCTTGAATAATATCCACCTAGTTGAAAAAAGAGCCAAGTAACCAAGCCTCTTTTTCCGCCTTGGTGGTTTGGTGTGAGGAAATAAAAGTGGCAGATACTCAAGTAATTGGCATTGACTTGGGGGGAACGGCAATTAAACTAGGGCGATTTACCCAAGATGGTACTTGTTTACAATCTTTAACTGTAGCGACTCCCCAACCAGCACTACCTGAAGCAGTTTTTATGGTCATGGTGGATGCGATCGCCCAAATTGACCCCGATAATCAAGCTATAGCTATTGGTGTCGGTACTCCCGGCCCGGCTGATGCAGCTGGACGCATTGCCCAAATTGCCATAAACTTACCACAATGGGTCAATGTGCCTTTGGCTGATTGGTTAGAAGCGAAAATTGGCAAGCCTACAGTCATTGAAAATGATGCCAACTGTGCGGGAATAGCCGAAGCATGGTTAGGAGCCGGTCGCCAGTACAAAAATTTTATAATGTTAACCTTGGGGACTGGTGTAGGCGGAGCAATTTTTTTAGATGGCAAATTATTTGTCGGACATCGCGGTGCGGCGGGAGAACTAGGATTAATTACACTCCAACCCGATGGCCCCATGTGTAAGAGTGGGAATCAAGGTTCCTTAGAACAATACACTTCCATTAAAGCCATTCGTCGCCTTACTGGTAAAGAACCTGCCGAATTGGGTTTGTTAGCTAAAGAGGGTAATGTAGAGGCTTTAGCGTTTTGGCGAGAATATGGTAGAGATTTAGGTACAGGTTTAGCCAGTATAATTTACATTTTAACACCAGAAGCGATCGTTTTGGGTGGTGGTGTCAGTGCCAGTTATGAATTTTTCTTCCCTACCCTCAAGGCAGAAATTGAAAAGCGAGTCATGTACACATCTCGCGCAGAATTACAAATTCTGCCAGCACAATTAGGCAACTCAGCCGGAATGGTAGGCGCAGCTAAGTTAGCTTGGGAAAGATTACACAAATCAGCCCTGTGACTGCAAACTTATTCCTTTTGACTGAAAAACTAACATCAGGCTGCATCCCTGCTCCAATTCCAAAGTATGAGATTGACTTTTTCCGTTGATTACTTTGTTTTGGTGTCACATACTTGATTGCGAGATTGATGGTATTTTGTTTTTGCACAAACTCCTTGATTCCAATCACCATACAAGCTATGACACTCAATTTATACTTACTGCGACATGGAGAAACTACTTTTAGTCAAAGTGGTAATTTCTGCGGTGAAACTGATGCGGAGTTGACTTCTGAAGGGGTGCGGATGGCAGAGAGTTTTGCTGATGTTTATAAAAAATTGAAGTGGGAAGCGGTTTATGTTAGCCCGATGAAGCGCACTATTGCAACTGCCAAGCCATTTTGTGATGCTATCGGTATGGATATGCAGTTGCGTGACGGGCTGAGAGAAGGTAGTTACGGCAAATGGGAAACTAAGAGTAAATCTTTTGCCCAAGAGAATTACTCAGAAAATTATGTAAAATGGTTAACAGAACCCGCTTGGAATGCGCCCATAGGTGGAGAAACTGCGGTAGATATTGCTAACCGTTCTATGCCTGTCATTGCGGAAATTCAGGAAAAATATCCGCAAGGTAATGTTTTAGTAGTTTCCCACAAAGCCACAATTCGGATTATGCTTTGCAGTTTATTGGGAATTGATTTGGGGCGCTATCGCTATCGGGTGAATATTTTGGTCGCATCGGTAAGTATGGTTAAATTTGACGTTAATGGGCCTTTGTTAGAAATATTAGGCGATCGCCATCATATACCAGATCATCTCCGCTTCCGTCCGGGAACTTGACTACTCCCCCGAATTAATTCGGGTGATTCTAAAAGGATGCTACGCAACGGGACGGCACTTGCTCTACTTGGGGAAACCCCAAGACCGCAGTGCCTCCTAAAGCCACGTCGCTTCGCTTCTTGTTAGCTGTCACCCAGACATAGATCCGGGTGGGGTGAGTCAAAAACCACGACGACACTTCACCTAAATCAAGTCCAAGTGTTGTGCTTACTTTACGGATGATGTTAAACTAAGCGATTCCCTCACGAAAACCGCTCGTCTTCAGAACCGGACGTGAGACTTTCACCTCATCCGGCTCCTCAATGATTTGGTGCTTGTCCAATTGCATACCTCCAACCAAACCATCCTTGGCTGTTTTATCGTC
>DATNQO010000138.1:0-16735 GCA_036704005.1 Leptolyngbyaceae cyanobacterium | reverse complement strand
GCGTCCTCGTCACGGAGAGCAACGTCGAGCAAACCGAGCAGGTGCTCAAAGCGGTGCGGGACGAGGGGCAGTCCCCAGTCCCTTCTCTTACTCCTGCGCCCCCGCTTGCTTTAAACTCTGAACTATACTCCTAAAGCCATTAAATTCGGCAATCATTAAAGCCGTGTAACCACCACGGTTTTTTAAATTTGTATCAGCCCCAGCGTCCAGTAAGATTTGCACCGCTTTGTTGTAACCACCAGAAGCAGCCCAAATTAAAGCTGTAGCGCCTACAGAGTCTTGGTAATTGGCATTAGCACCTTTTGCCAACAATAACTGAATTATCCCTGGATGATTACGTTCTGTAGCTTTGATTAAGGGGCTTTTACCATCGCCTGCCGGGATGTTAACATCAACACCGTAGTCTAATAATATCTTTACTGTTTCGGTATGACCTTGAGATACTGCTAAGGTTAAAGGTGTCTCACCTAGATTGTTTTCATTTAAACTTGCGCCAGAACCCAGTAATGTTGCGACTATCTGATGATGTCCCTGTAATGCTGCTACTAATAACGGTGTATCGCCCAAGTTGTTTTTAATTTGCGTATCTGCACCGTAGTTAAGTAACACTTGTACCACATCAACGTAGCCTTCCACCGTAGCCAAATGTAGGGCTGTTTCCCCATCTTGGTCTTGATGATTTACTTCCGCACCTCTATTTAGTAAAATTTCTGCGATCGCTCCATTTCCTGCTGCTACAGCTGCTAACAATGCTGTCCCACCATCTTGATTTTCTTGGTTGACATCAGCCCCAGCTGCTAGCAACACTTCCACCACATCCAAATGTCCCAAATCAGCTGCTAGCATCAACAGCGTATCCCCTGCTTCATCTTGAGTATTAGCATCTGCACCGCTTTGTAGAATTAACTCCACTACAGCAGCTTGTCCTTGCTTCACAGCCACTTTTAAAGCATTATCATCATCTTTATCAGTAATATTGACATCAGCACCAGCAGCTAATAAAACCCGTATTGCTTCTACATAACCCTTCAAAGCTGCTGCCATTAAAGCTGTACTACCATCTTCATTAGTAATATTTACATCAGCGCCTCTAGAAATTAATAGCTGTACAATGTCAACTTGTTTAGCACTAGCAGCCAACATCAAAGCCGTCAAACCATAGCGCTTTCTCTTCAGATTCACATTTGCCCCTGCATCGAGGAGCGATCGCACAATTTCCGTATACCCTAGATTAGCAGCAAACATTAACGCCGTAGTGCCATCGCGATCGCACGCATCCACCCTAGCACCAGCCGCCAGCAGCGCACCCAGACCTTTGATATCGCCACTTTTCGCAGCCTTTAGCAATAAAATCTCGTTGTGATCACTCATGTATAAATCCCAGTAGGGAGTTTAATATCTAGTTCCAGAATTAAGTCTCAGATGGTTTAGGTACTTTTGCAAGATACTCGCCGATTTTCGTTACCTCACTAGCCGAAATATATGATTGCTAAGTGTTCGGCATATAAATACACCTTATCTTGTCTATAATCGCCATTACTTTGTATAACCTTATATCTTGTCTATATTTACCATCAGTTTGTATATATTTTTTGACAGCTTTTAAATAATATTTTTTCTAGGTTTATGAGAAATTCCCTTAATAACTATTGATTGCCAATCCTATGTCAAAATAAAGGTAATTTATCACCTAGAGGTAAGCAAGCACTCTACAAGCTCAGAGGCAATGTAACAAAATACACAACGAAGTGATAAAAATATCTCTTCTCCAGCCTCTAGCCTCTAGCCCCTAACCCCTATTTTCAAGTTAGACAAAGGATAGACCTGAGCAATGGCAGACCCAAATAACCAAAATCAAGCAGACGCGATCCCTAGCACCGTTGAACAGAAAGCGCCCTCTGTCTCTGAAGAAAACGCCCCCAGCACTAGCGAAGCAGTAGCGACAAACATTCCTACCGCGAATACGCCAGATCCCGCAACGGCTAACCCAGAAACTAACCCCAACGCTGCCAAACCAGCAGAAAAAACCGCACCCGCAGCAGCCAAAGCCGCGAAAAAAGAGAAAGCCCCAGCAGTGGAAGACAAGCCATTTGTAGAGTTCATGGAGCAAGATTATTTGCCAGCTTTGCAAAAAGCGATCGCCTCAGAAGGGGTAAAAGATTTACAGCTTTCCTTCGCCAAGCAGAAGCTACCCATCGCTGGTATAGCATCCTCTGAAGAATGCTGGCAAGTAATTGGCAGTTGGCAAGGCGGCCAGCGCCAGTTTAATGTCTATTTCCCCGATGAAGACATCCAGGGCAAAAAAGGCTTTTCCTGCAATGAAGGCAGAAGACCCAGCACCCTAGAATCATTCTTAATCGACGAGCGAAAAATTACCCTTGATATGTTGGTATCTCGTCTAGTGTACCGCTTAAACGGTCAAAAGTGGCTAGGTAGAAATTAATGGGGCTGGTAATTGGTGATTGGTGATTGGTAATGGCTTTTTTACTATTACCCATTACCCATTACCCATTACCCTCCAAAATTGTTGCAACTCTTAACGTTTTCTCTACCAGTTTGCCTCTACACCTTGGTAGACTGAGATTTATACAAATTCATTATTGTCGGCTGTTGCGCCTTGTGAGGGCATAACCTTTAGCTTTCACGGCGTAGTCAAGATAATAAAAACAAAAGAGCAGTTAGGACATGGTAGATTCCCTAAAAAAGCCAGGCTTTGAAGAAATACGGCCAGGAATTAAAGTCCCGGCCAAGGAAACTCTATTAACACCCCGGTTTTACACCACTGATTTTGATGAGATGGCACGGATGGACATCTCCGTCAACGAAGACGAACTGAGAGCCATTCTCGAAGAGTTCCGTGCTGACTATAACCGTCATCACTTTGTGCGGGATGCCGAGTTTGAACAATCCTGGGATCACATTGACGGGGATACTCGCCGCTTGTTCGTGGAATTTTTAGAACGGTCTTGTACGGCAGAGTTCTCCGGCTTTTTGCTTTACAAGGAACTCGGTCGTCGTTTGAAAGACAAAAGCCCCGTTTTGGCTGAATGCTTTAACCTGATGTCACGGGATGAAGCACGCCACGCTGGCTTTTTGAACAAAGCGATGTCAGATTTTAACCTGTCTCTTGACTTAGGATTTTTAACCAAGAGCCGGAATTATACATTCTTTAAGCCAAAATTCATTTTCTACGCAACCTATCTTTCAGAAAAGATAGGTTACTGGCGCTATATCACAATTTATCGCCATTTAGAAGCGCATCCTGAAGACAGAATTTATCCAATTTTCCGTTTCTTTGAAAACTGGTGTCAGGATGAAAACCGTCACGGTGATTTCTTTGACGCAATTATGAAATCCCAGCCGCAAATGTTGAACGACTGGAAGGCGAAACTATGGAGTCGCTTCTTCCTGTTGTCGGTATTTGCCACCATGTATCTCAACGATATTCAGCGTAAAGACTTCTACGCTTCTATCGGTTTAGATGCGCGGGAATATGACATCTACGTGATTAAGAAGACTAATGAAACCGCAGGTAGAGTCTTCCCTGTAATTCTGGATGTGGATAGTCCAGAGTTTTACGAGCGTTTGGATATCTGTGTCCAGAATAACGAAAAGTTAGCTGCGATCGCCGAATCCAAAACCCCAAAATTCCTGCAATTATTCCAAAAATTACCCCTATTGGTTTCCACTGGTTGGCAGTTATTGCGCCTGTACTTAATGAAGCCAATTGATGCTGTTTCCGCTCAAGGTGCAGCGCGTTAAGTTCTAAAATTTGGGTAAATATTATAAGTGGTTCTGTTCTATACAGGGCCACTTTTTTATTGCCTAATCTAGTAATTTAGTTTAGACACGCCACTATTCACATATTTACTAACGCTTTAGATATTTAAAATATTTGAATTTTATAGCTATTCGACTCAAGAATTGTTTGCAAGAAGTTCCGAAACGATAACATTTGCGAACTAAATCTAAAGCAGAATATGGTACACGTAATCGCAATGGGCGTAAAACAGGCAGATACAACCAATAATAAGCCCTTTTGAGGTTCTTCCATTTTGCACAAGGTTCTTGATGCAGGAAATCAGAAACGTCTACTACCAATCCTCTGCCTTGGTGCATCATCACATTACGACCGTGAACATCATGGGGGTGGAGTCCACGACTCTGGGCATATTTAAGGGCTTGATCAATGTCCTGTATTACCTGTTGGGGAATTGGTAAACCTAAGTGCATACAATCGTAGAGTGTTGTACCATAAAGCCGCTTCAAAACTAAAAAGCCATCCTTGGCATACAAACATTCAGAAAATGCCGGATGAGAACCTAAACGGCGGTAAACTTCTACTTCTTCTTCATAGCCTGGCCGTCTTGGGGCATAAATTTTTACTACATAGTCAGGGTAATCAGGGTGACAAAGTACAGCTGCATAATTTCCTCTACCCAGCAGTTGCCAAGGTTGGGGAATATAGTTGACTTGAATGGGATCGCGCGGGTTAATACTTCTAATTTGTAAATTAGGTAGTAGTATTTGATAAATACTTTCCTGAAAATGTTTTGGCAGTGATTTGTCCATGTCGGCGGTATTTAGCACAAAACAACAATATAAACTACTTGATCGATATCAACAATTACGGCAACCGTGCGACCAACTTGTGTTTCAATTGTGCATAGGGATAACACCAGATTGAGGAAAGTTTCTATCCAAGTATGAATCATCTTGTCACACCACCGGAAAGACAATCAAAGATGCAATTGGGGGATGGTCGTGAGTTGGCTTGGTCTGAATGGGGGCCTGTTGATGGAATTCCCATTTTGTTTTGTACTGGGGCTGGGATGAGCGGATGGCTGGGTTTTGGTGCTAGCTATCTTCCAGAACTGGGCTTGAGACTAATTGCTATTGACCGCCCTGGCTTGGGTTTGTCTACTCCTCACCCTAACAAAACTTTATCCTCTTGGGTAGATGACACGCAAGAATTGATTCAAGTGCATCATCTGGATGATGTTCTGACTGTTGGTTTTTCACAAGGCGCACCTTTTGCTTTGTCTCTGGCGGAACGCAGTCTCGTCAAAGCTGTAGCTATTGTGTCAGGACAAGATGAACTCTCCCACCCAAGTTTGCAACCACTGCTGCATCCTGATGTTGCCAGAATGATTGCGGCGCTTCAACAAGATGCTGTAGAGTTCGAGCGACGATTTGCACAGATGGCTACAGCAGATGAACTGTGGCGATTAATTATGAGTATGAGTGCAGAATGCGATGGGCTACGCCCCGCCGTAGGCGATCGCCTAATATACGAAAGTGAGATGTTCACTCAAGCATACCAGCAAGCTTTGCACCAAGGTTTCTCTCAAGGCGCACATGGATACGCACGCGACCTAGTGAATGCGCTGAGTCCCTGGCCAATAAGACTTGAGAATATCGATGTTCCCGTAGATTTATGGTATGGTGCATTAGATACCAGTACAGTCCACTCCCCTGATTTTGGTGCAACTTTGGCTTCACGTTTACCAAAGGTTTCACATATTGTAGACGGTGAACAAGGGGGTTCAATCCTGTGGACAAGAGCTAGAGATATTCTCGTCAAACTGAAGTCTCATGTTTCTAATACGGTTATTTAAAATATGGACTACGTAATTCGTCCACTGACGCAGCAAGATGAGCCTTTTTTATGGCAAATTTTATACGAAGCAGCACATTTGGCAGAAGAAGGTAATATGACAGTGCAGGATGCCATGAATCATCCTGAGTTAATCAAGTATGTTAAGGATTGGGGTTTGAAAGGTGACATGGGTTTTGCTGCTACCTTAGTAAATAGTGATGTGAGTGTGGGGGCTGCATGGTTGCGTTTATTCAGCGCCAACAATCAAGGGTATGGTTATATCGATGACCAAACACCAGAACTAGCGATCGCCATTCTGCCAGAATATAGAAATCAAGGTATAGGAACACAGTTAATCACTCATTTAATTGCCGCCGCCAAAGTTATATATCCTTCTATATGCCTAAGTACCAGAAAATCAAATCCTGCTTTGCATTTATATCAACGCTTGGGTTGGGAAATTGTTCCTGGTAGTGAAACTGTCAATCGAGTAGGTAGCATATCTTTAAAAATGAAATTAGATTTAGCTACGATGCCAAAAGCTAGTACACATTAAAGGTTTGTAGTAAGGACTTTAGTCCTTTTTTTGAGGAATAAAGTCCTCACTACGAACTCTTAACTTACTTTCGTTGCCAATCCTTAATATTCCAAGTATCAGTATCCCAAGGTGTTAAATTCACCCCAACTAATCTATTACTAACGCCATTGACATCAGCACGAGCAATTAAGGGAATGATAGCCGCATCTTTGAATAACAAATCATTCATCTGGATAAATAACTGCCGACGTTTTTCGGGATTTAATTCTGTATTGGACTGCTGCCAAAGCTTATCATATTCAGGATTGCAGTAACGTGAATAATTAGACTTTGACCAGTTATTCTTTTTCTGCGGAATCTCATCACAGGTGAAACTCTTCATATATGCACCAGGGTCTGGATTAGAATTACCTGTACTAAGCATTTGTAAATCGGCTTGAAAGCGGCTAAGAGTGTCTGGGTTAGAGGGATCTGCTGAGAAGTAAATGCTACCATCAATACTTTTGAGTTCTACACCTATACCAATAGATGTTAATGCTTGTTTAATAATTTCTTGAGTCTTTTGGCGCACCGGATTTACAGATGTTTGAAACAAAACCCTCATCTCAAAGCCATTTTTATCTCGGATACCGTTGCCATTGCTATCTTTCCATCCAGCCGCATCTAATAAATCAGCAGCTTTTTTGGGGTTAAATTCGTATTTAGTATTTGGTGAATTATAAATATCTGGTGCGACTAAAAGATTCGCAACAGGACGACCACTAGCACCGTATAATTGTTGATTAATTGTGTTCCTATCAATTGCATAGTTAAACGCTTGACGCACCTTGATATCTTGAAAGAAAGGGTGAGGAAATTCTAAGCTAGACCGTTCGCCGTCTTTTGTTTGTTTATTAGGGTCGGTAAGATTGATAGCAATTCGTTCCACAAAGGAACCGAAACTAATATCTAATCTTCCTTTACCTGCTGCTTCTAATTGCTTGAGAATAGGGGATTCTACTTGCAAATTCCAAGCATAATCTACATCTCCAGTTTGCAATACTGCTCTGGCTGCTGAGGTTGCATCACCGCCGCCTTTAAGTTCTACTCGCTTAAAGAAAGGTTTATTAGCTTCGCGGAATGAAGAGTTAGCTTCATAAATAATCGTGTCGCCGGGTCTAAATTCTACGACTTTATAAGGCCCCGTACCCATAGGAAGTAAATTACCTGGGGCTTCCCTGGCGTTGCTACCGTTAAATTTCTCAAAAATGTGACGGGGGATAATCATTCCGTTTAAGCCAACAAATGGTATTGACCAAGCTGGGTTAGGTTTTCGGAAATTTATTTTGACAGTATGATCATCAATAGCTTGGACGCTAGAAACTGCTTCATAATCTGCTAAGGTGGTAGCACCGACAGCTGAGTTGGAGAGGAATTGGTAAGTAAATACCACATCGGCCGCCGTAAAAGGTTGACCATCAGACCATTTAACGCCTTGCTTGAGTTTCCAAGTCACTGATGTCCCATCTTTGGCTATACCACCATTTTCTTGTGTGGGAATTTCTGCGGCTAGAAACAGAACTAATTTACCATCTTTATCAAAGCTGGCGAGGGGTTCATAAACGATGCGACTGGCTTCAAAGTCTTTGCTTCCTTGTGCTAGATGAGGATTAAGAATAGTTGGTGCTTGCCAATATAGCAGTCGTAAGGTATCGCTAGCATTATTGTTTGTTGCGGGTGTTGAGGTTGTGGGAGTTTCAGCTTGTGGAGAAGAACAAGCAGCCAGTAAAAATATATTCAGCAATGACCAAGCAAGAATTTGACCCTGGTAAAATTTATGAAAAATGCCCATATTGAATTTCTTTATAAGCTATTTTTGCTACGTAACAAATAATACTACTTTTTGAAAATATCGTTTAACAATACTCAGGAATTTTAATTTCTGTCTGCTATTAGATTATGGACTAATGACTAAAGTTTTTTAGTTTTGGCATTTTGGCAACTGAGCCAAAATCGTCTGTGATACTTTTAGGGGAATTGCAAGGATTGATATTTTTCATATCCTAAGCACGGTTAAATGACCGTTGTTTTTGTTGATATTATTTATCTTCCTGACAATTTATTAAATTTATTAACCTATTTTCTAAATCCAAGGTGTATTGCCACTTTCAAGCTATTTAGACGGGGTAAAACCCGTCTTTTTTTTATGATTAACTGTAGAAGACCGATTAATTGAGATTAGATGTGATTATTAATACTAAAACTGAGTAATATCAGCCTTTTTGGCATTTAGATACCGCCTATAGGAAGATGCGATCGCCTGGAAATAATAGGTACATTATTGCGGGATGTTGTTATGCACTGGATTTATAAAGAGGTTTGGTGGTGAGCCAAACCTTTTTTCTTAATTTATAGGCTGGACATTTTATCATCTGGATTGTTAACTGTTAGCTGTGAACAGTCAGCTCTCAACAAATCTTATTAGTGATTGTGTAAATTTTATGTGTCCTAGCTTACATTTAACCAGTTTTAGCTCCGTGGATTTTATTTAGGGCTAACTGACTTGACGATCACCTATGATTCATCAGTTTAGACTTTGAGGAACCAGCGTTGGCGGTACAAGAGGACGGCGACAGCCCACCATAACAACACCGTAGCTAAGGCAAATAGTAGTGAACCGTTGAAGGTTCCAGCCCAGGAGGCGAAGAGGTTTTGGTATATCCAGTTGTAGGTGCTGGGGGCGGTTTCGCCTGTGCCAATTTTGGTTCTAACTAAGATTTTTATTAATAAAACTGAAGCGACGAAAAGAGCGATCGCATTTAACCCCATAATTTCCAAAGGTTTACTCCAGCGTTTTCTTAACTTAACTTCAATTAATTCATAGCAAGCTGCTAATAGCAATAATGCCCAGCCACTGGTAAACACAACATAAGAACTTGTCCACAATTTTTTATTAATAGGAAATACCCAACCCCAAGCCCAACCAATAATTAAGCAACCAATACCAAATAATCCTAACCCTACACTTGTACGTGTTTGCACTGGCTGTTTACGTATCCAATCCCCAGTAAAATAACCAGCCAAAACGCTGACAATGGCAGGAATTGTGCTGAAAAGTCCCTCTGGGTCTCCCAGGTTCTGAAAACCATCCCCAGCATACAGATGAGCTTTTGGTATAATCAGGCGGTCAACATAAGCGCCAAAATTACCTTCTCTGGTTAATATACCCGCACCATAACCGGGAACGGGAACGTACATCATCGCTAACCAGTAGCCGACGAGTAGCACGAGTGCAAGTATCCATTGTCCTTTGCGCGGTAGGTTTAGGACTGCCAAGGACGCGAACAGATAGCTGAGGCTGATACGCTGTAATACCCCCATGATGCGGATATTACTCAAATCAAAAGTCCATATACCCTTATTCCAGAAGCCATTGAGTAATAAACCCAAGACAAAGAGAATGGCGGCGCGGCGGAGAATACGCCAATACACAGCAGAGGTCGGTTTATTTTCCTGGGTGTATTTGGATAAAGAAAAAGTCATTGCCACACCGACAATGAATAAGAAGAAGGGAAATACTAAATCAGTCGGTGTGCAACCATGCCAATCAGCATGAGCTAAAGGGGGATAGACATCATTTGCAACTCCCGCCATGTTGACGAGAATCATCCCTGCAATAGTAATACCACGAAATACATCAAGCGAAGTCAGGCGCATGGATAGAATTTTTTACTAGATGAGTATCTAAAGTATCTAAACTATCTCGCCTGTTGCAGGGAATTAATGAATTTTTACAAGCTGATATTAATAGAAAATTAGAAATAAATACCTGAGTCTTGCTCTTTCTCAATAAAATGATGGTGGGCATTGCCCACCCTACTACGAAATCATCAGGGTTAAGACTGAAGACTCAAATCACCGAAACCGAGGAAAATACAAGCCCCTAAATCTATTTCTGGGATTTTTAATGTTGAATTTTGAATTAGGAGCAAAGCAACGTGACCCCAGCAGTGATAGCTACACCCGCAAAAGAATCACCCCTGTTATTTGAGGGGCTGACATGGAGAGAGTTCAAAGCAGTTGAGCAGTTACTAGACCGTCCGGGATATAGGCTGTCTTTTCTGGATGGAATTTTGGAGATCCTGAGAATGCCTGGAGAAGAACACGAAACCGTAAAAGAAAGACTTGGCGCATTGTTGGAACTTTACCTGCTCATGGCAGGGTATGATTTTACCCCCACTGGCTCAATGACCTTGGAAAGCGCATCAGCTGCTGTCAAGCGAGAGGCTGATAAATCTTATAAACTAGCCCCTGGTCGAGTACGTCCTGATTTGGCGATTGAAGTAGTGTTTACCAGTGGCGGTATTAATAAATTAGAGGCATACAAGCGGCTGTTAATTCCTGAAGTGTGGTTCTGGGAAGATGGAGTGTTAGAAGTTTATCACCTACGCTCAGAAGGCAACGCACTAAGCTATGAAAAGATTTCCGCTAGTGAGGAAGTTAAAGGTATAGATTTAGATTTGTTGTTACGTTGCATCAATATGGTGAATCATGTTGAGGCTATCAAGACTTTTCAGCAGGCGCTACAGAAATAGAGGGACTGGGGGAGATGAGGGAGATGAGGGAGATGGGGGAGATGAGGGAGATCAACTTTGGACTGTTGACTGTACAGACGCGATTAATCGCGTCTCTACTTACTAATGACTAATGACTAATGACTAATGACTATAAAATATAAAGAAATGTATAATTTTTTAATTTTTTATGGCTGTCAAAGTTGGAGATACTGCGCCTGATTTTACCTTACCTGCACAAAATGGCTCATCGGTGAGCCTGAGTGATTTTCGGGGCAAAAAAGCTGTGGTGCTGTATTTTTATCCCAAAGATGATACACCAGGATGTACAGCAGAATCTTGTGCTTTCCGCGATCGCTATGAGGTTTTTCAAACGGCTGGTGCTGAGATTATTGGTGTCAGTGGTGACAATAGCGAATCTCACCAGCGATTCGCTACTAAATACAATCTACCCTTTACACTGTTGAGTGACAAAGGCGACCAAGTACGCAAACTCTACGGTGCAACAGCCGCGTTTGGTTTGTTTCCCGGTCGCGTTACCTACGTCATCGACCAACAAGGAGTTGTACAGTACATTTTTGATTCGATGTTCAACTTCCAAGGACACGTAGAAGAAGCGTTAAAGGTATGTGTTTCTAATACTGCTACCTCATAGTTCTAGTATTTCTAGATACTATAATATGAACTACCCCACCCTACTTCACTTCGTAACGCTGCGCGAACGTTGAGGGTGGGGTTTCTACATCCCCACCAGTAGAGCTAGGTGACTCTGCGCTTTTACCTAATATACAACTTTGTTTAAATGATACAGCACTTTTCACCTTGATGAGGTACATTCATCTAGCCTCTAACCCCTAGTCTAAGCGCCTCTGTTCCTTTACAAAGTGTACTGCACTCAACTGAAAAAGGCTGTATTTTACTTCGTTAATGGTAGAAGATAATTAGAGAGCGATCGCCTGTCTATCACAAAATATTTACATTAAATAAATTTCCTATGACTACATCACAAACCGTTCAACAATTATCAGCCGACTGGATAACACCAGAAAATTTTCGGCGTTATGGACAAGTAATTTTTCCTAGTTTAGATGGTAAAGCTTTTGATGCTGAAGATGCTCAACTAAGTTTGCAAAATGGTACACCCCGCTTTTATATTATGCGGTTGCAAAAGCGAGGGCGAAACTTTCATAAAATTACTCGCCATTTGCAATGTACTCAATGTTTAGGTTCTCTAGAAGGTAAGGATTGGTTAATTGCAGTCTGTCCTCCTCATAATGATTTAGATATACCAGTGTTAGAAGAAATCGCTGCTTTTCGCATTCCGGGGAATTGTTTTATTAAATTAAACCAGGGGACTTGGCACGCTGGGCCATATTTTGACCATGAATTTGTAGATTTTTATAATTTAGAACTGGCTGATACTAATGTGGTTGATCATTTCACCCATGATTTTTCTAAAAGTCATCAGTTAAAGTTTGAAATGATCCTTGATTAATGACTAATGATATCTGTGGGTTTGGTAATAGGTAAGTAGGTGGACAAAATTATTTAGAAGACGCATTTCGACTCCGCTCAATGCTCGATAAGCTGACTAGTAGAGGGTTGAGCGCGAAACCCGATAATCTCAAGTTAGGTTTAATTTAGTCCTTCTACTTAATTGGTCATGGGTAATTGGGGAAAAATTACCTATTAGCTATGAACCATTACCAAAGCAACCAAGATACCGTTAGTTATGAGCTGAACTTGATCCTAAATTCTGGATATTTGCTGAGGTGAGATGGTACTGCACTGGGCTACTATTTGGCATAAGTATTTATCCTGAATAGTATGTTTAAAAAAATTTCTTTGGCTTTAATTGCCGCTACCATTTTAGTGGCAACAATAGACTATCCCACCACCACATTAGCCGGAACTTGTGCCTCTAAATGTGGAGCAAAACCACTCCAGTTTACACCAGGGCAACGTATTCGATTAGAAGTGATAAATAATACGCCAAATTTTGTAGAATTAGAAAGAATCCAAGGTACTACCCCCATCCGTCTACAACCGAAGCAGAAACTCCAATTTCCTCAACAGGACGGTTCCCAACCTAATCTTTCTGTGGTGTTCTGGGATGAAACAGGAGCGCCTATACAAGCTGTTGTCTCTAAACCTAACTTTGGAACGCTGCGGGTAGAATTTCGCCCTACTTGGCGCTATCCAGGCGATCGCTCTCTTTATATACTGGGTGATGGACGCATAAATATTCTCTAGAATCGACGTTATGATTTTGGAAGCTGCAATGCTCAATGTCAAAAGTGGCGCAGAGCAAGATTTTGAAGATGCTTTCCAGCAAGCCTCAAACATTATTGCCTCAATGAATGGTTATATTTCTCACGAACTTCATCGCTGTTTAGAGGTGAAAGGGAAATATTTACTGTTGGTGAAATGGGAAACCCTAGAGGCGCATACAGTCGGATTTAGAACTTCTCCAGAATACCAACAATGGAAACAACTCCTGCATCATTTTTACGAACCATTTCCCACAGTTGAACATTTTGAAAATATCTGATGAACGTTTGATAAGATTTGGGGAGTAAACAGGGGGGTATAGGGGTATAAGGGTATAGGGGTATAGGGGAAGAATATAGCTTAAATTCTTTCCTTACTCTTCACGCCCTTACACCCTTACACCCTTACACCCTTACACCCCTTTGTCTTGATAGCTCAATGCTTGACCAACGATCGCAATTATCAAAACCTTCCAGGCGTTTACCCAACCAACGTTGGCAAATTCACCTACAAAAAGCAGAATTAGCTCAAAAACTAGCAGATGCAATAAATCTATCACCTATTGTTTGTCAATTGTTGATTAATAGGGGTATCGAAACAGCAGAACAAGCACAAGCATTTTTAGAGCCTGAGTCCTTAAACTTGCCTTCGCCATTAACAGATTTCCCGGATTTGGCGGTGAGTGTGGAATTGTTGCAAGAGGCGATCGCATCCCAAAGTAAAATAGCTATATGCGGTGATTATGATGCGGATGGTATGACTAGCACCGCTTTACTCTTACGCAGTCTCCGCAGTTTAGGCGCTCAAGTAGATTATGCTATTCCTAGCCGGATGCACGAAGGCTATGGTATTAATAAGCGCATTGTCGAAGAATTTCATAGTGAAGGTGTTAAACTAATTCTCACTGTTGATAATGGTATTTCCGCTTTTGAACCAATCGCTAGAGCCAAAGAACTGGGTTTAAAAGTCATTGTCACCGACCACCACGATATCCCCCAAAAATTACCACCAGCCGATGCTATCCTCAACCCTAAACTCATCGCCGAATCTTCACCATATAGGGGTGTAGCTGGTGTGGGTGTTGCCTATATTTTGGCAGTATCTCTAGCACAAAAACTAGACAAAACCAAAGGCTTAATTCAGCCGATGTTAGCACTATTTACATTGGGAACGATCGCAGATTTAGCTCCCCTAACTGGTGTCAACCGTCGCTGGGTAAAACGTGGTTTAAAGCTGTTACCCAAATCTCAATTACCAGGAGTACAGGCGTTAATTCAAGTCGCGGGAGTGCAAGCAACTGGGGGTGTAGGGGTACAGGGGTGTAGGGGTTTAGGGGAGGAAAAAGTAAAACTTTCCCAGTCCCCAGTCCCCAATTCCAAATCTCTCAAGCCAGAAGACATCGGTTTTCGCCTGGGGCCGAGAATCAATGCGGTTGGTAGAATAGGTAATCCCTTAACGGTAATCGAATTATTAACAACAGATGATGCGGGAATTGCTTTAGAACGAGCGATGCAATGCGAACAGGCTAATGCTAACCGTCAGCAAATGTGTGAGGAAATCGAACAACAAGCGATCGCTTATGTAGAATCTCAATTCCTCTCTACTTTACAGCAAGACCGGGTGTTAGTTGTTGTCCAACCGGGTTGGCATCATGGTGTTATCGGTATTGTCGCCTCTCGCTTGGTGGAACGTTTCGGTGTTCCCGTTTTCATCGGTACTTATGAAGATGAGGAACATATTCGCGGTTCAGCTAGGAGTATTCCTGAGTTTCATGTGTTTGAGGCTTTGGAATATTGTCACGACCTGCTGGGTAAATATGGCGGTCACAAAGCAGCCGGCGGATTTTCTTTACCAGCAAAAAATTTACCAGAGTTGCGATCGCGTTTATCTGAGTTCGCCAATCAATGTTTAGAACTCCAGCACCTCAAGCCGTTACTGCAAATTGATGCTGAAGCTAATTTTCATCAAATTAATCAAGAACTGTACCAACAGTTAAATACTTTGCATCCTTGCGGTATCGACAACCCCGACCCCCTATTCTGGACAGCCAATGTGCAAGTTGTAGAACAGCAAATAGTTGGCAAAGGTCATATTAAAGTTACACTCAGCCAAACTATTAATAGTCAACAGTATCAATTTAAGGCGATCGCTTGGCGTTGGCGCGATTATTACCCCTTACCGCCACGATTAGATATTGCTTACAAATTACGCGAAAATCACTTTAATGGTAATACTAGCCTAGAGTTGGAATTACTAGGTGTGAGGTTAGCACAAAAACCATTGGAGCCGCTTAACCAATTACAACTATTTTATGCCGCTTCGCCCAAACCTTTAAGAACCACCTTCAAGTACAATCAACGTCAATATACTTGTGGGGTCTATGAAAATAACTCTCTTCCTGAATTGAGGATTAAAAACTCCGATGGCAAAGTTTTAGTCATGCAGCCAGGTAGTACAATCGGATTACTCGGAACTAGCCGTGAGGATGCTTTAGAAATTGACCTATCTTTGCCCCAATATAATTGTATTATTCAAGCTGCTATGCAGGCATTATCAGTGCTGAATGTTGAGTCCTGAGTGTAAATTGCAATCACTCAACACTCAATACTCAGCACCGGGAAATATTACAGGTTGCCATTGCGGAATGCTAGGACAAAAATCACAGCAGGCCCAGCAAGGATAATCAATGCAACAAAGGTTAGCTGAAAAATAACTTCCCAATTGACGTTGGCTAAAGTTTCAAACATTTGTCTCCATTCCTCCCAATTGTCTTAGAATTACTCAGTTGCATTTGCAAAACCCGTATTAGATCATATCCGGCGATCGCCTGTGATATTTAATTTACTTAACAAAAGTATAGGAAACAACATAAAATGGCAACATGGCAATGTGTCAAACAATGTGGAGCTTGCTGCAATCTTGACCCAGCAGAACGCCCAGAAATAGAAGAATATTTAACACCAGAAGAACTAGAACTTTACCTGAGCATGGTAGGGGAAGGCGGATGGTGCATTAACTTCGACCACATTACCAGAGAATGTCGCATTTATGCCAATCGTCCCAGGTTTTGCCGTGTAGAGCCGGAGATATTTCAAGATATGTATGGTATTGAGGCTGAAGAATTGAATGATTTTGCGATCGAGTGCTGTCAGCAACAAATTGAAGGGGTATATGGTGACAGAAGTTTAGAAATGCTGCGTTTCGATAAGGCTGTGGGGATTTAAAGTTATGTGAAGCCGATTTTAATCTAAAATTGAAAATATAGACAGATATGTTCAATTATGGACAAATAACCCACTCAACTATGTTATAATAGGCAGTGTTCAAGAGGCGTTGATCTTTGGAAAAGGGTGTAAGTCCTGATTTGAGACTGCGGAAAGTTAGAATTAGCCTAACCATAGTTTCTGTGTGACAGAAAAGTTAATTATTCTTAGGACTTACGCAACTGGCATATTTTTTCTGTAGGGTGTGTGACGCTCTTAAAATATTTGAAGGTAGTAATGAGACTTGTAGCGTCACGCACCAACCACCAATTGTGACACTTGCGTAAGTCCTGATTCTTATAGTGAGCCGTGTTGGGGTATAAGAGTTTTGCATACACCTACACCCCTATACCCAAATCATCCCTGTCAGCAAGAGGAAAAGGGGCTGCTCTTGCAGGGAGCAAGGGGGAAAACCAAGACAGAAGCTCAACTCCGCCCCGGTCAAGCGCCCGCTTATGGGCGGGGCTTGTACCCATGTTCCGCTTCTCTACGAGACGCTGCGCGAATGCAC
>DATNQO010000137.1:0-7435 GCA_036704005.1 Leptolyngbyaceae cyanobacterium | reverse complement strand
CCACTCCCCCATCTCCCCCATCTCCCCAGCCACCAGCCCCAATCATGGAAGATAATTCTGTTGAGAATACAGATCCATCTTTAACTCAACAAGTCCAAAGACTACACCAATTGACTGTGTATGGTAGGTGGTGCTTTGTCGGCTGTTTGTGGCTGACTGTAGCACCTGTTTCTTTGTGGAATTTGCGTGCAGAATTTGCTTTGTGGCGGCAATACTTTACCTGGGTAGCAGTACGGTATGGGCTTGCTTCCCATCCACTGTCTACCCTGGGCTTGGCTTTTTGTATAGCAATGACGGCTGCTGTTTTAGTTTGGCAAAGTCGGAATGTGCTGCTGGGTTTACCTAAAGAAGAAAAGCAACGCCTAGAAAAACAAGTGTTTCAAATCCGTCAGCAAGGCCCATCACACCCACTATGGAGGTGGATTTCTCAATGAAAACTGGCTCCCTCAGAGTTTAAAACAGCCACAAGGATTTAAGAGTTACCGAGTGGAAAAGAGATAATTTTCACCTATACTGAGTTGTCGAACCTACACCCTTACACCCAGTCTTAACAGATAACCTTGGTGCATAAGTCCTGGGTTTATCAAATGCGATCGCTAAATCATTAAGTTTTTTAAAGTTTGCGTAATCCAGAAATTGTGCCGTGGATATAACTATGAATCAACTAAATAGAGAAAAATTAATTACCTAACTCCCCGTGTCAGTTATTAACTGATTAAGGAATACAGATATTGTCTGCAACCTCTGTAACGTACAGTAGGGAGGATTTATACTGCTCAATATTTGTATCTCAAATCTTGGGTAATTAATTACATTCTATCGCTTATAAAAACCAAAGAGTATTTCACAACCAACAATGAAAGTAGTCAATTCCCTGTTAATTTCGGGCTTATTATCTTTACCAATGGTGGTCAGCGTTGCACCTGAAGCTAAAGCTGATTTAATTGTCTGTAGTCGCTCAACTGACAAGGCTTTTGTTGCTAAAGCTTGGTATTCTGGAGGTAATTGGATAACTAGTGGCTGGACTCACATCAATCCCGGTCAGTGTGAAACAATTCTTATAGGTGATATGAGAAAAGTTCCTACCTACATCTATGCCTCTGATCAAGATTGGCAGCCTTGGGAATTAGAAGGGAGAAAAACAAGTATATTTTGTGTTCAGCAAAAACCTTTCCGAATTGAGAATGCTGATGGAGAATGTAATACAAATATGATTCCTAAAAGATTTTATCAGGTAGTTTCCCCGAATAACTACGATTATACACTCAGACTGAGATAATTAAACATCAAAAAAACCCACAGTCAAACATGAAAGCGGTTGATTTCCTTAAATACTAACCCTGTAGATATGCGATGTATCGGATCTCTACTTGTTAGTTTTATTGATTACAAGTAAGACCAATTGGAAAAATAAGTGCGATAGATGGATTAATTAATACAACCTAGACACAGAAAGCAATTTTCATCCAAAATCTAAAATTGTATAAGGTGGCTGGTGATTAAAAAGCATCACCACAGTCATCATCAATTTCTGCGTCCCATCTAGCCGCCAAGACTTCCTCCATCATCGCCTCGATCGCATTAACATTCCAATTCCTTTCTCGACGTTCTTGGATGGGTGTAGATAAAGGCATCAACCGCAAGCAAGTACCTTCCTGCATTAAGTCAAAGAAAGTTTCCTTTTGGGGTGACTGTTTCAACTCCATATAATCAAAGCTAGCAACATTGAGATAAAGCGAACTGTTAGCCACCAAGGTAGACCTTTTTGGGTTAACAAATACTTCCATTACATCCCCTTCACCCTCACTCAGTAACTTGCCTTCTTGGGTGTAGATGTAGCGGACTCGACCTAAGTCAGCTAATAAGCGCTTCATGTCGAGCTTGTTAACAATGATACCCGCGTTAACAATACACGGTGCTGGGATTTTGGTGTCGGGTAGATGATGACTCATAAATAAAATTGGAATGTGAGCAATATTGTGATCCAACGTAGCTAAACAATTGGTTGCACAGCTCGTTGACCCTCTACATTAAAAAAAATATCAATTTTTGAGGGCGATCGCCTAATTAATCTTTGGGTAGATAACAAGACTAATTGTATCGAAATTTTAGCTTGTCAAATTAACTAGTATTGCGTTATAATTAGCGCTCAAAAATTTTAAATTGTCTAGTCCAGCATAACAAAAACTGCTGGATTATGCCTTAATTGACAATAATTTTATCTAAATATTTAAAATGTGAGGGATTGGGGAAAGGGGAAAGGGGAAAGGGGAAAGGGGAAGAGGGAAAGGGGAAAGGGGAAAGGGGAGAGGGGAAAAGGGGAAAGAAACTAATGATAACTGATAACTGATAACTGATAACTGATAACTGTCAACTGACTCTCATCCTCTAGCTAGAAGGCGGAAGCGTTAACGGTTGTATACCATACAAGGGTCAACAAGGGTAATGTACCTCTACATTGATGATTGAGAATTACAGCAGTAGTCACATAGGTTAGGGATTGATAAATCGTGAAATCTTTATAGACAGCAGCTTTTAAGCCTGTTACCTGTAACCTGTCCCTGTAACCTGTTCCCTACTATAGGATAAAAAAATGAGGTCTTGACCCAGCTAGAGTTAGGGAAGTGGTCATGCACGAACTATTTCACCCTATTTTGGCTAACAGTGAGGAAAAAGCGGCTTTACAAAAGTTGATATTTGCATTACAGAGTTCAGGTAAGCGTTACTTCCTGAGAAATGAGATCCTACAAGCTTTTTCTCAATACTGTCACCAAGCCCAAAAGCCTACATATTTTTATCACTCTTCCTCTGTGGGCAAACTGATTCAATACACCCACGAAATCATTTTGGCAGAGGATAGTACATGGTTTGTAGTGCGTCCAAAAATTGCCCACCAAGAGGTATGGCGGCTAACATCAGACTTTACCCAGTTTGATTTTATGCTACCCCAGGCTTTACTAGATGTGAGCGATCGCCTAGTTAATGCCTCCGAACCCAATATTCTCGAAATTGACCTCAGTTCATTTTACGAAGCTTCCCCTAGTATTAGCGACTCTAGAAACGTCGGTCAAGGTTTAGCCTTCCTCAACCGTTATCTGTGTAGTCAAATGCAGGCTGACCCACAGTATTGGGTAGAGCTACTGTATTTAGCATTATGTGGATTACAATATGATGGCATTAACTTGATGATTGGGGATGCTATTCCTTCGGGTATCCACCTAACTAAACAAGTTCATCAAGCAATTAAATTCTTGTCTGGGTTACACCCGGAAGAATCCTACGAAAAGTTTTATATTGACCTGCAAAAACTCGGCTTTGAACCAGGGTGGGGTAATACAGCCGGGCGTATTCTGGAAACTCTTAACCTGTTAGATAGACTGATAGATAGCCCCCAACCTGCCATTTTAGAAGCATTTGTTGCCCGTGTTCCGGCTGTCTTCCGTGTCGTCCTTGTCTCTATTCACGGTTGGGTAGCGCAAGAAGATGTCATTGGACGGGATGAAACCTTGGGTCAAGTCATCTACGTTATAGAACAAGCGCGGAGTTTAGAAAATAAACTACAGCAAGAGATTAAACTGGCGGGATTGGAAGTGTTAGGTATTCAACCCCACATAATTATTCTTACCCGCCTCATCCCCAATTGCGAAGGAACTTATTGTAACCTACGCTTAGAAAAATTACAACATACAGATAATGCTTGGATTTTACGAGTACCTTTTGGACAATTTAATCCCGAAATTACAGACAATTGGATATCCAAATTTGAGATTTGGCCTTATTTAGAAACCTTTGCATTAGATGCAGAAAAACAAATATTAGCCCAATTTCAAGGTAAACCAAATTTAATTATCGGTAACTATAGCGATGGTAATTTAGTGGCTTTTCTGCTTGCCCGTCGTTTAAAAGTTACTCACTGCAACATCGCCCATTCTTTAGAAAAACCGAAACATTTATTTAGTGATTTATATTGGCAAAACTTTGAAGACCATTACCATTTTTCTGTTCAATTCACAGCCGATTTAATTACTATGAATGCGGCTGATTTTATTATCACGTCAACCTATCAAGAAATTTTCGGCACACCCGACAGCGTAGGACAGTATGAGTCTTACAAGTTTTTCACCATGCCTCATTTATATCATGTAGTCGATGGGATTGACTTGTTTAATCCTAAATTTAACATGGTTCCGCCAGGGGTAAATGAGCAAGTTTTCTTTCCTTATAGCCAAGCAGACAGAAAC
Organism: Leptolyngbyaceae cyanobacterium; assembly: GCA_036704005.1. Classification (GTDB taxonomy): domain Bacteria; phylum Cyanobacteriota; class Cyanobacteriia; order Cyanobacteriales; family Nostocaceae; genus Trichormus. Next base: position 3,194 of record DATNQO010000137.1, on the reverse strand, counting down.
TCTCATCTAACTAACAACGTCCAAGATTTACTATTTCACCGTCAAGACTCACACATTTTCGGTCATTTAGACCAGCCACATAAACCACCTATCTTTGCTGTTACGCCTATCACCTCAATTAAAAATCTCACTGGCTTGGCTGAATGCTTTGGCAAAAGTCAAGAATTGCAAGCACGTTGTAACCTAATTCTTCTTACTAGTAAGTTAAATTTAGATGAGACAACTAACCCAGAAGAAGCCAGAGAAATTCAAAAGCTTTACGACATTATTAATCATTATCATCTGCATGGACATATTCGCTGGCTGGGGCTACGTCTGACTAACAACGAAGTAGGTGAAGCTTATCGTTTAGTTGCTGATTATCGGGGAATTTATGTCCATTTTGCTCTTTTTGAAGCCTTTGGACGCAGTATCTTAGAAGCGATGATTTCCGGCTTACCTACTTTCACCAGTAAGTTTGGTGGTTCTTGTGAAATTTTAGAGGATCGAGATGATGGATTTCAAGTTAATCCTACAGACTTAGAAGGCACAGCTAAGAAAATTTTGGCATTTTTCCAACATTGTGATACTCACCCAGAACATTGGGAAGAAGTATCACATTGGATGAGTCAACGCATTCATCAAAAATATAATTGGCAATTACACACTAGTCAATTACTAGCACTAACAAAAATCTACAGCTTCTGGAATTTTGTGTCCCCTGAAAAAACCGAAGCTAGAGTACGGTACATGGAAAGTCTATTTCACCTAATTTATAAACCCAGAGCCGAGCAAATTTTAGCAAAGCATATGGGTAATTGGTAATTGGTAATTGGTAATTGGTAATTGGTAATTGGTAATTGGTAATTGGTAACTGTCAACTGTCAACTGTCATGAATACAAAATGTCCTTCTCGTGATTTTATTTATCAAGATTGGATATTAACTGAAACTAAGTTTAATCCTGAGCAGTTGCACTCTAGAGGTACTGTCTTTACTATCGGTAACGGCTATTTAGGTACAAGGGGTAGCTTGGAAGAGGGTCATGCGCGTGGTTTACCAGCTACTTTTATTCATGGGGTGTATGATGATGTACCTGTAGTTTACACGGAATTGGCTAATTGCCCTGATTGGTTGCCGTTGATGATTGTGATTAATGGCGATCGCTTCCGTATGGATGAGGGGGAAGTATTACAATACAAACGTCGGCTTGATGTCAGCCAAGGTTTGCTTAGTCGTTCGCTACGTTGGCGCAGTCCCAGTGGTAACGTGATTGATATCCACTTTGAACGTTTCGCTAGTTTAGCAGACCAGCACATATTAGGGCAGCGTTGTCAGTTAACGCCACATGATAGTGATTGCTTAATCGAAATTCAAGCGAGTATCAACGGCTATGCAGAAAATCAAGGTTTCAATCATTGGGAAGGACTAAATCAAGGTAAAACTAATCAAGGTGTTTGGTTGCAAAGTCGTACCCGTGGAACCCAAATTGAAATTGGTATGGCGGCTAAAATGACTATATCAGGTGCAGAGGCAACGTTACAAGTGAGCGTTGTTCCTGGTTATCCCACTATCAGCGCCAGTTTTTTCGCTAAGTCTCAACAAACCATCACAGTTGAAAAATTGGTGACGGTATTTACTTCACGGGAGATAACTCAACCAGTCACCGCCGCTAAGGAAAAACTTGCACAAATAAGCGACTACACAACCTTACTCACAGCTAATAAGCAAGCTTGGGATGAAGTTTGGCAAAAAAGCGACATTCATATAGAAGGCGACCCTACAGCCGCTTTTGCTGTCCGCTATAACCTGTTTCAACTGCTAATTGCCGCCCCATTCCATGATGATAAAGTGAGTATTCCCGCGAAAACTCTTTCCGGGTTTGGCTATCGCGGTCATGTTTTTTGGGATACGGAAATTTTCATTCTGCCCTTTTTCACTTTTACCCAACCAGCCTTAGCGAAAAACTTACTCACCTACCGCTATCACACCATTAATGGGGCGCGACGTAAAGCTAATCATTACGGGTTTAAGGGGGCGATGTATGCTTGGGAAAGTGCTGATACTGGGGATGAAGTTACGCCACGTTGGGCTTTACCTGATGATTATTATGGCGAAGATGTGCGTATTTGGTGTCGCGATCGCGAAATTCATAACAGTGCGGATATTGCTTATGCTGTCTGGCAATATTGGCAGGTTACGGGGGACGATGAATGGATGCGCGATTATGGTGCGGAAATTATCCTAGATGCGGCTATTTTTTGGAGTAGCCGAGTTGAGTATAACACGCAAGGCGATCGCTATGAAATCCGTGGCGTGATTGGTGCGGATGAATACCACGAGTTTGTCCACAACAACACCTTCACTAACCGCATGGTGCAATGGCATCTGGAAAAGGCGGTGAAAGTTTATAATTGGTTAGGTCGTAACTTTCCTGAACAGGCAAGGGAACTAGAAGATAAGTTAGAACTGACTTCAGAGTTAGAAAGACGCTGGCAAGATATCATCAAAAAAATCTGCCTTTTCTACGACTCATCAACAGGATTAATCGAACAATTTGAGGGATTTTTCCAGCTTAAAGATATTAACTTACAAGACTACGAACCACGCCAGCGTTCCATGCAAACCATTCTGGGTATTGAAGAGGCTAACCAGTACCAAGTCCTCAAGCAACCAGATGTTTTAATGCTACTGTACCTGATGCGCCCATCAGCAGAGTTTCCTTACAACGAGAAAGCCTTAGCCACTAACTGGGACTATTACGCACCCCGCACTGATATCACCTATGGTTCATCACTAGGCCCGGCAATTCACGCCATCCTAGCCGCAGATTTAGGGAAATCTACCACCGCCTACGAAAGATTTATGCAGGCGCTGATGGTTGACTTAGAAGATAGAAGAGGTAACGCCAACGACGGTATTCACGGGGCAAGTGCTGGCGGTATTTGGCAAGCTGTAATTTTTGGTTTCGGTGGTATCCAACTCACCGAACAAGGCCCTATCGCCAACCCCCATTTACCCCCAACTTGGACAAGCCTAAAGTTTCAACTACATTGGCGCGGGCAGTGGTATCAGTTTGATTTGTCTAGGGAGGGGACTGGGGACTGGGGACTGGGAGAGGCGAGGGAGCAGGGAGCAGGGAGCAAGGGAGAGGAATTTTCCCCCCAGCCCCCTGCACCCCGCCCCTCTGCTTATTTCTCTCCCTCATCTCCCCCC
>DATNQO010000136.1:0-7056 GCA_036704005.1 Leptolyngbyaceae cyanobacterium | reverse complement strand
GGCTTTGTGTAAGTCTGTCGCTACATATCTACCACTGGGTTTCAAATCACACAAAACGGGTACACGACCACGAATAGTTTCAAAGTCATCTAAATTTAGTTCTACACCAGCCGCACGAGCGATCGCTAGAAAATGTAACACGGCGTTTGTCGAACCACCCACCGCCATAATCACAGATATAGCATTCTCTATAGATTTACGAGTGATAATCTGTCTGGGTAATAGTTGATTACGAATCGCTTCTACCAATACCTTAGCTGATTCTTCGGTACTATCAGCCTTTTCATCGTCTTCTGCTGCCATTGTGGAAGAGTATGGTAAACTCATCCCCATCGCTTCAAAGGCACTTGACATGGTGTTTGCTGTGTACATTCCACCACAGGAACCAGCACCCGGACAAGCTTGGCGTTCAACTGCTAGTAGTTCATCTTCATTTATTTTGCTGGCACTGTATTCACCGACAGCCTCGAAGGAACTAACAACGGTTAAGTCTTTACCGTTGTAATATCCAGGTTTGATTGTACCACCATAAACAAAGATAGCGGGGATATTCATCCGGGCGATCGCAATCATTGCCCCTGGCATATTTTTATCACAACCACCGATGGCAATCACACCATCCATACTTTGCCCATTACAGGCGGTTTCAATCGAGTCAGCAATTACTTCTCGTGAGACTAGGGAATATTTCATCCCCTCTGTCCCCATCGAAATTCCATCACTAATCGTAATTGTGCCGAACATTTGCGGCATTGCCCCAGCTAGTTTAATTCCCGCTTCTGCCCTTTGTGCCAGCTTATTAATCCCCATATTACAGGGAGTAATGGTGCTGTAGGCATTGGCTATACCCACAATTGCTTTGTTAAAATCTGCATCCTGAAAACCTACTGCACGTAGCATAGCGCGATTTGGCGATCGCTGCACCCCTTGAGTGATAACTTTACTTCGGAAATTATCTGACATTGTTCTTTACCTATTACTGTCGCCTTGAGTCAATCTCTGTAACTGACTTTTCACAGTCTTTGAAAAATCTTTCCAAACCTTTGATTTCTCCCCTTTCCTCTTGGGGGTTAGGTTTAGCGTGAGCTTTTCCAAATGACATGAAAAGTTAAACCTCTTTACGAGTATGATAGGTAGACTTTTTTAAGATGTCCAATATATATTTATTTAAAATTGATACTTATAAAATATCATAACTATGGAAATACGACACCTGCGTTACTTTATTGCTGTCGCGGAGGAACTACATTTCAGTAAAGCCGCAGAAAGACTGCACATAGCTCAACCGCCTCTCAGCCAACAAATTCAGCAGCTAGAACAAGAACTAGAAGTCCAACTTTTTCATCGCAAGACTAAGCGACAAGTACAGCTAACCGAAGCTGGTAAGGTTTTTTTACAAGAGGCTTATCAACTACTAGCGCAACTAGAAACAGCAGTCGCACTAACCCAAAGAATTGGCAAAGGTCAAACAGGTCAATTGAGAATAGGATTTACTAGTTTGGTCATATACGACCTATTACCGTTGATTTTGCGACAATTTCGTGAGCAATTTCCCCAAGTAGAATTAGTGTTACGGGAGTTAACTACAAGTCAACAGGAACAAGCACTTAAAGATTCTCTGATTCATGTAGGTTTTGCTCATCCACCTTTGGAAGATGACACAATATCTTATCAGTGTATTGACAGGCAAACTTTAGTTGTGGCTTTGCCTTCAACTCATTCATTGGCGCAAACAGAACATATATACGTCCAAGACATCCTCAGCGAACCTTTGATCATGTTTCCCCGCTATCTAGCGCCGGGACTTTACGATCGCATCATGAGTCTTTTTCAGCAGAGAAATATCCAACCTGACATTACTCAGGAGGCGATTCAAATGCAAACAATTATTGCACTAGTATCGGCTGGAATGGGTATAGCAATTACACCATCTTCTCTACAGAATCTGCAAAGGTCTGGTGTTGTTTATCGTCCTCTACTAGATGAAGTACCTGTAATAGAAACTGCTGTCATTTGGCAACAAAACACTTTAACGCCTCTTGTAGAGAATTTTTTACGCTTAATATCACTCTAATCAGCATTGATTTCTTCAACTGTAATCTAGCAAAAATATTTGGTTGTTCTAAACTAAAGTTACAAACAACGTATCTACAGCACTTTTCACCTTGATGAGGTACATTCATCTAGCCTCTAACCCCTAGTCTAAGCGCCTCTGTTCCTTTGCAAAGTGTACTTAACTCAACTGAAAAAGGCTGTATCAATAAAAGTTTCATGAAACTCCTAGCTTTGTCTTTTTCCTGCCCTTTGATGTCAAAAATAACATGACTAATAAAGACAGATGGATATTTGAAGTTAAACAATGTTTCCTGTTGGCTGTTCCTTTAGCAGCTGCACAAGTTGCTCAATCGGCAACTGGCTTTGTGGATACAGTAATGATGGGTTGGTTGGGAAGCGAAACTATTGCATCTGGAGGTTTGGGTGCAGCAATGTTTTCTTTTTTACTTTTCATTTCTATAGGTATTGTTTCTGCTGTTAGTCCTTTAGCAGCCCAAGCACACGGAGCTGGAAACCCTGAACAAGTAGGTAAAATTGTCAGGCAAGGATTAGGGGTATCTTTGCTGTTAGGAATACCAATTGTAGTGGTACTTTGGAATGGAGGCACTTTACTACTACTATTAGGTCAAAATGCCGCCACAGCAGCATTAGCACAAACTTATTTAAGAGCGATCGCACCTGGTTTCATTGCTGGTTTGGGCTTTGCTGTACTTAAAAGTTTTCTTTCAGCTGTGTCTCAACCGCAGTTAATTATCATCACTGTAGTGTTAGGTACTTTAATTAACATCACAGCTAACTATGTTTTCATGTTTGGCAAACTAGGGCTACCCCCTTTAGGATTAGCCGGGATTGGTTGGGCGAGTACATTGTCTTTATGGAGTATGTTTATTGCTTTAGCAATTTATACATATAGCCAGCGTCAATTTACCATTTACCGCATATTTCACACTTCATTTTCAGACACTTTTACTCAAGAAAATCGCCGCATTTTTTGGCAGATTTTTCATGTGGGATTGCCTATTGGCGGACTGGTTACTATGGAGACTGGACTGTTCACAGTGGTCACGTTTATATTAGGACAATTAGGAACTATACCCTTAGCCGCTCATCAAATTGCCTTACAGACAGCTTCCCTTTCCTTTCAGATAGCCCTGGGTATTTCTTTAGCAACAACTGTACGTGTTGGACAATTAGCCGGAGAGCAAGATTTAGTTGGTGTTCGTGTGGCTGGATACGTGGGGATTAGCTCAGGCGCTTTGTCTATGGTTATTGCAGGGATAATCTTTTGGTTAGTACCAAAGTCAGTTGTTGCTCTTTACCTCGACATCAACAATCCCATTAACGAAGATGTAGTCAACTTAGCAGTTAAATTGCTGGTAGTAGCTGCGATTTTTCAAATTGTTGATGGGGTGCAAGTCACAGCCGTTGGAGCATTACGAGGGTTAAAAGATACGCGAGTTCCTATGTTAATTGGTATTTTTGCTTACTGGGTTATTGGCTTATCTACTGGTTATGGTTTGGGCATATTGTTAAACTATGGAGCAATTGGTTTTTGGTGGGGGTTAGCAATTGGTTTAGCTAGTGCAGCTATAGTTTTGACTTGGCGGTTTAGCACTTTGCAATTCACAGCAGATAAGTAAAGTTAATGCCTTGAGGGTGTATAAATTTAACTACTAAAAGGGAGTGTAAACCAAAAGGTCAATCCTTGCTGGGGATGATTGGTAGCGCCAATTTGACCGCCGTGTGCTTGAATAATTTGCCGACATAGATACATTCTTAGGCAAATTGCAGTGGAACAGGGAGATTGAGGATCACGGATTTCTAAATCGAAGAGGCGATCGCACTCTGCTTGAGTCATTGTCACACCGTTATCTTGAATATGTGTGCAAATCATGCCATCTTCTACTGTGGCTTTGAGCGTAAAGTTGATTCCAGGGGGATTGCGGTGCAAACTATAAGTAAACAAATTAATCAACACTTTCTCTAACCGCTCCTGATCCGCTATTACCAGAGGTAAATCCTGGGGAAGCAAGTTTGTGAAAGTCGCCTGATTTTCATTCAACAGTGGTTGTAAGCCTGCGATCGCTGTTTCCAACATTTCCCCAAAGGAAACTAGCTGACAATGCAGTTTTAATCCTTGTTCTTGACAGGAATGGATTTCTAACAAGGAATCTAGCATGACCATTTGCCGCTTGTTACCTTGAATCATGCGATCGATAATTGACCGAGGAACAGAAATGAGGGATTGGGTACTGGGTACTGGGGATTGGGTACTGGGGATTGGGGATTGGGGATTGGGTACTGGGGAAATTTCCTCCCCCTTCTCCCTCATCTGTTCCTTACTCCCCATTTCCTGAAGATTCTCCAATACCATCAAGTTACCAATCACGGAAGTACGTAAATCATGAGCCACAGTATGCAACACAACATTTTTCACCTGTTGTATTTGGGCTAGTTCCTGCATTTTCTGCTCTAATTGGGCGGTGCGTTCTTGTACCTGATGCTCTAAGTTGGCGTTTAAATTAGTCAGTTTTTGGTAAAGTTCGGCTTGTTGCTGTGCTGCTTGAAGTAATTTAGCTTCTGTCTGTTTACGTTCGGTAATATCGTGAGTGACTGCTAAAATGTGCGGAATGCCATCTAACTCAATCACTTCAGCAGAAAGCTGCGCTGTAATTATCTTACCTGATTTACAGCGCAATAGGATTTGGCGATCGCGCACTAAGCCTTGTGTCTGTAATTCGTGCAATAATTTGCTGCGATCGCCTTCATTCACCCAAATATTTAAATCCCAGGTAGTACGATTAATAACTTCATCTCGCTCATAGCCTGAAAGTTTGACAAAACTATCATTAACTTCGATGTAGCGTCCCTCTTTGAGAGTGCTGATGCTGATGGGATCAGGACTACAATTAAAAGCTGTAGAAAACTTTTGCGCCAGATTGCGTAAAGCAATTTCTGTTTGTTTACGTTCTGTAATATCTCGAACAATAACTAAAACTTCATCCACGCCACTAACTACCAAGCGTGCTTCATAATCTTGCATACCCAAAGGCGTTGATAATTGATATTCACAAGCTTGTAAAATTCCTGTATCTAAGGTTGTAAGAATGATTTCACTAATCAGGGTAGCAACATCAGTTGGTAAGATATTGTGGAGATTTTTACCAATCAATCCTTTCCCCGAACAAGCCGTATCTGGGGCTTGTTTGCTCAAGGGAAGAAAATGACCATCACGACTGATGCGAAATATAGCATCAGGAATAGCATTTAAAATAGCTTGATATTGTGCTTCAGTAGCTTGTAAGTCCCTAATATGCTGTTGTTGAGGTTGTGGTTCTACGTTTTCATCCACTCTGTGTCCCTTGGATCTCCCAGCAAATAAGTTATCTTGAAAAAGAATCATAGCTATTTTCACAGTTTTTACTGAGCATAGATGCTATTGCTCTGACTCGGAATAGAATCTTTACTACTTCTTATTTCAGATTAATTCGAGATGCCGCGATCGCATTCACCCATTCGGGTGAACAATTAATTAATAGTTTCTTCTTTTTTGGCTAATGTAGTATTCATACAACATTGTCTTACAGTAGATAATTACTTAACTTCAGACATACTCCCAAATAGTTTGAGTATATATATTGAATTAAATCTTATCAAATATACCTGTCTCTAAAAATGTATTTCCTTTTTAGTCCGTGACATAAAGATGAGATAATCTTTAAAGCAACAATAGTTTTATCCAACAAATCACAACATTAATGGCTCAAAATTTGCCTAGTAATTCCCACGTTCAATCTTCAAGCGCAAACCCCATTTTTCACCTAGCCAAGCCAAGTTCTGAGTTCTACGCTGTTTTCACAGAAGTAGAAGTTTTAGATATAATCCACGCTTTAGAATCCAGACGCGAAATCCCGCTAAAATATTCTTACAAAGGAGGCGGAGCGAACATTTGGGATACATTTTATCTTAAATATATTATTCCCACATGGTATCGCACATCAAATGTAGAAATTGAATTATTGAAAACTAATTTTGCATATCTTAATGGCAACTATCAAAAATGCAAAAAACTTAATATTATAGATGTAGGTGCAGGTAACTCCTATCCTGTTAAAGCATTTATTGACAGACTAATCAAGTTAAAAAAGATTAATAAATATACTGCAATAGATATTAGTGATGATTTACTTAAAGTATCTAGCAATAATATGAAAAAATGGTTTCCCAATCTGGCTTTTCATCATTATAGGCTGGATATAGAAAATACACCTATACCTAAAAGTCTTGTCAAAAGTGAAGCTGAAAATACAGCTAATATATTTTTACACTTAGGAGTAACAATAGCCAATCATTGCCACAGAAATCAAGTGTTCAAAAACTTGAGAGACAGCATGGATAAAAATGATTTGCTGGTATTCACCAATGAGATTGGTTCTAATTCTCAATGGGATGGCATAGCCAGAGGCGGTTGTAAGTATCATGTAGACCAAGTTTATAGATGGCTAACAAATAATCTTGGGTTGAAAAATGAAGATTGTGAACTGATCAGAAAGTATGACTTAGAAACGGATAGTATAGTTGCTAACATCAAATTTCGCCATAGATGCAAGATAGATTTCGATTATTTAGGAATAGAGAAAAATATCGAAATAGCTGCGGGCAAAGAAATTACTATCTGGAGACATCACAAGTTTACAATACCAGAACTTATACAAGAAATCGAACAGGCTGGACTCAAGCTTGTAAATTACAGTACTAACAAATATTCCTCCCACCTCATGGTGATTTGTCAGCCTTTGGTCGTTAGTCATTAGTCAACCCAAGGGTCAGAGGTCATTTATAAAGTAAATATATAAGTAGTGGATTGACACAGCTAAAATAGTGCATTAGAAAACATCAAAAATCTTGGTTTCTATCAATACCTCAAAAATCTAATGCAACATTTTAGTCGTGTCAGTCCAGTAGACATGCCCAGTGAGCTGGACAGAGGCTTCATCCATA
>DATNQO010000135.1:0-11429 GCA_036704005.1 Leptolyngbyaceae cyanobacterium | reverse complement strand
CCACTCCCCCATCTCCCCCCACTCCCCCATCTCCTTCACTCCGCCTCAACCGTCGGGTATTGCAAAAAGCACCGTTGGCGTTGCAACGGCGCGTAATGCGGCAGGTATTACAGGAAATATTACCTGATGCGCCTAATTTTGAACATATCGAGAAATTAACAGCGTTAATTACCGCACCCAACCGTTCACAAACTGATCCTTTTCCCGGTGGTGCGATCGCACAAGTCCAAGGTGACTGGATAATATTAGGGACTGGGGACTGGGGACTGGGGGAGATGAGGGAGTAGGGGGAGTAGGGGGAGATGAGGAGAAAATGATTAACTCCTACCTTCTTTCTTACCTTCTGCTTCCTGACAACTGACAACTGACAACTGACAACTGTCAACTGTCAACTGTCAACTGCCTTTCAAGATGCTACCAACTCAGGCTGAGATATCAAACTATTAATAGTCTGACGAATCTCAGCAATAGTTTGTAATTGATAATCGCCTGTTTCTTGAACCTGAGCTAAAGATTCGCTAATTCCTTGCAGCTTTTGGCGTAAATCATTTACACAATCTTGGATTGGTTGTAGTGCTTCTTGATAAAGATTGATCCGACACCAACATTCAGCCGTTGCTGTTTTTAAAGATAATAAATCAGACTCTATCTTTTTCAGTTCTTGTTGCTTTTCTTCGAGGTCATGAACTTGATTATCCAGCATTCCTTGATCTAGCTCAATCGCCGCACGCATCTGTTCAATTTCTCGTTCCAGTTGCTGTAATTCCTGGGATTGTTTTTGTCGGTGAGTTTCGATTTGTAACAGAATCGGGCTAAAATCAATGCTATTATCTTCTTCGCTACTTGCAACAGGTTTTCCTTGCCGCCTTAGCAGTACATTTTGGTGTTGCTGAATATACTTTTGCCTAGCTAATAAATTACGCCGTTGTCCGACCAAAGTTTCATTGAGCATCTGATACAAGTCTTGTTCATCTGACAATTCCGTTTGCAAATTAACTAAATCTTGACCAGATGCTTGTTTAATTTTTTGTTGTAATTCTTCTATGGTTTGTTGTTTATATGTCAGTTCTTGTTCTTGGTCATGGACAAAACTGGAATCTATTTGCAATTTATCTGTTAAGTCTTGAATTGTCTTTTGTAGTTCCTCTAAAGGCATTTTTTCCAGCGCTTGCACATCAACTTTTTGGAAAGGCATCACATTACCAGAACTGGCAGCCAAAGAGTTAATCTGTTGATATAAAGCTTCTTGAGATTGTAACTGCTCTTTGAGAATGCGCTGGTGTTCTTGCTTGCCTGCAAGAGAAGCTGTATTGACTTTTAATTGAGCAGTTTGCTGGTGTAAAGAATCTTGTGCTTGTTTGAATGAATTTTGGCGATCGCTATATGTTTGCTCTAGTTGATTAACTTCTTCTTGCTTTTGATTAACTACAGTTTTTTGTTGTTCGAGATTTTGCCAATGAGGATTAAGAGTAGCTTGCTGTTTTTCGACTAATTCAAAAGCTTGCTGCAAGTGTTCTCTGACAGTTTCCGTAGGAGCAATACGACTAGACAAGCGCTCAAGTAATTCGCTCATCTCCTTAGTTTGCTCTGCATCCAAAACATTCCCTTCTTGCAGACGCTCCTCTAGGCGGCGCTGTTCACCCCGTAAATGCTCCCAAGCACCTTCTAATTCTTGGCGGTTGCGTTCAATTTCTGCTTGCAACTTTTCAATTTGCTCGCGGGATGAGTCCACTTCCTGCTTTTGCGCTTCCAGGCGTTGGAACTCATCTTCCATTTCGTGCAACTGTTCCAGCCGAGCCTCCATATCCATTTCCCGGCGGTTCAACTCCTGCGCCTGGAATGTCAGCGACTCTTTCCACTGGTCAATTTCGTCTTCTTTGAGCTTATATTTTTCTAGCTGTCGGGAAAAGTTCTGCAAAATGTTGACCAGAGGTCTACCCGCTTCTTGTAGCCTCTGCACTTGGCGATTTGGTGTTAGTTCCACCAGCACCAGTGCGCCATCATTTAATTTACTAGCTTCATCAGCTGCAATTACTTCCTCCGACACAGTACTCCAATTCTGGTCGGTTCGCTGACAAGCCAGGAGTTTCAATTCAGTTTTAGAACTACCACCTAGTAAGCCGCCCTTCTGCTTTTGTACTTCTGCTAAATACAGCACACCGCTTTTCCTCTTGTGTACTTAAATGTCTGTGTTTTGAGATATACCTTATATAATCTGCTAAATTGTCTGATTTCGCCACAAATGAACGAAATCAGACAAACAAAACTAATTATGGACGTTATACTAACGTCTTCATTTTTATAACAGGTAATAGCTTGTTGTCTTTAATATTGTGTACTTGTGGCAGTTATGATGACTTCCGTGTTATCACTAACTTTATCTCAATTTTATTAAGGAAATTTACAGCTTCAGGGTAAATATATTCTCTAGGTTGTGGAAAAAATGGGGAGATGGGGAAGCAGGGGAGAAAAACTAGTGACTATTGACTATTGACTCTGGACTAACTTAAATGCAAGGAAATTTAAATGAAATTGACATTCGCAGTATTCTGCAATTGATTGAATTAGGTCAGCGAACTGGGCAACTTTTGATTGAAACTCCTATTTTTTACGGGAGTAACCGGGCTGACAGGGAAGATGCAGAGGTTAATCATTCGGGGAAATACCAACAACAGTATTGGTTGGTCTTTTTTCTCAATGGTCGAATTATCTACTGTCAAGCTGGGGATAGTTTGTCACGAATTGATGATTATTTACGCCATCATCGCGTAGACACAGGTTTGGACAAGCAGCAACTTGCTAGCTTAGGTGAACATAATCCTAGAGAATATGACTATCTATGGTTATTGTTAGAGGAGAATTTCATCAGCTCGAAAATAGCTGAGAATATAAGCTACCGCTTGATTTGTGAGACATTGTTTGACTTGCTGAGTTTACGGGAAGGTTATTTTATCTTCTGTCAGGATACAGCGATCGCACCCCAATTAACTAGCTGGGAGATTTCGCCACTAGTTACTCAAATCACCCAACAATTACAAGGCTGGAATCAGCTATATCCATATATTCACTCCCCAGAGCAATTACTAGTGTTAGCTGACAGAGTTCACAACTCATCACTCCCACAAACAACAATCACTAAACTTAAGCAATGGGCTGATGGGAAAACTACCTTACGTCAATTAGCGCGTTATCTCAACCGAGACATCTTGACAGTTGCCAAAGTCATCTATCCTTATTTACAACAAGGTTGGTTAAAACTAACCAGCCCAACAAATAACTCGCAAAACAATCAACTAGTACAAGGTCAAAGGAAAGCAAAAATCTTATGTATTGACGATACCAAAAGCATTTGTCAAACTGTAGAGTCTGCTTTGCACACACAAGGCTATGAAGCGATGGGCTGCACTTTACCGGAAATAATCGCTTTAACTAATCCCCTAGAAGCTTTGAGTCTAATTTCCCAACTCCAGCCCAATTTAGTTTTATGCGACATCACCACACCAGAATTGAATGGTTATGAAATTTGCGCCATGCTTCGCCAATCTCAAGTTTTTCGGTATATACCGATGATTATGTTGACTAGTAAAGATAAATTTATAGATCGAGTTAGAGCTAGGATGGTCGGTGTCAGTGACTATTTGATCAAACCTTTTAATAATGATGAATTACTCATGCTGGTAAAGAAATACATCAGAGGCTAGGGACTGGGGACTGGGGACTGGGGACTGGGGACTGGGGACTGGGGACTGGGAATTAGTCAAAAAATCAAAATCTTTCTTATGTAACCCCTAACCTCTAGTCTCTCACCCCTAACCTCTAGTCTCTCACCCCTAATCCCTACCTTGGCCTTGTTAATTTTATAAAAGATGAGGTAAAAAATGTTATCAAAGAATGAACCTACTCCGAGTCAAAGTATTATCTAGACAATTAACCAAAAAAATAAAATTAATTTATACAGTAATTTTTGCGGGGAGATCAGGGAATGTTCCAAACAGGAACGTCTACATCAGGAGGTAGATAGCCATTTATGAGTAAAGTTCTGATTGTGGAAGACAGTCTTGCACAGAGGGAGATGATTACAGACCTCCTGAAGGCTAGCGGCTTAACAGTCACTCATGCAACCGACGGATTAGAAGCATTAGAGGCGATTCAAGAAGAACCTCCCGATCTAGTCGTCTTGGATATTGTGATGCCGAAAATGAACGGCTACGAGCTTTGTCGGCGATTGAAGTCAGATCCGAAAACCCAAAATGTCCCTGTAGTGATGTGTTCTTCTAAAGGGGAAGAATTTGATCGCTACTGGGGAATGAAACAAGGTGCGGATGCTTATATAGCCAAACCGTTCCAACCTACCGAATTGGTGGGAACAGTCAAACAACTACTGCGAGGATAAGGATGAAAACAACATGGTCAGCAAACCGGACTTTTTAAATGGTAGTGGTCAAGACCATTTCCGTCCTGAATTACAAGTTGAAAGTCCCGAAGGTGAGTTACATTTACGGTTTTACATTCCCTCGCATCAGGAGTTTGCACTACCCGCAACTGGTATCCGAGAGGTGATGGAACTGAGTCCTGATAGAATCACCCCGATTCCTAATGCTTCTCCCTTACTTTTGGGTACTCTAAATCTACGAGGTCGAGTAATTTGGGTAGCTGATTTGGGTCAATTTCTAGGGGAAGTAACTCCGCTAAACACAGATAGGGCAGAAATTCCGGTGATTGCTGTACAAGAGCAAGACACCATCGTAGGTTTAGCAGTGGAAACAGTCGGTGGTATGGATTGGCTCGATGTACAAAATCTGATGCCACCTACAAACACACCGGATACTATGGCTCCCTTTTTGCGGGGAGAGTGGTTATTAGAAACTAAAAACAACCAGTCTCTAAGACTACTCGACCAAACAGCAATTTTGCGGAGTGCGAGGTGGGCAGGATGAAATTGGGAGGGGAGCAAATGGCAGCAAGTATAGAAAAATACCTCGAAAAATATCACCAGGCTAATACAGCCTACGCGCAACATAAATATGACGTTGCCGCTAGTTTAGTTGATCAGGTCGTGGAAAACGTACCAGATGAACCGAATTTTCATTTATTGCGGGGTCACGTCTACTATGTTTTGCAAAAGTTCGAGGTGGCAATAGCAGAATATGAAAAAGTTATAGAGTTGACAGATGATTTTGAACTAATTGGCATGGCTCAAAATGGTCTAAACAATATTAGCGAATATCAACAAGTAATTGCCGAACAGGGTATTGGTAGTAGCGGCTCAATAGATTTGGGTGCATTTACGTTTAAAGAGCCTGAAGAATCAGAATTAGAAGATTTGGGATCAATTAGCGATTTTGATAACAACAGTTTAGATTTGAACTCTTTAGAAGAATCAGTGGATGGCACAGATGAATTATCTTTAGATAATCCATTTGCAACACCTATAGATAGCATTTCTTTTGAAAATACTACCGAATCTATAGAATCTATACCAGCTTTTAGTGATAATCCTTTTGCTTTAGATATTGGGCAGCAAGAACAACAAAATTCAGACGCTCAGGAAGGAAAAAAAGAATTAGAATTACCGCTTTTTTGGCAGGAAGATAGTGTTGATACTATTTCTGTAGATAGTGGAGATTCATCAAGCGATCGCCCAAGCAATCTTGACTCACCTTTTGCCGAATTTGACACAACTAACAGTTTTATTGGGCAAGCTTCTGTAAGTGAGTTTTTAAGAGAAAGCAGCCAAGAGGAATCACCTAAAACCAGTAAGCAAGAATCGAGGAACGGCGCAATACCTCTAGATAATTTGTCTGATGAGAGTTTAGATAAGATTGCTCATCCTGACTCAAATAATTGGTTAGAGGAAATAGCCTCTCAAGAGGAAATATTAGAATCACCAACATCGGGTAATAGTGGCTTCATTATGAAATCACCGTCATCTGCTAATAATGTTACAAAGGAGATGAGTAAGTTTGATGTTGATGAAAGTTTTGATTTTGAAGCCTTTGAATCGGCTTTTGGGTCAGAAGCTGCATCAATTGATGAAGATACGAATGCTGTGTTCACTAAGGAAAATTCTAAAGGTAATATCGAGTTTTTAGATGACTTTGATGAATTTGATGATTTAGGTAATATCCCTGGGTTTGATTTAGTGGAAGCTGATTCTAGCTTCAGTGATGTGATGCTTTCCAGTTCGACGGACGTTAATAGCGTCCCCAGAAGCAAAGCTGTAGAGGCTGCAAATGATGCTATAGACCGGGATGAAGAACTATTTACCATTACTGGTTCCCAAGAAGCAGTACCAATCTTTAACCAATCTGATGTTCCCAAGGTAGAAGCTAATGTCAGCGTTGAGCAAGGCTGGTTAGCACCATTAGAAAATGCTTCGCTAGACAGAAAACCTTGGTTAGTTGCAGGTACAGTCGGCGTGTTCTCCGCTTTGATGGTAGCTGTAGTTAGCTTTGGTGCGACTAACATTGCTCGACCCGAACAACGGGAATCTGTACGTAACACAGGTTGGGCGATGTCATTAGCAGCCGGGTTGACAGGTTTTGCTACAGCCGCCTTTATGGGGAACGTCACCGTCAAACAAATCCGCCGCACTACTAAGGATTTACAAGCGCAATTTGATGCTGTGCGTCAAGGGAGTTTGAATGTCCAAGCCACAGTGTTTTCGGAAGATGAACTAGGACAGTTAGCGGCTGGCTTTAATGAAATGGCGCGGGTAATTTTTACTACCACCAATGAAGCCCAACGCAAAGCTGATGAGCAAGAAGAGGCTAAGGAAAACTTACAACGTCAAGTAATTCGCTTACTAGATGATGTGGAAGGCGCAGCTAGAGGTGATTTGACGGTGCAAGCGGAAGTGACAGCCGACGTACTCGGAGCCGTTGCGGATGCTTTTAACTTGACAATTCAAAACCTGCGGGACATTGTACAGCAGGTGAAGGTGGCGGCGAAGGAAGTAACCAAGGGGGCGACAAATTCGGAAACCTTTGCGAGAGCTTTGTCTAGTGATGCTTTACGCCAAGCCGAAGAGTTAGGTGTCACTTTAAATTCTGTGCAGGTGATGACTGACTCGATTCAACGGGTGGCGGAAGCAGCGCGGGAAGCTGAGAAAGTGGCGCGTGATGCTAGTACGATCGCTCTCAAAGGTGGCGAAGCAGTGGAAAATACTGTGGCAGGTATTTTAGAAATTCGGGAAACTGTAGCAGAAACTACCCGCAAAGTAAAACGTCTTGCGGAATCTTCGCAGGAAATTTCTAAGATTGTCGCTTTGATTTCCCAGATTGCTTCTCGTACCAACTTACTCGCACTCAACGCCAGTATTGAGGCGGCGCGGGCGGGAGAAGCCGGACGCGGGTTTGCGATCGTAGCTGATGAGGTTCGTCAGTTAGCGGATAAATCAGCCAAATCCTTAAAGGAAATTGAACAGATTGTGATGCAAATCCAGAGCGAAACAGGCTCCGTAATGACCGCGATGGAAGAAGGCACACAACAGGTAATAAAAGGTACAAAACTGGCGGAAGAAGCCAAGCGATCGCTGGAAAATATCATCCAAGTAGCAAACCGCATCGACAGTTTAGTGCGCTCAATTACTACCGATACCGTAGAACAAACGGAAACATCCCGCGCTGTAGCTCAGGTAATGCAATCGGTGGAATTGACAGCTCAAGAAACTTCCCAGGAAGCACAACGAGTTTCCGGCGCACTGCAAAACCTAGTGGGTGTATCCCGCGATTTGATTTCTTCCGTAGAACGTTTCCGCGTGGAAACAATGGAAACAAGGTAATTAGTCAATGGTCATTAGTCATTAGTCATTAGTCATTAGTCAATGGCTGAAGATGTAGGGCAAATGACAGTTTAATACTTCAGCACTGAGAATTTGACCTATGCTGCCGGAACAACAACAGAGGATTTTAGGCTACTTTATTGAAGAGGCGAGAGATCACCTAAATACAATCGAACAGGGGTTGCTCAATCTTCAGAGTACCTTGAACGACCCGGAAATGATCAACGAAGTTTTCCGGGCGGCTCACTCCATTAAAGGGGGTGCAGCAATGCTTGGCTTGACTAGCATTCAGCACACTTCCCACCGTTTGGAGGATTGTTTTAAAGTTCTCAAAGAGAATCCAATTCAGGTAGACCAAAAATTAGAGTCTCTATTTCTCGGTGTTTCCGATACTTTGAAGGCTTTATTAGAACAGTTAAGCGGGCCGTTTGGTTTATCGGAAGAAGCAGCTAACACTTTGATGTCGGAAACAGAACCGGTTTTTCAATGGCTACATGAGCATTTGGAACTACTGGTGCAAAAAGGTGTTGGTGGCGGAGTTAGTGAACATCTAGCCATTCAGGCGCACCCAGCAGATAGTGTGGGTACACTGACAGAAATCTTCTTCCGCCAAGATGGGGGACATACGGGAGGAGAAATCTACAGAACTACGCCAGTTACGCCAACATATGCGCCAGTTAGCATAGCTGATCAATGGGGTGAGTTTCAAGCTCAGGTGTTACAAACACTGAGGGAAATGTTGCAATTATTTAAGCAACCAGCAACACCAGCTACTCGACAACATCTCCAAGACTGCTGTCATGATTTGGTCAAAATAGGTAAAACATGGAATTTGCCGAACTGGTGTAATTTATGTAAAGCCTCAGCTAATGCGATCGCTAATCAAGAAAATACTTATCTGACTTTAGCTAAAATTGTCATTACAGAAATTAAACAGGGGCAAGAATTAGTTCTGCAAGGTAGAGAAGCGGAAATTACAATTAGTCACCGCCTAGAAGCACTCTGGGGTTTTCCCGAAATGCCATTATTAGAAGTGGCTCAAAATCTACTTGGCGATGTTCCCATTATTGTCAATAAGTCATTTATAGAACCTGTCACCGTCGAACCCGAAGCTCCCATTGCACCACCAACAGATAGTGTTACTAGCCTAACTGAAATCTCTGAACAACTTGAGCCTCAAAATGTAACTCCACAAAACAATACAACAGCGAATATTTTATTTGATAGCGAAGACCATACATTACATAGTACTAGCAAAATTCACACTCACGGCCCAGAAGTAGGATTAGCTGAGTTAAATACTCTTGCTGATTTGTTTGAAGGTGAGACACCAGAACTAGATGAAACATGGCAACAAGAAGAAATTCTTAATATCACAGATGCTGGTGACTTAGGCGTAGAAAATATTGAAGGTGAAAGTGAAGAAATTGATAGCGATATAGCTGATTTTCTCTCACTGGATGATGGAAAAGCAGCACCTCAAATTATTAGCAGTAATGAAGAAATCGATAGCGATATAGCTGATTTTCTCTCACTGGATGACGATAAAGAAGAACTTCAAATTACCAACAGTAATGAAGAAATTGATAGCGATATAGCTGATTTTCTTTCACTGGATGACGATAAAGAAGAACTTCAAATTACTACAAGTAATTCGGAGGATTTAAGTTTATTATTTGGTGATGACTTCTTAGGACAAGGTAATCTAGAATCACAAAATTTATTTAAAGCGCCAATTACTGCTGGAGAAATATTACAAGAAAATAGAGAAAAAGCCAGTAAATTACCAGAGGCTGATGATGTTATAGATGATTTATTGGAATTAAACTTCGATGAAGATATCTCAACCTTACCATCAGCAGCGATTGATAGTGATAATTTATTCTTAGAAAAAGATATAAATATAGATAGCTTAGAAGAGGTAAAATTACCCCATAATTCAGAACCCAAGCTGATAACACCAACACAAGATTCATCGTTAAGTAATTTATTTAATGACTTAGAAGCAAGTCCCCTACTATCTAGAGATGAATCAGAACTCAACGATTTATTTGATTTGCCATCAGCCACAATATCAGAATCTGCACAAACAGAAGATGATTTAGACAATTTCTGGGATTCCGAAACAGAAGATGAATCAGAGCAATTAATAGAATCTGTATTACAGGAAGATATAGCTCAGGCTTTAGAAGAAAGTTTATTTGCGGCTGCGGCTTCTAGCGATATCTATGCTGAAAGTCCACAATCGATATCGACAAGTTTTGACCCTGAAGATTTAGATATCACTTTCCTACAAGAAGAGGAATTAGATTTAATCTTCTCATCAGATACTGAGAATGATTTGTTTGGGGAATTGAGCGCCAACGATTCTAGTATTAGCGCTGATATTCAGTTGCGTGAAGGCGATCGCAAAATTTCTCCCCCTGAGATTCATAATTTTTCACAACAACCAGAAGCATTAGATTTTGTTCCCGAATTTACTATCCAGGCTCAAGAATTATCTTCAGTTACTGACTTAGAAGTTGATTTGTTTAATGAAATCAATAGCGATGCTACAGCACTGGAAAGTACAGAAAATGTAGAGAATAATGATTTATTCGTAACTGCTGATACTCTAGATTCACAACAACCAGAAGCAGTTGTTGAACATTCATCATCAACAGTTGAACCAACAAGTGAGATTGAGTTAGGTGATGGTTTACTAATCATAGATTCCGATTCATCAGAGTTAACAAGTGAACTAACAGATATCACTTTTGACTCTACAGATGATTTCGGAATTCTAGAAACACCTTCCACTGAACAAAGCAGTGAAGTTAATTTAGGCGATGGTTTACTAATCACAGAATCTGATGAATCAGAGTTAACAAGTGAACTAACAGATATCACTTTTGACTCTACAGATGATTTCGGAATTCTAGAAACACCTTCGACTGAACAAAGCAGTGAACTTAATTTAGGCGATGATTTACTAGTCACAGAATCTGATGAATCAGAGTTAACTGGTGAACTAACAGATATCACTTTTGACTCTACAGATGATTTCGCTAGCTTAGAAATTATTTCCACTGAACAAAGCAGTGAACTTGAGTTAGGCGATGGTTTACTAATCATAGATTCCGATTCATCAGAGTTAACTGGTGAACTAACAGATATCACTTTTGACTCTACAGATGATTTCGCTAGCTTAGAAACTATTTCCACTGAACAAAGCAGTGAACTTGATTTAGGCGATGGTTTACTAATTACAGATTCTGATTCATCAGAGTTAACAAGTGAACTAACAGATATCACTTTTGACTCTACAGATGATTTCGCTAGCTTAGAAACTATTTCTACTGAACAAAGCAGTGAACTTGATTTAGGCGATGGTTTACTAATTACAGATTCTGATTCATCTGAACAAAGCAGTGAACTTGATTTAGGTGATGATTTACTAATTACAGATTCCGATTCATCAGAGTTAACAAGTGAACTGACAGATATCACTTTTGACTCTACAGATGATTTCGGGATTATAGAAACAGTCTCATCTGAACAAAGCAGTGAACTTGATTTAGGTGATGATTTACTAATTACAGATTCCGATTCATCAGAGTTAACAAGTGAACTGACAGATATCACTTTTGACTCTACAGATGATTTC
>DATNQO010000134.1:0-12100 GCA_036704005.1 Leptolyngbyaceae cyanobacterium | reverse complement strand
GTGGGGGAGTGGGGGGAGATGAGGGAGATGAGGGAGATGAGGGAGATGAGGGAGATGGGGGAGATGAGGAGACAGTCTTTTCCCCTTTCCCCTTTCCCCTTTCCCCCTTCCCCAGTCCCCTATCACATTCCCCCGACAACTGGGTGAAAGTAAAAGGCGCATCCTAGCACTGCGTAGGCTGCTAAGAGTAATGTTCCTTCTAACCAATTAGATTTACCATCAGAACTAATACTATTGGCAATTAGCACTGATACTACTACCGCCACTAATTCAAAGGGCTGGAAGTCTAAATCCATTGGCTGACCAAGTATCCAGCCAGCAATGACTAGCACTGGGGCGACAAATAGGGCAATTTGCAGACTCGACCCCACCGCCACGGAAACGGAGAGATCCATTTTATCTTTCATGGCAACAGTAACGGCTGTGGCGTGTTCGGCGGCGTTACCGATGATGGGAACTAGTATCACCCCGGTAAACAGTGCTGTTAAACCTAGCTGCGAGGTGGCGACTTCCAGCGCATCGACTAATAATTCTGACTCTACCGCTACCAACAGAGTACAAACTAACAACACAATAGACCAGAAAACCACATTTGGTTTTTCGTGGGACTCATTTTCTTCTGTTTCTGCTATGCCTACCTCATATAAATAGGCATGGGTTTTCATGGAAAATAGCAGTGTGAGGGCATAAACTAAAATTAAGACGATCGCCACTGCTAGAGATAGGTATTGTAGGGTTGATTCCCCGATGCCTTGGGCGGTGTAGTTCATCGCTGTGGGTAATAAAATGGCAATGACGGCTAAATTCATCGCCGAAGCGTTGACTCTAGCCACAATGGGCTGAAAGGTCTGTTCTTTATGGCGTAGTCCACCCAACAGCATGGCTAGACCCATCACCAGCAATAAGTTACCGATAATTGAGCCGGTGATACTGGCTTTGACAACATTCACTAGTCCAGCGTTGAGGGCGACTAGGGCGATGATTAATTCTGTGGCGTTACCAAAGGTTGCATTTAACAACCCTCCCAAGGTCGGCCCGACTACTACAGCAATTTCTTCTGTGGCTGCACCCATCCAAGCCGCTAAGGGCAGAATTGCCAAGCCTGCGGTGATGAAAACAGTCAAATCTCCCCATTCTAGATAGTGGGCGGCAATGGAAACGGGGATAAATAGCAATAGGACGAGAAAAACAATATTTTTGCCTGACATTTGTGATTTTATTTGAGCGATCGCTTACAGTTTTACTTGATAAATCAGAATATACACATAGTAGATATTCAGAACTTTAGGATACTCTCAACTGTGTACAAACTTTCCCCGGAATTACACTGTTCATGCTTGGGGATGATATTTGTAAACTATGATTGCTATTTATAAACCGTTCGCAATCTTTTGTTGCAAAACTATAATATGGGTGTGCAATTTTACACCTTAAATTGGGTTTAATATATTAAAAGACAATTAAGTTTTTGGCATTGCCGAATTAAGGGATAATTCTTAGGGCGTAGCATCCTACCTGTTGGGGAAATACAACAAGCAAGATGCCTATTCCATCAAGCCAAGACAATCATCCTGCACTTTGGCAACGTCAAGCAAAAAACCCTTAGCTGAGGCGTTTCTATGGCAAATAATTTCCTGGCCTATAAGGGACTGATAAAACGTAAGTTATCTCGCTTTTAGTTGTTAACTGTCAACTGTTAACTGTTAACTGACAACTGACAACTGACAACCGTCAACTGATAACGCAGATTTATTACCATAGTGAGACAGTTTTCTCAAAGTTTGAGCTGTATGCTATATCTATAGTTCTCCTCTATACCGGATTTTGCCCACAAACTATTGTAGTAGGGTTTGAATCAAGTATTTCCGGGATACGTAAAAGTTTTTTGAGTTGGAATAAATATACATGACATCCGCACAACAACCAGTCAGCTCTGGTTCAATATCTACATCCTCTATAACTACCCAAGATACTCACCACAGCGATCCCACGAATCAAGCTACTGGTGTGTATGTGACGGTGCATGGTCACTTTTACCAGCCACCAAGGGAAAACCCTTATCTAGACGCAATTGAACGTCAACCTAGCGCTACACCTTTCCATGATTGGAATGAGCGCATTCACTGGGAATGTTACCGTCCCAATGCTTTCGCCAGAGTACTAAATGACCAGGGCGAAGTGGTGGGGATCGTCAATAATTACGAATATATGAGCTTTAACATCGGCCCGACGCTGATGTCCTGGCTAGAACGCTACGATGTGGAGGTTTATCAACGGATTTTGGAGGCGGACGCAAAAAGCTGTCAACGTCTGCAAGGTCATGGGAATGCGATCGCGCAAGTATATAACCATATCATCATGCCCTTGGCTAATGAAAGGGATAAACGCACACAAATTCACTGGGGTAAAGAAGACTTCAAAAGCCGCTTTGGCCGTGATCCCCTGGGGATGTGGTTGGCAGAAACTGCTGTAGACTATGCAACTTTAGAAGCGTTAGTTGCAGAAGGTATTCGCTTCATTATCTTAGCGCCATCCCAAGCGCAGAGATGTCGTCCTTTCCCCACAGCAAATGATCCCCGACCAGAATGGCTTGAGGTTGGTGGAAGTCAGATTGATCCCACTCGTCCCTATCGTTGCTATCTGCGTAGAGGTATGGGAAATAGTGATATTCCCTGTCCACATATTGATATCTTCTTTTATGACGGCCCCATTTCACGGGATATGGGTTTTAGTGATGTGGTTTATAATTCTCACCATTTTGCAGGGCGCGTTGGTGCAGCTGTGCGCGGGGATCATCGTCCCGCACAACTGATATCTGTAGCTACCGATGGGGAAACCTTTGGACACCACAAAAAAGGCACAGAAAAAACTCTCGCCTATGCTTTTACTCAAGAGTTTCCTCACCACGGTTGGACGGTAACAAACTTTGCCCATTACCTCAGCTTGAATTCTCCTACTTGGGAAGTAGAATTAAAACCTGTGACAGCTTGGAGTTGCGCCCACGGTGTAGATAGATGGCAAGATAACTGTGGTTGTGGTGGTGAAGGCGGTGTTTGGCATCAAAAATGGCGGCGACCTTTGCGGAATGCTTTAAACTGGCTGCGGGATCAGTTAGTTGAGGTGTTCGAGGAATATGGAAATCAGTTATTCCGTGATCCCTGGCAAGCAAGGGATGAGTATATTGAAGTAATGCGCGATCGCTCCCCTGATAATATTAGTCGTTTCCTTGAGCGCCATCAAACCCACAAACTCACCGCCGCCGAACAAGTAGATGCTTTGCGTTTGTTAGAAATGCAGCGTCACGCTTTATTTATGTACACCAGTTGCGGTTGGTTTTTTGAAGAACTGTCTCGCCCCGAAGGTACGCAAATTTTACGCTACGCCGCCCGTGCTTTAGAACTGGCGGGTGATGTGGCTGGTGTGCAGTTAGAAAAAGGCTTCCTCAAACGTCTAGCTTCAGCCCCCAGTAATGTAGACTTGTTTAAACATGGTGGCGAAGTTTATCGCCAACTGGTACAAACTGCCCAGATTAGTTTTAAACAAGTAGCCGCCCATTACGCTATTACCTCCCTGTTTAATCATCACAAACAGGTAGAAACAAGGCACACAACCCTTCTAGAACAGACAAAACATTCTCATCCCCATCAAAAGCGGGTATATTGTTACACCGTCAATGAGATAGATTACCAAATGCAACGTATGGGGGCTTTAACCCTAGCGGTAGGTAATTTACAACTGGTGTCGGATATTACCTGGGAAAGCGAAAATTTAGTATTTGCTGTCCTGCATCTAGGCGGTTGGGATTTTCACTGCTGCATTCAACTATTTACCGGACGACGTGACTACAGCCAATTGAAAGAGAAGCTGTTTACCTCACTGCAACAGGCTAGCGCCGCCCAAACTATTTTGGCGATGACTCAAGTGTTTGGTACTGAAGCCTTCAACTTGCAAAATATGTTCGCAGAAGAACGTCATCGGATCATGCGGTTATTAAGTCAAGAAACTCTGACAAGACTAGACCAGCTATATACTCAGGCATACCGCGATAATTATGGTGTGTTAATGGCGTTTCACCGTGATGAACTCGCCGCGCCCCAAGAATTGCAAGTGGCGGCGGAGATTGCTTTGGGGTATCGCTGTATGACAACATTGCGATCGCTAGAGCAAGATATTACAGAACCGCAAACCTGTTGGAATCACATAGTAGAATTAGAAGCGATCGCCACTGAAGCTAAACATCTGCGTTGTCGATTAAATATTCCTGAAGGCAAGCAGATACTAGAACAGTTAATTCTCCGCTTACTTTGGAGATTACTCCACGATGTCAACGGCAGTTTCAGCACAGATATTCAATGTTTAGAACGGCTAATTAATGTTAGTTATCAGTTAAACATTGGTATTTCCCTACACCAATCTCAAGAACTGTACTTTAGTTGTTTACAAACACAAATAGTACCTCTGTGCTTGACTACCATTGCTAATCAAGAAGACCCTAGTCAATGTGTACAATTGCTCAAATTAGGGCAGAAATTAGCAGTTGATGTCAGTGCGATTTTGAATCAGTTGAAGTAAGTATTAGGGACTGGGAAGAAATATTTTCATCACTGACTCAAAAGTGCTGAATACAAATATTACTACCCAGCCCTAACTTCTAGCGCCTAATTAATATCAAGTCTTTATATCAATTTGATATGATGTTGTACATAATTATAAAATCCATTGATTTATCTGCGTTTATCTGCGTGCATCTGCGTTCAATATTCTCGACATATTATTTTATGCACGGCAAATATTTAGCTAATTGTTCTAGTAAAAGAGATTGAGCAGAATGCAGAAAAAAGTGATCACCGGGTAAAATATGTAAATTAAAATCAGCCTTTGTATGTTCTTGCCATGCTTGTAGTAAATCACAATCGACTCTTGCATCTTGTAAGCCACCAAAAACAGTGATGGGACAATCGAGCAGTGGTTGAGGATGATAAATATAAGTTTCTAAAACTGCAAAATCTGCCCTTAATATTGGTACAAATAATTCCATGAGTTCGGCATTTTCTAATACTGCGGGTGGTGTACCGTTAAAATGGCGTATCTCTTCGATAAAATTAGGTTCTGGTAGGTTGTGAATTGGTGGTTTTGGGTCAGGAATATGAGGGGGGCGACGACCTGATATAAATAGATGAACTGGGCTAATATCATACTTTTTGCGGAGTAGACGCGCTAACTCAAAGCTAACTAAGCCGCCCATACTGTGACCGAAGAAGGCGAATGGCTGATCTAAATATGGATGGATAACTGTGGCGATCGCATCCACAAGCTGCCCCATTCTACTATATGGCGGTAACATTATTTGCTTTCCTCTCCCTGGAAGTTCGATAGCACAAACTTCTACAGATGTCGGTAGAGAGTCAGTCCAAGTGCGGTAAATGAAAGAACTACCACCCGCATAAGGAAAGCAAAACAAACGCAAATTTGCTTGTGGGTTAGGACGGGGGCAAATTACCCAAGAGTTATAGCTTGATATATTTGTCTTCATCACCGTGAGTTAGCTCTGCTGTTCCCTAAATACAATTATTGTAGAGAAGTTTAACCTCTCTACAATATTAATTGAGGACTTAAGTATAACGGACTAAACAAATCAAGTTTGTAGTAAGGACTTTAGTCCTTTTTTGAGGACTAAAGTCCTTACTACGAACCAAATTGTGATAACTTTACATTACTCAACATAGTTTGATTTGTTTTCGACCGCTTATTTATAATTAATTTTTACTAGATAATTCCTCCATTCTCTTCCTCAAACTTAGGGGTCTCATATCAGTCCAAACTTCTTTGATGTATTCTAGACATTCTGATTTGAGTCCGCTTTTACCTGCATCTCTCCAACCAAAAGCATTTTCCTTATCAACAGGCCAAAGAGAATATTGTTCCTCATGATTAACTACAACTTTATAAATTGTTGTCTCTTCAGTCTTTTCTCTATTCATTTTTATCACCTGACAATTTGTATGCAAATCTTTTGTTGCTAATTCAAGTTTTATCTAGCACACAAGGTTGCCACAGAAGATAAACGAGATACATCATAATTTTGATTTTCGCTAATCAATTGCATAGATTTTAAAACTTCTACTATTCTGTAAGTCGCTTCTTGAATTTCTTCTCTTGTTAAAGATGGATAATTCTGAGTTTTTAAGTTTTCCTCGATATGTTCTAACTTTTTCATACCAACAAGTGCAGAGAGTAACCCAGGTGCGCTGCGAGTATATTGTAGTGCGCGTTGAGAATCAGAATTGAAATTGTTGCCAATAGCATGAGCAACACTTTCAGGTATTCTACCTATAACTTTTGCTTGGTATAAAGAAGCGCTAGCTATTGAACTTAGCCCTAAACTACAAGCAGCTTCCAAAACGGTAACTAACTCTCCATCAACATTTTGAGTAGGAGAAATTAGAGCTTCTGGCATACCCATATTTAAAGGAAATTGAATAAAACGAAACCTATCATCTTTGTTACCAGCTACTTCAGCAGCTATTGACTTTATCTTTGCTAAATCTAAATGTTGAGCATGATCTGGTGGTACGCGCAAACCCTCCCAAGTAGCCATGCCATAAGTAGCGATTTTACCAGCTTCAACTGCTGCTTCTAACACTTCAAATGCTACGGACAAGCGTTGATAAAAAACATCTGGTGAAATTTCTAAAAGCTGCGTTTCGGGATTATGGATATAATAAATGTCTATTGTTTCCACTCCCAAATTATTTAAACTTAAATCAATTTGATGTTGTAAATATTCTGGGTGTATACAGTGGGTCTCTTGTACTAAGTCTTCTTTGGTGATTTGAGAATTATTATTATCAACGTAATGCTGGCTAAACCAATTTAGGTATTCTGTGGTTTCTTCGGTTAAGAAACCACCTTTAGTACAGATAATTAATTCGTTTCTGGAAATATTCTCTGATTTTATCAAATATGGTAGTGCTTTACCTATACAACGTTCTCCTTGCTGTTGACGATAAACAATTGCGGAATCAATTAAATTGATTCCCTGTTTCACAGATTCAATAATAGCTTGGGTAACTTGATAGTTAGTTTCTTCATCATCTTGACCAAGATAGGTTCCGATGCCAATAGAACTCGCAATTAATTCGTTATTTGTTCTAAAATGTTCGGAAGCATATTTATGAATATGCTTATCTCGGTAGTTTTTTGTTCCTTCTAATGTGGCTTTACCAGATATTTTCATGATTTTTTGCCTCTAATGTTTTAGTTAGGTAGGAAATTGTGATTTTTGAGATAGGAAATGTATGTTGATATTAATTGCTCATCAATGTTTGGACAGATAATTTGTGAGTTAGATAGTCCGGCGATCGCATTTTGACAATCAAACTTTATCCTGCCTGTTTTTACAGCTTGCTTATCTGAGTTATCCTCTGAAAAGAACGGTACAAGTGGATATAAAGGATGTTCTGGTGAAGCACCTGCGATGTTAATCAATTTTGACCGCCATTCTTCGTAAGATAGTTGTTGAATTTGATAACCAAATGATTGAATTACCTCAAGTAGAGTATTTGTGTGTAAAAGTTGACTATTCACTAAATGAAACGCTTTTCCTAAATATCTTTCTTGTTTTGATAGGTGAATAATTGCTTGGCTGACGTAATCAATAGGCATGATATCTTCTTGAATATCTCGGTCGGGAACACTGCCAAGTTGAATACAGCCAATTATTAACTTATATACAAAGTCATTAACGTTAAATACTCCTGTTTGGCTATGACCAGAGACCCTACCAATTCTGTAAATACTAATTGGCAAACCTCTAGATTTTGCAGTTTTAATTAACTGTTCACCTACCCATTTAGTCTGTACATAACCATTACTATTTACTGGAGGATTATCAATCCAGTCTGCTTCTGTTACTACTGTAACATCCAAGCCTGGCAAGGGCGAAAAAATACTTGCAGTAGAAATAAAATGTACTGGTTTTGTTTTGATTCGACAAGCTAATCTCAAAACTTCTTGTGTTCCCAGGACATTAGCAGCTTTTAACACAGAGTAGGGATAAATATGATGTACCCAAGCTCCATTATGATAAATAACATCAATTTGATTAGCTAACTCTTGAAAGTCTGGCTCATTCAACCCCAATAATGGCAGAGATAAGTCCCCCATCACAGGAATAATTCTTTGACTAAAACTCTCATTCCAGATTAAATAAGATTCTAAAGTATTTTGGAGTTTTTTCTTAGCTGCTGCTGAATTGGTAGCGCGTACTAAGCAATAAATGTTGGCGTTAGTTTGCTGCAAAAGTTCAAATAGTAAGAAAGCACCTAAAAAGCCAGTTGCTCCTGTTAATAAGATGTTATTTGCTGCAATTGCAGGTTTTTGAT
Organism: Leptolyngbyaceae cyanobacterium; assembly: GCA_036704005.1. GTDB lineage: Bacteria > Cyanobacteriota > Cyanobacteriia > Cyanobacteriales > Nostocaceae > Trichormus. The sequence goes on along the minus strand of DATNQO010000134.1, from coordinate 3,716 downwards.
AATCACAATCTGGGTAAATTGTTGAATCAAGAATAATCTCTTTATCCCAGTTTATAATATTTTTTTGGCTCAATACATTATTATATTCGGCTTGGTGATACTTGTCTAAAATCACAGCTAAACTAGCTACATTAGGTGATTCAAATAAAATACGTAAAGGTAAATTTACTTGAAAGTTTGCCCGAATTTTCAAAATTAACTTGGTTGTTAATAAAGAATTACCTCCTAGTTCAAAGAAGTTATCATCAATACCTATTTTTTCCACACCTAACACTTCAGACCAAAGCTGTGTAAGCTGAATTTCTGTTTTAGTACGAGGAGCAATAAAAGTATTTTTACCCTCTTCTTGCTGTTTGAGTTTAGGTAAAGCACGACGGTCAATTTTACCGTTGGGTGTAGTTGGGAAAGCCTCTAAAAATACAAAAGCAGAAGGTATCATGTAGTTGGGTAACTGTTCTTGTAAAAACTGCTGCAAATCACTAGAGTTTATTGGCTGTGTTGAGTTTGGCACAACATAAGCTACTAATTGCTGTTGTTTAGGTCTATCTTCCCGAACTAAAACTAAACACTCCTTGACCATTGGGTGTTTACTGAGTACAGATTCAATTTCGCCCAATTCTATGCGGAATCCTCGCAATTTTACCTGATTATCTAAGCGACCAATTAATTCTATATTCCCATCAGGTAGCCAACGACCTAAATCACCTGTTCTGTAAATATATTCTCCTGTGTCTTGAGCAAATAAATTGGGAATAAATTTTTCTGCTGTTAAATCTGGTCTATTAAAATAACCCCGCGCCAAACCAGCGCCACCTATATAAATTTCTCCTGTTACTCCTATAGGCAGGGGTTGCAAGTAATGGTCTAAAATATAAATTTGAGTATTAGCAAATGGTTTCCCTATAGGTACTAACTGATCTATAGATGATTGAGTTGTGCCAGTTTCAAAATAAGTACTATCGATAGTGGCTTCAGTTAAACCAAAGGAATTAATCAGCCTAGTTTTTTGACTGCAAAATTTCCGAAACTCTTGATATTCCTGAACATACCAACTATCAGAACCACAAATTAACAACTGCATAAAATCTAGGCGTTGTTGACTTTGCTCTAGATATTGGATTAAATTTCTCAATACTCCAGGTACAAACTCTGCACAGTCTACTTTCTCTTGAAGCATGAGTTGATAAAGTTTGTCTGGTTCTAGTAATAATTCACGCGGACAAAGCACCAATTTACCACCAGAACAAAGGGCGCGAACTAAGTCTCCAGAAAAAACATCAAAGGAGAAACTAGCCATTTGCAAATGAGAGGTTGCGGAGGTTTGCAACTGATAAGCTTCTTCCCAAGCAAGGTAAGCATTTACCAAGCTGTGATGTTCTATCATCACACCTTTAGATTTACCTGTGGAACCAGAGGTATAGATAACGTAAGCTAGGTTATTGGGTGTAACCTGGTTGAGAGGATTTTCTCTAGATTGATGAGTAATTTCTTTCCAGTCAGAGTTGATACAAATGATTTGGCAATTATGAATTGGGAGATTGTTTACTAGTTTTTCTTGTGTGATGATGACTGAAACTTGAGCATCTTCTAACATATATGCCAAGCGTTCTTGGGGATAGGCTGGGTCAAGTGGAAGATAAGCTCCACCTGCTTTGAGAACGCCTAATATTCCTACTAATAATTCACAAGAACGCTCTAAACAAATACCTACTAATACTTCTGGTTTGACTCCTTGAATTTGCAAAGAATGGGCTAGTTGATTGGCGTGGTTGTTGAGTTCTTGATAAGTTAGTTGTTCTTTCTCAAATACTACTGCTACTGCATTAGGTGTTTTTTCAACTTGTGCTTCAAACAGTTGATGAATACAATGTTGAGGTAGACAAATTTGATGGTTATTCCAATTGCTTAGTATTTGTTGATGTTCTGCTGTTGTTAATAGGGGTAATTCAGACAGATTTTGTTCGGGATGGGCAATAATACCTGCTAATAAGGTTTGGAAATGCCCCAAAATTCGCGTAATTCTCTCAGCATCAAATAAATCTGTGTTGTATTCTATTGCCCCCCTCAGTTCTGTGTCTACCTCTATCATTGAGAGAGTTAAATCAAAATTGGCTGTCTTACTTTCTACGTTGAGGTGGTTGAGGGTTAAATCTGGCAAATGTAGGGTTTCTGTTGGTGCATTCTGGAGAATAAACATTACCTGAAACAGAGAACTATGGCTTAAATCTCTTTCCGGTTGTAGTTCTTCAACTAATTGTTCAAATGGTAAATCTTGATGAGCGTATGCGCCCAGGGTAACTTCACGAACTTGTGCTAGTAGTTGTATAAATGTTGGGTTTGCTTGTAAGTTACTGCGCAATACTAGAGTATTCACAAAAAAGCCAATTAACCCTTCTATTTCTGAACGGTTGCGGTTAGCAATGGGAGTCCCAACTAAAATGTCATCCTGCTGAGTATAACGGTGCAGCAATACTTTAAATGCTGCCAGCAGGGTCATAAATAGGGTGACTCCTTGCTGCTGGGAGAGATTTTTGAGTGCGGCGGTGAGTGACTCTGACAGTGTAAAAGATTGAGTTGCGCCTCGGTCAGTCTGAATTGCTGGGCGTGGGCGGTCTGTAGGTAATTCTAAGACTGGTAAATCACCGCCTAGTTGCTGTTTCCAGTAGTTTAACTGTTTGTGGTAAACTTCTCCTTGTAACCACTGGCGTTGCCAAACGGCAAAATCTGCATACTGGATGGGTAGTTCAGGTAAATTACATGGTTGAGCGCGATCGCAGGCTGTGTATATTGTTGTTAGTTCGCGGATGAGTATTCCTGTTGACCAGCCATCGGACACGATGTGGTGCATTGTGAACAAGATTACATGGTCTGTATCGCCCAGGCGTAACAGACTCACACGCAGTAGTGAATCTTTTTCTAAGTTGAAGGGTGTTTGCGCCTCTACTGTCGCTAGGCGCAATGCTTCCGTTTCCCGTTCGCTTGTGGGGATAGTCTGCAAATCGATGATTTTTAGTTGTAGCTTGGTTGTTGAACTAATTACTTGAACTGGTTCTTCATCTACGACTGTAAATTTAGTGCGGAGGATTTCATGACGACGGACTATTTCATTAATGCTATTTTCTAGGGCGACTATGTTTAGCCTTCCTGTTAAACGGATGGCGGCGGGGATGTTATAGGCGCTGCTTTGGGGTTCTAATTGGCTAAAAAACCACAGCCTTTGTTGTGAAAAGGATAAGGGAAAATTATGAGTATTTCGACTTTGGGGTGGAATTTTGGCTGGTGAGGCTTTCCCTTTTTGCTGGTTAAGTTTCTGCAATAACAGGGCGCGTTTTTCGGGGGATAATTCAGCAATTTTTTGCAGCAGGTTACTCATGTATTTTTGATTATTGGCTATCAGCAAGGATTAATTGGATGTCTTCGTCGGATAAGTCTGCTAATTCAGCAAGCGATCGCGCTAAACTTTCATCATCGACTTGTTCGGCTAGTTTTTGGGTAACAATGACACACAACTCAGCTACTGTAGGGTTGACAAAAACCTCTTGTATGAGTAATTCCACACCCAAAGCATCCCGTATCCGCGATATTAATTGAGTCACCAGCAGGGAATGTCCACCCAAGGTAAAAAAGTTATGATGTATCCCAACTTTTTCCACTCTCAGCACTTGTGACCAAATTTCCGCCATTTGTGCTTCTAGGGAATTACGAGGTGCAACATA
>DATNQO010000133.1:0-14574 GCA_036704005.1 Leptolyngbyaceae cyanobacterium | reverse complement strand
AACCAACTTTGAGCAATTAAAAATTCACTACCTCGTAACAACAAATCATCATTTCTATTATTCTGCTCCCATTCCAACGCCCTCTGCAACCATTTGCTATGACTGTGGACGTGTTCCCGGTCAGTATCTAAGGTTCTAATTAATTGATTAAAGTTAGCATTAAAATCTCTGCCATTCTGATTAAAATCAATCCACTGCACCTTAGCTAAATCTGGATGTAAATTCGCTGTATCTACCTGCTGATGCAACAAAGTGACAAAGCGTTTATTCAAAGAACTAGCATAGGCTACCTCATCTTTACAGTAAGGCGAATTGACCGATCGCGGTGAGATAATAAACAGAAAATTATCGCAAGTTTTAATCCCCCGATAAATCTCTTGTTGAAAATCACTCCCCGATGCAATACTTTCCTGGTCAAACCATGTGGTTTTCCCTTGTGTCTGTAAAGCATCATTCAGCTTTCTCGCCAAGTCTGCATCCGCACGGGAATAGGAAATAAATACATCCAGCGATTCTAAAGGCGGTTGCTGTAAACTTTCAGTAATGTATTCTTCTTGTAAAGCTGTGGGTGGATGCTCTTTTCTTTTCTGCGCTACCTTGAACCAAGTTTCCGCACTCCGCAAGTTATACCCCCGCAACAAAATGCTAGGATTATTTTGCTGTCGCTTCCAGTTCAAGGCTTTAGTTAACAGAATTTTATGCTCGTTGTAATAAGCCGCATCCTCATGCAAAATCCTTAAAAGTTGACTTTGGTCGAGGTAGTAATCTTCTTCTTTTACGTTGTCTGTGAGGTCTATATATTGCAAATCTCGCAGTGCTGGCGGAACCTGCGTTGGCTCAGTTTCTTGCACAAGTAAAGGGATAATTCGCTTGTTCAACGATAAAGCATAGTCTAATTCTTGCTGACAGTAAGTAGAGTTGATTGCATCAGGGGAAAGTAGATAAACTACATTATCCGCTTGTTCAATCCCGCGCTGAATCGCTTGCTTAAATTCTTCCCCAGTTTTAATATCTGTCGTATTCGTCCAAACCGTAATGTTCTCTCGCCGCAAACTATTGCGAATTTTCTCCATAATTTCCTTATCTTGTTCAGAATAGGACAAGAACACCTTAGTCATCAAGTTATTAGCATTCTTGATACTTTCAGTGATATATTCGCAATGCAAATCGGTAGGAATACAAGGCGGTTGTTCATCTTTAAAACGTCTTTGCAGCCAAGTTTGACCCTGCTGTATTTCTTCTCCAACTAACAGGTAGCTTGTTTGCTTTTGATTCCTCTCCCACTCCAATGCTTGTGCTAAAAATTTTGTATGCGGCTGGACATAATCAGCATGAGATTCGAGTAATTTAATTAAATCAGCTAAAGATTTTTCAAAATCGTCTTTGTCTTCTTGAAAATACAGCCAGTTTAAGGCGCGAATTTGCGGGTGCATATTTTGGTAACTGTCATGTAACCCTTTCGCCTTATAAGCTTCCCATTCATCATCTGTGCCATTGGGTTTTCTCTGTTGCCAAGTTTCCCGGCTAATCTGCATCACGTGTAGCACTGGAATAATGCGCTTATTACGCTTAATTGCTAACTCAATTTCTTTGCGACAGTATTCTGAATTTACTGAATGTGGTGCAATGATAAATATAAAGTGATCTGCTTTTTCAATTCCATCATCAATTTGTTTTTGATAATCTACACTATAAGGAATATTATTAAAGTCAAACCAGATTTTCAATCCATGTTGATCTAAACGAGATTGAAGTTTTGCGGCGAAGGCTTTACTATCAGTTCGTCCGTAAGATATGAAAGCATCAAAAAATTTTGTCATTAGTTGCTAGCCCTGTTTAGTTAATTAGGACTTACGCAACTGCCATATACAATAAGATGTGCTACTAGGCGCACATCCTCATTCTATCTCTAGAAAATAAATTTGTCATAGCCCACCCTACAAGTAGATTTGGGTGTGACAGTTGCGTAAGTCCTATGGTGCAGAAATATTACAAGCGCGGTTAGGCGCTGATGAGTAAATAAATCCCCAGCCTGATTAAACTGAATCACTGCCGAGGTCTGACACGCGAAAATTGGGCTACCGATGAAAACGAGTATTCAACTACGCCAACAAATCAACAAGGGAACAATGTAACGGCTACGCCCATAAACGAGCAGGAAATTGGGGATTTATGTTTATGGAACTCCTTAACTTGCTGTTGCCACAGGAGTTGCTGAGTCTAGGAAATTACTAAAATGCTCTGGTTGTACTGTTTTGGCGATCGCTTGTCCTATCCGTTTTAAATCTTTTGTATGTTCCACTGAATCCATTTTTTGGACATTTTCTACTTTGATATCATCCAAGCCTAACTTATCCAATCCTTTACGAGTCAATTCCACGTCATAGCGCAAGTAGGTGAACAGCTTTGATTCTAGAGGCCCCTTTGTTTGTAGTAGATCGCCTACTTCCGTGTCAATTATATCGCCTAACAAACACTTGCCGAAAATACGACACAGAAAATCCTGTTGGTACTGACTAGCAAGCATCAGAGCAAGCGGAAGATTTTGAGCGTTAAACAATAACTTCATATCCTCAGCTTTCACGTTATTGATGTTAGGAGTTACGCCAGTACCGACAGACACTAAAAGCATATTGTCCTCACCTGCGGGCCACATCAATTGGTAGGGTTCAAGAGTGGCCATGAGGAAGAGTTGGAAGGCTGGGTTATTATAGGGAGTCACACCGCCATCAACGAAGACAAACTTTTTGTCACCTACCTCAATTGTCTCTGGGGGAAAGAATGTTGGCGCGGCTGTACTGGCTCGGACAAGCTGCCACAGGGGAAGGTCTAAGTTAGAGTCTTTCCCTTGGTTGAATTTAGCTTTAGGGTTATTGGAGAGGGGCCAAGGCGAGTCTGTGTTCGCATTACGCATGACAAGCATCAGCAGAGTTTTCAGCTCTTGGCTACCGAATCTTGTGTTTTTTCCAAATACGTCCTTGAGTTTCTTTGCCAGGTTTGTATCCTTGTACCTATAAGAGACTAAATTGAGAAAGGTGAGGATATCAAAACGACTGTCAAACATTTCCTTACCAGCTTCGTCATAGAAGTCTTGAATCTGGGCTACAGACATTCCCTTGGAAAGGGCAGTGGCGATGATTGCACCTGTACTTGTACCTGCGATGTAATCAAAGTAATCTGCTAAGACAAAATTTTCATCACGTCCCAACTGTTGGCGCAATGTCTCTTCAATTTTCGCTAACACTTGAAGAGTAATCAGCCCACGAATACCGCCCCCATCAAGAGCTAGAAGTTTATAAGGCCCAGTTTTCTTGTTCGCTTTGTCAATATAAGACATATCAAAACTCCCTTTAATTTTTAAATAAATCAGTTTTGGGCAGAAAACATTTCATTAATCAATTGAGTCAGACCCTCAAAACTCTCTTTGAGGTCAATTGCTTGCAATAGCCTAGTAGCTACTAACTCTCTAGCCAGATCATCAACTTTTTCCCCACGCAATGCGGCGGCTAATGTATCAGCTAATCGCCCACTGCCAGCTATAGCCAGTACTGGCCGTTTAGCTGTGAGGTTCTCTGATACATCCTTCTTAGCAATCTCCCCACCATTGACTAGCACTGCTACCGATGGCGCTCCTGCCAGTACACTAGCGATTTGAGCCAATCAAGGTAACTCATCACCCCAATCTGAGCCGGGAACTAGCACAAAGTGTGTGTGGTATGGCTCCAATGGTGTGCTTTCAGACGAGGGAACATTCAAGTTAATTTAAATACGGAACTTTTTTACTTACATCAGTATTTTTACTATTATTAAATTATTTAAATATTTAATGTTGTATAGCAATAGCCAAGACAGTTAAAACATGAGGAAATGAAAAAACTTAGACAGCAAAAGACTTTTAACTCTGTCAAAAGAGGCAGGGGAGCGGGGAGCAGGGAGCAGGGGGGATGTAGTAACGGATCTTGTTCTCCGACCAATCGAGAACGCCCTGGAAGGGCGGGGCTTGATACCCATGTTCCGCTCCGCTTCACGGCTTTGGGACAGGGATTGCTCCCCCAGCTCCCTGCCCCCTGCCCCTCCGCCTCTTCGGTCAAGAGTCACCTGTTCTGTTTGGGGAGCCAGCGCCGTGCGGGGGTTTTCCCCGTTGAGGCGACTGGCGTTGAGGTAACTCCTCCAAATAAGCCAAGTCGCAGACAGAGAAAAACTAAACAGTTATGTTTGGAATCACCGTAGCTCTAGCCCGGTGAGGATGTCAATAATTCACGTCTAATGTGAATTAAATCCTGAAGTACAAGTAATTGCACAGTAGCCGCGAAACAATGATTTCAGGACTTACGCAAGTGTCACAATTGGTGGTTGGTGCGTGACGCTACAAGTCTCATGACTACGTTCAAATATTATCGCCAGTCACACACCCTACAGAAAAAATATGCCAGTTGCGTAAGTCCTAGATTTTAGACGAATTTTCCACCCTTTGGGCAGATGTTGCTTGGGTATGCAAAGAATGAATAATTCATCACACAAAAACCTTGAGTAGGGTCACACATCTGTCATTAGTGTCAACTTAACGTGAAACCCTTGTCAAAAGCAGATATTGAGTTCATTTACTTACCGTTACTCACCACGTTACCCCACCCTAACCCTCCCCTTGTCAAGGGGAGGGAACTGAATTTCTAGTTTCCTGCCTTGACAAGGGGGGATTAAGGGGGGTAAAACGTATGTGGAACAAGCATTTGAGCTTAAGTTGACACCAATGCACATCTGTGCGCCCCTACCGATGTACCAATGGGATGGCGTTTTTAATTCACATCAGGCGTAATTCATATTTGGACATTATTTGCACTTAGCGATCGCATTTGAGCAAAATGTCAAAAACCTATACCTGCCAGTATCAGGAGGGGTATAGGTGTTCAAAACCCGTACACCCTCCCATAATGAAGAGTTCCGTTGCTTATGTGCTAAACCCTAGCAATCTCAATCTGAAACGGCTTTTTGACTAGCTGCATTTGATGCTTCAACCAAAGGTTTGATAACTTTGAACACAGCCTGAACCAGACGAGAAGGGGCTTTTTCTGGTGAACCAACGCCAAAGGGAGGTACTGGATTATACTCTAACATCAATTCAATAAATTTGGCTGTATATTCTCCACACAAGATAGCAGCAATAGTTAAAGCAAAATCAATTCCTGCTGTTACGCCACCACCTGTAATTCGGTTACGGTCTACTACTACTCTTTCGTTACTTACTTCTACACCCATGATTGTTAGCTGTTCTCGAAATACCCAATGACAAGCTGCACGGTATCCTTTGAGTAATCCCGCAGCTGCTAAGATTAAAGAACCAGTACACACAGCAGTCACATACTTGGCTGTCTGTGCTTGCTTTTGCAAAAATGTTAACATCTGGGCATCTTGCATCATCTCCACAGTCCCAAAAGCACCGCCTGGAACGCACAATACATCAAGTTGCGGACATTCATCAAAGGTAGTAGTTGGTAAAATCGTTAGTCCGCCATTACTAACAACTGGTTCCAGATTTTTCCACAATAGCAAAACTTGAGTATTCGGCATAGACGAAAATACTTGATGTGGCCCAGTAATATCTAATTGGGTCATATCAGGATAAATTACCAAACCAATTGTATGTTGAGGCTGACTTGCCATACTTCAATTTCACACCTTGTAATGATTACTTAAGCTTGCTGACGTTGCGATCGCATTCCCATGTTCTGGAAGTTGTTCATAATCCTCAAGGGTATCTATATCAATAACTCCTTGAGAAAATGGAATGCAGGAACATCTGGAAGAATGCTGGCGAATGGTTTTTCTAGCACCGATATCACCCTGGAGTGTTGCTAGTTCTGAAAATAACGTTTTGTGAAATAGGGCGGGAACTCCCTGGATACCACCGTATTCTGAGGCGACTATAGGAGATTGTGTGGTTTGATATTCGGCAATTAGTTGATTGATCAGGTTGAGGGACACAAAAGGTTGGTCACACAACATGAGTATGATTGCTTCTATGTCAGGTGCGATCGCCCCAATCGCATTTAGTCCACACCGAATGGAACTTGCCATACCTGTTGACCACTGTTGGTTATAAACGATGTGGATATCTAAATTTATCAGATGAGGCTCAATAATTTCAGCGTCAGCACCTAAAACGACAACGATGGGTCGGCATTGAGAATTAATTGCTACCTTGGTGATGTGTTGAATTAGTGATTTACCTTGGTAAGTTAAGAGCTGTTTGGGTTGTCCAAGCCGTTTGGATGCGCCTGCTGCCAGAATTATAATGCCAATGTTAGACATGGTTGCTCTTGGGGAGAATGGATTGAGCCTGGGCGATCGCGTAAAAAATTACCTCTACGTCCGCCAATCACAGCTTGAATTTCTGCTACGATGGATAGGGCAATTTCTTGCGGTGTTTCCGCCGCGATATCTAATCCTACAGGGTTATAAATTCGTTGTGTTTGTGCAGATGTGGGAATGATATTTTCTGCGGACAGATCATCCCAAAATTTTTGCATCCGCCGTTTTGGGCCTAATACTCCCAAGTAACGCACGGGAGAAGGAATCAGAGTCTTGAGAAATGCTAGGTCGCTTAGATAACGATGTGTCATCACAACTGCTACAGTTTGCGGTGTCAGCAAATGTTGGTATGAGTCGGGATGATCGGATTCACACCAGAGGATTTGGTCAGCTTGGGGGAAGCGATCGCTTCTGAGATACCCTGGTCGATCATCAATGACGGTAATGTGCCAACCCAGATGTTTCGCCAACTGCACTACAGGAATCACATCATACCCAGAGCCAAATACCAGCAGTGGTACTAATGGGTGAATTACCTCAATCAACACATCAACTCGTCCTTCAGTTAAGGTATAAGTTTGTATGCAAGTTTGCTTTTCTTTAAGTATATAACGAGTGTCTGTTTCTATCTTTTGAGCAATGCCAGGGTTAGTAATACCATTAATTACCTTGCCATCCCACTTCAACATCAATCGAGAGCCAATTGTCACATCTGACACTCCCTCTACTCGAAAAACAGTGGCGATCGCTCCTACTTGCCCAGACTGCAAACAATCCTGTATGAAAGACATCTGACCCGCAGGCGCTTCATTGTTGAGCGATTCAATCAAAACATCGACCACGCCATTACATCCCAAACCAAAACCAAACACAATGTCTTCACCCGATGTAGTGTCATACCGGACTACCATCGGTTCGCCGCCATCAAACATGAGCGATTGCGCCCGTTCAAACACATCGCCTTCTAAACAGCCACCGCTAATGGCACTAATCATCTGTCCATCTTCCAGCAGTAGCATCCGCGCCCCTATTCGGCGATAGACTGAGCCACTTGTTTGTACTACAGTTGCTAAAGCAGTACGCTGTCCCGACTTTTGGCTATAGGTAAATGCTTGTAAAATCTGCTGTAACTCGTTCATATAGTTATTGCCAACTTCCAGAAATATTTTATCGCCAGATTTCTCAATTCAGCAGCTTTTAACTAGGTTTCGCGTTTTTAATAAAAGCACAATAGTAGTGTGCGTCAGATGTGGAAAATCCTTGAATGTTTACGAAATTATTGGGGCTGACGCACCCTACAGTTAGTTTGATTATGACACTTGTTTAAGTCCTATAGGTTTCGCGTTTTTAATAAAAGTTACAGTTAAAAATATTTTCTCCAGCTCAAACAATTTTGATTTTGTTTATCATAATCAATATTATGATATGCACATTGATTAGAAAATAACAAGCTGCTTTAGTAATAAAAATAAATATTTTTATCGGACTTTTTATGTAAGTAATAAAAATTAAAATTCTTACCAAGAAATAAAAATTTATTTAGTTAAAATCTATTGTGTAACCTAATCCGCAAGATAAAAAGGAATCAAATTTTCGCATTTCTAAGATTAAAGCCCTGTTACTCCAGAGGTATAAAATATGGAACATGATAGAAAAGGCAGGGGAAAAACATCGCGGCGGGGGTTTTTAGGACAAGCACTAACCGCAGCAGGTACAGCCATAGCGGCCCCTTCATTACTCAATCAGACCAGCAATGCACAAGACAGCCCTCAGATGGCTAAAGGCAATATGCAAGTCACATTGAATGTAAATGGTAAACAGCAAAGTCTGACAATTGAACCGCGTGTGACGCTCTTAGATGCGTTGCGCGATCGCCTGGGATTGGTAGGCAGTAAAAAAGGATGCGATCATGGACAATGTGGAGCTTGTACAGTATTAATTGATGGTGAGCGTGTTTATTCTTGCCTAGCCTTGGCGGTGATGCAGGAAGGAAAAGAAATCGTCACCATTGAAGGGTTAGCAAAGGGCGATACTCTGCATCCAGTACAGGCGGCGTTTATCGAAAACGATGGTTTTCAGTGTGGTTATTGTACACCAGGACAGATTTGTGCCTCAGTTGCCTTACTTGATGAAATCAAACGCGGTTGCGCTAGTGTTGTCACCCTAGATTTAACTCGTCCGCCACAACTGGCTGAACTCTCAGAAGCGGAAATCAAAGAACGACTGAGTGGCAATCTTTGCCGATGCAGTGCATACAACGGTATTGTTGCCGCAGTGCAGCAAGTAGCAGGACAAAAACCACCCTCTCCGCTTGCCAATTTAATACTCAGTGAACCAGAGGAGACATTGGCATGAGAAACTTTACCTACACCCGCGCCACCTCTGTCAAAGAAGCCATACAGAAGGCTACAGCAGATGACGATGCCATATTTATCGCAGGTGGCACAAATCTGGTAGACCGCCTGAAAGTTTTTTTAGATGAGCCATCCCAACTGATCGATATTTCTCGCCTAGAGATGAAGCGCATAGAGCGGCTGTCTAATGGTGGTTTACGTATAGGAGCATTAGTCAGCAATACAGCAGTAGCAGATAATGCCGATATCCGCCGAGATTACCCCATATTAGCCCGTGCCATCCTTGCTGGCGCATCACAACAAATTCGGAATGTTGCCACTGTGGGCGGTAATTTATTACAACGTACCCGTTGCCCTTATTATTACGATACTGCCTTTGCTTGTAATAAACGACAACCAGGGCAAGGTTGCCCAGCCGCCACGGGCATCAATCGGATGCACGCCATCTTGGGAGCTAGTGACCAGTGTATAGCAGTTAACCCTTCTGATATGAATGTGGCTCTGGCTGCTTTGGATGCAGTGGTTGAAGTTGCAGGTTCCAAAGGACAAAGGCAAATTCCATTTACAGAGTTTCATCGGCTACCGGGAAACACACCCCAACGAGATACCAATTTAGAGCCAGGGGAGTTAATTACCTCTGTGATTTTACCGCCAGTACCCTTTGCCAAATCGGGAGTTTATTTGAAGTTACGCGATCGCACTTCTTATGCCTTTGCATTAGTTTCCGTAGCGGCGGCGCTGGAGTTGGCAGGTGAACGGATTGAAAATGTCCGTTTAGCGATGGGTGGCGTGGCTCACAAGCCTTGGCGACCAACAGAAGCCGAAAAATTTTTAATTGGCAAACCAGCTAACGCTAACACCTTCCAACAGGCGGCAGAAATCGCTTTGCAGTCAGCCAAACCTCAAAGCCAAAACGGATACAAAGTGGAATTAGCCAAACGGGCAATTCGTCGCGCACTTACGGTTTCTGCCAAAGGAGGCGGGGTAGTATGAATAAAGTCATTGGAACTGGTGTTAACCGCAAAGATGGTCTAGCCAAAGTAACAGGCACAGCCACCTACGCCGCAGAACATCAAATTCCCGGTTTGGTTCATGGTTATCTGATTACTGCCACTATTGCCAATGGTCAAATTAAAAGTATAGATACCAGTGCCGCAGAAAAGACATCAGGGGTAATTGCCGTATTTACTCACAAAAACCCGCCCAAGATATTTAAACCAAGCAACAACTTTGTCACCTCAAAAATCTATGAGGCGCGGTTGCCATTGTCAGATAACAAAGTTCACTATGGCGGACAAATTATTGGCTTGGTAGTAGCAGATACCTTCGAGCAAGCCCGTGATGCCGCCCATTTGGTGAAGGTGGAATATACAGTCCAAAAACCATTGGTAGACGCTAAAAAAGCCACCTATAAAGAAGCACCACCAGCATTTGGCGAAGAATTTAAGTTTGAGAAAGGCAATACCGCAGGCTTCGCTAGTGCCTCAGCCAAAATTGAAGCTAGCTACAAGACCTCCACGGAACTGCACGCGCCGATGGAACCCCACGCTATTATTGCCCATTGGCAAGATAACGACTCACTAACAATTTATGAGCCTAGCCAATGGGTGATGGGGACTGGGCGCACCTATGCAGAACTGTTTGGACTACCATCAGAGCGAGTAAGGGTAGTTACGCCCTTCCTGGGTGGAGCCTTTGGGTGCAAAGTTTTCCCCTGGCCTCACGGTATTTTAGCGACGGCGGTAGCGCGGCAAATCAAACGTCCGCTAAAAGTTGTCCTGAGTCGGCGGCAAATGACAGCCAACAGTGGACATCGCTCGGAAACTGAACAAATTCTGCGTTTAGGCGCAACTGCTGATGGCAAACTGATGGTGATTGACCATGAAGCAAAATCCGCTACTTCCCCTGTGGATGAGTTTACCGAACCTTGTACTGGTATCACCCCAGTTATGTATGCTGCGCCAAATATGCGACTCCAGCAAGAACTGGCAGTGCTGAACGTCGGTACACCCACCTTTATGCGTGCGCCTGGGGAAAATCCCGGTATGTGGGCGTTAGAGTCGGCGATGGATGAATTAGCTTGGCAACTGAAGCTTGATCCTGTGGAATTGCGGCTCAAAAATGAAACAAAGGAACATCAACGCAAAAAGTTGCCATTTTCAGCCAAGCATTTTGCTGACTGTTTGCGAGTAGGTGCTGAACAATTTGGTTGGCAAGATAGACCAAAACAAGTGCGATCGCTCACCCGTGACGGTAAACTCATAGGTTGGGGGATGGCGGCGGCTACCTTCCCTGGGATGAGAGGTAGAGCCACAGTTAAAGCCCGACTATTACCAGACGGTACAGCCCACATCCTCACATCTGGGAATGACATGGGGACTGGTGCTTATACTGTGGTGGCTGCTACAGCCGCCGAAGTTCTCGGTTTACCAGTGGAACAGGTAAAGGTAGAACTGGGCGACTCCTTATTACCTGATGGTGGTTTAGCTGGTGGTTCCCAAATGACAGCATCCCTTGTCCCGGCTGTGATGTCAGCCTGTACCCAAGTCCTCAACAATGCTCAAGCGAAGACAGCAACAGAAGCTTTGGCTAATCTGCGTCAGTCTGGGAGAGCAGCATTTGAAGCCACTGCTTCCTCTGCACCTGGTGATGAAACCAAGAAGTGGGCGTTTCAATCTTGGGGCGCACATTTTTGTGAAGTCAGCATAGATGAAGAAATTGGACGACTACAGGTAACACGCTGGGTATCGGTAATGGACATTGGCAAAGTCATCAATGCCAAAACAGCCGCTTCTCAGGTACGTGGTGGCGTAATTATGGGAATTGGTCAAGCTCTCATGGAAGAATGCCATTTTGATCCCAATATCGGCTACCCTGTAGTTTACGACTTAGCTACCTATCACTATCCTGCCCATGCAGACATCCCCCGTATTCAAGTCACCTTCGTCGGTGAACCCGATACTAACTTCAACCCAGGCGGGGCGCGTGGTGTAGGTGAAGTTGGGATTACAGGAGTTTCAGCTGCGATCGCTAACGCTATTTATCATGCTACAGGTAAACGCATCCGTGATTTACCTATTACCCCTGACAAGTTAGTATACCAATCTCTACAGTGAAGAATCAGGTGCATCATCTTGCGAACAGCCAGAATTACAATAACCCTAAATTACTGCTTAATTCTAGAGCTTTTTCCAACGTAATACCTTGTTTAGTAGCGATGTATAAAAGTGCTATAACTGATGAACGGATGGAGTTATCACAATGAATCAGAACAGGCTTAGGCAGTTCGTTAATTGTTTGTAAAATTTGCAGTGTAGTTTGATGATTAATTTCTTCAAATTTTATAGGCAAATTAATATAACCTAAGCCTAAAAACTCTAGCTTAGATTTTTCATTATCTAACAGCTCTTTTTCATCAGGCGATCGCAGGTTTAGCACGGATTTATAACCATCTTCGATGATTTGTTGGATCTGCTCTGCTGTGATTTGTCCGGCGATCGCTAACTCATTATTAATTTTTCTGACAGTATCCATTGTCATCACCTTTTTAATAGTGAGTTGTCAGTTTTGAGAAGTTTGATAGGAATATATCTATGGTGGGCAATGCCCACCATACATCTAAGAATTTTTTCACTAGTTAAATTCGATTTCCATAATTAGTAATTGATAGCCAACTTAAAAATTCTGTTTTTTAGCAGAATCACCATCAAAAGGCTGAAAGCCTGTTGCTGGATAGTTATCATCCCTAATACCAAATATCCTCGTAACTGCTCCTGAGATATAAGCGATAACTTGCAGACAGGATTCTTTGAGTAAGTTGATTGTACGATACATAATTCTTCCTTGTTTTTTGAGATAAATTAAATTGATTGCAATTAATCTGGTTTGGTTAGCTTTGCCTGAAGATGCCAACATCGCTCCAGTAGTTTAACTGAGTCGTATGTCCAACATCTTTCCAGTTGTTGGCGGATATAGTAATTGTGAAAAAACTTAATCGGGTTTAAAACTGTGGTAGATGCCAATAAGGGTTGATTTAAAAATTGGCAAACTAAGAAAAAATGCTTCATTAATTTATTTTTAGCGATCAAGGAAAATAAATCTGTGTAAATGCCATCAAATATCTAAATATTCGGGAATTGCAGTTGTGTAATAATTTTTCAACAACTGCTAACTCGTCTACACTCAATAATTTATGGAATAAACTTGAGGAAGTTGTGAGGAATTTATCGAAATTGGCAAAAATTCTCTGGCTGTGGGATTTTATTAAGTAATCTTTTTGACTACAGTGCGATTTCGTCCCTGTCTCTTGGCTACATAGAGTGCTTCGTCAGCAATAGCAATCAAAACTTCTGGCGATAATTCTACGGATGGAATCATACAACCTATCCCCTAATGATGGCTTTCATAATTAGCCATTTACCAAACCTTGATCACTGATGTAATGTGACTTATATTACATACAATTTACTAGAGTTTAGCTTTTGGGAATATTTACGTCATTAGTAGAAATCAGGGCTTGAAGTCGATATCTGTTACTTAGGACTAGATAAGTTACGGTGGAGTTTCCTTTGAGAAAACTCAGCCACCTTCTTCACAAGTTCCTCAAGTTTTGGGCTTAAGTTCAAGATATACACTTTTAACTTATACATTTACTCATGAGGTTTGTTAACTGTTGACGGTTAACTGAAAGTTACATACACGACAATTTACCCTTCTTTGATCACCGATTTCTGCAACTCCCACAGGCCTAGAAGATGAAGAACAGAACTTTTGCAACTATAGATGGCAATGAGGCTGTTGCCCAAGTCGTCTATCAAATTAATGAAGTTATTACTATTTATCCCATTACGCCCTCTTCACCGATGGCTGAATGGGCGGATGTTTGGGCTAGTGAAGGTAAGCCAAACATTTGGGGTGTTGTACCGACGGTAGTACAAATGCAAAGTGAAGGTGGTGTTGCAGGTGCTGTACATGGTGCTTTACAAACTGGCTCATTAACTACTACATTTACCGCATCTCAGGGATTATTACTGATGATCCCGAATATGTACAAAATTGCCGGGGAACTAACACCTACAGTATTTCATATTGCGGCGCGATCGCTAGCCGCCCAAGCCCTATCAATTTTTGGCGACCACAGCGATGTCATGGCTACCCGTGGTACAGGCTTTGCTATGTTGTGCGCCGCTTCAGTTCAAGAAGCCCATGATTTCGCCCTTATTTCTACCAGAACTACTTTAGAATCACGTATTCCTTTTTTACATTTTTTTGATGGTTTTCGGACATCTCACGAAATTAATACCATCAATTTACTAACAACAGAAGATGTAAAAAAGTTTATCCCTAATCAATTAGTTATTGCCCATCGGTCACGCGCTTTAACGCCTGATAAACCAGTTTTACGCGGTACATCACAAAATCCTGATGTTTATTTCCAAGCTAGGGAAACTGTTAATCCTTATTACCTTGCTTGTCCAGAGATTACAGAAAAAGTTATGGATGAGTTCGCTCAAATTACAGGGCGACAATATCAACTATTTGAATATTATGGCGACCCAACGGCACAAAGAGTGATCGTCCTCATGGGTTCTGGTTGTGAAACCGTGCATGAGACTGTAGATTATCTCAACTCCCAGGGAGAAAAAGTTGGTGTGGTGAAAGTGCGGTTATATCGTCCATTCGATAGCCAAAGATTTATCGCGGCTTTACCAAAAACAACCCGTAGCATCGCTGTTTTAGACCGTACTAAAGAACCAGGCGCATCTGGTGAACCTTTGTATTTGGATGTGGTTACGGCTATATATGAGGGACTGGGTACTGGGTACTGGGGACTGGGGACTGGGAGAGGTAAGGGAGCAGGGAGCAGGGAGCAAGGGAGAGAATTTTTCCCCCCGCCCCCTGCACCCCGCCC
>DATNQO010000132.1:0-12791 GCA_036704005.1 Leptolyngbyaceae cyanobacterium | reverse complement strand
GATTGGGTAAATATGTTGTCACCTGCAAGGTTTGGGCTTTTAATTGAAAGCTTTGGGTGATGTTAATTCGGCTAAGAAAGTCGATATTGTGGGAGATAACCAAGATTGCACCTTGATATTCGTTGATGGCTGAGATCATTTTTTGTGTCGTTTCTATATCTAGGTTATTGGTTGGCTCGTCGAGAATTAACAGGTCAATTTCTGAGATACTAATGATAGCGATCGCTAGTCTGGCTAATTCACCACCACTTAATACAGACGCGCTTTTGTGGACATCATCGTATTTAAACAGGAAGTGTCCTAGTTGTTGGCGTAGTTGTTGATAGCTGAGGCTGGGGTTAGCAGTCTGCATATTTTCCAGAATTGTCTGTTGGCGGTTGACTAATTGATAGGTTTGGTCGAGATACACTGCTTTGAGGTTAGGTGTAAGGGAAACTTCACCGGACTGAAAATAGGTTGTATGTGTATCTGTGCCTAAAATTGCTTTGACCAAACTGGATTTACCAGAACCGTTTGCACCGATAATGGAAATGCGTTGACCTGAAGATATATGTAACCCTATATTCTCAATCAGTAGCCGCTCTGATACCCAAAGATTCGCACCCTCAATGTTAACTAAGTTTCTGCGCTTGTGATTTTTCTCCTCTAGTTGGATACTTGTCACCTTGTGAGTTTTAATTTTAGTCTCTGCAACTTTTTGAGTAGCTTTAGCTACAGCCACCACATGGTTCCTTTTCGCAGTTCCGGCGGAAGACTCGGCTTTAGTCTTGATGAGTCCGGCTGCCATTCTATCGATACTACCATTTAAGAGCTTGGCTCTACCGTTACGTTGAGCTTGGGCGGCGCGTTGCTGTTCCTGCATCGCCGTCGCTTGGACACGCTTGAGTTCCTTTCTGGCTACTTCGTGCGATCGCATGGCTGCATCTAATTCTATCTCTTTCTGTTCTCGATAATAGGAAAAATTACCACCGTAAACTTGCAACCCAACAGGTGTTAATTCCCAAGTCACATCTGTCACTTGGTCTAGAAAAAATGGCTTGTGAGAAACAATCACAAATGCACCAGAGAAGTTTATCAGAAATTGCCTCAAACTTTCTAATGCTTGTAAATCCATGTGGTTTGTTGGTTCATCAAGTAATAGCAAATCTGGTTTTTTAGATAAACCAATTGCTAGAAATAGCTTTGTCAGTTCACCACAGCTTAAATTCTTAACTGGAAGATATAGGTCAATATCTGTATGGAATTGCGTCTGTAAAATCTCCTGAATTTGCCACCATTCATCAGATATAGAAGTTAGGAAATCTAATACTGTATTTGTCGTGATTTCTTCCTTGATAGTGCTGATTTGTGGCAAATAGTAAACAGAACCATGCTGCATTACAGAACCGATATGGGGATGAATTTGACCTGCAAGTATTTTCAGGAGAGTTGATTTACCCACACCATTGCTACCAACTAAAGCAATGCGGTTTCCTTGCTCAATACTTACATGAACACCTTGAAACAAAGTCCTCTCTAAGCTGAGTTCATAAGCTAGATTCTCAGCTATTAATATTGATTTTTTCTGCATTATTCTCAA
This sequence comes from Leptolyngbyaceae cyanobacterium, assembly GCA_036704005.1. Classification (GTDB taxonomy): domain Bacteria; phylum Cyanobacteriota; class Cyanobacteriia; order Cyanobacteriales; family Nostocaceae; genus Trichormus. The sequence continues at coordinate 11,212 of DATNQO010000132.1, read as the reverse complement.
ACCTCAATAGGCAAAATTCCACCCGTCTCCGTAATAAATCACGGGTAGATTAGACAAACTAAAAACATAGCCGCAACAATTCACCAAGCGGCTAAATGTAGATATGAGTAATGAAAATTCTGTTAGCTCATGACTATGGGGAAGTAAACTGTCAAATATGTTTTGCTGATTCGGTTTTGACATTATGTTGCCGAGACGCAACATTACTTCATGACTACTTCATTGCAGCTATCTCATTGGAGGTTTGATTATAAACTACAGTGTAGCACAAGATGATTTCGCAAAGTCAAGATATTTTCTCTGTGCCTCTGTGGTTAATCAACATTATCATAAATGCTAAAATAATCGCACCAATAATTGACACCAACTTGATTCTATGACCATTGCCCAAGAATTAGAATCACAAGACAACATCTCGAAAGATGTAATATTTCCCCCTGGTGATTTATGGAGTGACGAACCGCCCTTGGAAACGGAACTACATTTACGGCAAATAATCTTACTTTTTCAATGTCTAGAATGGCTGTGGCGAGATAGAAATGATTTCTATGCGGCGGGAAACCTGACGATTTATTATAGTCCACGCCAACTTAAATCAGAATATTTCCGAGGCCCAGATTTTTTTGTCGTGTTGGGATGTGAACGTAAAACGCGCAAAAGTTGGGTAGTGTGGGAAGAAGATGGTAAATATCCCAATGTAATTTTAGAAATTTTGTCTGACTCAACAGCTAAAACAGATAAAGGTTTAAAGAAAACAATCTATCAAGATACCTACCGTACGCCGGATTATTTTTGGTTCGATCCCTATACACAAGAATTTGCCGGATTTCACTTAGTAGATGGACAATATCAACCTCTACAAGCAAATGAGCAAGGATTTTTATGGAGTCAGCAGTTAGGTTTATATCTGGGAGTTCATCAAGGATTTGTACGGTTTTTTACAGCAGAGGGGGAATTAGTATTCACACCAGAGGAAGAGGCGCAACAAGCACAACAACAAGCCCAACAAGCACAGCAACAAGCCCAACAAGCACAGCAACAAGCCCAAAAGGCACAACAAAAAGCTGAACGTTTAGCAGCTAAACTAAGAGAGTTAAATATTGACCCAGATACAATTTAAATGTTGTTGCATAGTTATATCGCCATAGTCAAGACAGTTAGGAGATCAGGAAATGAGAAAACTTAAACAGCAAAAAAGTTTTAACTCTGTCACCTGTCCCCGACTATCACTAAAATTATTGCCAGAATCCTGCGAATAGCAGAGGTAAAAGTATTAGCGCCCCAGCAATTAAAACTACGGTTCCTGGGTCGATTTTGATTTCGTTTTTATCTGGGTTGGGCATTGGTTTTACTCCATTTTGTACAATTGGGGCGACACCACAAGAATTTAATCTGAGGTGAAATCTAACTATATTCTAAAAGAATGTCTGAGAAGTATTAAATATTTCGCCTGATCCCCCCTAACCCCCCTTAAAAAAGGGGGGAAATACTTTCAAAGTCCCCCTTATTAAGGGGGATTTAGGGGGATCGATTAATCTTGAGTACAACAATAAAACGTTTTCAGACATCCTCTAAACCTGCCATTGCGATTTGCACTTTCTCTACTTGCTTGGGTGCAGGCATATCATTAAAAATAGCGATCGCCTTGTTGAATGTGTCCCTACTCTGGTTAACATCCCCCATTTTTTGATAAGTTAATCCTAACTGATAGTATGCTTTGGCTAGGTTGCATTTATCAGACACCGTGTTCATATTGGCGATCGCTTCTTGATGTTTGGCGATCGCTACCGTAAACTCTCCCTGTTCTCGATACAATGAGGCTAAACAAGATGTAGCCCTCGCTTCTAAAAAACTAAACTGATTTTGCCGACAATGGTTAATAGCTTGGTGGCACATATCCAAAGCAGTTTCTATCAAGCCTAAGTTTTTATAAGTCAAGCTCAAAAATAGTAAACTCGTCCCTATACCCCAAGAAGTTAATCTATCGTTTGTTAATCCTGCTTGTGCTTCTTGTAGCATAGGTCTGACATTTTCATTCTGCCCCACAGAAGAATCTAAATAAGCTAGACAACACAAAGAATAAACAACATATTGATAATAACTTTTGTCTGTTGCTGCTAGATTCTTCACATAGTAAAAAATCTGGCTGGCTCTGTCAATTTCCCACAAGTCTGTGTAACAGAGTCCTAAATTAAAGCTGCTAGATATTCTCTCTTGCAGAAAGCTCTGTTTCTCGGCAATTTCATTCGACTTATAATGGCAATCCAAAGCTGCTTTAATATTACCTATTTGATGATAGGCTCTACCTAATAGGTTATACAGTATGTTTAAATGGTAGTCAGAATCTAATTGTTGAATCAGGGGATTTATCACAGAAATTAAGGTTTCTAATAAACCCAACCTATTAAATAAAACTCCCAAAGATATCTTCTTATCCCATTTATTTGGTCTACCGCTAATAATCACATTAGCAGCTTGTTCAAAATCCCCAATTTCCATATAATGATGATAAGCCTCTAATGCCATCAAAGCATCTTGGGGATTTTCCACTAAAGTAACGCTACTATTCCAAAATTCGGCGGCTTTTTGGTGAGCTATGCGCCATTCTCCACTTTGTTTTAACCTAGCGATCGCTTCTGTCGCAATCACTGGATGTAGCCAATATTTCCCTTTCCGAAATTTTATCAATAAACGGTCTGTTAAATATTTAATGACTCTTCTAGCTTGTTCTTCAGGAACATCCCAAAGTAAACATTGCAATCCCCCAATACTCACATGAGTGACATCTTGATAGCGATAGCATCCCAAACGGCAAAGTAGACGATATGCTTCACTATCCATTTGTTCTAAACGGTCAAATTGACTAGCAACTAAATTTTTTAGTAATGGTTCAATTAATAAATAATTCTTATTTTGTCGCCAATAAACATCCGCATCACCTTCAAAATCTGTCGTGATAGCACCACTAATAATTTGCATGGCTTCAGCATTTCCACCAAAGGCTTTGCACATTTCACTCAGTGCATTGGAGTTAGATTTAATTTGACAATTAGCACAAAACTTTTGCCAACTAGACTCATCTAAACCCCCTAGAGGATAGAAAGTCACATCCACCCCTGACTCATACAGACGTTCACGGCTAGTTATCAATGTGATAGATCGGATGCTAGGATCTGCTAAGACTCGTAAAAGCTCTACATAAAGACGACGACAAGCAATAAATCGACCGTTTTTATCCAAAGCAGACTCAAGATTATCAATTAAAACCCCTATCTTGCGGGTTTCATCCCGCAGCTTGCGCCGCAACCTCTCTAAATTGATACCGAACTCTTTACCCGGTTCTTCATTAAAATCAACCCTTAGCCATTCCTCAACCACACTCTCCACAGAGACAATATTTTGGCTTTCCTTAGCCATCCACAAATCGAGGAAATAATAACCTTGAGTTCTAAAATACCGCCGCGCTAGGGTAGTTTTGCCAACGCCGCCTTCTCCTTGAATAAGGATAATTTTTGCGCCGCGCATGACATGGTGATTCAGTTCGGCTATTTCGCGATCGCGCCCCACAAAGTTATATTCTATTTCTTGTGGCTTGCTATTATTGGCGACTGGGCTTAAAATAGGCGAGATTGTTGGCATCAAGCTTCGTCCTTTCAGGTGCGATCGCTCGACTCTCTGAACCACTGAAAAAAAGTTGGATTTCGAGACTTTTTCGCCCAAGACATTTGTTAATATTTGCCACAATTCCGCACCAACTGCTTTCAGATGTGCTTCTGTATAACCACAAATCTCAGCAATATTCTGATAAGTTCGTCTTTCGTCCTCCCATAAATTACGCAATAATTTTCTTTGCGCTGTATCGAGACGTTTTCCTGTTGTATTCAGAACCAAACTATCCAAAAGCTCTAGAGCTTCTTCTGCACCCATCGATCCCTGAATGTATCATTTGTGCTTAATTATAACTATATTTTCAGGATTTCTCTCTCGGCCGCAATACCACAAACTACTTTTTCCTACCCAGTAGGGTAGTAAATCTCTTACTTTATCCAACTGCAAATTTCTTTAAGGTGTATTATGCTTGTAATCAATACAGGCAAAGTTAAGTTAATTGCCAGGAGATATACGGTTAAAGATAGATGTGAAGTAGTCAAGCTAATACTTTTAGCTGACTAATCAACAAGTGACTAGGGACTATAAACTTGGAACTTAGCACTTATTCAATTAAACAAGCGGTAGGTATTAACTAACTAGATTCTGTAGAGCGTGTAAATAATTATTTTCCGTTCCACCCTACAGGAGTTAAATCATGTTGAATAAAGATTGTCATCATGACTGCAATCAGGGTAATTGCCCATTTGCTCAAGATAGCAACAATGCTAATAGATATGTCTGCCTCAAATGTGGTGTAGAGCGAGAAATTAATAGATATCCTTCCGGTTTTGGTTCAATAGTCATGTTGTTGTTGAGTTTGTTTATTGCATCCCAATTATTAATTAATTGGGAAAAGCAAGAAAATCAACCACAGTCAGAACCAGCAATTTCTTCGCTGAGATAGATAGTTTATTCTTGGAAAAAATATACCCACCACGAATCGAGAGTTAAGTCATGACCACAAATAAAGATACTTTCCTATTTCGCTTAGTTGGTAAGTCAATAAAATACTTTTTGTTGATGCTGTTTGGCTTTGCTATTGTCTACGTTATTTCTACAGTTTTAGGTACTTTACACATCAACAGTATGTTGATTACAGTTTTACAAACTGTGTGCGTACCTCTAGGAGTTCTTCTGTTGTGTTTAATTACAATCATGGTGATTGTTGAGTCTGTACGTTGATGATAGGGTACAGGGAAGGCAAAGTTTCTTTATATTATAAAGCTTTTTGCCTTTTCCTTCGCCTCCTCTTAATTAGATTAGGTTTGTAAAATCTTGGTGCGAACTTACTTTTTACCAGGCCATTTAGTCCCCATCTCAGTCAATGCAGAGAAAACAAGATAGAGAATAAGTAAAGCCACACCCGCAAAAAAAGCCAGTAAGTCGTTATCCAAAGAGTAAATCCTCACGTTATTGCCTTGATTTAGATAAAAACTCCAAGATTTCCATTATTATGGCACTTTTGCGCTGCGCGATCGCATCTGTAGAGTCTGCTTTTCACGATATCTGAAAATAAAAATTCAGATGTAGGGCGCTGCACTGCCCAACGCCACTTGCGCAATTACTGCTTAACCCGTCCAACGCAGGGCTATCTCTAAATATCCCCTGCAATCACAAAAAAGTCCGCTTGAGCGGACTAGCGTAGAAGGGTCAAATGATCGAAATTGACTATGAGATTTTAAAATCCCTTCTATATTTTTAGCAGCTTGCTCTTAAAAAGCAAGTATTAAAACACAAGTATTTAGACATAATTACAGTAATTATGTCTTTTGATATATATTTTTGTATTATCTGTAGAAGTTAATGAATTTGCACATCTGTCAATATCCAAAAGTAATATTTATTTATCGATATTAGATATATTTATAACTACAATCGATATTAACTATAATTTTGAGTTTAATATTTTTTTAAGATTTATAATAGATAAAAATATCTGAAAAATTTTTGTTTTTAGCGATCGCACCAGACTATTAAAAAGAAAAGGTAATAGGTTTATGTATCTCCAAGCCAAGACTATAAGTGTTGCCTGAATTGTCGCAACTGCCTGACAATAGGCGATAAATTATACTCGCCGCACCAATTTCTACTCCCTCTTACCTGTTTAAAGACAGATGCTAACGGAAATAGTACAAAATTAATACTATGGTAGAAATATTTCTAGAGAAAGTTGCTCAACCCGATATCATGCGGTTAATATCATGAGTATAGAAAATAAATTTTCTAGCCAAAGATTGCTTCCTTTACTCTATTTTATGATACTTTCCTTAAAGTGTCAGCAATTAGTTTAGAGGCAATTTAAGACACTTTTTTGTGTGATTTATTGACTATAATTGCAATCGCAAGTATAGTGTTAAGCAAATGTTAATCAGTCAGCCTAATCTTTTATCTGCCCTAAAGATTGGGGTGGATAAGGAGCGGAGGAACCAAATTCGGGGCGTATTTTGGATTATCCAAAAAGAACATCTCTCAGTTCTAGCCCGTCAGCTAACTTCGTCGGCATTGAGAGGAGAGTGAACGAACAGCATTTTTAATAATAATGTCTGTCGTCAGTGTCCTTGGCTGGTAGCTTTACGCTTCGTTTAACCTGCACTCAATCATCTGGTATTTGAGACAGGACTAGTTGCCTTGAGGTGAAGCTCACTATGTTCCAAACTAACAAACATCGGATTGCGCTGATTTCCGTTTCTGGAGACCCAGCTGTAGAAATAGGTCAAGAAGAAGCTGGTGGCCAGAATGTATATGTTCGGCAAGTAGGCTATGCACTAGCAGAAATGGGTTGGCAAGTTGATATGTTCACTCGCCGCATCAGTCCCGACCAAGCTGCGATCGTCCAACATAGCCCCAATTGCCGCACAATTCGGTTAACAGCAGGCCCTGTTGAGTTCATTGGACGAGATCACGTATTTGAATACTTACCAGAATTTGTCGATGAATTGCAACGCTTCCAAGAGCGTCAAGGTTATACTTACGAACTCATTCACACAAACTACTGGTTGTCATCATGGATAGGTATGGAGTTGAAAAAGCGCCAAAAATTGGTGCAGGTGCATACATACCACTCTCTAGGGGCAATCAAATATCAAACAATCGCAAATATACCCGCCATTGCTAGTCAGCGATTAGCTGTAGAAAAAACCTGTTTAGAGACTGTAGACCGAGTAGTAGCCACCAGTCCCCAAGAACAGGAACACATGGAAACCTTGGTTTCTCAGCAAGGGCGGATTGATATGATTCCTTGCGGTACAGATATTAATAATTTTGGCGACATTGAAAAGTCTGTCGCCAGGGAAAAACTGGGTATTGCGCCTGATGCCAAGATGGTATTCTATGTAGGTCGCTTTGACCCCCGTAAAGGTATTGAAACTTTAGTCAGGGCTGTAGCCCAGTCTAGCTTGAGAGGTGAAGCTAACCTACAGCTAGTGATTGGTGGCGGTAGCCGTCCTGGTCAAAGCGATGGTATTGAGCGCGATCGCATTGCTGGTATTGTGGATGAACTAGGTTTACACGATTGCACCACCTTTGCTGGTCGTTTAGACCATGAAATCCTACCCTACTACTACGCGGCGGCTGATGTTTGCGTCGTTCCCAGCCACTACGAACCCTTTGGTTTAGTGGCGATCGAAGCGATGGCAAGTAACACCCCTGTAGTTGCCAGTGACGTAGGCGGATTGCAGTTTACAGTAGTACCAGAAGTTACTGGTTTACTTGCACCGCCACAAGATGAAGTAGCTTTTGCCAAAGCTATAGACCGCATCCTCTCCAACCCAACTTGGCGAGATGAACTAGGTGCAGCAGCTCGTAAACGAGTGGAAACCACCTTTAGCTGGGACGGTGTAGCCTCCCAATTGAGTCAGTTATATACTCAATTATTGACTCAAAGCACACCTGCAACGGTCAAGCAAGAGGCTGTGGCAGCATAATCAGTTAACAGTTAACAGTTATCAGTTATCAAGTTATGTTCACTGTTCACTGATAACTGTTAACTGACAGTCCCCAATCCTAAATATCCAACCTTTGGAAAATCTGATCCAAATGTTTGAGATGTTGCTGTGGGTCAAAACACACGGCAATTTCTTCTGGTGATAAGATTTTAGCGACACGGGGATCTTTGGTGATTAAATCGTGGAAGTTGCCTTCTGGTTTATTCCAAGCCGCATGAGCGTTTTGCTGAACGATCGCATAGGCTTCTTCCCGGCTGAGTCCCTTATCTACCAATGCCAGCAGCACTTTTTGGCTGAACACCACACCGCCATAGCAGTTGAGGTTCCGCGCCATGTTTTCCGGGTAGACTAGCAGGTTTTTCACCAAATCAGTGATTTCTACCAGCATAAAGTGCGTCAAAATGCAAGCATCTGGCAGAATGACTCGTTCCACAGAACTATGGGAAATGTCCCGTTCATGCCATAAGGCGACATCTTCCAAAGCCGCGCCGGCGTGACTTCTAATTAATCGCGCCATCCCTGTCAACCGTTCTGAACGGATGGGGTTGCGCTTGTGTGGCATAGCACTAGAGCCTTTTTGCCCTTTCGAGAAAAATTCCTCAACTTCCAGAACGTCTGTTTTTTGGAGATTGCGAATTTCCACAGCAAACCGTTCAATAGAAGCGGCGAGTAGGGCTAATTGCTGCACAAAATCAGCATGAATATCGCGGGAAATCACCTGTGTAGAAGCTGTATCTGGCTTGAGTCCGAGCTTTTGACAAGCGATCGCTTCCACACGAGGTTCGATATTGGCGTAAGTTCCCACCGCACCAGAAATCTTACCTACGGCGATCGTTTCCCGGAGAGTTTTCAGGCGTTGTTGGTGGCGTATGGCTTCAGCCAACCAACCAGCCAGCTTAAACCCAAAGGTGATTGGTTCAGCGTGAATCCCATGCGATCGGCCAATCATCACAGTGTAACGGTGTTCCCGTGCCTTTTGGCGAATCACCCCAATCAAATCTTCCAGACGTTGCGCCAACACATCCAAGCTAGCCACCAATTGCAACGCTAAAGCCGTATCTAATACATCTGAACTAGTTAAGCCCAGGTGGATATAACGTCCAGCCTCACCTACATACTCATTGACATTTGTCAAAAAGGCGATGACATCATGACGGACTTCCGCCTCAATTTCCAGTACCCGCTTCGGATCAAAATTTGCCTTAGCCTTGATTTCCTCAACAGCAGCAGATGGAATATAACCCAATTCCGCTTGGGCTTCACAGACTGCAATTTCCACCTGAAGCCAGGTTTTTAGTTTATAAAATTCAGTCCACAGGTTGCCCATTTCGGGCAGAGTATAACGCTCTATCAACGTTCGCGGCAGAATACAACTGTCATATTTTAACCGACTTTGGGTAACAGTTGTCAGTTGTCAGTTGTCAGTTATCAGTTATCAGTTGTCAGTTGTCAGTTATACTCATTTAACAAGCCCAGTTAAAAAGTGATGTCCAGATTACAGGAGATAATTGCTTGCCCTGTTTGTTACAAAGCAAGAATTGAAGTACCAGTGCAGTGTGAAGCTTGCTGGAACTATTTCAGCCAGGAGGTAGAAAAAAAGCCTTCCCTGATAATGGATTTAACCCCATCTGCTGTACTTGGCGCAGTTGAACAAGAGACGGCAAATACCAAACCTCTACGCACAGAATTATTCCGATCGCCTATTATTCCTTTTTTCTACGAACGCATTCTGCCGCCAATTTGGGCTGCGGGACTGCGTAACTTAGGCGGTATTGATACTGAATCTCGTCTAGTTACAGATTTTTTCGGTCAAAGCGCCGCAATTGTAGCAGATGTTAGTTGTGGCACAGGCATTATGGCACGACGTTTGGCGCTTTCAAGAAGATACAAACATTTAATCGCCTTGGATTATTCAGAGTTAATGCTAGCACAATTGCAGCAAAAAATGAAGCTAGACGGTATATCACCATCTCAGATAACTATTATTCGTGCTGATGTGGAAGCACTACCCTTAGCATCAAATTCCATTGATGCTATATACACTGGAGCCGCCATGCACTGCTGGAAGGATGCTCTTGAGGGAATTCGCAACATTTACCGAGTTTTACTTCCCGGTGGTAAGCTGTTTGCTACAACTTTTCTCAAACCATTTCCTAACATTGTGTTTCGGTTTTTTTCAGTCTCAGAACTTGAAGATATCATGGTGGCAGCAGGCTTCAAAAAAGACAATGTACGGGTGGAAGCTCGTGGTCTTTACGCAACTATTTGGTGTATCAAGTAAAACTAAAATTACTATTTGAAAACAAGCTCATAACATAATAAGTAGAACGGACTAAATAAATCAAAGTTTGTAGTAAGGACTTTAGTCCTTTTTTGAGGACTAAAGTCCTTACTACGAACTCAATTGTGATAACTTTACATTACTTAACTTAGTTTGATTTATTTTTGATCACTTACTTATAATACTCAAATATCAAAAGCGCCCCCCTTTGGGAGAGCGCTTTTAATTCGCAGTGAAAGTATTACTTAATCAGTAGTGATTAACCGTTGATAGCAGGAGCGCTGATAGCAACAGGAGCAACTTCAGAAGCCGCCAAGTCTAAGGGGAAGTTGTGAGCGTTACGCTCGTGCATTACTTCCATACCCAAGTTAGCGCGGTTGATGATGTCAGCCCAGGTATTGATGACACGACCTTGAGAGTCGATGATGGACTGGTTGAAGTTGAAACCGTTGAGGTTGAACGCCATTGTGCTTACACCCAACGCGGTAAACCAGATACCGATTACAGGCCATGCAGCTAGGAAGAAGTGCAAGGAACGGCTGTTGTTGAAAGAAGCGTATTGGAAGATTAGGCGACCGAAGTAACCGTGTGCAGCTACGATGTTGTAGGTTTCTTCTTCTTGACCGAACTTGTAACCGTAGTTCTGAGATTCGTTTTCGGTGGTTTCACGAACTAAGGAAGAAGTTACCAAAGAACCGTGCATAGCGGAGAACAAGCTACCACCGAATACACCAGCCACACCTAACATATGGAAGGGGTGCATCAGGATGTTGTGTTCTGCTTGGAACACGATCATGAAGTTGAATGTACCACTGATACCCAAGGGCATACCATCAGAGAAGGAACCTTGTCCGATGGGGTAGATTAAGAATACTGCGGTTGCTGCTGCTACAGGAGCAGAGAATGCTAGGCAGATCCAAGGACGCATTCCTAAGCGGTAGGACAATTCCCACTCACGACCGAGGTAGCAGAATACGCCGATGAGGAAGTGGAAAATTACCAACTGGTAAGGGCCACCGTTGTACAACCACTCATCTAAGGAAGCAGCTTCCCAAATGGGGTAGAAGTGTAAACCGATAGCGTTGGAGGAAGGAACAACTGCACCAGAGATGATGTTGTTTCCGTAGAGTAAGGAACCAGCTACTGGTTCGCGGATACCATCAATGTCTACAGGAGGAGCAGCGATGAAGGCGATGATGAAGCAGGTGGTTGCAGCTAGCAAGGTGGGGATCATGAGTACGCCGAACCAGCCGATGTATAGGCGGTTGTTGGTGCTGGTGATCCAGTTGCAGAACTGCTCCCATACGTTGGCGCTTTGGCGCTGTTGTAAGGTTGC
>DATNQO010000131.1:0-3618 GCA_036704005.1 Leptolyngbyaceae cyanobacterium | reverse complement strand
GGCTCGAACTGTCTGTGTTGTGACCTCAGCACAGACAGTTCAGGGCTACTAAAAGCCCACACTGTACCGTCAGGTCAGTGTGGGTAGTTTACTTATGAGGTTCGTTGACAATTAACAGTTGACAGTCAACCGTCAGCAGTTATAGCAGGTGGCAGGAGGTAAAGTCTGACTCTTCCTAACATTCAAGCTTTGAAAATGTCCTAACTTATGTGGCTACTGCCATAACAACTAACCAGTAAGAATATATAGGAATCCGATTTAATTTCTGAAAAATCTCAGTATACGTAGTATCTGTAGGCCGATGCACTGCCCACCAAAGCCATGATATGACGCTGCACTGCCCAACGCCACTTGCGTGATTGCCGCTTAACCCGTCCAACGCAGGGCTGCCCCTACGTATATTTTAAAAATCAAGTAGTTAAATAAATTAATACAGACTCTGCGATATCAAAAAAAAAGCCACCCCTGCGAGTGGCAATTTATACTCTTAGATACGCTTATTAATTAAACGTCATAGTAGAGATGAAACTCGTAAGGATGAGGACGTAATTGCAACTGTTTAACTTCGTTAGCCAGTTTGTAATCAATCCAGTTTTGGATAAAGTCTTCGGTGAATACGCCTGTTTCTGTTAAGAAAGCGTGGTCGTTTTCTAGTGCTTCCAATGCTAATTCTAAAGAACCAGGTGTGGAAGGAACTTTCGCCAGTTCTTCTGGAGAGAGTTCATAGATATTCTTATCTAAGGGCTGGCCTGGGTCAATTTTGTTTTTGATGCCATCAAGACCGGCGCATAACATGGCAGCAAATGCCAGGTAGGGGTTAGAGGTAGCATCTGGACAACGGAACTCTAGGCGCTTGGCTTTGGGGTTAGTCCCAGACAGAGGAATACGGATAGAAGCGGAACGGTTTCCTTGGGAGTAAGCCAAGTTAACAGGTGCTTCGTAACCAGGAACTAGACGCTTGTAGGAGTTGGTGCTGGGGTTGGTAAGAGCCAACAGCGCTGGTGCGTGCTTGAGAAGACCACCAATGTAATGCAACGCCATTTCGCTCAAACCTGCATACTTATCACCCGCGAATAAAGGCTTGCCATCTTTCCAGATAGACTGGTGGGTGTGCATACCGGAACCGTTATCACCAAACAATGGTTTGGGCATGAAGGTAACGGTTTTGCCGTATTTTTTCGCTACGTTCTTGATGACATATTTGTAAATCATCAACCAGTCGGCAGCTTCGATTAATTTACCAAAGCGGAAGCCTAGCTCACACTGACCACCAGTTGCTACTTCATGGTGATGTTTTTCGATGGGTACGCCTAATTTCGCCATCGTCAACAGCATTTCTGTCCGAATATCTTGGAAAGAGTCTGTTGGTGCAACCGGGAAATAACCCTCTTTAAACCGGGGTTTGTAAGCCAGGTTGGGTTTATCGGGTGTACCTTCTTTACCAGCGTTCCAAGTACCTTCTTCCGAGTCGAGGAAGTAGTAGCCTTCGTTAGCGCTTTGGGCAAAGCGGGCGCTGTCGAAGATGAAAAACTCAGCTTCAGGGCCAAAGAAGGCTGTATCACCAATGCCAGTGGAAACTAAGTAGTCAATTGCTTTTTGAGCAATAACCCTTGGGCAACGGTTGTACCATTCGCCTGTACGGGGTTCTTTGATGCTACAAGTTATGCTGAGGGTTGGTACTGCCATGAATGGGTCGATCCAAGCGGTGTTAGGATCGAGAACCATTGTCATGTCAGATTCGTTGATTGCTTTCCAACCCCGGATGCTGGAACCGTCAAAGGGTACGCCGTCGGTGAAGGAGCTTTCATCGATTTGGTTTTGGTAGACGGTGAGATGCTGCCAAGTGCCTACTGTATCGATGAATTTGAGGTCAATCAGCTCAATTTTTTCATCTTGAATTTTTTTCAAGATTTCTTGTGCAGTTGTCATTTTTACTCCTTCTCTGCCAATTTCTTAAAGTCAAACCAGAATCGCCAAAGCATCTAAACCCTACTGAGCGGAACAAAGTTGATGACACACCTGAAATATCCTAGATTCTAAACATTGGTCATTTTTGTAGCCTTTGTTACAGAACGTCCGGTTTACAGGTAATATTAACCTTTCTTTCGATATCTGCCCAAATGAGGAAAGTTAATTTCATAGGGGTCAACTTTGGCATAGAATCCATAAGTAACAGATAGATCGTTTTTGTGCCGAATCTATTTTTAATAGCACAAAAATATATTACTGGTGCGTAGTGCAACCAAATTAATATCAAACCATAGATAGCAACGATTGGGAGAAGATGGAATGCGCGATGCGGTAACAAGCTTAATTAAGAATTATGACGTTGCTGGTCGGTATTTTGACCGGAATGCGATCGATACCCTCAAAGAGTATTTTGATAGTGGTACTGCTCGTGTACAAGCAGCAGCAGCAATTAACTCGAATGCAGCAGCACTTGTTAAGCAAGCTGGCTCTAAGCTGTTTGAAGAACTACCAGAGTTGATACGTCCCGGTGGTAATGCCTATACTACTCGTCGTCTGGCTGCTTGTTTACGAGATATGGACTACTACTTGCGCTACGCTACCTATGCACTGGTTGCTGGTAACACCAATGTGTTAGATGAGCGAGTGCTGCAAGGCTTGCGGGAAACTTACAATTCTTTGGGTGTACCCATTGGCCCTACAGTGCGTGGTGTGCAAATTCTCAAGGATTTGGTTAAGGCTCAAGTGGTTGGTGCGGGTATTACCAACACCGCTTTTGTTGATGTACCATTTGACCACATCACCCGTGAGTTAAGCGAACAGGATGTGTAAATTACAATCTGCTTTTTGTCTGGTTTTCTGTGTTTAGTTGAGTCTCGATAAAAAAATATTGCACATATCGCACCTTGACCTTATTGGCAAGGTGCGTTTACTTTTTTTAATCATCAAGAATAACCTGTAAATATATATTTACATGACTAAATATAAAAAATCCTTGCACTGTGTGTCATTGGATGTTTTAAAACTGTTTGATGATGTATCAAATATTTTAAATACCCTTAAACCCTCCTTAAAAGGCAGTAGGGTTGTTTCGTCCGAAGAAAGAAAAATATATAAGTTCTGATTTATCGTTTTGTGGCAGAGATTTTGACCCCTCTCCAAACCTCTCCTCTACCGGGGGAGAGGCTTTGAATTTGTATAAATTAGTAGTTTATTATGTATTTTCTAAGTAATACTAAGTTATAACCCATTTCATGAGCTTATATCTTGCACAATTACCCTCCACTCGAAATTGCAGCCCGAAACCCTTATGATTTCGTAAGCTTATGATTTCGTAGGGTGGGCAATGCCCACCACTTGCTTATTGAGAAGGCGCAAGATGTCAGATGAGCGGGGTTGTATTAATAAATATTGATAAAACGTATGTTTATTATTGATGACATTATTAGTGCGTTGGTTGGTCAGGGTGTTGAGAATGTGCAAGATAAGCTTTGGCACAGCGAAAAAGTCATACAACTTTTGCAAAAATTTAAGCTCAAGCCTGATGCGCCACCAAATGATTTTGATGGTGTTTATGTTTATACTTTAATTGAATATGGTTTGGGAAAACCTAAGATTATTTTAGAGTTATTTAGGGAACTTGAGATTCAA
>DATNQO010000130.1:0-15582 GCA_036704005.1 Leptolyngbyaceae cyanobacterium | reverse complement strand
AGTAATACCACAAATAACAGCAGTACGGATACAACAAACGTAGTTTCAACTTTCACCATTTCTGGTACTTTGTATCGAGACAGCGATGGTGAGGATGATTTTGATTCCGGTGAAACGACGCTACCAGCAAATATTACAGTTAGACTGCTCAACGCGAGCGATAATTCTGTCATCGCCACTACTATAACTAACGCCACTGGCGGTTATGCTTTTAATAATATTGCCAATGGTAGTTATAAGGTTCAAGTTGATACGAGCGATGCTGATATTCCCTCTAACTTGACCTTGGGAACTGCTAATGATGTTGTTGTGACTGTTTCCGGGTCTAATCAGGTTGTTAACTTTGGGTTTGATGTTGTGGCGGTCAGTGCTAAAGCTAACCTGTTACTGGTGAAGCGCATCACAGCATTGAACAACGGTATCACTACGATCGCCGGCGATAACCTGGGTATTTATCTCAATCAATCCAATAACCCTTATGATGATAATACCTTAGATAATCCTGCACCACCACAACAACCCGATACTCAATTCTGGCCTAATCCTAATACTTTTCTCATTGGCGGCGTTAACGGTGGTAATGTCCGACCAGGGGATGAACTAGAATACACGATCTATTTTCTCTCTGCTGGTCAGGCGATCGCAAAGAATGTTTTGATATGCGATCGCGTCCCTGATAACGTTAGTTTTATCCCTACAGCGTTTAACAGCAACCCCCCCCAAGCCACAGGCGGTATCCCAAAGGCTGACCGAGGTCTAGTTCTCAGCTACAACGGAAATACAGTATCTCTGACAGGTGTTGTGGATGGTGATGCGGGAGTTTATTTTCCTCCTGGCGTAGACCCGACAACTATCTACCCCAAAATTAACTGTAATGGTGCTAATACTAATGGTACTGTGGTTGTGAATTTAGGCGATTTACCTTTTGCAACTGATTCTGGTGTACCGCTTAATTCCTACGGTTTTATCCGTTTCCGGGGTAGTGTGAAATAGTTAGGGACTGGGGACTGGGGACTGGGGGGAGATGAGGGAGATGTGGTTCTCTTTCAGAGACGCTAACGCGTAGCTTGCTTCCACGGAGTGGTAAGACTGCGCGGTAATCGAGCGGAGTCGAGATTCACCAACCGGGAGTGGGGGGAGATGAGGGAGAACACATGACAACTGTTAACTGTCAACTGTCAACCCTTCTCCTTCGGAGACGCTAGCGCGAACGGCTTCTCAAGAGCGGAGACGCTGGGCGAACGCTCAGGGTAAACTGTCAACTGTCAACTGACTACCCTCCACTAACTGGCGGTATTAGCACTACTTCATCGCCATCTTTTAAGGCTGTATCGGGTTCAACAAATACTAAGTTAACGCCGAAGCGGGTGATGTCGCGCCATTTGGCGAGTTCTGGGTGTTCGGTGATCAGGCGATCGCGAACTGCACTCACTGGTGTACCATTAGGAAATTCCAAAACCAGTTCTGGTATTCCATAAGCTTCCTGATACGCCGCAAATAATTTCACAGTAATAGTAATTGCAGAATTGGTCATATTTTCGTCCTCGGTTTTATTAGGCGAGGAATTTTACAACAGGGAACTCACAAACATTTTTTACCAATTTGAGTAATGATCAGAATTGGTTGATAGTCAACTATTAAAATTCACCTAATTCTACGATCAAATGGAACCTGAGTTTAATTTTTTTCAGCACTGGTATCCTGTCTCACCCATAGAAGACTTAGATCCCAAACGACCAACCCCTGTTACTATTTTAGGAATGGCTTTGGTTATCTGGAAGCCTCCATCCTCAGAGACTTTTCGAGTATTTTTAGATCAATGTCCCCACCGTTTAGCACCCTTAAGTGAGGGTCGCACTGACGATAAGTCAGGGAATTTGATGTGTAGTTATCATGGCTGGGAATTTGACGCTAAGGGTATCTGTACAAGAATTCCTCAAGCTGAAAATGCAGAAATAGTTACCAAAAATCAGGATAAATTCTGCGTAATTTCCTTACCAGTCCGTCAAGCAAATGATTTACTCTGGGTTTGGCCTGATGCTAAATCACAAGAATTAGCTAATCAAACGCCCTTACCTTTATCACCGCAAATAGACGCAAGTAAAGGCTTTGTTTGGAGTTCTTTTGTACGTGATTTAGCATACGACTGGCAAACCCTGATAGAAAATGTAGCCGATCCTAGCCATGTTCCTTTTGCCCATCATGGAGTGCAAGGTAGGCGAGAACAAGCAGGATCAGTGCCTTTAAAGATTGTGGAATCAACTGCAAATTTAATTGAAGCAAAAATAGACAGACAATTCAAAAGCACAATCACTTTTGAACCACCTTGTCGCCTAGAGTATGCTATGAGTTTTGGCAATCCTGAAAAACAGCTAGGGCTAATTACTTACTGTATTCCTGTAGCTCCTGGTAAATCAAGGATTGTGGCTCAATTTAGCCGCAATTTTGCCAGAGGGTTGAACCGTTTTATTCCTCGTTGGTGGGATCACATCACTAACCGCAATGCTGTTCTGGATGGAGATATGGTTTTACTCAATCAGCAAGAACATTTTCTTCAACAAAGACAATCACAGGAAAGTTGGAAAACTGCTTATCAATTACCTACAAGTGCCGATCGCCTAGTCATTGAGTTTCGCAAGTGGTTTGATCAATATTGTCACGGTCAATTACCTTGGCAGGAGGTAGGAATTAATCTTCCCGAATTGACAGTCAACGACAACCGTGATGTGGTCTTAGACCGTTACAAACAACACACGCAGCATTGCAGTAGCTGTCGTCAAGCACTAAAAAATATCCAGCGACTACAACTGTTCCTTGTAGGATATTTTGTCATTGTTATTTCCACTGTTGCCATTCTCCCCGATTCCTTAAGATTGCGGTTAGGTTTACCCTTATTAATTACGGCGCTCTTAGGATTAGGGCTTTATTCTTGGCTAAAATTATGGCTTGTGCCTAAATTTTACTTTGTGGATTATATCCACGCCCAAAGATAGGAATGAGGGAGATGAGGGAGTAGGGGGAGATGAGGGAGTGGGGGATAATAACAACTGTCAACTGTCAACTGTCAACTGACTATTAAAATATTTGCTCTAATTTTTGAAAGTCGCGTTGTACTTCTTCCCATAACGCTTTGTTATGGGGGTCGGTTTTTAAGGCTTTTTTGAGATAGACTCTGGCTTTGAGGAGTTGATTTTCATTTATTAGGGCGCGTCCCCAAATTTGATAGGCGATCGCTTGCCATTGACGCACTTCTGCATCTTTGGGTAGACGTGCTGACAAAGCCTCGGCTAAGGCGATCGCTTGGGGAAATCTTCTCTCACGCAAAAACCTTTGCAGTTGTTCGTAAGTCTTCCACTTCAACCTTTGTTCGATTTCTGCAATATTCGGCGGTTTTGCGGCGGGGGGCTTTTCCGTTGTGGTGGTAGCTGTGGGGGCTTTTTCCTTGCGGGTGCTTTGACTATTCTCGCTGCTAACTGTAGTCTTCTCCTGAGACTTTTGGGTATTCGCCTCTGGTGGTACAACAGTCAACAGAAATCTATAAGCCTCAGTTAAGGCTATAAACTTATCTTGAGCTTTTTTATCACCGGGGTTGATATCAGGATGATATTGCTGCGCCAGCCGTCGGTATGACGCTTTGATATCAGCAAATGAAGCCCCCGACCTTAAACCTAATAAACGGTAGCAATCTCCGAGATCCATTTTGATCTACTTAATTTATGTAATCTTCAGCAATCAGCCATAGCAGGGAACAGGGAACAGGGGACTCTTAACAGAACTAAAAAGCCTTGTTAAATAAGAAATTTATGACTGATTGATATCCTCATGTATCTAGTCACCACTATGTAAACTCTATGCTGAAATTTCTAATAATAAACAATAATCTTATAGTTTATAGTACATTTTTGGCAGTTTTTTTAAAGATTGGGTACTGGATGTGTCAGTTATCAGTTATCTGGTTGTGTTAACTGATAACTGATAACTGTTCACTGATTGAGTCCCCAGTCCCTCACCTATGGGCGTTCCTCAATCACACGGTCAATCAAACCGTATTCCTTAGCCTCTTGTGCGGACATGAAAAAGTCGCGATCCATGTCTTTTTCAATTTTGGCTAGGGTTTGACCTGTGTTGTTAGCGTAGATTTGGTTGAGTTGGTGGCGAATTCGTAAGATTTCTCTGGCTTCGATTTCGATATCGGTGGCTTGTCCACGGGTTCCACCGGAGGGTTGGTGAATCATAATCCGGGAGTGGGGTAGGGCGAGGCGTTTGCCTTTTGTGCCAGCCGCCAACAGGAAGGAACCCATAGAAGCTGCTAAACCTACACAAATTGTTACCACATCTGATTTGATGTGCTGCATTGTGTCATAAATCGCCAAGCCGGATGTTACCATCCCACCGGGGGAGTTGATGTATAGGTAAATGTCTTTACCTGGGTCTTCTGAATCTAGATACAGCATGACGGCGATGATTTGGTTAGCAATTTCATCATCGACATCACGTCCCAAGAAAATAATTCTTTCCCGGTAGAGGCGATCGTAAATGCTAATCCAATCGGTAAACTGACCGCCTGGCATCCGGTAGGGAACTTTAGGAACTCCTATAGGCATTTTTTTGACTCCGTTTGTAATTTAGTCATTAGTCATTAGTCATTAGTCATTGGTTTTGAACTGTTGACTGTTGACTGTTGACTGTTGACTGTTGACTGTTTAAAGCACACTTGCTGGTAGGGGTGGATTGGCGAGTTCTTCTTTTTCAAAGACTCGATCAATTAAGCCGTAATCTCTGGCTTGGTAAGGAGTCATGTAGAAAAGACGATCCATGTCTTTGGTGATTTTTTCTGCCGGCTGTCCGGTGGTGCGGGAGATAATATCAACCATTGACGCTTTGTTTACCAGAACTTCCTTCGCCCGAATTTGAATATCCGTTGCTTGACCTTGGGCGTAGCTCTTGGGTTGGTGCAGGATAATTGAGGAGTTGGGTAAACTAGCGCGACAACCTTTTGTACCGGCACTAAGTAACATCGCTGCCATACCCATCGCGGAACCGATGCAAATGGTGTGAATTGGGGGCTTGATGTACTTCATGGTGTCGTAGATGGCGAAGGCTTCGGTTTCAAAGCCGATGGGGTCGCCACTATAACCAGATGTGCCGGTGGAGTTGATATAAATTTTAATTGGTTTTTCGGGGTCGTCGGACTGTAAATACAACAGTTGAGCAACTATCAATTCCGTAACAGCAGGAACCAGTGGCATCCCCAGATAGACTATTCGTTCCTTGAGGAGGAGAGAGGGTAAATCTGGCGGCGGTGTCCGGTAGAAGTTATCGCCGTAGTAAGGGGCTTGAACAGCCTTGATGGGGGAGTTTTCCATAGCAACTGATCGCCTAAAATTAAGCCGTTAACTGTAATACATCCTAGCGTGATGCTAGCTCAGTTGATGTGCGGTTTTCTCGCTAATCAACAGTGACTTAGCTTCTGCCAAGAAATGGCCTCTAGGATATTCTGAGTATATTATCTGAAATATATTGATGAATTGGGTTTAATGAAGTTTTCCGTAGTGCTGCTGTAGCGCTTTGGAGTTATTTGTGAATGTGTAGATTCCCAATAGGAAGTTTGACGAATGAAAGTTAATTTGCAGCCTGTCCTGAATGATGCCAATGTGGACGCGCTACAGTCTAGTAGTCAGCGTCAATTGGCAATTTCGATTTCTGCTGGTGCTGAACCTCAAGACCGCAGTGTGCCGCTTAATTTATGCCTGATTCTTGACCATAGCGGTTCGATGAATGGGCGACCGTTGGAGATTGTCAAACAAGCGGCGATGCGTTTGGTTGACCGACTGAAGCCGGGCGATCGCCTGAGTGTGGTAGCTTTCGATCATCGTGCTAAGGTCTTAGTACCTAATCAAGTGATTCGAGAACCGGAACAAATCAAGAAACAAATTAGTCGGCTGGCGGCTGACGGGGGAACGGCGATCGATGAGGGTTTACGCCTGGGGATTGAGGAGTTAGCCAAGGGTAAGAAGGAAACGATTTCTCAAGCTTTCTTGCTGACGGATGGGGAAAATGAACACGGCGATAATAATCGCTGTTTGAAATTCGCTCAGTTGGCGGCTGGTTATAACTTGACGTTGAACACTCTGGGTTTTGGTGACAACTGGAACCAAGATGTTCTGGAAAAAATTGCGGATGCTGGTTTGGGAACTTTGTCTTATATCCAGAAACCCGAACAAGCTGTGGATGAATTTGGTCGTCTGTTTAGCCGCATTCAAGCGGTAAGTTTGACTAATGCTTATTTAATGGTGTCTCTCGCGCCTAATGTGCGCCTAGCAGAACTCAAACCTATTGCCCAAGTTGCGCCAGACACAATTGAGTTACCTGTGCAGCAAGAAACTGATGGACGTTTTGCTGTTCGCTTGGGTGATTTGATGAAGGATGTAGAAAGGGTGATTTTGACTAATATTTATTTGGGACAGTTGCCTGAAGGTAAACAACCGATTGCCAACGTGCAAGTGCGTTATGATAACCCAGCACAGGATCAAATGGGGTTATTTACTCCCAACATCCCCGTTTATGCCAATGTTGTCAGGGTGTACCAACCAGAAGTTGACCCCAGGGTGCAGCAGTCGATTTTGGCTTTGGCTAAGTATCGGCAAACTCAGCTAGCAGAGGCGAAATTACAACAGGGCGATCGCGCGGGTGCGGCTACTATGTTACAAACTGCTGCTAAAACTGCCCTACAAATGGGTGATACAGGTGCGGCGACAGTTTTACAAACCTCTGCGACTCAACTCCAAGCTGGGCAAGATTTATCCCAAAGCGATCGCAAGAAAACTCGGATTGTCTCCAAAACCGTCTTGCAAGATATCCCCCCTAAATGAAAGTCCAATTGCTCTCAGCCTTAAGTGATACAAATATTGATGCCGCTCAATTAAACAGCCAGCGTCAATTAGCCATTTCTATTTCTGCGATCGCCGAGCAGTTTGAGCAAAATTTACCGCTCAATTTATGCTTGATTTTGGATCAAAGTGGTTCCATGCACGGTAAGCCATTGAAAACGGTGATTGCAGCTGTAGAAAATTTAGTAGATCGGTTACAAAGAGGCGATCGCATTTCCGTTGTGGCTTTTGCGGGTTCTGCGACAGTCATTATCCCCAATCAAGTCGTCGAAGACCCGGAAACTATCAAAACCCAAATTAGGAAGCGATTAAAGGCTAGCGGTGGTACAGTTATTGCTGAAGGTTTGCACCAGGGCATTACAGAACTGATGAAGGGGACGAGAGGTGCTGTGTCCCAAGCCTTCCTGTTAACGGATGGTCATGGTGAAAATGGTATCAAGGTTTGGAAGTGGGAAATTGGCCCTGATGATAGTCGGCGCTGTCTAGAATTTGCTAAGAAGGCGGCGAAAATTAATCTCACTATCAATACTTTGGGATTTGGTAACGGTTGGAATCAGGATTTATTAGAAAAAATTGCTGATGCTGGTGGAGGAACTCTAGCTCATATCGAGCGTCCAGAACAAGCTGTACATCAATTTAACCGCCTATTTACGCGGGTGCAGTCGGTGGGTTTAACTAATGCTTATCTGATGCTGTCGCTTGCGCCTCATGTCCGGTTGGCTGAACTTCGACCCATTGCCCAGGTTGCCCCTGATATTATTGAGTTACCTGTGGAACCTGAAACTGATGGTAGTTTTATTGTCCGCTTGGGGGATTTGATGAAAGATTCCCAACGGGTGGTTTTGTTGAATCTTTACCTGGGGAAGTTACCCGAAGGACAGCAAATCATCGGGAATGTGCAAGTCCGCTATGATAATCCTGCTTTAGATGAGGAAGGTTTGCTGTCACAGGTTTGGCCTGTATATGCAAACGTGATGCAGGCTTATCAAGCAGACTTTGACGCTGAAGTACATAAATATATTTTGACCTTGGCTAAGTATCGCCAAACTCAACTAGCTGAAACAAAATTACAACAAGGCGATCGCTCTGGTGCGGCGACAATGTTACAAACGGCTGCAAAAACGGCTTTACAAATTGGCGATCAGAATGCAGCCACGGTTTTACAAACTTCTGCAACCCGTTTGCAAGCTGGGGAAAAACTTTCTGATGCAGATTTGAAAAAAACTCGGATGGTTGCTAAGACTGTTTTACAAAGTTTTTAGTTGATTCTTGACAACTGACTCAGGAATATACTTTTTAAATTTAGTAATAATTCGTAATGGTTTTATGGTCTAGGTTTTGGGGTCTGTGCTGGCTGCGATCACAATATGGTTCAGTAGCCCTGCTTGCGCTGTGAGCAAACCAACCATATCGTAAGTAATTAGCCGGACTTGATATAATATATTTTGTCCGAAATGATTAATTAATAATTAGGATATGGAAATTGCTTTTTAAAAGAAAAAGCATATGAAGTTGGCCCATGTTGACGCAAATACTCTAAACGCTCTTTCGCTTCGTCAACAGTTGGCATATTTTCTTCATGAATCCACCAAAGAACTAAAGTTGGGTAATCTAGTTTTTTAAACCAATGACGACCATTACGCATTACAACCATATGTTGAGAGCGATACACATAATTTGAGAGTGCTTTAACAGATTCCCAAACAGAAAGATTTAACAGGATTCGTTCATCTGCATAAGCTCGAATATCAGTGTTGTTTCCACTGGTTTCATCTTGCAGTCGCCAGATAAACCCTGGACTTTTATCTGCTAATTCATTAATAGCTTGAAGTTGAGCAACAAAGCTGGCCATTATTGGATCATTTAATGGAGCAGACATATATACGATATTTGCCTGAGCTAAATAGTATTTTTGTGATACCATTGCTAATAAAATATATATCGTTTAATTAATGACTATTAGATTTTTAAGGGCATTACTTTCACACCACAATAATTGATTTTTTTAATTTGTTCAAATTTTTAATCAACAAAATAAAAACTTGAAAAATGGAAATTATCAATTGTCAATTGATAATTTCCAGCTATTTCTTTCGTTAACAACTAAACGCTAATATTCTGTAACCTCTCCTGGTTTATCAACA
Source organism: Leptolyngbyaceae cyanobacterium (assembly GCA_036704005.1). GTDB lineage: Bacteria > Cyanobacteriota > Cyanobacteriia > Cyanobacteriales > Nostocaceae > Trichormus. The sequence continues at coordinate 6,548 of DATNQO010000130.1, read as the reverse complement.
AACCGCCACTGCGCTAGATCAACTATCCAGTATTTTTTCGGACGAACAGTACCATCTATATCGTACCCTGCACGATTCTCCCATTCACCTAACTCAAACTTATCTGTGACCTCTAACCTAGATAGGCCTTTAACATTTTTATAACCATATAAACCAAAATCAATTAAGCGTAGTGGATAGCCTTGAACAATAGGAAGCGTTTCTCCATCTACAGAATGAATTAAAAGAGTACGTCTTGAGAGAGCATCACCCAAAGCAATAGTACTATGGTAAACACCCTTTTCGGGTGTACCAATACTAGTTTGCTTAAGATATAACTTTTCTGGATTTTTTACTCCCGCCATTTCTATTAATGTTGATAGTAAAATCCCTGTCCATGTCCGACGAATACTCCAATTACAGACACATACCATGCGTCTACTTTCTTCAACATTAGGCAGAGCTAAAATGTCAGAATATGAAAGTGCCAGTTCTTTTTGGACAAGTCCTGTTAATGAAAGATGCCAACTATTAATATCAACTGATTCTGGCGGGCCATCCTGATAATATCTTAATGAATTAGGTTTACGATGTAAATTAGGAGTTATATTTTTAGGATTTACGCACTCAGGATTACTATTTATTAGAGTCATATATTTCCCCCTTACAAATCATTTACTACGCATCGGAAACCTGAAATATCATCCCTCATTGTAGGAGGATAATAATCACGGCTTGTACATCGTAAATATACGTCTCCGTGAAGTCCAGAGCCTCCTCTCAAAATGTGGTAATCTTCTTCAGATGTAATGTATATGGGGTTATAACCAGTCTTATCCCAACTGTAATTAGGTGATGCGTTATCTAAACACCACTCTCCCATATTCCCAGCCATCTGTAAGCACCCAAAATATGATTTGTTTTTAGGATGAGCATATACGGAGGGAGAGCTACGTAAACCTACACCCTCTACGGCAATACAATCAGGTGCGTAGTAGGCATATTCTTCAGTTGGCGGCTCATTTCCCCAAGGATACTTGCGTTGATCAAATCCTTTGCATGCAAACTCCCATTGAGCTTCTGTAGGCAAGGTTTTTCCAGCAAATTTAGCATATGCTAGAGCCTCCCAAAAACTGACACCAGTAACAGGAGAGTCATCTTTATTCCAATGGCTATCTAACCAAAAATTGGGATGCTTAAGGTCTAGAGAGGTTTTATATTTCCATCCTTTCTCTGTCCAAAATTCAGGATTTTCGTATCCACCGCTATCTATAAAAGCTTTATATTCTTGATTGGTAACTGGTGTAATATCTATAGCAAAAGTACTTAAAGTAACTTCCATAACAGGCTCTTCGTCACCAGATTCAGAGCTACCACGCATAAATGTAGCTCCTTCAATAATTATCATATTTTTTAAGATATCTTCTTTCTTTGTTATAACCATTTCAATACTTTCCCATGACATTAAATTTAATTAAAAACCTATTTCAAAAGAGGCATATTTCCCGTAAATCGGTTAACATCCTTTTTGTTGCCATATAAAGCAATACCTAAATATTCTAAATCATCTGAAGAGGCAGCAGATAATTTCTTTTCATAATCTGCGTAAGTTTTAGATTTTTGAGCTACGTAGGAGAAGTCAACAACCAATAAATCAGCTATCTTCTCTTCAGCTATCTTGTTTCTAATGTCTTTAATTACATCTTTCGTACTTTTAAGTATTGGTATGGGAGTATTAGTAATACCTATGTGGCAGTTACCAGAAGAATCAGCAATATCTGAACCAATTATACCCTCAATCCTTTTACCTAATGTCATGGCTAAAACGGCTGAGGTGTTTGCTATCAAGCCTAATGGCAGATTACCATCCACTACTATCACACATTTGTTCTCTAACTTGTTACTATCCACCAATTACATCCTCATCCAACATTACATATTTTGCTTTACTTTTTACGAAAATCATACCATAAAGTTTGAGCTATTTGAAAAGATTATGCTCTCCCAAAAACTGACCATAGCATAATTATAGGAAGAGTTCTAGAAATAAATTCTAGACCATACATTTGTACCGAATTTTCGTTGGTAACGCATAAATCAAAGTTTCCTTGTTGCGTACTAAGCGCTGCTGCACTAGTTGATTCAACAAATATAACTTCATAGTCTATTTTTTTATTATCTATGAAGTGAGGTATCAAGCTTTGGGGTGCATGGTGAGTTGCTATTTTCAAGGTTCCCTGATCTGGTAGCTTATAACCGATTTTTTTAGCCAACCCGTAGTAAGGTGTTTGATATTCAAATGCAGTTAAAAGCTTTAATTTAGGACACATATATACTTGATCTATTTTGTTATAAGCATTAGCTATAAGCAATAAATCTGACTTGCCTGAAATTACACTTTCCATTGCTTTTTCATAAGAAGGATAAACACAACATCTTGTGTTCATATTATTAATTAGTGAAACTAAATAAATTCCAGTTGCTTCACTTGATGTGCCTTTTGGGCCTAAAGTTGCAATTTCGATCTTTGATAAACTACTCAAATAATTAGAAAAATTTTTTATTTGTTTAGAATAAATTATTTCTAAATTTTTTAACTTTCGGCTTGTTTGATATAAAATCATGATTTACTCCAAGTATTACTCTTCTTAGACAGTTTTTTTAAGCTCTAGAGAAGTGACAATTTATTATTTTGCTATGTCATTTTCATTTCTAAATAAAATAAATTGTAGTTCTTAGACGAAATTAACCGCTAAATTACGATCCATTTCAGGACATGAGGATCTTTGTTATAAAGGTAGGTAACACCGTCTCTGGTAGTGATTGATTCTCCTTTACTTGCCTTACATCTAATAGTTTTAATAGCATAAAAAGTTAATTCACTCATTTCCTTATGAGAAAGCCCTTCACTTACAACTTTTTGACTTGATATTTCTGCTCGACTTCGATATTCACTGTTAGGCAAACTGTCTTGATTAAGGGAAATTGTTTCTGGAGAGTTCGGGAGAATTGTTTTTTGATTTCGGTAATCTCGGACATTCAAAAGTTGCCAACCGGAATCTTGTGTAAGCTCTAAAACCCATTGATGATAATCAAATAGACTTTCCCTATGCCCAACGCTGATAAACGTTGTTTTCGTTTCTTGTAATTGTCTATATAAATTACCTTCGTTTGTTAAATCTAAAGCACTTGTTGCTTCATCTAATATCGTAAATCGAGGATGAGTCACTAATAGACGTGCAAATGCCAAGCGTTGTTGTTCTCCGAGCGATAATATGTTTTCCCAAGGAACTTCTGTATCAAAGTCATCAACTCGATTTAACAAGTTTTGCAGGTTAACTTGTTGCAAAACTTTTTTGATTTCTGCATTGGACATCTGACGATTCGTATTTGGGTAAAGTAACTGTTCGCGCAGAGTTCCCAAAATGATATAAGGACGTTGGGGTAAAAATAAGATTTCTTCTAAAGAAGGACGTAGAAGACGACCAGTACCAACATTCCACAAACCAGCGATCGCTCTCAGTAGAGAACTTTTACCTCTACCACTCGGCCCCACAATCAATAAACCTTCTCCCGGTTGAACGGAAAGTGATAGATTTTCAACAATCACGTTTTCATTGTCAGGCGTTTTTAAAGTGATATGCTCAAAAGCGATATGATTTTCTTCTATTGTTTTAATTGTAGTGACATCCTCTGGCTGCTTGGTAACAGCTTCTAAGGCATCTGTAAATTCAGATAGACGCTTAACATAACTAGAAAAATTTCCAGAAGTGCCAAACTCACTAATTAAATCCCCTAAAGCTGTAGCGAATAAATAGCTAGCTATAGCAGATTGCACTAATTGTCCATAGCCAATTTCATTTTGTAAATATAAAGGGCCAAGTATTGCATAGGGAAATATATCAATAACAGATTGATAACCTCTACTAAAAATCTCCTGATTTCTTTCCCACTTAATTTTGCTTATACTACTCTTGAATAAATTCAAAAATCTTCGTTCAATTATATTTTGTTCTTGCTTCTCGCCCCGAAAAAAAGCTATAGATTCAGCGTGATTACGAACATGAGTTAAAGAATAATTATATTCTGCTTTCGCTATGAATGTTTCTTGATTAATTTTATTAAGCCCTTGATTTAAATATGTAGCAATTATGTTTCCTATAATTGTATAAATAAGCAATGATATTGCAATCTGTTGAGAAATTGACCAGACAATTATTAAAAAAATTGTCATCTCTAAGATTTTTTCTAAAAAAGTAGTTGAAAACGATAGAGCATTACTAATAACAGGTTCAATTTCTTGTGATAGACGCTGGTCTGGGTTATCAATATCAGATTTAAAGTTTAATTTATAATAAGCTTTATCAGTGAAATATTTATCTAAAACTTGAGCATTAAGCCATTTATACCAATCAAGAGCAATTTGTTTTCTGACAAATTTATAAAATGCTCCTACAAATGTTACTAGAGCCAGCCCAATAGCATAAATTGTTAAAATCTCAACCAGCTTATTATAATCTCTGTCTTGAATGATAACGCTGACTAAATTACGATTAATAAAACTATTGAAAGCAGTCACACTAACAGTGGCAATGATTAATAATAAGAGCAGAAGCAGCATTCCCCATGACCGAATTACCTCTGAAAATGCTCTTTCTCCTACTTTTGTTGGATACCAATAAGGCAGAGCGATCGCTTTCACGTCTTCCCAGAATTGATTAAAACTTGAGGAAGTATTCGTTATATTTTTTTCTCGAATAACTTGTGTCGTCATATATGATGCACTAATTTTTCTACTAAATAATAATCCCTTTGACCAAGAAAGATTGTGAAGAAATAGGGCTACTATAGTAAAGTTATTTTTGACAAAAATAACTCAAAAACTACTCTTCACCCTATAGGCGACATTGAAAGCTAAGATACTTAAGCGGATTCAAATCTCATGTTAGATAATGACTCAACTTTTGGGCTAATATTGTGCTTTTGAGCAGAGTGTAATGGTCTGCTGAAATCATTTGCTCTTCTAGGGAGCTAATCACTTTGCTCCAACCTGAATCTTCTACATCTGTTTTCTCAGCCGGGAAGAAAACTGTGCGTCCTGAATAGGGTTGCGGAATATAGCGCCACAAGGCTTGTCTGTTGGTTTGGAAAAGTTTGAGCCACAAATGAATCTGCTGCTCTCCAAATTCTGGCAGGAAGAAATTAGCTGCTTTAGCCCAATCTAAGATATAGTCCAGCAGATCCTCTTGTTTGATATCCCGCAGTTTTTCCTTAGATAAAGATACTTTTGGATTAAAGATATTAGCTATATCCTGAACAAATTCGTAAGCAACCTCAGCAGCATCGTCGAATTGTTCTAGTGAGGACAAAATGCGTCCGCCCTCCATAATAACTGGACTAATCAATGTTGGTACATAGCTATCTATTAATGCTAATAAAGCGACTTCACATCCTTTTGCTAATAGCTGCTGTGCCATTTCCAAAGCAATGATACCGCCCATTGACCAACCCGCTAAGTAATAAGGCCCAGTAGGTTGAACCGCCTGTATAGCTTCAATGTAAGCCGTAGCCATATCTTCAATACAACTTAGGGGTTCCTCCTGTTGGTTTAGCCCTATTGCTTGCAGTCCGTAAACAGGTTGTTGGGAACCTAAGTTACGGGCTAAATCTGCATAACAAAGAACGTTACCTCCAATTGGATGGATACAGAATAAAGGAGGCTTGCTACCACTTGGCTGAATGGGTACTAAGGGCGACTTAAGTTGAGAAATAGTTTCCTGACGCAGCAATGTTGCCAACTGTTCAACAGTTCCATTTTGGAAAAGGGTTGTCAAGGGTAAATTTTTGCCAAACTGCTGCTGAATACGAGAAACCAAACGTACAGCAAGTAGAGAATGACCTCCTATTTCAAAGAAGTTTTCTTGTACTCCAACTTGATGAATCCCCAAAACTTCCGACCAAATCTGTGCCAACTGTAATTCTACTGTGTCACGAGGTAGTAATTTTTGAGCATCCTCCGTGATTTGAGTTTCTGGTGCGGGTAAGGCGCGGCGGTCTACTTTGCCGTTGGGCGTTATGGGTAGGGAAGGCAAAATCACAAAAGCCGAAGGAACCATGTAACTAGGCAGTTGAGATGTGAGAAACTGACGCAACTGGCTAATTGTGGGTGTGCGTTCTGGATGCAGTGTCAAGTAAGCAACCAAGCGTTTGTCACCGGGAATGTCTTCACGGATAATCACACAAGATAACTGCACATCATCATGTTGATTGAGTACCGCTTCAATCTCGCCCAACTCAATGCGGAAGCCGCGTAGCTTCACCTGATTGTCGATCCGTCCTAAGTATTCGATACTACCATCTGCTAAATAACGCGCCAAATCCCCTGTTTTGTATAATCTCGACCCTGGTGTGCTGATAAAAGGATGAGGAATAAATTTCTGTTCGGTTAAATCTGGTCGGTGGAGATAACCTCTGGCTAATCCCGCACCACCAATGTGCAGTTCTCCGGGGACACCAATGGGTACTGGTTGTAATTGTGCATCGAGAATATAAACTTGTACATTGGCTAC
>DATNQO010000129.1:0-6330 GCA_036704005.1 Leptolyngbyaceae cyanobacterium | reverse complement strand
CACCTCCCCCACTTCCCTCATCTCCCTCATCTCCCCCACTTCCCTCATCTCCCCCACCTCCCCCCCTCACCTACAGCGCCTTACTACCAGCAGGAGAAGCAGCATTACATCAATGGCGTAGCTTGTGGGAAGAGGGATATCGCACGTTTAAATGGAAAATTGGCGTGGGAGAGATAGCCGAAGAACTGAAATTATTTGAATCATTGATCCAAAGCCTACCTGCGTCAGCGAAACTGCGATTAGACGCTAACGGTGGACTTAGCTATCAACAAGCTCATACATGGCTACAGGCTTGTGATAATTTACCCAGAGAAATCGAATTTATCGAACAGCCATTGCCAGTGGATAAATTTTCTCAAATGTTGGCATTGAGTCAAGCTTATGGTACGGCGATCGCTTTAGATGAATCTGTCGCTACCCTCAAGCAACTTGCTGATTGTTATGAGAAAGGTTGGCGGGATGTATTTGTCATCAAACCAGCCATTATCGGTTCACCCTCTCGCCTGCGACAATTTTGTCAACAGCATGAAATTGACGCGGTATTTTCCTCTGTATTTGAAACTGCGATCGCCAGACAAGCAGCCTTAAAACTAGCAGCAGAATTATCTCTTCACAATAGGGCTGTTGGTTTTGGCGTTAATCACTTTTTTGCAAAAGAGCTTTGAAAATGGGAGGATGAGGGAGAAATTTTCACAACACAGTCAATAGTCAACAGTCAATAGTCAACAGTCAACAGTCAATAGTCCATAGTCAATAGTCAATAGTCAACAGTCAACAGTCAATAGTCAACAGTCAACAATTTTTCCTTCTCCACACTCACAAAACATAGCGCCAATACCAGAAAGCTGGTACTGTGGATTCTCAAGCATACTACTGAGCGTAAAAAAGTAGCTGATGAGTCCATGACAATCACCATCGCCATCAACACCGACACTGTTAATACCCTCGATTTGTCACCCGCCTATAAGGTGATTAACCCACTGCTGGAACAAGAAACTATTGCTACCCACGAACAGCAGTTAAACTTTACTATTGACTACCCTTTAGAACCTGGCGATCCCCGCGAATTGTCAGAAATTCCTGAATTAAGGCTGTGGTTTATCCGTCTAGATGCTAAGTATCCCTGGTTGCCATTTTTACTAGACTGGAAATCAGGCGAACTAGGGCGTTATGCCGCTATGCTTGTACCGCATCAATTCAGCGCCAAAGAAGGTATCCAGTATAATCCCGAAGCCTTAGAAATCTTTTTGATGCACAAAATTTTTGTTTTAAGCGATTGGTTAAAACAACAAAATATACCCTGGCAATCACGCCTCAAATCTATGGCGCAAATGCTGGGTTACGAATTAGAAGATGCGTTTTTTGAAATGTTTTAATTGGGGATTGGGGATTGGGGATTGGGTAATGGGGACTGGGGATTGGGAAGAAGCAGAGGAGCAGAGGAGAAAATAATTATTTCCCCTTTCCCCTTTCCCCTTTCCCCCTCATCTCCCCATCACCCTCCCCAAACTTTTTCTAGTACAGTTTTGGGTGTAATATCGGCAACCTTACCTGTAGGAGATTTAATGCCTAAAAACTTATCGCTGTTTGGTAATAATCTTGCGGGTTCTGTAGAGCCAAACAGAGCGATAGTATAGGTTTGTACTGCTACACTTAACTGCAATGGCGCACTATCGGTAGTCAGCATTAAGTTGGCTCCAGCAATCATCGCTGTTAGTTTACCGATGTTATCAGGGGATGTTACCTTGATGTCTAAAGATGAATCTCGCAGCGATCGCACAAATTGCTCATCATCCGGGCCTTGAACCACAACGACAGGTAAATCTGGCTGCTTTTGGCGAAAATCTTCGATGATTTCTTGCCAGTTTTCCACAGGGTAGACTGTATCCAAAGCTTTTGGCTGAGATTTCCAGCTAGAACCGCCATGAATGAGAACGTAACCTGTATCGTTGATTCCCAGGCGCTTTTGCTCATTATTTGCCCAATCAATATCCGGTTTCGGCACATTTACCGCTAACTCTGGAGTAGGGGTATTCATACCGAATGGTTGAAGCAACTCGTGGTAAACTGTCGCCGCGTATTGAGCAGGTTTTAACGGTACAGTTTTGGTAAGAAATGACGCTCCTTTGCCTTGGTAGCCGATACGTGTGGGAATCCCTGTCAGCCAGAGCATTAAACCCACTAACCAGCTAGACCCAGCAGTGATCGCCACATCATACTCGCGATCGCGAATCGTGCCAACAAGATTTCCCCAATCTGCTAGGCTATTACGGTCTTTGTAATCGAAGGTCAGTATATCATTCACTGACTTGCTCACCCGGTAGGCAGCCTTTGACCGGGGTTCCACAACCACATCCAACTGCGCGTTTGGGTAATAGCGCTTCAGATCGTCTAGAGTCGGAAAAAACAGAATTTGATCGCCAATTCCGCCAGGTACAAGGGCTACTACTCGCATAATATTTATTGACGCTTATCGCTCCTTATTTTAGGGGAATATAGGTATCAGGGATTAGGTATTAGGAGAGTAATGAGTTTATAGAGAGGGGAAAGGGGAAAGGTAAAAGGGAAAAGGGGAAAGGGAAAAGGGGAAAGGAAAAATACTGCTTCCTCTGCTCCTCTGCTCCTCTGCTCCCCTGCTCCCCTGCTCCTGTACTTCCCCAGTCCCCAGTCCCCAGTACCCAATCCCCAATCCCCAGTCCCCTAGTTTGACATTAAAACACTGTGTATTTACTCATCCCCGCCGCCGGAGTTGGTAAACGAATGGGAAGTGACCGCAATAAACTTTTGCTGGAAGTGCGATCGCAAACCATTCTTGCTTGGACTCTCTTAGCTGCACAAGCAGCCGACCAAATCAGTTGGATTGGCATTATCTCCCAACCAATCGACTGTCCAGATTTTAAATCCATTCTCGCTAACTTACAGCTAACTAAACCAGTAGAATTAATTATTGGCGGTTCCACCAGGCAAGAATCAGTTTACAACGGCTTACAGGCGCTACCAGCCGCCGCAAAACAAGTTTTAATTCACGATGGCGCTAGATGTCTGGTAACACCGGATTTGCTTAACTCCTGCGCCCAAGCAATTCGTCAATGTTCTGGTTTAATTGCGGCTGTCCCCGTGAAAGACACGATTAAAGTTGTAGACGAAAGTGGCATAATTCAAAGTACACCAGACCGCCGCCATCTTTGGGCAGCTCAAACCCCCCAAGGATTTAACGTTGAATTGCTTAAACAATGCCACGCTGAAGGTGTTCGCCAAGGTTGGGAAGTGACAGACGATGCGGCTTTATTTGAGAAGTGCGGTATCGAAGTGCGAATTGTGGAAGGTGAGGAAACAAATTTAAAAATTACCACTCCTCAAGATTTAGCGATCGCCGAATTTATCCTTACTAGTCGGGGATTAGGAAGTAGGGAGTAGGGAATGGGTCAAGACATTACCTACTATGCCGCATAAATACTTGACTTAGTTCAATAAAATGTGTATAATCCCACACATTTATGTAACATTTATCCAATCTCAGGGAAATACAAGAGCGAAATTCAACTTTTGAATTTTGAATTTTATAGGCGTAAGCCTTCCCGTAGGGTATGAGCGAATTTTGAATTATGACTACAGCCACAGCGACTAAGATAGAAGCGATTCTCTATTTGAAGGGTAAGCCCTTGTCCATCGGGGAAATTGCCGAATATGCCGCGTGCGATCGCGCTACCGTAGAAGAAGGCATTATTGAACTCATGGACAGCTACGCCCGTCGAGATAGCGCCTTAGAAGTTGTAGAAACCCCCAATGGTTATAGCCTGCAACTGCGGACAGACTTCCAAGACTTAGTGCAGACGCTGATTCCCGTAGAATTAGGCTTAGGAGCATTGAGGACACTAGCTGCGATCGCCCTCAATAGCCCCATCCTACAAAGCGATTTGATTAACCTGCGCGGTTCCGGCGTATATCAACACGTCCCCGAACTGGTCGAACTCGGTTTTGTCCGCAAGCGCCGAGATAATGAATCTCGTTCCTATTCACTACAAGTAACACCAAAATTTCATCAATATTTCCAAATAGAACAACTTCCCCAACTCTTAGACAGTCAACAAAAGGAACAGCAATTAGAGCTAGATTTAGCCGTAGGGGCTGGGGAGTAGGGACTAGGGACTGGGGACTGGGGACTGGGGGGAGAACAACTGACAACTGACAACTGACCACTGATAACTGATAACTGTCAACTGTCAACTGAACTAAAGCACTACCCTCATACTATGGTTTAAAGTAGAATTAGCAACCAAGCTAAAAAAAATTGCCAATGGTGTTTGATCCTGACTTCTTAAATAACAACTCCGAAGAACACTCCAATCAGCTTCTTTCTGATCACTTTGGGGAAAACCCAAACCAGTTACTCAAGTATCTGCAACATCAGTCTCCAGAAGTTCTAGCCCGCGTCGCCCAGTCTGTCAGCCCGGAAATTAAACAAATTATTTCCCAAAACGTGCAAGGGTTAGTGGGAATGCTCCCCGCAGAAAATTTCAATGTCCAGATTACCACGGACAAAGAAAATCTAGCAGGGCTATTAGCATCAGCAATGATGACTGGTTACTTCCTACGCCAAATGGAACAAAGAATGCAGTTAGATCATTTATCCAACGGTTAACCGTTGACTGTTAACAGTCAACAGTCAACAGTCACCAGTCCATTAACTATGGACTAATGACCAATGACCAATGACCAATGACTATCGTTTGGGATAAACCCCTGACTGCACCTTCAAAGTGAGAATTTCGCCACTGCGGTTAACCTCGATGGCGAGAATATCGCCGACTGTGCTGGATTCCACTAATTTTTGTACCTGGGCGGAAGTTTTGACGGTTTTACCATTAATTTTCTGAATTACATCACCAGGGAGCAACCCTGCTTTTTGGGCTGGGGAATCGTCCAAGACACTTTTGATCGCAACGCCAGTGTCTTGTTGAATATTCAACTTGTTTTCAGCATTAATCTGCTGCTTTTTGGTGGGAGATAAATCCGTCATCTCTATCCCTAAAAAGGGATGTTCTACACGCCCCTTAGTAAAAAGCTCACTAGCAACACGGGCGGCGGTTTCTATGGGTATAGCGAAACCAAGTCCTTGAGCATCAGCACGGATAGCAGTGTTAACTCCAATTACTTCCCCTTGAGCATTTAATAACGGTCCGCCAGAATTACCAGGGTTAATTGCTGCATCGGTTTGAATGAAGCTGACTCGCTTATCGGGAACACCAACTTGGGCGCTGGTGCGGTCTGTGGCGCTGATAATGCCGATAGTGACAGTATTATCTAGACCCAAGGGATTACCAATAGCGATCGCCCACTGTCCCGGAATCAAATTTTGTGAATTTCCCAACTTCACAGTGGGCAAATTGTCCCCAGGGATTTTCACCACAGCCACATCTGTAATCGGATCAACCCCTACAACCCTACCCTCATAAGTCCGGCCATCCTTGAGAGTTACTTGTACAGTATCTGTATCAGCCACCACATGAGCATTAGTGAGTAACTGCCCATTGGCGCTTAAAATAAATCCTGAACCTGTACCTCGTTCAATGCGTTCTTGCGGAAGTGGTTGTTCATCTTCACCGAAAAATCGGCGCAAAAGCGGATTTTTTAACGCATCAGAAATAGGATTGGCGACTTTACGAGTGGCATTAATCCGCACCACAGCCGGCCCAACTTTTTGTACCGCACTAGCAATAAAATTTAGATTATCTCCCCCAGGATTTGCCACAGAACCAGTTACCGGATTAGGCGCAACAGATTCTGAAGGCAAAGCCGCCGTCACATTTGTTAGTTGTTGGAACGAGCGATTCTGGGGAAGTAGATAGCGACTGCCTAATATACCTGCACTACCACCAACCACTAGTAGAGACAGATAAATCGCCAGTTGCTTTAGAGATAAATTCATAATGACTACACTCAAGGACAGCAATGCAGTTGCTAATTTCTAAGTGTAGTCAAGCAACCTGCAACTGGACAGATAAATTTAACATTAGTCATTAGTCATTAGTCATTAGTCATTGGTCATTAGTCATTGGTCATTAGTCATTAGTCAGTTGTTCCTTTCCCCCTTTCCCCCTTTCCCCTTTCCCCCTTTCCCAGTCCCCAGTCCCCAATCCCCAATTCCCAAACTAAAATCTAAAGTTAAGGTTTTCAGAACTTCTTAACTTGACATCCTCACCGCCCTAAAAGTGCGGCGATTCCTAAACCTCACGATTTAGGTTTCTGTTTCATAGCAACTGCCTCCACCCACAAGGAGTTTTGGTCTTATGTTCGCTCCACAGACTGACACGGTGAGTCCCACCGCCA
>DATNQO010000128.1:0-4927 GCA_036704005.1 Leptolyngbyaceae cyanobacterium | reverse complement strand
CCCTCATCTCCCTCATCTCCCTCATCTCCCCCCACTCCCCAGCCCCCAGTCCCCACTATGCTTAAGGGTTTTAAGAAAAAAGACAATTCTCGTACCGTCCCATTTTTAGAAATTTTATCGATGGCGGCGGAAACCCTGTGGAGTAATAAGTTACGCACAGGGTTAACTATGTTAGGTGTGATTATTGGTATTGCTTCGGTAATTGCTATTACCTCTGTGGGTCAGGGGGTGCAAAAGAGTGTAGAACAACAGATCCAGGCGTTGGGATCAAATGTGATCCAAGTTTTGGCGGGTGCGGCGAGAAATGGGAATGTGCGACAGGGGGTGGGTTCTACTAGCACATTAACTTGGGAGGATGCCAAAGCGATCGCCCAGCAAGCCCCCTCTGCGGAAATTGTCTCTGCTTATCTCCAACGAAATGCTCAAGTTGTATATGCTGGTGAAAACACTTCCACCACAATTTACGGTACAGATTTAAACTACCCAGATGCGAGAAATACTTACCCCCAGGAAGGAAGATTTTTTACTCAGGAAGAATTAGATTCTTCTGCACAAGTTGCGGTGCTGGGGCCGACAGTTGTGAGAACGCTTTTTGGACAGGGTGGTAAACCGATAGGTGAGAAAATTCGCATTCAAGGAGAGGCTTATGATGTGATTGGGATTACAGAACCAAAGGGTTCTCAAGGGCCATTTGATAGAGATGACCAAATATTTATCCCTCTCACCACTATGTCAAAACGATTAGTGGGGAATAATGCACTGACTGGTGTTTCTGTGAGTGGGATTTTAATTCAATCTAGTAATCAAGAACAGTTAGAAGCGGCGCAGTTTCAAGTTACGAATATTTTACGTCTGCGTCATGAGATATACCCACCACAAGCCGATGATTTCCGCCTAACTAACCAAGCGGATATTGTCAGCACTTTTACAAATGTAGTGGGTTTATTTACGATTATGGTAGTGGCGATCGCAGGTATTTCTCTAGTTGTTGGTGGTATCGGTATTGCCAACATTATGCTAGTTTCTGTAGTTGAGCGTACCAGGGAAATTGGTATTCGTAAAGCTGTAGGAGCGACCAATTCAGCCATTCTCAATCAATTTTTAGCTGAGGCGATCGTCATTTCTATTGTTGGCGGTGGTATAGGTATGGCAACTGGTATTTTACTTGCTTTTGCTGCCTCAACTATTTTTAAATTCCCATTTGTAATTTCTATTTTATCAGTAATTGTTGGTTTTGCCCTTTCTTTAATAGTTGGTTTAATTGCAGGTGTAATTCCTGCCAGAAACGCCGCTAAACTAGACCCCATTAATGCTTTACGTAGTGATTAAGAATAAAAGTGCTAAGTTATGAGTGCGACAATGATTTGGATGGAATCTATTACTAAAACCTACCAATTAGGAGAAGTTAGCGTTCCCATTCTCAAAGGCATCCAATTAGGGATTGAAGAAGGAGAATATGTCTCTATTATGGGTGCGTCTGGTTCTGGTAAATCCACACTCATGAATATTATGGGATGTTTGGATCGTCCTAGTGGTGGACATTATATTTTTGAAGGTAGAAATTTAACTACTTATGATGATGATGAATTAGCCTATATCCGCAATCAAAGAATAGGTTTTGTTTTCCAACAGTTTAATTTGCTGGCAAGAGCAACAGCGTTAGAAAATGTCATGCTACCAATGGTATATGCTAATATACCTAAAAATAAACGTCGTCAAAGAGCATTAGAAGCATTGAAAAAAGTGGGACTAGAAGAACGTGTTTTTAATCGTCCCAGTCAACTTTCTGGGGGACAACAACAACGGGTAGCTATTGCGCGTGCTTTAGTAAATCGACCTGCTTTAGTGTTAGCAGATGAGCCTACAGGTGCTTTAGATACGGAAACTTCTTATGAGGTTATGAGTTTATTAACAGAATTAAATCAGCAAGGAATTACTATTGTGATTGTTACCCATGAGCCGGATATTGCTGCTCAGACTAAAAGAGTGATTCGTGTTCAAGATGGTTTAATAGTCAAGTCATAATTACATCATTACATCATTAGCGATCGCCTGTAAAATAAATACGAGGCAATCTCAACCATCAACCAAACGTGAAGACAGACAGCATATTTTATCGATTTTTTCAAGAACTTCCTAGTATCTTTTTTGAATTAATTGGCAATTCACCCCAAACCGCATAAGCCTATCAATTTTCTTCTGTGGAAATTAAACAAACTGCGTTTCGTATAGATGGGGTTTTTCTGCCGACACAAGTACAAAATCCGATTTACTTCGTCGAAGTGCAGTTTCAGCCCGACCCAGAAATTTATTACCGCTTATTTTCAGAATTATTTTTATACATACGTCAATATAAACCTCAAAATCCTTGGCGTTCTGTAGTCATTTATCCTACTCGCAGCGTCGATATAGGAGATAGAAGTCATCACGCGGAATTATTAGATAGTCCTCGTGTGCAACTTATTTATTTAGATGAATTGGGTGAAACAGCATCATTACCAGTTGGGATTGCTACCATAAAATTAGTCATAGAAAACGAAGATACAGCCATTAGCACTGCTAGAGAGTTAATAGATAGAACAAGACAAGAAATTAATACTGAAACCAAACAACAACAATTATTAGAATTGATCGAGACTATCTTGGTTTACAAATTCCCATCTATAAGTCGAGAGGAGATTGAAAGTATGTTTAGTTTAAGTGATTTGAAGCAGACAAAGGTTTATCAAGAAGCTAAACAGGAAGGCATACAGGAAGGCATACAGGAAGGTGTGCGTCAAGAAAAGTTGAGGTTAATAGGTTTGCTGTTGAAATTAGGATTGAGTGTAGAGCAAATAGCACAGGAATTAAATTTGCAATTAGAGGAAGTGCAGCAAGAATTAAACAAACAATCCACAAATTAAGATTAATAATTACACATTAACCACATCTCTAATCGAATGAGATGTGGTTAATAGTTATTTTAAACAGGACTTACGCAACTGACACTTGGGGTAGGTTGCGTCAGATGTGGAAAATCCACAGAATGTGTACGAAATGATTGGGGCTGACGCACCCTACAGTTACTGTAGTTATTTTAAAGTTGCTAACAGTTCCTTTAAGCGATCGCGTCCATCACGAAACACTGACCAGCCATCCCCAACCAACACCGCCTCAACTTTCTCCAAATCGGCTAACCTCTGTATCGAAGCAACAGCTTGCTGCTTATTTAGCAGCTTTTCATCAGGTAAAATGCCCAAGCTACCTGCTTGATACGCCCGGACTAAATCCCCAGTAATTAAGGTAGTTTCTTCCAACAACAGCGCCAACTCACCAGGAGTTTTAGAACCTTGGAGTTCGATCACCTTTAACCCTGGAACAATTTCATCACCATCAGACAACCAGCGATCGCAGTATATAGGAAAAGAATCCTTTTCGGCTGCTGGCCCGGCTATTTTGGTGTAGGTTTGGTCAGCAATTTCCTTAGCTGACCTCACATGGTCAGAGTTTGTCAGGATAATCCAAACCACACCACCGAGAGATTCTAAATGTTTCCAATCATGGTTAGATAAGGCTACCGGGTCAATCAAGATATTGCCATCAGGACGAATCCAAGCAAACCCATTAAAATCAATATTTCTTGCTGGGTTGAAAGTAGACCAGCCATAAAGATCAGGACGGTGCAGAGATTTCATATGTCAGTTATCAGTTGTCAGTTATCAGTTATCAGTTATCAGTCATCTGTGAAGAGGCTTATTGTGGGGAATAAGAAGCGCCAAAATACGCTTTTTACCAATAGGTGTGGTGTTTCACTTTCCTATTTAACTGATAACTGTTTACTGTTCACTGTTCACTGGTGAAAATTCAAGAGTGAATATTAATTCGAGAAATTTTCTATGACTAATTCATAGGTACAAAAAGCGGGTTTTTCTTGGTCGATAATGCGGCGGATTAATTGCTCATTGAGGTGTATATTAGGACGATGAGGACGCAAGCAAACTCGAAAATTATATGCTTGACCACCTGCTAAAACTGCACTACCTAATTGTGCTGTTCCTAAAATAAAACTAGGGCCGAAAGGTTCGGTAATACTAATATGTTTGTCAGTTTCGTTAGCTATATCCTCATCTAAAGGTAAGCCTGTATAAAGGTGCAAATATAGCCGTAACCCTTTACGAGTTCCTCGCCAACGATAAAGCTCAACTGCACGGCGAATTAAACGGCGTTGTTGATCTAAATCCCAAACTGAATCTATTTGCCAGCCTACCCAGTGAGCTAAAAATGGTAATAATGCTTTTGGTGCTGTCAATGGGTCAAGGTTTGCCCACATGACGTTAAAACTATCAATGGCTGGTTGATAAGCTTGTTCAAATATCTTCATGAAGCGACCAATAAAGTCTACTTCCCGATATAAAACGGGCAAAAATTCCATGTAGGCGCTGTGGGGGCGGACATATAAATTAAAATAGTCGCTGTGCTGGATTTGTTCTGCGTCTGTTCCTGAGTCAATTGCGATCGCCACTAAGCTGCGAAAGTCAAGGTTTAATTTATCTTTTTGTCCAGGGATAATCGCCTGTTGATCCTCAAAAAAGCTAGCGGGAACGGTGAAATAGAGAACAGCATCCATCTGTCCTCGCGCGGGGATTTCATTCCCTTCTGTACCAATTTGACACCAATCAACAGGAAAGTTACCTTCAACCTTGATACTCACCCTAATGGGACGTTGTTCTAAGTTCTGCACTTGCACAATCATCTCACTAGGTTCCCCTGGATGCAGAACCAAACTCTGGGCTGTTGCATCCATGCTGTCCGGCTTGGTAAATGCTAACCCTGCGCCTGGTACAGCCTCCGGTATTTGCATCGGGGTTAAGTTAATGCGAACAGCAGGACTAGAACGACTTTGCACCATAGGATGTGACCTGGGGAGTGGGGAGTGGGGGGAGATGGG
>DATNQO010000127.1:0-8622 GCA_036704005.1 Leptolyngbyaceae cyanobacterium | reverse complement strand
GGGTGCAGGGGGCAGGGGGGAAAATTCCTCTCCCTTGCTCCCTTCTCCCTGCTCCCTTGCCTCTTCTGTCAACTGTCACTTGTCACCTGTCAACTGTTAACTGTCAACTAAACTAATAGGGTGATTACATTCATAGCAACTAATGCTAGAGTTGCAAAAAAATCATCTGCGCTGTTTGGCGAGTATCCATGCTGAAGAAAATCCAGAAAAAGCAAATTCCCATAATTGCAGGTGCGGCGCTGTTTGCCTTTTCAGCAGGGGCGATGGTGGCTGCACCTCAAATTGGTCAGTCTTTGGGGCGATGGCTTAATTTTAAGGATCAGCCAGAACAGTTATCTGAGGGGAAGAAGACTAGATCAGATGTCTTTCCTCTAATATCACAACCCCCAGCAGAACGAGCCGCTAAACTAGAGGAACTTGCACAAAACGGGCGATCGCCAGACCGAGAACGGGCGCGTTATTTGTTGGCAAGTGATTATATTGACAGAAAACAAGGCGAAAAAGCCTTAGAATTACTGACAGGTTTAGAGAAGAATTATCCTGCTCTTGCACCCTACATATTACTGAAACAAGCACAAGCACAGGATTTACTGGGTGAAGATGGCAAAGCTTCTGACCTCAGACAAAAGGTGTTAAAACAGTACCCGAAGGAAGCGGCGGCTGTAAAGGCTATGTATCTGATTGCCCAACCAAAGCTTCAAGATACGGCGATCGCACAATTTCCCTCTCATCCCCTCACTTGGGAAATTATCAGGAAGCGCTTGTCAGAAAATCCCAATCAGCCGCAGTTACAGTTAATTTTGGCGCAATATGCCTATAGTCAGCCGGGGATAGTAGGTGTGTTAGACCAGTTAGTGCAACAGCCTAACCTTAAACCCCAAGATTGGGATGTCATCGGTACAGCCTACTGGGAGAACAATCAATTCCTCAAAGCGGCGAATGCTTACGCCAAAGCACCCAAAACAGCGCGTAACCTCTACCGGACTGCACGAGGGTTACAGGTAGGCGGGAAAAATAGAGAACAAGCGATTACCACCTATAATCAATTAATCCAACAATTCCCCACTGCTAGCGAAACAGGAACAGGCTTGTTACGTTTGGCAGAAATGGCGCGAACTGGTAAAGATGCCATTCCCTATCTCAACCAAGTAATTGCTAAGTTCCCTGAACAAGCAAGTCAAGCATTGGAAAGAAAAGCGGAAATTCTCACAGCCCTCAACGATCAAAAATCAGCTCAAGAAACTTGGCAACAACTCATCACCAAGTATCCCAAATCTGATGAAGCAGCAGAGTATCGTTGGAAAACTGCTCTCAACAAAGCCAAAGCTAGGGACTATACCAGTGCTTGGAAGTGGGCGCAACCGATTGTGATCAACAATCCTAATAGTATTTTGGCTCCTAGAGCAGGTTTTTGGATGGGTAAATGGGCAACCGCCATCGGCAGAGAACAGGAAGCTAAAGATGCTTATGAGTATGTGATTAGCCAATTTCCCTACTCTTACTATGCCTGGCGATCGGCGAACTTGTTAGGGTTGAATGTCGGCAACTTTGATAATGTCCGTCAACTCAAGCCAGAAGTTATTCCCTACCAACGTCCCGTACCCCCAGCAGGTTCCCAAACTTTTCAAGAATTGTATCTACTAGGTCAAGACCGTGATGCTTGGCTGCAATGGGAAACAGAATATCTCAACAAACAGCAACCCACGGTAGCCGAACAATTCACTGAAGGACTGATGCGCTTAGCTAGAGGAGAATATCTCTCAGGAATTAACCTCATTTCCAAATTAGAAGACAGGGAAACGCCAGAAGAACAAGCCCAATATCAAGCATTGAGTCAGCAAATCACCTACTGGCAAGCTCGTTACCCATTCCCTTACCTGAGAGAAATTGAAAAATGGTCATCTGACAGAGAACTTAATCCCCTGTTAGTAACTGCCTTGATGCGTCAAGAATCACGGTTTGAAGCGAAAATCAAATCTGTTGCTGGCGCTACTGGCTTAATGCAGGTAATGCCAGATACTGGAAAATGGATTGCTGAAAAAATTAAAGTCGATAATAAGACCCTTGACTTAGAAAATCCCAACGACAACATTATGTTGGGAACATGGTATTTAGACCATACTCATGAACAGTATGGCAATAATTCCATGCTAGCGATCGCCAGTTACAATGCAGGCCCCGGTAACGTCGCTCGATGGTTAAAAACTTTACCTAACCAAGACCCAGATGAGTTTGTTGAAGCCATCCCCTTCAATGAAACTAGAGACTACGTGCGGCAAGTGTTCGGTAACTACTGGAATTATCTGCGACTTTATAACCCTGAAATTTCCAACATCGTAGCGAAATATTCAGCCCAGCAACCAAAACTCCCAGCCGAGGGGAATTAAAGACAGTGAACAGTTAACAGTGAACATAACTTGTCAACTGTCAACTGTCAACTGTCAACTATCAACTGTCAACTGATTAACTTAATCTTCCAACTGTTGTGATGGTACTTCAATGGCGGTGACATCAATTGTTCCTTCTGGTGCGAAGCGTTGAAAACGCCCCTTTTGGATAGTGACGTTTTCTCCGCAGTTAGGACATTGCAGCTGACTATTATTTAAACCCGTAAATTGATAATTACAGACGGGACATTGATCAGTGACTAAATTGCGTTCTAGCCACCAGCGAAACCCGAAAAATGCCACAACGGGCGCTAGCAATAGCAATCCAAAAATGATCAACAATGAATTTACTAACCAGCCTAAGCCCAAGGAAGCGAGTAGCCAAGCGATCGCTAACGCTGTTAGCCAAGGGCGGAAGTTTAAAAGATTCAATTGAGAGTTGTTAAAGCTCATTTTAAATACTGTCTTGCTCTCCTTCTAGGATAGCGTTTGGTCATTAGTCATTAGTCATTAGTCATTAGTTATTACTATGGACTGTGGACTATGGACTCTGGACTAAAGACAAAAGCTGCTTTTGCAAAGCTTCTATACCAAAAAGTGCGATCGCCTGTTCGCGTAACCATTCTCCGTCACAGCGTTTATCGTTTCCTTGCAGAATTTCTAAACAAGCTGCGGCTACGGCTTCCGGGTTGCGATGAGGAACGCGCCACCCTAGCTTACCATCTTGTAAAGGGTCTGCTGAACCATCATCATCACCAGACAGCACTGGTACACCACAAGCCATTGCTTCTAGATAGACAATACCAAAACCTTCTTGTGAGGGCATAATATAAGCATCCGCTAGGCGATAATGTGCCATTAACTGTTCAGTAGGCACAAAACCTGCAAAAATAACGCGATCGCTCACACCTAAATCTTTGGCTAATTGTGCTAATCGTGGTTGGTCATCACCCCGACCAATGACTAAATATTTTACTTCTGGGAACGCCTGGACAATCTTCGGTAATGCCCGAATCGTTACATCCACACCTTTATATATATCGCCTGACCATAGTCGGGCTACAGTCATTAACACTTTGGCATCCTGTAAGCCATACTTTTCTATTAATTCTGGCTGCTTGGGGCCTGGAGTAAATTTATCCCCATCAATTGCACAAGGCAACATTCTCACCTTTTGTGGATCTATACCATTAACCGCACAGGCGCGATCGCGACTATAACGACTAATTGTCCAAATTTCTTTTGCGCCAGCCAAAGCGCGGCGTTCCTTATCGCTCAAAGGTTCCCAAAATTCCTTACCATAAGTCAGGATAGTGTAAGGAATACGCAAAGGTTGGCAGAGGGTTTGTATCAATACTGCTAGCTTAATATGTCCGCAAAAAACCTGTTGTGGTCGTCTCTGCAATAATAACTTCACTAGCACCCCAGCCATTTTAATTCTGCCTAGTTGGCGCTTGCGGCTTTTAAAATAATGAAATCTCAAAATATCTGATGTAAAAGGATTTGAGTCTTCAGGGCTATCTCGCAGTATCAAAACCTCTGCTTGATAACCTTGACCTAATCCTGAATATGCCCGAAAAATATCCTTGACATAAGATTGAATTCCGCCTTCTTGGCAAAAAACTTCTAAAAAGAGGAATATATGTTGAGTTTTTCCACCAGAAGTATTATTTAGACTTATGTTTTCACCCACTGTATCAATTGACATTGAAGTTATTTTATTAGGCTAGTATTGGTAGGGTGGGCATTGCCCACCAATGAGATCGTAGGGTCAGCATTGCTAACTCTGTCAAGGATAATCTCTTAACTCCGTGCCTCTGTGACTCTGTGGTAAAAAATAATTTATTAAACCACAGAGGCACGGAGAACACAGAGAGAAAAATAAGAGTTTTATTAGCCACCTTAACAGCACTACGCAATATTTTAAAAATCAAATATATTAATCTACCAATAGTTTCCCTTCTGTTGCTTGGCTAATTGAGCCATTTTGTAATCGTTCTATATCGGTTTGCACCATTTTCTCTAAAAGTGCTTCAAAACTCACTTCCGGTTCCCAGCCCAGATTTTTTTTCGCCTTACCAGGGTTAGCTACCAGTTGGAAGTGTTCGTCTTGTCTAAGTAAATCTGTATTGACTACTACATGATTTTCCCAGTTTAAGCCCACAGAATCGAAAGCTATAGACACTAATTCTTTCACACTGCGTAGTTTACCAGTACCAATTACATACTCTTCCGGCTCATTTGCTTGCAACATCAACCACATTGCTCTTACGTAATCACCCGCAAATCCCCAGTCGCGTTTGGCATCTAGATTACCCATTTCTAAAGTTTCAGCTAAACCCAATTTAATCGATGCAGCCGCTAATGATACTTTGCGTGTAACAAATTGAGGCGGGCGCAAAGGAGATTCATGGTTGTATAAAATACCACTACAAGCAAACAGACCATAGCGTTGTCGGTGATGCACCATTGTCCAATGGGCGTGTAGCTTTGCTGCTGCATAGGGATTTTTGGGACGAAAGGTAGTTTCTTCGTCTTGAGGGGAAGATAAGACATCCCCGAACATTTCGGAACTGCTAGCTTGATAAAATCGCGTAGATAAACCAACTTGTCGGACTGCATCCAATAATCTAGTAGCCGTCCCAGTGATTAAATCGAGAGTTCCTAGTGGGTCTTTCCATGAGTCAGGAACAAAACTAGGTGCAGCCAAATTATAAATTTCTTGGGGACGCAGTTGTTCTACTGCATCTAGTAGTGCTAGAGGATCTCTCAAATCAACATTATATATTTCTACCTGAGTTGCTAGATTCCCCAACTTTGCTAAATTCGGTTGGCGGTGTGGTGAAACCAGTCCTACAACTCGATAACCTTGATTGAGAAGCAAATGGCTGAGATAATAGCCGTCTTGACCAGTAATACCTGTAACTAGGGCTGTCTTAGTCATATCCGATAAACACTCTAGTGAAATTTCCCGCAGAAAATAATTTTGCCTAATTGTAACAAAGTCCTAAAAGTAACTCGTATGTTAACTACACTACTGTAAGTATGATTTTTTATACAAATTTTCCACTGACTTTCTGCACTGTCACAGGTTTGAGGGGGATGAGGGGGATGAGGGAGATGAGGGGAAAGGGGAACGGGAAGAATTGAAATCTTTTACCCCTTACCCTTTTTCCTTTCTCCTAGTCTTCGCCTCAGTCCCCAGGCCCTATTCCCTAATGCTGCCCTTCTTTGAGATATTTAACGATTACTAGACAATTTCTTCCATCCTCACTGCGCTCGTAAACCACACGGTCAGCCAAGCGTCGCAGGAGGAACCAACCATAACCACCCACTTGTAAAGTACCTGGTTCTGGTTCGGCGATCGCATCTGGATCAAAAGGTTTACCATGATCCCAAATTCTCAATTCTATTTTGTTAATCCATAGACTGACCTCAATTTCTATGGTTGTCTCCGGTGGTAAAGTACGATGAGCATGGCGGACTGCATTTGTAAAACCTTCCGCTAACGCTAAGTTGAGGCGATAAAGTTGTGTTTCTGTCCAGCCAAGTTGAAACAGGTATTTTAGGGAAAAATCCTCAAACCATTGTTGTACTTGGTTGAGGAGCTTCAGTTCGCTCTTAGTTGTGAGTTGGTCGTGCTGCATTATGCCAAGCATTGACCGTGAGTTTAATGTAACTATGAGTAAGAATTTATGTAATCTATGATCTTCAGTCTATTTTAGATTTTGGAGAATTTTTTGTATCCAAAATTAATTAGTCATTAGTCATTAGTCATTAGTCCATAGTCCATAGTCAAAATCTTTAACTGTTGACTGTTTACCCTGAGCGTTCGCGCAGCGTCTCCGCTCTTGAGAAGCCGTTCGCGGAGCGTCTCGCAGAGAAGGGTTGACTGTTGACTGCACAATATCACTAAAATTGACACCTGTTTTGTGTTTTCAAGAGCGCATATCCTTGATATGAATGACATCATAACTTTTAGATATACGCTCCTGAAACCTACAGGTGTCAAGGAGCTTCTAGGTGACTAGCTTACTACCTTAGAACAAGCCCAAGGTTAAAGATTTGTCCAATGGTAACGCAGCACCAATACCTAACCAGAGAGTTACCAAAGTGCCAAACAAGAACACTGTGGTTGCTACTGGACGACGGAAGGGGTTTTGGAATTTGTTGACGTTCTCAATAAAGGGAACGAGAATTAATCCCAGGGGTACGGCCGCCATTGCTAATACTCCCAACAATTTGTTAGGAAGCGATCGCAAAATTTGGAATACTGGGTACAAATACCACTCTGGTAAAATTTCCAGTGGTGTAGCGAAAGGATTTGCTGGTTCGCCTGTCATTGCTGGGTCTAATACAGCTAGAGCCACGATACAAGCAAATGAACCCATGATTACAACTGGGAATACATACAGCAAGTCGTTAGGCCAAGCTGGTTCACCATAGTAGTTGTGACCCATGCCTTTGGCGAGTTTAGCTCTTAAATTAGGATCGCTCAGATCGGGTTTCTTCAGTGTAGCCATGTTTAAATGCGCTCTCCTGCTTAAAATTCAATTAAAGGCCTTGTATTGAACCTAAATCACTACTAGATTTTAACTAGCCTTCTTTAGGCTGTTTACAACTTTCAGTTTCAGATACTAGTCAACTATAGTGCTGAGTCCTAAGTCCTGAGTTCTGAGTTAGTTCCTCTCACTCCTTGGCTGATGTGCTGCCTTTTGTGTTTGGTTTCTCACTCAACACTCATCACTCACTACTCAGCACTCTTAATTTAAAACAAACTACTAGCTCTGAAAACTCATTGCTGAATTACAAGGGGCCGGAAATACCTTGTTTGCGGATCATCAAGAAGTGGAATAGCATGAATACCGCAATTAACCAAGGTAGAACGAAGGTGTGGGCGCTGTAGTAGCGGGTCAGAGTTGCTTGACCTACGCTAGAACCACCGCGCAACAAGTCGGAGATGAGTACACCGACTACGGGAATTGCTTCTGGTACACCGCTAACGATTTTCACAGCCCAGTAGCCTACTTGATCCCAAGGTAAAGAATAACCTGTCACACCGAAGGAAACGGTGATGACAGCGAGGATAACACCACTAACCCAGGTCAATTCGCGGGGCTTTTTGAAACCACCAGTCAAGTAAACGCGGAAGACGTGCAGAATCATCATTAGCACCATCATGCTGGCAGACCAGCGATGGATGGAGCGAATTAGCCAACCGAAGTTCACCTCGTTCATGATGTACTCTACAGAGGAGTATGCTTCAGCAACTGTTGGCTTGTAGTAGAACGTCATAGCGAATCCAGTGGCGAACTGGATCAGAAAACAAACTAGGGTAATGCCACCCAAGCAGTAGAAGATGTTGACGTGGGGAGGTACGTATTTGCTTGTCACATCTTCGGCAATTGCCTGGATTTCCAAGCGTTCCTCAAACCAGTCGTAAACGTTGGCCATACAATCTCAAGTTCCTAAAATCGGTTGCGGTTGATTCAATCTCCCAATTGGCAATTTTGGGATTTTCTTTTAAGAGGAGGTTTTTTTGTTTGTTTTTCACTCTTGCAGAATGCTAAGAGTTTTCACAAACTTAACACTCTGTTAAATATGGAATATATTGCGTTCTCTTTGCAAGCCGACCCGATTGGGGGGTACAAAGTAGATCATAAACCTTTTGGTAGAGGGGATGCACTAACACCAGCTGCCTTAACGACTTGATGAGAATAATGCACCACTTCTATAAAAAAAGTAACATAGTCGAGAGATAGATTTCATCAAAAATCGGGCAACTGGCTAAATTCTAGGCAATTTGGGTTGAGGTAAAACTGAAAATGGGGTTCATGCAAAAACAGGTTTTTCGGTTGGGATTTTCGTTATTAGTGGCTTTGAGTTTGGCTTGTGGAATATTTATTCAACCAGCCGCAGCGTTGACGGATGAGCAGAAACTGGTGTCGGAAGTGTGGCGAATTGTTAATCGCACTTATCTGGATGACACTTTTAATCATCAAAACTGGGCGGCGGTAAGACAGAAGGTACTCGAAAAGCCAATCTCAGACCAGAAAGCTGCTTACGGCGCTATTCAAAATATGCTCAAAACCTTGGATGATCCTTTTACTAGGTTTTTAGACCCTGAGCAATATCGCAGTTTACAGGTGAATACCTCTGGAGAACTGACGGGAGTAGGTTTACAAATTGCCCTCAACCCCCAGAGTGGGAAGTTGGAAGTAGTTGCGCCTATTGC
>DATNQO010000126.1:0-34968 GCA_036704005.1 Leptolyngbyaceae cyanobacterium | reverse complement strand
TGTTTAGATGCGGGGTTTGGTCAATTCTTTAACATCTTAGAGCAAATCTGTTTTAAACGTGGTGTCTATTTCCAAAAAGTAGACAGTCGTAAAACTAGTCAGATTTGTCCTAGCTGCGGTGTTGAGACAGGTAAAAAGGAGCTATCAGAACGTACTCATGTCTGTTCAAATTGCGGCTATACCACAGATAGAGATGTGGCGGCCGCACAAGTAGTCTTAGTTAGAGGACTTGCAGCCGTAGGGCATACGGTCAAGATGCTTGCTGAGGGTAAATTCATTGGAATCCCCGTGAAGCAAGAATCCCCGAATTTATAATTCGGGGAGTGTCAACGACCCCCAATTATAACTCGTCTGGATTAATACCTAATTCCCTTAACTTTGCTGCCAAGCGTTGCGCTTTTGCTTCTGTAAGCTGTGATTGTTCCCAGCCTGTTAGCAGTAAATTACCTTGATTATCCCACCACCGTAACCAGGGGAATTCCATATTTTGATACAGTCCTTGCCAAATTCCTAATTCCACTTCCATCTGTTCAATAGGGTAATGTCCTCGCTCATTGGCTGGTAATAACTCATACTTCCCATGCACCAATTGATACACTTCTACACTAGCTTTTTTCACTTCATAAATGCCATAATATGGGACTCTAATTGCTTGCTCATAAACCCAAAATTTGCCAGTAATTGGTGTTTTGTCTCGTTCTTCCTTGCCATCACCAGAGACAAATTCCAACACAATCAACGGTGCAACATATTCTTGCCAAAGTACATAAGAACGACGGAATTGACCGTTTAAAGTTGGTGGTACATTGGGGACGTAAAACCAATCTGGTGCTTCTGCGCCTCTTTCTGGTGGTTCAGTGATGCGCCAATAAATACCGCTATCTTGACCGATGCAATATTGTCCATCGGGGTGTAGCTTCCGCAAGGTTGTCTCAATTGAATCGGTCAGCAATACACTTTGAGGATGTTCTTGCAGATTTTTGCCTCCGGCACGCTCCGCGAACACAAATGTTCCGTCTGATTCTGGTAGCTGCGTATGGTCAGGTAGGCTTGATTCTACGCCTAATGGTGTTTGTGCCGAGGTCATGCTAACCTCCTAGATGTGGATATTTAATCAATTTTATTTGATGAGAAAGTGGATGCGATCGCCATCTCTAAAATATAAAAGCGATGGTGTATGACCATCGCTTCTACCCGTTAATTTTTACCGTCCGGTCGTTGTATAATCGTTTCCACAACGCGCCGCTTGGCTTTGGGGTCAATTCCGACTAAACGCACATACTCACCACTGTAATCAACTAAGCAAGCCTCTAGAGTTGAGATAGCATCTGACTCAGCATCAATGTGCAAAGTACCGCAACTTTGCCAAGAACCAGTGCGGAAGCGTCGCTCATCTACGTGTTCAAAGGTAATTTTATGACCTTGAGCCAAGATTTGCCGAATCTGTTCTTGGGTTTCTAAAGTTAAATGAGTGTTATATCCATCGCGCTTGTGACTTCCATTAGTTGATGGCTGACTAACTGGTTTTTCAGGCGCTGGGGGTGCAGGTTGATTACTTCTTCCTCGATTTAAACGATTGTATTCATCTACCAACTGAGAATTTTCTACCCGTTGTTGTTCAGCCATAACAAATTTACCAGACTCGATTAAATGAGCAAGGCTGAAATCAGGCTTCTTAAACTCTGGTGGCCCTTCTACACTATTGACCACACGCAAAGATATCCGTTCAAACCCCACCTTATGGATAAAGTCGCGGATTTGTTCGTCGTAAATGCGCGATCGCAATGCACTAAAAAAGTCAATTGATTGATTGGGGAAAGTATCAACTAATTGCTCAATTTCCCTTGGTGAAAGTCCATCCTCAGCGAAAATTCCCCCAACAATTCCCACCTTATCATCACGGTTGGGTTCCCAATAAAATTTCTCCATCCGTCCATCCCGAATTAATGGCGCGTAGAGAGTGGAAAAATCATTACCTGTAACGATAATTGGCACACGCCGGATCGGGTTAGAATCATAACTACCCGGTAACTGCACATCTGTTGGGTTATCAGCAATATTCATCAGTGTGGCATTCACCAACTGAGTATTTACCGTATATTGAGTCCCTTCATCAAAGCGACCCGCACCTGCATCTAAATCGTTAATCATCAGTACACACATTTTACCGCGTACTTTGATTAGTTCTGCCGTTTCCCGATAGCGCAGCCGAATCAACCTAGCTGGATCTCCCGCGTCGGGACTTTCCAATTCACCGCCAGAGATGAGTGTGACTTCAATACCCATCTTTTCAAAAGCTAACTCACATTGAAAGGTTTTCCCCTCACCTTTACGTCCATGAATCCCTAAAATGAGTGGAACTCGCACACCAGGAATATTCAAAAAGTTTTTGGTGATGTGAACAGCCAATTTATCCAGAAAGCGAGGAGCGATATAATAACCCATAAAATTCTTAGTTTATGACTGGTGATGCTTCATTAAAATAATGCTAAGTTTTTTTGGTGTCTATTGGTCACTTATCTTTTGGTAGATATCCAAAGTCATAGGGCAAAAGCTGTGTTTGGATGGGTATTAAAAGCGAACTCAGGAGTTAGCTTGAGTCCTTACTAAGGATGTTTTTTATTTCAGCAAAATTAACTATATTTAAGCTATTATTGATACTAATACCTCAAAATTAACCAACTTTTCATTCCTTGAGAAAAGAAAAAAAATATTGTCAATTGTATTACAGCTAACACTTGAAATGCCTACAGCCAAAAGAATCTTCTAGAATTAAGAAGGATGATAAGTACATATACCAACGGAGGAAGGAATAACTCATGGCTGGTGGCGAGTCTCAGACCCCTGTTACTCTGTCAGACAGAGAACTGCAAATTATCGACTTAGTGGCCGCTGGCTTAACTAACCAAGAGATTGCAGCAAAATTGGAAATTAGCAAACGTACAGTTGATAACCACATCAGCAACATTCTCGACAAAACGCGAACGGAAAACCGAGTCGCGCTTGTCAGATGGGCTTTACAGTGGGGTAAAGTCTGCTTAAATGACGTTAACTGCTGTCCTCTACCGAACCAGAACGATTAGCAAAGTCAATGGCGCGTAGCAAACGCCATTGAGTGCATTTAGCACCGCAATAAACGTTATCTGGGAATTCAGAGCATTTTGACGGTTTACTAAATGTTTTCTCCTCACGCATCTTTTTTGTGAACCTCTAGCGCAAATCTGGCAAACGTCAAAATCAAGCAGCACAGAATCATTCGCTGTTAGTTATCTTGTGCGGCTAATGAAGGGGTGTAGGGGTATGGGCATATGAGGGTATAGGGGTAAATGTTTAAAAGCCTTATCCTCAAGCCCTTACACCCCTACACCCCTTACAAACTTTATTAGAGCGGGAAAAAATCATCAACAAAAATTAGCAACAATACCTGGACTCAAGCGTTACATTTGTAAGAAATCTCTATTGCTCCATCAGCTTGGGGGGCAGTGTTCTTATGGATACTCCTGCTTCTATTCAAGGTAGCTCCTTTCCCTTTGATTTTTTCAATTTCGACTTGACAACAACCCAACCAACACAGGATGCTGATCTACTCAAAAATCTCTCCTTTGTGCCAGGGTTGAAGGAAATTCTCATGTTACGGCAAGTTCACGCCCTGGAACACGCCACAGTTTGGGTTTTGAGCGAAACTAGAAACGTGCAAACGCCTATAACTCGACCAAGCACTGTTCAAGTGGATAACGAACTACTAGGCGGCTTGTCTACAGACCAGGGTTTCTACCTTTACGGCGAAGTGAATATTAGCGATTTGCGGCGTGCTGTCACCCTTGCTCACCACCGCCTCACAAATGGCGAATGGGATTTAGCTGTGCATCCCCGTTGCGGTACGAACTTATCAGTGGCTATGCTGCTGACGGCTGGGTTAGTGGTGGGTATAAATTTAATGCTACCATTCCGCCCTGTGGAACAATTGATTGGCTTAGGTTTAGCTGCTACCACCGCATCAGAACTTGCACCCGATTTAGGTTTAATCGCCCAGCGCTACATCACCACCGCCATTCCCTTTAACTTGGTAGTAGAAAACATTACTCTTTCCCGCGATGCTTGGGGTCGCCAAGCCCATTTTGTCAAGGTAAGCTGGCGGGATAGTCATTAGTCAGTTGACAGTTGACAGTTGACAGTTGACAGTTATCAGTTACCAGTTGTCAGTGATTAGTTTACAGAAGGCTTCTTCCTTTCCCCCTTCCCCTTCCCCAGTCCCCAGTCCCTACTCATGCGAAAACTTTACTTCTTACTCCCTGGAACTAATGGCAAATTTGCTTGCGGTGGTCTTTGGGCGGAGTTGAAAACATTTAAGTTAGCTCAACAGGTTTGTCAGGCTGACGTGGTAACTTACCGTCAAAGAGAAACGGGTAAGTTATTTCTTGATGACTTGCTAAAGGAACAAAATTTAGATGATGTAATTTTCGTTATTAGTTGGGGGTTTGATATAGCTAAACTAGCTGCCAAACTCAAGCAATATAACGTGGTTTATCATGCTCACAGTGCAGGTTATAAGTTCAATCTACCCGCCAGTATTCCTATAATTACTGTCAGCCGTAACACTCTGGGATATTGGGGGCAAAAATCACCTAATTCTCTGATTTATTATTTACCTAACGAAATTAGTTATGAATTTAAAAATTTACATTTAGAACGAGATATTGATGTTTTAGTTCAAGCAAGAAAATCTTCCGAATATCTATTACAGCAACTAATTCCTGCTTTACAGAAACAGTGTAAAGTTCAGGTAGTAACTTCTTATGTAGAAGATTTACCTGGACTATTTAACCGCGCTAAAGTTTACCTTTATGATTCTGCTGAATACTGGGCGCAACAGAATGTAAGTGAAGGGTTTGGTTTGCAGCCGATGGAAGCTCTTGCTTGTGGTTGTCAGGTTTTTTCTAGCGTTAATGGTGGACTTTCAGATTATTTAGACCCTGGTTTTAATTGTTATAAAATTGCTGCCTATTCTCAAGAATATGATGTACAGCGTATTATGAAGGTGATAGATTCTTCTATATCATCAACTTTATCAGCAGATTTTTTTGCTGAGTATCGTGTTGAAAATATTATTAAGCGTTTGCAAGTAATATTGGCGGAATTAAACGAGTTCTTCGACCATAAAAAACAGCAATCAGGTAATATTCCGAGTTTGACTAGAGGGCGTTTAACTAAACTTTTTATCAACAGAATATATGGTAAGTTTCAGAAAAAATATTTTCAAGGATTGTAGAGTATTGTAATATATAGGATTCATACTGGATTTTTGAAAGATAGTTTCAGTTCGTAGTGAGGACTTCAGTCCTCAGAACAGGACTAAAGTCCTCACTACGAACTATACAATAACTACCAATTAGCTACGGCTTGCGCGATCGCATCCTTAGCACCTGCTAAAGATTTTTCCCGCGCTTCATCACCCATATTCAGGTTCTCAGCATGGATGAAGGTGACATCTGTTAGCCCAATGAAACCCAAGATACCACGGAGATAAGGTTCTTGAAAGTCGTAGGCGGCAAAGGGGGTTCCAGGCGCGAAGCTACCACCACGGGATGTAATCACTAATACTTTTTTACTGCTATCTACTAAACCTTGGTAGCCATTTGCACCAACTGTAAATGTTCTTCCCACGCGAACTATTTGGTCAATATAAGCCTTTAAGGTTGAGGGTATAGTTAGATTATACATCGGTACGCCAAAAACGAGGCGATCGGCGGCGATAATTTCATCAATCAAGGTATCAGACAGCTTAATCGCTGCTTGTAATTCGGGGGTGTGTGCATCGGGTGCGGAAAAAGCCGCAGCTATCCAAGGTTCATCTACGTGAGGAACAGGGTCACGCCCTAAATCCCGGTAAGTTACTGTATCACCTGGATGAGTATCTTTCCAAGATGTGATGAACTCATAAGAAAGGGTGCGGGAAATAGAGCGATCGCCACGAGGGCTAGAATCAATGTGGAGGATATTTGCCATAAGTAAATTATTTACTACTATGCAGATAACGAACTAACCGTCAAGTTCAAAATTAGTTGCTGAATTGACTTTAAACTATGTAAAGTTGATATGAAAAGTACGCACTTAAAAGTAAGCTACTTACTAAAAAGGAACTATGAAAGCTGAAGCAGAAAGAAATGAAAGGCTGACTTGTGAAGTAGAAACCACTTTAAAAGTCATCGGTGGACGCTGGAAAGTTTTAATTATCAGAGAACTATTATCTGGTGTAAAACGGTTTGGGGAATTGCAGCGCGCCCTACCGGGAATTACACAAAAGATGCTTACCCAACAACTGCGAGAAATGGAAGAGGACAGGATCATACACCGACAAGTGTATGCACAAATCCCCCCAAAGGTAGAATATTCTTTAACACCTTTGGGGGTCAGTTTACAACCTATTCTCTATGCTATGCACGAATGGGCTGTCAAGCATTTTTATCAAACAAATGCCAACGAAGATAGTCAGGTTGAATCTATTTAGTTATTTTGCAAGTATTCCATTGCTGCTGCTAATTTAGAAGGGTAACTTTCAGCAAATCTTTCAAACCAAAGCCCTTCGGGAGAAAAGGGATCTAATTTTTCTAACCAATCTTTTGCTTGCTGTTCTAAAGCCTGTTGTTGTTGCGCCTTAATTTGCTCTTGTCGCAGTCTTTCTTGTTCTAGCTCTTGCTGTTTTCTCAATTCAACAGCCGCATCAACAGCCGCAAAATCAGCTTGAACTTCTGCCAAGATATTATCTATTAATGATAATGACTTAGGTTCAGATAAGCTCAGTGATGGGAATATATTTGGTTGTTGTAGTTGCTGTTGTGTTTGTTCGTTCTCAGATTCAGCTTTGATTTGAGATAACAGCTTGTCTAGAGCATCCATAGCTAATCGTTAATTGCATTAAGTAACACTTCTGAAAGACTTAAATCTTCCATATCTTCCATTGTAATGGTGTCACAGATATCAAATTTAGCACCAGCACCTTGCAAATCATCATCTAAAGCTTTGAGAAAGCGCGTAGCTTGGGGATCTGTACCGACTTGAATGAAAGAAATGGCTAATTCCTCATCTTTATCCAGGCGGCGAGAGACTTCGATGATAACTTTCATCACCGCTTTGCGATCGTCTGGTTCACCATCAGTAACTACTATAATTGTCTCACCACTGGGCTTAGTTTTACCAGCAGCTTTACGTTCAAAATAATTATCTGTTGCGTGTTTTAAGACGGCGGCTAAATCAGTAGTTCCAGAGGGATCATTTTCCTGAAAAATCTGGTTAACTTTAGCTGATGTCACATTTTCATAGCGTTTAAATCTGCCAGAGAAGACATATACAGTAATCCCATCTGGGTCAAATTGTTCGCATTTACTAGCTAAAGCTAAGGTAGATTCTTGTGCTGTTACCCATCTATTTCTACCACCTTTTTGATCGGGGGTAGCCATACTACCACTTTTATCAATGATGAGAGTGTAATCACGATTTTCTAACATAATTTAACTTAGGAGGGGACAGGGGACAGGGGAGAGGTTACAGGTTTGATGATTGATTTATGTCCTCATTTATGCTATGGGTTTTATGACTAATCATTCACTGCATTCATTAAGACATCTGCGAGACTCATGTCTTCTAAATCGTCTAGGGTGATGGTATCGCAGATATCGAATTTAGCACCAACGCCTTGTAACTGGTCGTCTAAAGCTTTGAGGAACTTAGTAGCTTGCGGGTCTGAACCGACTTGAATGATGGAAATACCCAATTCTTCGTCGCGTTCCATTTGGCGAGTAGCATGAATGATAGTTTCAAATACCGCCTTGCGATCGTCTGGTTCGCCGTCAGTAATTACTAAAATTGTTTCGCCATTGGCTTTAGTTTTACCCGCAGCCTTGCGTTGGAAATAATTATTCAAAGCGTCTTGCAATACACCTGCTAAGTTTGTTGTTCCAGCCGGGTCATTTTCTAAGAATATCTGGGCTACTTTGGCTGAGGTAACATCTTCATAGCGTTTAAATCTGCCAGAAAAGACATATACAGTAATTCCGTCTGGGTCAAACTGTTCGGCTTTTCTAGCTAGAGCCAAGGTTGACTCTTGGGCTATTTCCCATCTGCTTCTACCACCAACTTGGTCAGGGGTGGACATACTACCACTTTTGTCGATGATTAACGTATAGTCGCGATCGCTCATCATAATCTTCCTCAAATCACTACCCTGTCGTTCTAGTCTAGTCCACAAATCCCACGTCCACCCCAGGGTTTTAAGCTTTTGTAGCAATTTTGCCATTCAATTATGAATTGGTAATGGGTAATGGGTAATGGGTAATGGGTAATTGGTCATGGTAGGAAGCAACTATCCATCCTAGTTACGGACTAAACCCAGTATATCGTCAGTAATTTGCTAAATTTATGTAGTTATGTTTGCTAATTTAATGCCAATTCTTACGGATGAGGTTGGATGTACAATATGGACAGTCCCTCTCCTGATTATGCCAAAGTGATTATTTAGTAATTAATTATGTCTAATAGTGAAATTACTCAATTAGAATCAGCAAATCCTCAAGCCACTCAACATCAAAAGCCTCATCAACTGCTATCTACCCAGGATATAAAAGTATTAAACACTCGTTCTAACGCCAAAGGGTTACTGCAACTAGCTCTGCATCTCACAGTCATGGCGTGCAGTGGTTATCTGTGGGGGATAAACTGGGGTAATTGGACGTTAGCGATTCCATCTTTGGTGGTTTATGGCTTTAGTATTGCTGCTATGTTTGCACCCATGCACGAATGCGTACATAGAACTGCCTTTGCTGCTCATCCTTTAAATAATGCTGTTGCTTGGTTGGCAGGTGTATTGTCTTTTTACAATAGCGCCTTCTTCCGTTACTATCACAAATGGCATCACTTATATACTCGTGTTCCTGATAAAGACCCAGAGTTAACCGACCCCATACCCAGCAATTTTGCCAAATACTTATTAATAATTAGCGGTTTACCCTGGTGGTTAGGAAAAATTTCTGGACATTTTCAGATTGCATTCGGTCAAATAGAAAGTATTCCCTTCATCCCAGAATCAGCACGTACTCAAGTTATTCGCTCGACTCGGCTGCAATTGGCAGTTTATGCAGGTATGATAGCTGTCTCCATTGCATTAGGTCAGCCTTTATTTATTATTTATTGGCTACTGCCATTGATGATTGGTCAGCCAATACTACGTTTTATTCTGTTAGCAGAACATAGAGGTTGCACTCTTGATGGTAATCTGCTGACAAATACGCGCACAACAATAACTTTGTGGCCTGTGCGCTTTTTTATGTGGAATATGTCCTTTCATGCAGAGCATCATTTATACCCATCAATTCCTTTCCACGCGCTGGGTGATGCTCATAAGCTGTTGAGTCAGCACTTTGCTCACATTGAGCCAGGGTATATAAAAGTCAACAGCGATATTGTAATTAAATCGGGACAATCGGCAATATGACGAAATTCCCGTAGGCTAAAATCTAATGAAATTAATATTTTCAGGTTGTTATCCTTGGCGTTGGTCGTTGTTTGTGGGAATTTTAGGCTGAGGTTTTCTGACTAAAGCACCTGTATAGGCTGTTACCTAGAAAGAGTTTGGCTATTACTCAGATTTTGGTAGTTAGGGAAAGGATTGGGTTATGGTACGAGATAAGGCTTACCGGGAAGCAGAGCAACGCATTGAAAAGGCACGACAAGAGGAAGCAATAAAACTCGATCTCAGCAATATGGAACTTACTGAAGTGCCAGAGGCGATCGCATCCCTGAGTGTGTTGCAACAGCTTGACCTGAGTGGCAACCAACTGAGCCAACTACCAGAG
This sequence comes from Leptolyngbyaceae cyanobacterium, assembly GCA_036704005.1. Lineage (GTDB taxonomy): Bacteria > Cyanobacteriota > Cyanobacteriia > Cyanobacteriales > Nostocaceae > Trichormus. The sequence goes on along the minus strand of DATNQO010000126.1, from coordinate 25,120 downwards.
GCGATCGCATCCCTGAGTCGGTTGCAAAAGCTTTACCTGAGTAACAACCAACTGAGCCAACTACCAGAGGCGATCGCATCTCTGAGTAAGTTGCAACGGCTTTACCTGAGTAACAACCAACTGAGCCAACTACCAGAGGCAATCGCATCTCTGAGTGAGTTGCAACGGCTTGACCTGAGTAACAACCAACTGAGCTATCTAACAGAGGCGATCGTATCCCTGACTGGGTTAAAATCACTTGATCTCTCTGAAAACCAACTGACCAAACTACCAGAGGCGATCGCATCCCTGACTGGGTTAAAATCACTTGATCTCTCTAAAAACCAACTGACCAAACTACCAGAAGCGATCACATCCCTAACTGGGTTACAAAAGCTTAATCTGTCTGGCAACCCACTAAGGGAATTACCAGAGGTTATCTGTTCCCTTACCCAGTTAGAGGAACTGCTCCTCTCCAACAACAAACTGAGGACACTTCCCAAGGGAATCGGTTGCCTCACCCAGTTAAAGCAACTAATCCTTGGTGGCAACGAGATTACCACATTGCCAGAGGAACTGAGTTACCTCTTGAACCTGGAAAATTTTGTGCTTGGTTATGAAGCTGGAGGGAATCCAATTGAGCAACTACCAGACTGCATAAGAAAACTCAACATTAATACACTTCGTGTAGCAGATTGTAATTTGCGGAAGTTGCCGGATTGGTTGAGTGATTTAACACAGCTGACAGAACTCTACCTAAAAAGAAATGAACTGGTCGATTTGCCCACCTCGCTCGTTCTACTTGAGCATTTAGAGGAACTAGCCCTTGAGGACAACCCCCTTAACCCTGATCTGGCAGCTGCTTACGAACAAGGTACTGAGGCAGTTTTACAATATCTAAAAGCAAAAGCAAAAGCACAGGTAATACTAAATGAAGCCAAACTAATCTTGATTGGTGAGGGTGAAGTTGGTAAAAGTTGTCTATTGGGAGCATTGCGGGGGGATGAATGGGTAGACGGTCGCCCTACTACTCACGGAATTGAAATTAAGCCTGTAGTTGTCACCGATCCCGACAGTGGCATAGAAATCACGTTGAATGGTTGGGATTTTGGCGGTCAACGGGTTTATCGACCAACGCACCAGTTGTTTTTCAGTGCGCCAGCCGTTTATCTAGTGGTATGGAAGCCACGGGAAGGCCCCCAGCAGGGTTTTGTCAAAGAATGGATTACGTTAATCAAAAATCGAGAACCGGATGCAAAGGTGCTGGTTGTAGCAACACACGGCGGCCCAGGACAGCGACAACCGGACATTGATAGGCAAGAAATTCTAGAGCAATTCGGCAGCGATACGGTGCTGGATTTCTTCCATGTAGACAGCAAACCCAAGGACAATACAACAGATTGTACTGGGTTGGCAGAATTAAAAGAAGCTATTGCTCGTGTCGCTGCTTCTCTTCCTGAAATGGGGCGTTCCGTTCCCGCCAAGTGGCAACAGGTAAGAGAAACCTTGCAGACAAACGATAAACCCTATCTGCCCTACGATGATGTTATTGCTATCTGCGCTGAACATGGAGTTGATGAAAAGCAGGCAGAACTCTTTCTTCGCATTTCTCATACACTAGGGCATTTCATTCATTATCATTACGACCCCACACTACGCGATATCGTCATTCTCAAACCCGACTGGCTGGCAAAAGCGATTAGCTTTGTCCTAGATGATGAAGTGACACGCAAACGCAACGGTTTAGTTGAATTTGCACATCTTAGCGAGTTGTGGAGTCATCCCCCGTTTGAGGGAGAGGAAGGCTACCCGAAACAATTGCATCCTATTTTTCTGCGGTTGATGGAACGCTTTGACCTGTCCTACAAAGTTGTGTTAAATCCGGCAGAACCCAGCAATACTAGCCTAATTGCTCAACTAGTTCCCGACCAACGCCCCGAACTACCCAACTGGGGAGAGCAACCAGAACCCGGAGACAGACAACAGGTGCAAATCTGCCGCATTGTGGACAGTCGGGGACAGTTTGCAGTGGCAGAAGGCTTGTTTTATCAGTTGATTGTCCGGTTACACAAATACTCACTGGGGCGGAAGAATTACGCAGACAGCATTCACTGGCAACGGGGATTGATGCTTGACAATGACTACAATGGTCGGGCATTGTTGGAGTATGTTGGCACTGATGTAAAAATTACAGTACGGGCAGCTTATCCTGAAAGATTCTTGTCCTATCTCACGGAAGAGATTAAATGGTTAGTAGAAAATTTCTGGGAAGGGTTGCGTTGTAATGTGATGGTTCCCTGCATAGCAACTTGTGGGATGAATACGCCTGGACACGGACTGTTTGAGGTACAAAAACTAATTGAAAGCAAAAAGAAAAACCGTCATGATTACCCGTGTCCGATTTCAGGTTGTGATGAATGGCAAAACATAGACCAATTGCTAAATAACGCCCCAATATCTCAACCCCCATCCCAAGCAATTGGCATTGAGCAGGTACAGAGCATTCTCAAAGAGGAATTAAAAGTCATCCGCAAAGATTTGGTGATTTTAGATCGTCGAGATGAAGAACGCTTTCAGAAATTGTCTCAGGAACAGCGCACCATTTTAAGCAAAGTTGATCAGGAGTTTGCCGCACTGATGCAAATGCTCACCGATGAAGCCAAAGATGGGCCGCGCCTGTTCAGCTTTAAGCCTATTGACCCGAAATTTTTTGACCGTCCCAAATGGATAAGTGCTAAGTTTCAACTCACCCTCTGGTGCGAACACGCTCGTCAGCCACTTCCAGCCTTAAATCCCCACGACCAGAAAAAGGGAGTCTATGAAATCGATTTACCCCGTGATTGGTTTACCAAAGCCGTCCCCATTCTCAAACTGTTGACGGGAACCCTGAGTTTAGTCTTACCTGTTGCAGGTTCCGCAACTAAATACATACTTGATGACACCACCTACAAAGGCATTGAAGAACAACTCGACCTCGGACAGAAAGCCATTGAGTCTACCTTGAAGGGAGGCGATATGGCTTTGGCTGGTGACTCCAAGAGCGATTCTCGATTTTTGGAAGGTGACGCAATTCGCGCCCAAGGTTCGATTTTGCGAGAATTACACGCTCTTTTGAAAGAGAAAGACCCTAGTTTTGGTGGACTGGTGCGGGTACAGAACAAACGCCGCGAATTTCTCTGGGTTCATCCTCAGTTTGTGGATGAGTATTAAGCCACTGCAAGGCTTGTACAGAGGTTAGTTATACTGCGTTTAAGATGGGAAAAGATAGCGCATCATTGGGAGGAAGCGATCGCCATGACTGTGATTGTAGCTAAGTGGACGATTGACGAATATCACCGGATGATTGAGGCTGGCATTTTGTGCGATCGCCAGGTTGAATTGCTGCAAGGAGAAATAGTAGAAATGTCACCAGAAGGAGAACCACACGCTTATTGTAGTCATGAAGCTGCACAGTATCTAACGGATTTGTTAGGTCAACGTGCCACTATTCGTCAAGCCAAGCCTATCACCCTACCCAACGACTCAGAACCCGAACCAGATATTGCGATCGTCCAACGTTTAGGACGCGAATACCGACAGCATCATCCTTACCCAAACAATATTTTCTGGGTAATTGAATATGCTAACTCCAGCTTAGAGAAAGACTTAGAGACGAAAAGCAAAATTTACGCCCAAGCAGCCATTTTAGAGTATTGGGTTGTAAATCTCAAAAAACTCAACTTAGTGGTGTTCCGAGACATTCTAGATGGAGATTACGCCACAAAACAGACACTAACCACTGGCGACATTCAACCAATTGCATTTCCAGATATTTTTGTCTCAGTGGAAAGAATTATTAATTAGTTGACAGTTGACAGTTGACAGTTGTCAGTTGACAGTTGTCAGTTAACAGTTGACAGGTGACAGTTGTTCTCCTCTGCTCCCCCATCTCCCCCCACTCCCTCATCTCCCCAATCCCCACAAATTCCCCCCTTAGCGATGTGGGCAAACTCCATCCTCGTTATAAATTAATAATGTATCTATAACACCGGACTACGGGCTTAGTCTTTCACAGTGAAGGGTTTGGAAATGTTTGCTCCGTCAGAGACTTCTATACTGGGAATAATTTTACTTGTAGCTTTCACCATTTTGGGTTGGGGCTTTTATCGCGCCAGACCTTTTGGTAAACTGGGAATCCTAGCTTGGTTGCAGTCGGTGGTTTTGATGGCTCCCTGGCTGTTGTTTTTTGGCTTGTTTGCTGCCGGAATTTATATCAATATAGTCGGGATATTGTTCTTGGTTGTAGGTTCGGCTGGCTTGTACATCTACTTGGGTAGACAGTTACGGGCGGCTGGACAAGATGCTATCCTCAAGCAACGGGCCACGGAAAGGCTAGCGGCTGAATCTGCACCACCGCCAGAAGTTCCGCAGCCAGCAGGGGTAGTTGTGGAAATCATGCCAATCCCGGAAGAAGACTTAAATGTGATTAAAGGCATTTTTGGGATTGATACATTTTTCGCCACAGAAACGATCGCCTACCAAGAAGGTGCTATCTTCAAGGGTAATCTGCGCGGCGAACCCGAAGAGGTTCACAGCCGTTTGACTAAGAGTTTGCAAGATAAGTTAGGTGAGAAATATCGTCTGTTTTTGGTAGAAAACACAGATGGTAAACCTGTCGTCATTGTCCTACCAAGTACCAATGATCCGCGTCCCACCACCTTACCGCAGAAAGCCTTTGCCGCCATCCTGGGTATAGCAACTATCGGTACTAGCTTAGAAACTGCGGGATTACTCCTAAATTTTGATTTATTTAGTACCCCAGAACGCTTACCTACCGCTTTACCCATAGGCTTAGGTATATTTGCAATTCTAGCCACTCACGAAATTGGGCATTGGATAATTGCCCGTCGTCATCAAGTCCGCCTTAGCTGGCCTTTCTTGTTACCATCTGTGCAAATCGGCTCTTTTGGGGCAATTACCCGCTTTGAGTCACAGTTACCCAATCGCTCAGTATTATTTGATATTGCCGTGGCTGGGCCAATAGCTGGCGGTGTTGTTTCGCTATTGATGCTGGTTGCTGGTTTACTCCTATCTCACCCAGGTACTTTATTTCAATTACCCAATCAGTTTTTCCAAGGCTCAATTTTGGTGGGTTGCTTGGCGCGGGTTGTTCTTGGTTCAGCCTTGCAATCACCCTTAGTTAATGTCCACCCCTTGGTAATCATTGGTTGGCTGGGTTTGGTCATCACAGCTTTAAACTTAATGCCAGCCGGTTCTTTAGATGGTGGGCGAATTGTTCAGGCAATTTACGGACGCAAAACCGCAGGACTGGCAACACTTGCTACCTTAATTGTCCTAGCTTTGGTATCTTTGGGGAATGCTTTGGCGATGTATTGGGCGATCGTCATTTTATTCTTACAACGGGATTTAGAACGCCCCAGCTTGAATGAAATCAGCGAACCCGATGATGCTAGGGCTGCTTTGGGTTTACTGGTTCTATTCTTAATGATTACCACCCTTTTACCCCTGACTCCCGGCTTGGCTGGACGCTTGGGTATTGGTTAGTTATCAGTTATCAGTTATCAATTTTTGTACTGATAAGTAGAACGGACTAAATAAATCAAGTTTGTAGTAAGGACTTTAGTCCTTTTTTGAGGACTAAAGTCCTTACTACGAACTCAATTGTAATAACTGTTTGATTTATTTTCGACGGCTTACTTATAGCAGTAGCCACATAGGTAAATTATAAAACCCTTATATTCAGCAGCTTTTGAAGCTGTCCCCTGTCCCCTGTCACCTGTCACCTGCTATAACTGTTTACTGATTAACTGATATCTTGCACCTTCTCAATAAGCAGGTGGCTCCCTGCACTGCACACCCTACGAAATTATAAGGATTTTGGGCTTTTTTGTTCGCAATAAGGTAATGGTGCAAGATATAAGTTAAATGGCTGCTAACCAAGTTTGTAAATCAGCCAAATTTGTAAAATCTAATAAAGCTTCGCTCAAATCTTCGAGAACAGGTAGAGGTAGGCTGGAAATTTGCGATCGCACTTCCTCAGAAATTTCTCCAAACCGCTTAGTTAGCAATCGCATAACTAAATTAGCCGCCTCTTGCTGTCGTCCTTCTTCCCTTCCTTCTTCTCGTCCTTCTTCTCGTCCTTCTTCTCGTCCTTCTTCTTTAATTTCTCGATATACTCGCGTTTCTTTGAGTGTGATCCCCAACATTTCCTCTACCTCTGCTTTACTTAGTTGTTCAAACTTATACACCATAATAGTTGTGATCATCTCTATTATGGCTCGACTTGATGGTTGAGATGCTTCCTGCTGAGTTCTGGTTAATAAATACCTAGCTTCTTGTGGTGCTTGTTCTTCGTCTATTGTAGTTAATACCATTAACGCTAACCATAAAGGTAATTGACGAATATCCCCCAATTCATCTAGATACACTCGATGAACTTGGTCGCTATTAACTAAGGCTCGACAAGGATGAATATCACTTTGTTCAGTTTGACGCGAGGGATAAATGATTACTGTTTCCCAATCGCTAAATCTGGCACGGTTGCGATAGAAATATAACCAGGATTCAGCAAATACTCTTTCATAAAGCTGTTCGTCTTTTTGAAATTGCACCTCACAGAAATAGACAACAGCCGGACTTTCGCTTTCTGGTGGTAAAAATACCCCGTCAATTTCAAATTTTGGTTCTTTAACAGCTACGGAATCAAATTTATAAGCCTCTGCATTTGTTGGACGGTTTGTCAATAGTTCAAATAGTAAACTAGGGGATTGTTGAAATAATTTGTAAAATATCGAGTCTCGGCGCATGACAGTTGACAGGTGACAGTTGACAGTTGACAGTTAACAGTTGTTCTCCCCCCCACTCCCGGTTGGTGAATCTCGACTCCGCTCGATTTCCGCGCAGTCGAACCACATCTCCCCCAGTTCCCCAGTCCCCAGTCCCCTATCTAAGGCTTCCAACCTGTAATTAAGTTGGGATATTTGGCTGGCTGGGCGAATATTTGCTTAAAGGCGGCTTGACGTTGTGAGGATGCTTCCTGGCTGAGGTTCCAGAGGGTTTCGTAGAAGAAGAAGGAAACACCAGCAAAGTTGCGATCGCGTACTTTTTGCACTTGAGTTTGAATCTGTTGCATCGATACAGACCGATTTTTCAACCCAGCTAAAATCCCAATACTTACAGGGATATGTGCTTTAGCTGCTTTCACTTCTGGATATTCCAATTCTTGCACAAAGACGTTTAAATCATCCCGGTAAATCTGCAATACCAATTCTTCAATTAATCCCATCCTTTCCCATTTTTGCCAGTCTGCAAGAAAGTATTCGTAAGAAAAACGTTGAGGATTAGGTGCAACGGAAACTAAACAATCTCTTTTTGTCGCTTTAATCGCTTTAAATACCCTTTGCATGAAGTTGGTGATTTTATTCGCTCGCCAACGCACCCATTCTGGATCACGGGGGTTTTTCGATGGGGCTTGACCACGGTGTTCTTTTTTGTATAAAGCTACTGTGTAAGCATCATAGCCCAATTCTGAGGGTAAACCGAAATGATCATCAAATTGAATGCCATCAATGTCATAGTTTCGCACAATCTCCACAATTAAATCTTGGATGAATTGTTGCACCTCTGGGCGAAAGGGATTTAACCATACCCGATCATGTGTACCTTCCTTGACTATGCGGCTACCGTTGCTGCGACTGGTGAGCCATTGGGGACGATTTTTCGCCAACAGAGAATCTGCGGGAGCCATGAAGCCAAATTCAAACCAGGGAATCACCGTTAACCCTTGTTTATGTCCCTCCGTGACGATTTCTTTGAGCATATCTCGCCCTTGTAATCCTGGGGTAGGGTCGAGAGCGCGTCCTATCACTTTGGCGGCGACTTTGCTAGGGTAAAGTGTATATCCCCAATTCCATACTGCCGGATATACAGTATTAAAGTTAAGTTCATCTAAGCGTTGTAAAGATTTTTTGAGGCGATCGCCTGCAAACAACACATCGCTATCAATATTAGTTAACCATACACCTCTTAACTCAGATGCTATTGTTGTATTAGGCGTGATTTGAGCGTTTAAGGGCAACGATAACATCACCGTAGCCACACAACTCAAAACCAGGATTACAGAAAAGAAAACCCGCTTTCTAATTGCCAAAATCTTCCGCAATAAAGACTCACCACACCATTGCAAAAAAACTTTCATAGATTGTTCAGACATCCGCAGATAAAACATGAAGCATGACTGTAATAGTTAAGCAGAAGTTGCGCCCCTTTTGTTAACCGTCACATCACTTGTTATAAATGCGAAAAATCAAAAAAGATATTGCGGAACAAAAAATTAATACATTAGGTCTATCTTCTTATCTACACTAATCAGACTGTACCTCATAGAAGCAAACCACAACCTTAAACCCATTTTTAAGCTATGCAACCACTAGCTTAAAACCCATAGCGAAGGTATGGAAATCTCTCTTCCCAGTTCCCAATCAGGTAATAATTACGGAATCGCTCTTACTGATTAGGTATTAATTCTTGTTCCTTGTAATACTAACTCTCATCGCTGATATCAGCGCTTTATCTTAACTAACTATGCTACAAACTTATCGTAATACCAAAACTCAAATTATTACTGCGTTAATTTTGACTGGACTTTTATCTGTTGGTAGCAGTTTTACATTTATGAAAAGTGCCAGTGCTTCATCGACAACTTTTCTCGCCCAAACACCTAATCAACTGCTGAAACAAAATATTAGAAGCGATCGCTTACCGCGTTCCGTCGCTAATGCTATCTTACGAGATTTAGCCAATAGACAAGGAAGTTTTGCCGGAGCATTTCAAATTACTGATTATCGTCAACAGACTTGGCGTAATGGTTGTTTAGAATTACAACGGCCTGATGAACTTTGTACTCAAGCATTAGTTCCAGGTTGGCGAGTTGTGGTATCTCGTGGTAGACAAAGTTGGGTTTATCATAGCAATCAAACAGGTTCCGTAATCAGGTTAAACGAGCGTGCTAACACAGGTAGATTACCCCAAAATGTGAGCAATGCGGTGTTACGCCAAGCTAGCGAAATTACCAGATTACCAATCAGAGCGTTGAGTATTGTAGAATTTCAGCAGACAAGTTGGGCTGAAGGTTGCGATGGGCTACGCCCCGCCGTAGGCGATCGCCCCACTTTTCCCTATCCCTGTGATCAAATTGTAGTCTCTGGTTGGCAAGTGACAGTAGGTGCAGGCGATCGCCGTTGGGTATTTGTTTCTAATGACAATGGTTCTAGAGTTGAGTTAAAATCTGGAAGTAACTCTAGTACGAATTTACCGCAGTCGATTGTAGAACAGGTAATAGCCGATGCTTCCAGACGTATCAGAAGTAGAATTGCACTCGGCCCTAGAAACATCACTCAAGCACAACGGGTGGTATGGAGTAATAGCTGTCTAGACTTAGGTGGATCTGCTGAGAGTTGTCTTTTTGCACAGGTTCCCGGTTGGCGTGTCACCGTCACAGTAGGTTCTGAAAGGTTTGTGTATCATACTGACAATAACTCTCAAGTCAGGTTTAATCGAGCCGCTAGCACGACTATTGGTAATGTCGGTACAGGTGAACCGATATCCATTCCTGAAAGTGAGTTACCGCCACCTTTAGAGAGAAATGTGGTGTTCCGGGAAATTTCTAGCGGTGGCTTTGCAGGTAGAACCTATGAGACAATTTTGCTCAACGATGGGCGATTAATTCGTGTGCGTCTTGGTGATGCTAATGATTCTGATCGCAGTGTACAACGTTTGAGTCGCCAACAATTACAGCAATTTCAGCAGTTGCTCAGACGTTCTAGAGATGAATTTGATAATCTGCGCTATCCTGCACCCAGAAACAGTGCTGATTATATTACCTACACACTCACCACCCAAGATGGTACAGTCGAGTACAACGATATTTCCCAAGATAACCTCCCTGTAAATTTACAGGCTGTAATTAGGGCTTGGAATCAAATTAACGATACCCAAACCCCAGATGATGATAATCTCAACCCCGTACCAATTCGCCCCAGTGAGTTACCACTACCTTTAGATCAAGGTGTGGTGTTCCGGGAAATTTCTAGCGGTGGCTTTGCGGGTAGAACTTACGAAACAATATTAAGAGATGATGGGTTATTAATTCGTGTACGCATTGGCGATGCTAATGATTCTGAACGCAGTGTGCGTCGTGTTTCTGTACAACAAGTGCGTCAATTCCAACGCTTGCTAGAACGCAGAGCTGAGGAGTTTCAAAATATCAGCTACCCAGCCCCTAGAGGCTCGGCTGACTTTATCACCTACACTCTCACCAGTGAAGATGGTACAGTACAGTACAACGATATTTCTCAAAATAACTTGCCACAGGATTTACAAACAGTGCTGCAAGCTTGGAGAGATATCCTCAACAATGCTCGATAATCTCGCTTGTAGTAAGGACTTTAGTCATTAAATTCTCATAACTAAAGTGCTTACTACAAACTTTTTCACCCATCAATAACCTCAATTAGAAGAGTAGGCTGGCTGCATACAAATAGAGAAAAACTAGCACGAATTAGCTGAAGACATTACCTTGTCAGGACTTACGCAACTGGCACTTGGGGTAGGGTGCGTCAGAGGTGGAAAATCCTTGAATCTGTACGAAATTATTGGGGCTGACGCACCCTACATTTAGTTTGATTATGACACTTGCGTAAGTCCTACTTGTGCTTGGGTAATAGTAAACAAACCAATCAAAGCCGAATTCCCCCGCTATTTCATAGGTAAATTATAGTTTGATAAATATCTAGTATTTAGCTTTTTTATGAACAGATAAACTATCTTATTTACCGTGAAAATAGTTAATGATAGCTTGGGCGATCGCCACATTTCCATCCTTAGCAATTGGTTGGGTTTGCTTAGGTAGTTGCACTGGTTGATGGAGGAAATTCCAGTCACCTTGAAAAAATTCCTCTGGGGTGATAATTTGATGGGAATTATAATTAACTATCCCCTCAAGTAAGAAAGCAGCTTCCGCAAAATCATCACGGGGAATGGTGACAACAGGTGTATCTAGTAGAGTGGCTTCGGAAAAAGTACCGTAACCAGGTTTGGAAATAACTCGCCCACAAATAGGCATAAAATCGACTGGGCGATATTTGCGATCGCTAATTTTGATAATATTAGGTAAATCTGGGGCTGATTGATCAAAGATTATAAATTGCCAATCAGGGAAATGTTTGAGGTTGTCGTAGGGAATTTGTTGTAAACCTAGACCGCCAAAAGTGAGGAGGATGGTTTTATCTTTGGCTGCGGTGATACCCCAATTAGAACTCAGTTCTTCAGCAGCGTAACGAGGGGAACCACCAGTTAAACCCACATCGGTAATATGGGGGAAAGCTGATAAAGGTGCGTGGAAGGGGAGACGAAACAGGCGATCGCACCCAGAATAACATTCACTAATCCAATCAGCAATAGCGACAAATTCCCCTCCCCAATCTCGATAGATAAAATCCCAGCCAAAGTTACTCATCATCCAGCAAGGGATACCTGCGGCTTTGGCGAACAAAGGCGCGAGAAAGGGAATATCAGCCAATATCAAATCGACGCGATTTTGGCGGATGAAATTGACTTCGGATGCAATGAGGGAATTTTGCTGCTTTTTAATTTCCCGCAGCTTCGCCAACGTTGCTTCCTTATCCATATTCAAGCTATCCGACTGGACGACACCCAAATCAAAAGCGCGTTGACGATGGATAAAATCACCTTCTATATAGCATTCCAGCAACCACCGAGGCGCGGTAGTTACCATGATTAAGAGAATTTCTGGATATAACTTTTGAATTGTGGCGGCGACTGAGGCTGTGCGGGTAGCATGGCCGAAGCCGTGGTTGGTGATGGCTATGTATAGGATGGGGCGTTTCATGAAATATTGAGAATTTTGACTTATGGCGGTTTTCAAGTCAGTGAGGTACAGAAAAAATAATTAAACGCAGATGAACGCAGATGAACGCAGATGAATCTGTATTCTATCCGGTTGCAATCCGCTATATATAACTATGCCGACATGGACATACCACAGTCTACACGAAGCCACAAAAAGCGCGATCGCACCTAATAGTGATCACAAACAGGCGATCGCATCTTCTATACCATAAGGTAAGAGTCGTACAGATGCGATCGGTTTTATTGGGATTGAGTTGATAGTCCCCGTTAGGGGAAGTGGTTTTGGAAAGGTTGATAAAAAGGTGATTGGCGTGTGGCGTAAATAGTTTCCATCCCCGTTAGGGGAAGAGGTTTTGTAAAGTCAGAGTTATTGAACTTGTACAGTAACTTCTAGAGTTTCCATCCCCGTTAGGGGAAGAGGTTTTGTAAAGGGTTTGGGTAGAAAATGGGAATTTCATTTCCGTTTCCATCCCCGTTAGGGGAAGAGGTTTTGTAAAGTTAAAGAAATTCATCGTTTGGGGCAAACTGGTTTCGGTTTCCATCCCCGTTAGGGGAAGAGGTTTTGTAAAGGAACAGGTGGCACCGCCAACGCCACCAACGGGTTTCCATCCCCGTTAGGGGAAGAGGTTTTGTAAAGAGTTCACTTCTGGAAGCTTTACTGTAAGCAGGTTTCAGACCCCCTAATCGACACACCTCGGAAAAATTCCTAAAAAATTTCCAAAAAGCGTCAATTTTGTCGCCTGAAAGCTTGACTGCACAAGGCATCGACACAGGTTCACGAAATTATGCTGTTTTCAAGGTTCGGGTGAGGTGTGTCGATGAGTTTTGACACATTAGGTAAAAGACTATGGTGTGCTACTAAAAGATGTCAAGTAGTGGATAAATAAATTAACGGTTGTGGGGGAATGTCGGGACAGTCTTTTAATTAGGCAATCTCACCGCTATAATACAATGCAGTATGACGCATTATATGAAGCAAAAGTATGAATACCACAAGTTTTAGGCTTGATGATGACCTGGAAGAAAAGCTCGAAGTGACCGCAACGAAACTGCAACGGACGAAAAGCTGGATAATCAACGATGCTCTACGGCAGTACATTGTAAGGGAGGAGCAAAAACTGAAAATGCTCGAAGAGACACAAGAAGCGATCGCCGACATTCAAGCCCAAAGGGTTGTTTCTGGTGAGGAAGTGATGAAGTGGCTGGAAACCTGGGGAACCGCCAGCGAAGCTACTGCACCGAAGATATGAAGCTTCAGTTTTCAGAGAGTGCGGTGCAGGATTTAGTACGACTAAGAGAGTTCATTGCTCAAAACAATCCGCAGGCGGCAGAGCGAGTATCGCTAAGGCTGAGGCAGGCTATAGGAAAACTGGTACTTCATCCTGACATAGGTCGTCCTGTCCCAGAGCTTGAAAATGTGCGTGAGCTGATCGCCGGAAACTACGTGGTTCGTTACCTCCGTGAGGAAGATACTGTATTTGTCTTACGAGTATGGCACGGCAAGGAATTTCGTGATTTTTAAATAGTAGCTATGAGGGGAAGCTGGCAATTAATACTGTCAATACTAAAACTGATTTATGAATTTTGAGTTGTAGAGACTTTGTAGGCATCGTCTCTACAAAATTTATTTGCTGCAAACTTATGTAGAATTGGTTAAATGACAAATTCCCTATTGTGAAATCTTACATCTTCGAGTGGAAGACTTTGGTGGGCATTGCCCACCCTACGTAATAAGCTTTAACCAATTCCCTATTGACTAATTAGAAAACTTAGATACAGCTTCAACTAATTGGTCAATTTCTGACTCCAGAGTTAAATAATGAACAGTTACACGGATACAGCTTGGATCGGCAATTGTTCGGGTTAAGATGTTTTGGGAGTCAAGAAATTGTACTAGTTTGAGGGGTGGGGTTTGTTCTAGTTGGAAGGAGACTATACCAGTTTCTGGCGGTGCGTTTCGCAAACATTTAATATTGGGTATGGCTGTTAATTTACGCCAGAGGTATTCGCTGTTGTGGCGAATTTGGACGTAACGTTCCTGTGGGGTTCCCCATTGCTGATGAGTGGCGATCGCTTCTTTTAATCCTAAGTACAATGGATAAGCTAGGGTAGACACTTCATACCTACGTCCGTCTGGTTTCCAGCCTTTCGGTTGGGCTTGGCTATCCACAATCACTCCATACAAGCCGATAAATGTCGGGTTGAGGCTTTCTCTAACTTCTGGACGCACGTACAAACCGCCTACACCCTCCGGGCCGCATAGCCACTTGTGACCAGTAAAAGCATAGAAATCTACCCCTAACTGAGTTAAATTTAAAGGTAAAGCGCCAGCAGACTGGGCAGCGTCTACCAGTAAGAAAGAGTTATTATTTCTGCATACCTCGACAATTTTTTCCAGAGGTAGCACTTGTCCAGTATTCCAAAATACATGGCTTAAGACCACCAAGCGAGTATTAGGGCGTAAGTGTTGGGTAAGAATTGCCACAGGGTCGCCTGCGTTTACGGTATCCTTGAGGGGACAAGTAGTCACTTCCACCCCAAAGCGACGGCTAATTTCTTGGGTAGCAGCAATTACACCTGGATGTTCGCAGTCGGAGAGGAGAAGATGGTCGCCTGCTTGCCAAGGAATACCCCAAAGAGCGATATTACAACCAACAGTGACATTATCTGTAAAGGTGATTGTATCAGAAGGGGCGTTGAATTCTTGAGCGATCGCTTCTCTGACTGCTTGAGTTTGTTTTGTGATCCAGTTACCAGCCTCAGTCCCAAAGGGGCCGATTTCTTGGATATAAGCTAGAGATTGGGTGATAGTATCCAATGCAGCTTGAGGCATCGGCCCCTGTCCACCATAGTTAAAATAAGTTTTATTAGCTAAAGCAGGAAACTGTTCTCGATGGTAATGCAACCGAGTCTGTAAAGTAGAAATAGCAGTCATAATAGTCATTAGTCATTGGTTATTAGTCATTAGTCCATAGTCCATAGTCCATAGTCAACAGTCCCCTTTCCCCTTTCCCCCTCTTCTCCCCCCCAAATGAATGCTAATTAATGCTGAACACCTACTGCAATACCAACGCTGTAAACGTCGCCCTGTTTTAGATATTCAGGGTGATAGAAGCTTACGAGATGCGCCTAGTGAATTGTTGCTGAAACTGCAAGAGGATAAATTTGCTCATCAACAAAGTATTTTGGCTCATTTTGCCTATCATAAACCTGATTATCCCAAACCGGATTGGGTAGCTGGACAAGCCGCTACTATAGAATTGATGCAGCGTGGGGTTGAGTATATTTATCAAGGTGTGCTGTTAGCTAATTATAATGAGTTAATAGAGACAGACCAGACAAATTATACTTGTCTAAGTCGTCCTGATTTGTTGGTTAAACAGCCTGGACAATCGATATTTGGTGATTGGGTGTATGAACCAGTGGATATTGAACTGGGGAAGCGTCCTAAGCAGGAGTATCAAGTAGTCACAGCCTACCACGCCCAAGTGTTGGCTAAGGTACAGGGCGTTAAACCTCAGACGGCTTGGTTGATGTTGCGGGGGAAAGAAACACCCTATGCAGTAGATTTATGCAGATGGATACCCCAAATGCAGGGGATTTTACAAGAATTTATTCAGGCGTTAGAGTCAGAGGCTGCACCAGAAGTATTTATTGCCCGTCAGAAGTGTAATCTTTGTCTTTGGTATAGTCAATGTTATGCGATCGCCCAATCTCAGCAGCATCTGTCTCTGTTACCTGGAGTCTCACCCATCCGTTACACTCAACTGCAAACTCTCGACATCACCAGCTTAGAATCTCTCGCCAATACCAGCCCGACTATTTTAGAAAATCTTGTCGGTTTTGATGGAGAAGTTGCAGCTAAGTTAGTAGTACAAGCGCAGTCAGTTCTCCAAAAACAACCGCTTATTCTACCATTCCCACCACCCAAGGGAAATCTTACCTTCAACTCGTCTATAGAATTGTACTTTGATATTGAAGCGCAACCAGATTTAAATTTAGATTATCTTTTGGGTGTTTTGGTTGTGAATAAACAAACCAACACCGAACAATTTTATGCTTTTGTTGCGGAAAAGCCAGAAGAAGAGGAATTGATTTGGCGACAATTTCTAGAGTTGGTATGGCGATATCCTGAAGCCCCAATTTACCATTTTTGTGTGTACGAACTAGATACAGTTAAACGCCTAGCAAAATTATACCGCACACCATACGCCTCAGTCAGTCCAGTTTTACATAGATTTGTGGATATTTATGAACATTTAACCCAAACTGTAGCTTTACCTATAGAAAGTTATGCTTTAAAAGCTATTGCGCGTTGGCTGGGGTTTGAGTGGCGTGATAAAGAAGCCACAGGTGCTAAGTGTATATATTGGTATGATCAGTGGTTAGAAACAGGCGATCGCAATTTATTAGAAATCATTCTCCGCTATAACGAGGACGACTGTCGCGCCACCCGCAGAGTTAAAGATTGGTTAGTCAATTTTGTGCAGCATAAGTATGATTTAAGACGTGTGGGTTAAAAGCGCCTAATAAATTTTGTAGAGACGTTGCATGCAACGTCTCTACATCAAGAAACGGTATTAGCGGTTAAAATTCAATACGGTTCAGATAAGCCCAAAATCCTCATGTAGAGACGCGATTTATCGCGTCTCTCAAGACCAATTATCTACATCAATAACCTTTAACTGAACCGTATTGGGTTAAAATTCGGTACTATTCGCCTTAATAACCTAATTAAAGGAGATTCTATTTTGAGTTGAAAGGCGAGAATTTGACTGCGTTGTATCGAATTAAAATTATTATCACTCACCATAATTAACGCTTTTTGTCCGTTAGGTAATGTAGGGCCAAGGGTAAAACCTTCTATATTATCTAACGCTACATCTAAGGTGCGTAAATCCAACAGTAATTTTTTCTGGACTGGTTTGATATTTTTAGAGTCAACTGCTAACAAACTATCTATATTTTGGATATTATCAGCACCTTCCAGGGAAACTTGAAATAAAGCAACATCAAATGCTAAACCAGCAAAAGACCTTTCTATACTCAAAAAGTGACCTTGATTATCTAAAGCGAGTAAATCGGGTAAACCACTGGCAAATTTCCCTGTTAAATTGAAAAATGTTGATATCGGTTCTGTTTGGTAAAGAAACTCTTTTTCTGGTTGATTGGTTTGTAAGTTATATTGCAAAATTCTGCAAGGAGTGCCAATATCAGGTTGTGCTGCTGGGCCGTCTTGAATCAAAGCATTCTCTGTAGCTGTAAATAAATATTGATTATTCGGTGTGATGGTAAGGCTTTCCCAGGCTAAGTTATTGCGGATACCTTGCTTACCATTTTTATCAGGTAAAAACTTTTTGGGTATGGGTAATGTTTTACTCGCTTTACCTGAAGATAAAGGAAACTCTTTAATAAAGGGAGGAATTAATTTATCTACATCTCCCTCAGAAGAAATGAAGACAGTTTCAGCTTGAGTAACAGCAATTCCTTCTGTGTCAGTTTCCCCTGATGGAATTTGACTATTTTCGTCTAATAATATGGTGACACCTACAGTAATAACACCTTTATCTGATAATTTACCTTTACTTAAATCAATCTTCAAGGTGTAAAAACGTGGAGGTGATTTTTGTCCTCTATCATCAGAAATAGTATAGTACAAGTCATTACTTGCATCATAGGTGATTCCAGATAATCCTCCTACTTCAGTTTTTTGAAAGGATAATCCCTTTGGTAAGGTGGCTTGTCCAATAAATTCTATTTTACTAATTTCTACCGCACCTGTTGCTAGATTGGTAAATAAGAAGCTGGTGATTAAAATTCCAAGAGTAAAGAAAATAAAGATTCGCCAATTTATAGTTTTTCTAATGATTCGCATATTCTATTTTTGTCTTTTTAGCAGCGCGTTTTGCCGCGCAGCATAATGTAGCCATACCTACTAAGGCTACAAACTTATCAAGACTTATGCAATAGCCTACTGGCGTGTCAAGGCTAAAATGTGGCAATGGATTTGAAAAAAATCGAACGCAGATGCACGCAGATAAACGCAGATGACAAGATGATAGATTTTTCGTTAATGCGGTATTTTAGTCCGGTCGCGCCACTACGAGTATTTTTTAGGACTTACGCACAAAGGCAGATGGGCATTGCCTACCGTAACATGGTTTTAGGCAATACCCACCCTACAAACACAGAAATCAAATTGGATTCGTATAATTGCTTACTAGCAATTACTCATCACCAAATCAGCGCAAAATATCATCAGTAATTATCTAGATTTGATGACTGAACGGCGACGCTTGACAAATATAAATAGGGCGATCGCACTCACACCTAAAAGCCATCCACCAGAGGGTTCAGGTACAGTAGCCTTCAAGGGGTTATGGGGTTTGGAGAGATTTTCCTTACCATTCTCTACTTTACGGTCAAAGCGATCGCTTTGGGCTTCTGCTTCTTTAAGTAACCGTCTTTGTTCGTCGTTGACTAATACCAGCATAGAAGAATAAGGGCTGACAATCTGATATTTTTTGGCGATCGCATGAATTGCGTCCAAACTTTTGAGATTGTCTAACTTAATTTGTTTACTCAACCCAACAATTAATTGTCTAGCGGCGATGGGGAGTAAATCATCTTGCTGGTTATTACTTCCCTCCGCCAACGTTTGCAAATACCAAGCATAACCATTGACAACACTTACAACCGAGTCACCTAAAACAGATTTTGTGGCAATTCTTTGCAACACCTCGGCAATATCTACACCAACTCCACCGCCACTATCTTGTAATGATTTAATGATGCCATCATTGTAAGCCCCAGGCAATTCACCTAAATGCACCATCCACAAAGGTGCAGGCGTAGAGAGAACAGTTTTGTTGTTTTTCGACAACTCATAACTACCTTCATCACTCAACAATAAAACCGCATCATAAGCTGTATCTCCACGCAAATTATTAAACTGTTCCAGCATTTGCTGCGGTTGAATTGTCCCGTAAAAGGTGACTTTTTCCGGTTGTAATTGCTGGATATCATCTAATCGTTTAGGTTTAGCGCCTGGGGAAACAGTAATATATAAATCCGCATCATTGTTAGTTAAATCCCTATCTGCAAAACCTTGTTGTTGCAACCATGATAATGTTTGCTTCAATTCCTTGATATGTCTCCCCATACTGCGGGAAGTGTCGAGAACTAAGGCGACACGCTGATTTTTCGGTAAGGTGTAATCTTGATTAGATAAAGGTTTGGCTAATATTTTGTAACCCTCAGCTAAATTCACCTCATGCAATGCAGGCTGAACTTGACTACTAGCGCTTATGTATCCTTCTAACCAAGCATCCTCCCGCAAACCTATTTCCTTACCGTTACGAATGCGCTTGGTTTTATCAGTCCAAAATATATTACGTCTTTCTCCCAAATCAGGCATAGCCCAACCTTTATCTTCTCCCATCACCTGATAAGTTAACCATAGGTGCATTTGGGTGGGGCGTGGTGGTTGTCCTTCTATTTGTTGTACGTTGTTAGGAGGAATGGGAAAAGCCCGTAAGCGATAATTTCTTGGCCCTACTTGTTCTAACAAAGCTGGATCTATAGGGCGTTCTCGTCTCACTTGAGAATTATAAACTTTTTGGGCAGCACCACGAGGAGAGACAACAAAGTTAAAACGTTGGTTTAACTTATCAGTATCCCCTAACCACAAGCCAGTGATGACAGCACTTTCTGGTAAAGTAAAGGAGTAAAAAATTTCTTGAACTTCTGGTGTTTGGTTCTTGTAAACCTCGTACAATTCCACATCAGCCCAATCACCATGTTCTTTAACTGTAACTTGTTGCGATGCTAACCAAACCTTTTTCTCGTTGATATTTAATAAACCTGCTTTAACTTCTTGTTCGTTAAAAGTAGATTGGACTGCATGACTAACGGCTGTTCTTTCTGCTTTTTGGAGAGGTGTATCAAAAAACTCAGCGTAAAGTTTTTCTGCTTTAGCAGCATCTTGTCCAGAACCATTATATAAAAATGGCGACATGAAGAAATTATAGATTCCTTGCACGCCATCAGCAGCCGATTTATCTAAACCTAAGACATAACGATACATGGCGCTGATGTGATTATTTTCTTGCTTGCTGCTGAGGTAGCGGTAGGAGGATAAATAAGCGTTAACTAATCCTGTGCGAATTTGTTCTGACTTAGCTAGCAACGTTTGGCGATCGCTATCATTTGTCGGCGCATTTGCTAACAGTGAAAAGGCTAATACTTGGGGCTGTTGTTGTAAAGATAGGAAGGTAACTGCAAATGCCACAACAACTGCACTAGCACCAGCAAAAGTCTTATTTTTCCCATGTTCTGCCGCAAATGCCCGTAAAATCTTGACCCCTGAATGCACATACATTGCTGATAACGCCGAGGGCATCACAATAAACAATGTAGTACTAAAGGTAAAAATAGCTAACCAAAGGAAAATAAATAATAAATTGCCGGGAGAAGCTGAATAGTATAAAATATCTCCTATTGCTTTTAACCAACCAAATTTGCAAAACTCTTGCACTAAAAATACTGCTACAGGCAAGGCATAAAATAACAATACCGCACCTGCATAAATGCCAAATAGCAGCATTAAAGTATGGGCTAACATTTGTACCCATTGTAAACCACTCTTACGCCCTGAAGCATAACCCCAAAAGAATTCTCCAGTAAAAGCGGCTATACATACACCCGTTGTCAGCAGAATTTGACTACTAGCGGGTGTCAGTTCTCGAATCAAGAATAACCGCAACAAACACAAAAGAAATAGCGGCGCTTCTATCCCATAAAATAGGCGAATAAGTTGTAATGGTTGTTGATAAAACTTCGTGCCGATAATACTAGCAATGCTAGGAATGGCAATTAAGGCTAAAAAAGTTAAGGAAAACTCAGTCGGAATATCACCTCTTAAGGTTGCCTGAAATAAAGGCACACCTATTATAGGTAATAGACCTAAATAAACAAATACTAAAAACGTTATGTTCCAAACCCAAAAGATAGTGATAAAACATTTATTCCAAAACAGCTTCACAGCCTTACTCCTGTTATCAATTGGCAATTTGCAATTTCCGACCTTGAGATTTGCACTGGGTTTATGAGTTGGTATCTGGTGTGATTATGATTCCCCCAAATATGAAGCGATCGCCCAACGGTATCAGTAAGTAGAAAATAGCTAGTAAATTCTCTAACTTACATATTCCTCATGATTACGCAGCTTAGAAATAGTTCCCTGTTGATACAAGTTGGCAATATGGTTTTCCTGAATAAAGTGGATAAGAATTGCAAATTTGCTTATGAGTCCGTAGGAAGGGGAAAGGCTACAAATTCTTCCCTTTCTCCCATACCCTTCTACCTTTCCCTCTTTGGTATACAAGATTACTAAAAATCTATAATAATTACTAACACATCTATCTATGGTATGAAGTTAATCCATACCTAAAGATAGTTATGTATACAGGAAAAATTTGTTACCTTAATTTAAAGTGTGTTTCCTATTTGATGACAAAATTCCCAATGGCGAGTATTGGGAATTTTTTAATTGGCTAGTACAGCATAGGTAAAGTATCACTATGAAAACAAATGAACTTCTGAACAACTACGCTGCGGGTGAGAGAAATTTCACTGCTGTTAACTTAAGTGAGGCAGACTTAAGGGGAGCAGACTTAAGCGGTGTGATTTTCGATCAAGCCGTTTTAGATGGCGCTGATCTTCGAGATGCTAATTTAGCGCACAGTAGTTTAGTAGAAGCCGATTTGAATGGTGCAGATTTAAGAAATGCTAACCTCTCAGGTAGTAATTTAGGTGGTGCAATTCTCGATGGTGCAATTTTAGAGGGTGCAATTCTCGATGGTGCTAATTTAAGCAAGGCTAATTTAACCGTTGCGAAACTCATTCAAGCTAATCTCAGTGAAGCAGAGTTACAAGAAGCTAACTTGCAAGCAGCAAATTTAGATAGAGCTGATCTCAGTGGTGCAGATTTAACCGTAGCTGACTTGGAACAGGCGAATCTCAATCAAGCTGATTTGAGCCAGGCTAATCTCAACGGTGCAAATTTGGCAGGAGCCAATGTAGAAGGCACAATTTTAGAAGAGTAGTAGGGGCGTACATAGGTACGCTGCTAAAAAAATTCTCAGAGGATGTTTGGAAAGGTGCAAACTATTACTACACCCTACTGGTTTGGCGAGGCTAAAGCCGATAAAAGTAATTTCTTGTTAAGTAGAACGGACTAAATAAATCAAGGTTTGTAGTAAGGACTTTAGTCCTTTTTTGAGGACTAAAGTCCTTACTACGAACTTAATTATGATCAATTTACATTACTTAACATGATTTTATTTATTTTCCACCGCTTGTTTACCACATTTTAGCCACTGTTAAAACAATCTCTAATAGGGACTACAGCTAATAGATTGAATACCATTAGTTGAAACTAAAACAGATACCCTATAATCTTTTGGACATACATCAATTGAGTTATTATTTCTAATTTGTATTTCCTGTGAAAGGTAGCAAGTTTGAAATTGCCCTTTATCATCAAAAGATATAATTCTCTTAGCTTGGCAATAAAAATTAGCTGTTCCTGTAGTAGGGTGAGAAACCTGTACCGTTGTATTTTGATCAAGTATACAACTTGCCAAGGAACCATTCTGATAATTACTAATTGTTCCTGAACCGCATACAATTGAAGCATGAGCAGATGGCGATACAAGAAAGTTGATAGCGAATAGACCTAAAGAGGAAGATAAAACTGTTAAAACTTGGGAGAACAACTTCATATCAATAATGCTGGTAGATTATAGTTATTCTATTAATCTCTATATTTCAACTCCAAGAGTTAATTCACCGAAAATCAATAACTATAACTTTAAAAAAAATTTATGTCCAAGATGAGCAAAATAGTTTTTTGTTAAAGTTGTATTGTCTATAACTATGAGCAGTATTACAGCACTTTTCACCTTGATGAGCTACATTCATCTAGCCTCTAACCCCTAGTCTCTAGACTCTGTTCCTTTGCAAAGTGTACTGCACTCAACTGAAAAAGGCTGTATTATCTTGCGTTAAAAAAACCATCGCTAGATTAAATTGGATTTATAAAGTCAGGATAAAGATAAAAATTAATCAGTAAATCAACGAGTATCACAGAAATTAATCCGTCTTCTGTATTCACGGTGAAATTGAGCATCAGTTAGGCTCAAACCGTCTCACGAAATACCTGATACAGATAAGTAGGGCGCTGCACTGCCTGGCTTACAGGTACGGAGATTTTTTCACAAATCAATTAGATTCCTATACATGGGTAGGGGCGTGTCTAGGCTAAAATGTTGCCATAGATTTGGAGAAAATTGAACGCAGACAAACGCAGATAAACGCAGATGAGTAGGGGCGCACAGCTGTGCGCCCCTACAGATAATGGATGTGTTGCCGAGATTTTGGAAATTGGTATAAGATGTTAGCCTGATGGCTAATGCACAAGTTTAGCCTTGCCAGTCCACTACTTAATATTTACTTTTAAAACATCCTCTAAAGCCTGTTCCCTGCTGTATCTACCAATTTTTATGTAATAAGGTTTCAAATTCCGCTTGTAAGGCTGTAATATCTGCGAGCCTGGCAACGAGTATATTATCATTACCAGCATCGGTTAATCTGGTTTTCCAGTATCGTATACTCTCGGCGTTGTTCATCCAAAACTGGACGACAGTTTCTAACACTTGCTCGGTATTCCAACCCCATTTGATTGGTACTGGCTCTACTGTTTCTATCAATGCGTCAAGCGTACATTTATGGGTTCCTAAATATTCCACACCTTGGTGTTTTGGTTGTTGCTGGCTCTGCTGTTGGTGATTGAAAAATTGCCAAACAGGAGACACACCGACAATATCAAAAGTGTATTTCATTTCTGTCTTCCCAATCGTTAATTAGTTGTACGTAACATATATATTTGGACATCAATTATCTTGGCAATAGTACCTACAACTCATCTAGAAAAAGAGTAATGTTTGCCTACATCTCAAGGACTAAACTGTCTTGGTAAATTAGCACTCTCTGAGTTTGAGTGCTAGGAAATAATAGATTATTTGAGGTATTATTAAAGAGTTTCGGGCATGAATTTGGGAGAGTATTTTATTTTTAATAATTATTTAACTTTATCGTTCACAAATGGTAAGGGTGAATTAGCAGCTTTACTTGCTGCCTGTTTGTGGGCTATTGCTTCGGTACTCTACGGAATTGTGGGGCAAAGGATTCCACCGCTTCAGCTAAATTTGATTAAAGGAATCGTGGCGATCGCCTTCCTTGCCCTGACAATTTGGTTAACTGGTGAATCCTTGTCCATTGCCCCTACACCAATTTTGCTCCTATGTTTGAGTGGCGTTGTCGGTATTGGTTTGGGAGATACAGCTTTTCTCGCTGCTATTAATAACCTGGGAGCGCGTCGGGTTTTACTCATAGGAACTTTGGCTCCCCCCATCACAGCGATCGCCGCTAATATTTTTCTGCAAGAGCAGTTAAATTTCACCGCTTGGTGTGGTATTCTATTAACTATATTGGGAGTCGCTTGGGTAGTTACAGAAAGGGTTGCCAATTCAGAAGATAATACTGCCAAATCGATCAGCAAAGGTGTGATTTTTGCTTTATTAGCAGCCATGACCAATGCCGCAGGTACAGTAATTTCTCGCGCCGCCTTTGCCACGGGAAACGTTACACCTTTATGGGCAGCTTTACTACGGTTATCGGCAGCAGAGATAATTTTGCTAGTAGGGATATGGTTAAGTCTCAAACAGCAGATATCATCCAATTTCTACAGACCATCGTGGCGAGTGATTTTGACTAGTTGCTTTGCGTCCTTTTGCGGTACATATTTAGGAATTTGGCTACAACAGATAGCAATTAAACTCACAGCTGCGGGAATTGCCTCAACCCTGATGCAGACTAGTCCATTATTTGTCATACCCCTAGCTTTGGGCATAGGTGAAAAAGTGAGTTGGAGAGCGATCGCAGGTGTGATAATTGCGATCGTAGGTATTGGATTATTGTTTTATTTCAAGTAGTCGGTTGTCAGTTGACAGTTGACAGTTGACAGTTGACAGTTGACAGTTATCAGTTATCAGTTGTTATTCTCCCCCATCTCCCTCATCTCCCCCATCTCCCTCATCTCCCCCATCTCCCTCATCTCCCCCATCTCCCTCATCTCCCCCATCTCCCTTCC
>DATNQO010000125.1:0-6830 GCA_036704005.1 Leptolyngbyaceae cyanobacterium | reverse complement strand
CCCAAAGCCGTGAAGCGGAGCGGAACATGGGTATCAAGCCCCGCCCTTCCAGGGCGTTCTCGATTGGTCGGAGAACAAGATCCGTTACTACATCCCCCCTGCTCCCTGCTCCCCGCTCCCCTGCCTCTTTTGACAGTTGACGGTTGACAGAAAGGGCAAAATATGCAGACTCTTCCCCTTTTCCCCTTCCCCCTTCCCTTTCCCCCCTAATTCAGTAATGGGAAAAAATGCCCCACTGGGCCTTGACCTTGACCGATATTGAGGGAGTAAGTTAAAGCGGTGGTGACATACTGCTTGGCTTGTTTTACGGCTTGGCGTAGGTCTTGACCTTTGGCTAGATTGGAGGCGATCGCAGCTGCTAAAGTACAACCAGTACCATGAGTATTTTTCGTATCTACCTGCTGCGTTGTCAGGGTTTCTAGATTTTGCCCATCAAACCAAATATCAACACCACGGGCATTTCCCTGCAACCCGCCACCTTTGACTAACACCGCCTTTGCTTTTAAATTACGATGAATGACTTGAGCAGCTGCCCTCATATCATCTAAAGTGTTTATGGGAAAACCACTCAAAATCTGGGCTTCATATTTATTAGGTGTAATAATAGTTGCCTTGGGAATCAATTGTTCGCGCAGAGTTTTCACAGCATCATCATCAATTAATTGCGCCCCAGTCCGTGACACCATTACCGGGTCAACCACTAAATTATTTATGCCTAAAGCCTCTACCTGCTGGGCAACAGTGGCAATAATTTCTTGATTGAGTAACATTCCCGTTTTTGCCGCTTGTACACCAATATCCTCAACCACGGCTTGTATTTGGGCTGCAACTGCCTCTGGGGGGATAGCATCAACTCTAGTTACCCCCAACGTATTCTGTGCGGTCACGCAGGTGATAGCACTAGTACCGTGGACGCAATGAAAGGCAAAGGTGCGTAAATCAGCTTGAACACCTGCACCGCCACCACTATCAGAACCAGCTATAGTTAATGCAACGGGAACCCTGGATAATGTTTCGCTATTCATAAGGTAAAGGGTGTAAGGGTGTGAGGGTGTAAGGGTGTGAGGGTGTGAGGGTGTGAGGGTGTTAGGCAAAAATTTAGACTCTCTCTTTCCCCTATACCCCTATACCCCTACACCCCTACACCCCTATTTTGCCAAAGCATTTGGATGAAGATTCTGCGGTTTTTCCTGCGGTATTACCTTCAGATAAGGCTTGATTTTAGCATCCTCTACCAACCAGAGTAATATTTTACATTGGTTAATTTTGCCGACCAGTTGAGTAATTCTAAATCACCACGCATAGTATTCCAATTAATCGGCGCATCTGGTCGCAGATAAGTCCTTAATAATTAATTACTGATTTTGTTCCTCTGGTAATTTTTGTAAAGTTCTTTGCAAAAACTTACACCATTCTGCTGCTAAAGGAATTTCCGTAAAGGGAACTAACACAGAACTACTAGACTCAATAAAGTTAAACTTGAGTGCAATAGAACGACCTTTTTGGGGTGGTGTTTCTAGATTTACTACTTCATTGTTAACTACAAGTTGAATATCCTTAACATCAAGTAAGGAAAAAGTTTGCACTTGAATTAGCCCTTTTGATGTAGGTTTACCCCAAGTGATATTATTACCCTTTTGACCCAATACAGCATAAATATCATACTTAGCTCGGTCAAATTGCTCTGCCCAAATACGATAGGCTTCAACCTTTTGATATTCCTTTGAACCTTGCCAAGCTAACCAGAAAAATATGATTAACAGTGGCAACCAAAATAGACCACGTTCCATCGCTTCAACAGTCCTAAGTGAAAGAATTAACTAAAAACATTTAAGTAGATTGCAAAGTCGAGCAATCAGAGGCGTATATAGGTTATCTTAGTGAGCAACCTGGCAGAAAGCGTGATGAGTTGATATGAGAAAACTTATATTATTGTGCTTGTTTATCATTGGCTTGGTATCTGCTGTATTTGTTTTCCTGAATACCCAAGGACTAGCAGCTAAAGGCGAATTTGACACAATTTTGCTAGATTTTCGCGAAGATATTCCAGCTGATGTAATCAAACAAGACTTACAAGCGATCGCTCAACAATACAACGTAACACCCCAACTAGATAATAAATTCTCACAGCAGGATAATGTTTATATTATCAAAGGCGATCGCCAGCGACTCAAAGCGCTCCAAAAATCTGCCTTTGCTAAAGCCACAGAAATCATCGAACCGAATTACATCTACAAACTGACTCCCCCAGCTAAACCTATTTGGCTGGGAGAAATGTTAAGACCCCAAGAAGACAAAGAGTTTACCCCCTCCTTAACTGGCCCCAACGACGAATACTACAGCAAACAGTGGAATCTCCACAAAATTGGCGTAGAAGGCGCTTGGAGTCAAACCAAAGGTAGCGGTATGACTGTCGCCGTCATCGACACAGGTGTTACCAAAGTCCGCGACTTACAAGAAACCAAATTTGTCCCAGGCTACGATTTTGTTAACGACAAAGAAGAAGCCACAGACGACAACGGACATGGTACACACGTCGCGGGTACAGTCGCCCAAGCTACTAATAATAAATACGGTGTAGCTGGTGTTGCTTACGAAGCCACCATCATGCCCCTAAAAGTGCTGAGTGCTTATGGTGGCGGAACCGTTGCTGATATTGCCGAAGCCATCAAATTTGCTGCTGACAAAGGCGCAGATGTCATCAATATGAGTTTAGGGGGTGGCGGTGAAAGCCAACTACTCAAAGACGCTATCAACTACGCCCATAATAAAGGTGTAACCATCATTGCGGCGGCGGGGAATGAAAACGACAACTCCGCCTCCTATCCAGCCCGTTATTCCCACGTTATCGGCGTTTCTGCCTTTGGCCCCGACGGCGAAAAAGCCCCCTATTCTAACTTTGGTGCAGGCGTTGATATTTCCGCCCCTGGTGGTACTGATGCTGGTGCAATTTTACAAGAAACCATCAACGATGAAGGCGAAGCTGTATTCTTGGGACTGCAAGGAACCAGCATGGCTGCACCCCATGTTGCTGGTGTAGCAGCTTTAATCAAAGCCAGTGGTATTAAAGAACCAGATGCAATTTTACAAGTTCTGCAACAGTCCGCCAGACCAATTAAAGAAGATAGTTTAAACTACTACGGTGCGGGACAACTCAACGCCGAAGCCGCAGTCAAACTAGCCGCCCAAGGAACCATCAATTTCCAAGACTTCTTCCGTTGGTTGCGGGATAACGGCTATCTCAACCCCCGTTTCTGGTTTGATGGCGGTGCAGTAGCCCTCATACCAAAGATACTTATGGTAGTAGGTTCCTACCTGCTAGCTTGGTTTTTACGGGTTTACTTACCCTTCCCTTGGAGTTGGTCATTATCCAGTGGTTTAATTTTCGGTAGTTCCGGGTTATTCTTCCTCAAAGGTTTCTATATCTTTGACTTACCCCAGTGGCCTTTCCGAGTTTTAGGTAGTTCCATTCCCGAATTAGGTAACGCTATACAGGGAACAGATGCTTTAAACCCCATCTTTGCCAGCGTGGTAATTCCTATTGGGTTAATAGCATTGTTACTAGGTCATCCTAGCTGGAAATGGTTCGCCATTGGTTCAACTCTAGGTGTAGCTGCTTGCTTAAGCGTCAGCGCAGTTTTAGACCCAACAGTTTGGGGCTTAGGTAGTGGTAACATAGCCCGTGTATATCTGATTATCAACGCTCTACTCTGTTATGCGATCGCTCGTTTAGCATTAAAAAACGAAGAGAAAACAGCATAAAGGGGACTGGGAACTGGGGACTGGGTACTAGCAATGATATCTCCCCCATCTCCCCCCACTCCCGGTTGGTGAGCGTTCGCGGAGAGTCTCGTAAAGAAGTCGAACCACATCCCCAATTCTTATGAGTATCACAGTCACAGGCACAATCGAACGGCGTAATCTTGGTATGGGCGCTTGGGCTTTAGTCTCAGATGATGGCGTTACATACGAAATCCTCAAAGGCGCAGACAAGGAATTACTAAAAGCTGGACAAAAAGCCAAAGTCAAAGGACAGGTACGCGAAGATATCATGACTATTGCCATGATTGGCCCTGTCCTAGAAGTAAAATCTTATGAGGTACTTAGTGATGACTGATGTTAGCGGTAGCGGGACGTTCAGCCCGTGCTAAGTCAAACAGTAGTCGTAGAATCAAGCACCTGCTGTAAGCGAGTTCTAAACTCCCCTTTGGGATGTCCTCCTTTCACTTCACCAATGATATTAAATTCTCCTTCGGGAGATTCACAGATAATATAAGTCGGCCATCCCATTTCAGATTTGTCAGGATATTGCGTCAGCAATATCTTGCGATACTTACGATAAGTCGCTGTATCCTGCATTTTGACATCGATAAATTGCAGACCCAGTTCTTCTGCCACTTTCTGGTCATAGAAGGACATTTTGTGGCAGATACCGCACTCTTCGGAAGAAAATTTAATGACAGCTAAACTCATGTAGCTCTATGTCTCTTGTTGATGTAGCTAATATTTTTCAGCATAGCTCTTAGGCTACATACATGAACCTGTTATGGGTATAAAAGTAAAATTTCTTAGGACTTACGCCTGAAAACGAAAAATTAAGGGTTTTGGCAAGGATGTCAGAATATAGGAGTATAGATGTTCAAAATCCCGTCTTTCCAGTGGGCAGATAAACTTATATTGCTATTGCCCATCCTCTCCTATACATGATAGCTGAGTGGGCAATGACTAACACCACCTGCGCGATCGCCTGATTTTTCAAGGGATCTGGAAAACCCCTCTCCAAACCTCTCCCCTTTAACGAGAAAGGCTTTAATTGCTCCTCCTTCCCTTGAAGGTAAGGGAGTTCTGGCGTTAATTTTTCCACATGATGTGAAAAGTCAGGTGCGATCGCCTTCAGCAGATCAAGAAAACTCTATTATTAAGTCATATTATTTCTAATAACATTCATAAAATTGACTAAAAATTAACAATAATTAAGAACCTAAATCTTGTACATAAATATATTTATACCGATAAAGATCCGATTTAATTCCTGAAAACATATCAGCTAGCTTTAGGGTAGGTATTGATCACCAAAACTATGATCGTGTGAGCAATATCTACTCTACATATATTTCAAAAAATCAAGGGTGAAGCCCATAGTAATTTATCTAAAAAAAGATTAAAACACAATTTTGGCAAATTGTGGCATAACTTATGGTTTTTTTATAATTGCTAACTTACAATTGATTACGACTTACACAAGAAATGGTGCTTTAAGTATAAACGAGCAATGTTATCCAATTTAGAGTTATTACAAGAGTTTGTAGCTCAATCCATCCAAAAGCAAGAGATTTTGCTGGCTAACACTAATTTACAAGCTCATACGGATTATAAAATTAATCAAATTATAGCTAAAACCGAAGGAGTGATTGCTACTGCCCAACTGACGCATACACCCCTGGAGTTTTCAGTTAAAGCAACGTCATCCTATTGGGAATTGATCAATGAAGCACTAGCGAACTATAACTATATTCTTACAGGAGAAATAGATAGTCGTAATTGTTATAAATATCAATACTGTGAAATCCCCAAAGGCTATCAAATGCACTGTATGAAATCAGTTCATTTATGGCGTGCTTGGTGGAAATATCGCAAAAATACCTTACAAGTCGGAATTCCTTTAGATTTGCTGATACGTAACCGGAATTCTTGGTATCCTATTCGGGATTTAATTATTAGCGATGGGCTTCTCTATATTAAAACTTTAGGAAGTGAGATTGCGGTTCACTCCAATGATTTAATAATTTGGTTAAGTAAGGCGGGTGAGAAATTTACCATTTTACCTGACCCAGAAAATTGAGATGGTGCTTGCTGGGCTGGTTGTGATATTGCAGGGAACAGGAAACAAGCTGAAAAGGCTTTTATTGTTGATGTTTGATGATTTTCCCTGTCCTAATCTAGCGGGCGACGGCTATAATATGGCTTGATAAATTTTTGTGGGATTTGGACAGCGAAGACGAGGAAATAAGTGATTTTCATGCTTTCATTTAATGGGTGACTAGCAGGAAAATGACGATGAAAGGATTATGGCTAGAAAATAACCAGTTACAACTACTTACAGATATTCCAGTTCCAGAAGTACCGCCTGGAGAAGCCCTTGTACGTGTTTTACGCGCGGGAATTTGCAATACTGATTTGGAACTGCTGAGAGGTTATTATCCTTACAGGGGAATTTTAGGACACGAATTTGTAGGACTGGTAGAACAAGGCCCAGAACATCTACTCAACAAGAGAGTAGTGGGAGAAATTAACGCTGTCTGCGGTCATTGTCGTTTCTGTCGTCGTGGACAACCAACTCACTGTGAAAACCGCACAGTTTTAGGTATAGTCAATCGTCATGGGGCATTTGCTGAGTATCTCTGTTTACCAATACAAAATCTACATCCTGTACCGGAAAATGTAGCGACAGACGCTGCAACTTTTACCGAACCTTTAGCAGCTGCACTAGAAATTCAGCAACAGGTAATATTGAGTAGTGACGATCGCCTGCTAGTAGTGGGAGATGGCAAACTAGGGCAATTAGTAGCACAGACACTAGCTTTAACTGGTTGTGAACTATTAGTTATCGGTCGTCATCCAGAAAAACTCGCACTTTTAAAAGCGCGGGGTATTCAAACTGGTTTAATTGATGCTGTTAAAAAAAGGGCTTTTGACCGGAAGAGGCAGGGGGGAAGGGAGCTTTCTAGCAGGGGGAGCAATCCCTTCCCCTCTGCGTGGAGCGGAGCGGAACATGGGTACAAGCCCCGCCCATAAGCGGGCGCTCGAATGGGGCGGAGTACAAGCTCCGT
>DATNQO010000124.1:0-67596 GCA_036704005.1 Leptolyngbyaceae cyanobacterium | reverse complement strand
TCCCCTTTCCCCTTCCCCCCTTCCCCTTCCCCTTCCCCTTTCCCCTCACTTGGAGTTACCCCTCATGCAATCAGTAAAACAATTGCCCAGATGGTTAACTTTGGGCTTGGCGTTTCCTATAGCCACTTTGAATGGTTGGTTGCTGCTTCAGGTGGTGCAGTATTTCCAACCTTTGGTGAATATTTTTGCAGCTGCTGTGCTGTTGGCTTTTGTTTTGGACTACCCAATTCAGTTTTTCCAAGAAAGGGGAGTGAAACGCAACCTGGCTATTGGGGGGGTATTGCTGTTAGCTGTGGTGACTTTAGTGGGTTTAGGTGTGACTTTAGTCCCGTTAATCATAGAACAGATTAACGAACTAGTGAATATTCTGCCTTACTGGATTGATTCTGGGGGTCAACAGCTTGATGCTTTCCAAAAATGGGCGGCTACCCAACAGTTACCCGTAAATCTGAGTGGGTTAGTCACGCAAATTTTAGAGAGGGTGTCTAGTCAGTTGCAGTCTGTGACGGGGAAAATCTTGAGTTTTGCCTTTGATACTATCGGTGTGGTGGTCAATGTGCTGCTGACTGTGGTGTTGACTATCTATATGGTATTAAATGGCGATCGCTTATGGGATGGTCTTTACCAATGGTTTCCCACGCATATAGGTTCTAAGGTAAGGCAAATACTGCGCGAGGATTTTCACAATTATTTTATCGGACAAGCCACTTTGGGGGCTGTACTAGGATTGACCATTACATTGGCTTTTGTAGCGCTGCGTGTGCCTTTGGCTTTACTTTTTGGTTTAGGAATTGGCTTATTTTCTCTGTTTCCCTTTGGTACAGGGATCGGTATTGCGATCGTTAGTCTATTGGTAGCATTACAAAACTTCTGGTTAGGTGTAGAAGTTTTAGGTGTAGCTGTTGCCATTGACCAAGTAAATTCTAACTTTGTAGCCCCGCGTATTTTAGGAAATTTAACAGGTTTAAACCCCGTTTGGGTAGTAATTTCTTTGCTGTTAGGTGCAAAATTGGGAGGCGTTTTAGGCTTATTGATTGCTATTCCCACCGCTAGTTTTGTTAAGGATATAGCTGATAGCTGGCGGTCTGGAGAATTGAACGAGATAAATAACCTAGATTTAGAAACTACAAAGGTCGAGATTGATATTGATGGTTCTTCGATAGAAATATTGGCAAAAAAAGAATGAAATTTATAGCTTTTTTTACTCTAGTGAGAAGAAAGAATAATTAAACGCAGATAAACGCAGATGCACGCAGATAAATTTGTACTTCAGCAGACTAAGAAACTTTATGATTTAAAATATTTACATCTTAAATACCATTAACCTGAAGATAACTCTATCTTTACTTTTAAGCATAACAAGCTGTGCTAGATACAGAACTTGTAAGCTTTTGCTTCAGCTTGCTATTAATTAATATGAAAACCAATCAGCAGTTAAAGCTAAATCGCCGCCAGTTTTTGCTACGTTCAGCGATGACAGCAGGCGGAATTGTCACGACAAATTTGGTAGCAAAGTCACAAGTTTTTGCCCAAGGGCCTGCAATTATTACCTCCGATAAAATGCGCCCTACCATACCTTATGGTGTGGCTACTGGAGATATTACGTATGATAGGGTGGTCATTTGGAGCCGGAGCGATCGCCTCGCCAAAATGATTGTAGAATGTTCTACAAGCGAGAATTTTCGCAATGTACAACGCATTATCGGGCCTGTTGCCTTAGAAAATAGTGACTATACAGCCAGACTAAATCTTAGAAACCTACCCCCCAACCAACAAATATTTTACCGGGTGCTTTTCCAAGATTTAAGTAATAGAAATATCTACAGCGCCCCTGTGAACGGAACTTTCCGCACTCCTCCCATATCAGGAAGAGATATATTATTTGTATGGGGTGGTGATACCGCCGGGCAAGGATGGGGAATTAATCCTGACTTTGGTGGAATGAAAATTTATGAAACCATGCGTCAACTTAACCCCGACTTTTTCATCCATTCTGGCGATAATATTTACGCTGATAACCCAATTCCAGCAGAAGTCAGATTAGACGACGGTACAATCTGGCGTAACATTACCACAGAAGAAAAATCAAAAGTAGCCGAAACACTCAAAGAATTTCGTGGTAATTATATCTACAACTTGTTAGATGAAAATGTCAGGCGTTTTTACGCTGAAGTTCCTCTTTTGGCACAATGGGACGACCACGAAGTTACAAACAACTGGTATCCTGGTGAAATTCTCAACGACAGGCGCTATCAAGTTACTGATGTGAACCTACTAGCCCAAAGAGGAAGACAAGCCTTTTTGGAATATATGCCCATAGCATATACAACTAATAATACAGACCAAGCGAGAATTTATCGCTCCTTTAACTACGGCCCATCACTAGATATTTTCATGCTAGATGAACGCACCTACCGAGGGCAAAATAGTCCCAACCGCCAGCCAGTAGCCAGCAAAGATAC
The DNA here is from genome assembly GCA_036704005.1 of Leptolyngbyaceae cyanobacterium. Taxonomy (GTDB): domain Bacteria; phylum Cyanobacteriota; class Cyanobacteriia; order Cyanobacteriales; family Nostocaceae; genus Trichormus. Next base: position 65,134 of record DATNQO010000124.1, on the reverse strand, counting down.
ACAAATGTTAGGTGTAACACAGGTACAATGGTTGAAAAGACAATTGCTGACATCAAAAGCCACATGGAAAGTTATCGCCAGTGATATGCCCTTGGGGCTGATAGTCCGAGATGGTAGCACTGATTTTGAAGCTTGGGCTAATGGAGACGGCCCAGCTTTAGGTAGAGAATTAGAACTTGCAGATTTATTGCGATTTATTAAAAATAGAAACATCAAAAATGTAGTGTGGCTAACTGCTGACGTGCATTACGCAGCCGTCCACTATTACGATCCCAACAAAGCCCAATTCCAAGACTTCAAACCCTTCTGGGAGTTTGTCGCCGGGCCTCTCAACGCTGGTACATTCGGGCCAGGCCAATTAGAAAACACCTTTGGGCCACAATTAGTATTCCAAAGCCTTCCCCCAGGTACAAGGGCAAATCGACCCCCCAGTGCTGGGTTACAATTCTTTGGTGCAGTCAAAATTGATGCTATCTCCAAAGTCATGACAGTATCATTGCGAAACTTAGCAGGAGATATAGTTTACAGCGTAGATTTGCCACCAGAAGCATAAATTAGTTCGTAGTAAGGACTTTAGTCCTAAATGTTCTCAGCACTAAAGTGCTTACTACAAACTCTTACATCATAGTTACTCACTTTGTGTTGCTGGGTACTCTAACCAGATACATCTATCTCAACAACACCAGCAATGCAACTGAGTACAGAAATACAGAAATTTTGGATAGCACTAGCTAACTATCTAGTGTTAGGTTTGATGTTGTTTTTATACCTCCTGGCGGGTAATGGTTGGAAATTGACCAATCTCTTGAGTTTGCCTGATTTGATGGGTTTGACAATTGTTGTAGCTTTGATGCTATTTCCTTTGCTGTGGTTTTTAGGAAATATCAAAACTCAAATGCTGCAAGCACTACCAGATGAAACTCGCTTTAAAGCAGCAGTTATTACAGAGTATCCCCAATTAGATTTATTTTGGTTAAAAGAGGAAACAAAAGATTTAGAAGCTATTGGTTTTGTGCAGTTGATGGACTATAAAGTTGAACCAGGTAACGGCTTTGCGCGGACTTTTGCCCATCCCCAACATCATTGTTTTGCCGAAATTGGGCAACTGTTTACAGATGCCAAAGATAAACCAGAAAAATATTCTTATATGTACAGTTCATTAACTCAAGATTGGGATTTAACTACAATTAATAGACAAGTTCATCGTTTAGATGCAACTGCTTACATTGGGCAACATCCCAAAGCAGTAAGAAAGTATCATCCTGAAGTTTATCTTGATGAACTTTTGGAACAGCATTTGAGTTTGAGAAAACAAATGCTGAATGATTTAGGTATCAGTTTAGTAACAGATATTTCCTGGTCAGGATATAGAAAGTTGGGACAACAAGCAACGATTTCTCGTAAAACAACTATGCGCCGCAAAAAGTTGTTATTGGCAATGTTAGAGGCGACACTGTTTGAAATTAAGCCTAAATCTGAATGGTTGGGAGATTATGCAAAAGTGGCAGTAACAAGACGGGTAGCAAAGTAGGGAAAACTGTAGCATAGGCGAAGCATCACCACAGATGAACGCTATATTAAATAAAGTTCTGGTACATTAATGTTAAGTCTTCAGTCCGCGTAGGCGGACTTAGTTTGTGTAGTCGTGACTTCTAGTCGCCAGTTACTTTATTGGAGTTAGCCATGCTGAAGCAACTCATCCTAGAAAATTGGAAAAGTTTTCGTTATGCAGAACTTCCACTCGACCCATTAACGATTCTTATTGGGACTAATGCAAGTGGTAAATCTAATGTGGTTGAAGCATTAGAGTTTTTGAGAAGAATAGCACAGGGTGAAAATATTGAAACAGCTTTAGCAGGAGATAACAAACTTGCATCTATTCGTGGTGGTGTAGAATGGGCTGCAAAACAAGGGGAAAATGAGTTTACATTAAAATTACTGGTTGCTGATAAATCTGAGCCAATAGATTATCTTTACAGTTTTACATTAAAAACGCTATCAACTATTCAAGAATCAATAGAAAAAATCTCTGCATTTAAGGAAGAGGATCAATACTTTCCTATAAAGTTTGGATTACCAACAAATACATTTTCTCATAGAAGTAAATTGTTAAATCGCTCTAGTATTGATGGCATTACATTGGATTTTATGCAATCTAACTTTTTAACTAAACCAACAGAAAAAGAATGTGTTCAATTTGATTTTGTATTTGAAAAGGCTGTAAGTATTATTAATGAAATACTTTTACCTACAATGCAAAATATTTTAGTTTTGAATCCAGTTCCTGAGAAAATGCGAAACTACTCACGGCTGTCAGAAAATTTAGAAGGTGATGGTTCCAATATTGCTGGTGTATTAGCAGCATTGGACGAGGAACAAAAAATGGCAGTTGAGTCCAATCTGTCAAATTATATCAAGCATTTACCAGAAGGCGATATCAAAAAAGTATTTGCAGAACCAGTTGGTAGGCTAAAAACTGATGCAATGCTTTACTGCGAAGAAGAATGGAGACCTGGAGAGACAACATTAATAGATGCTAAAACTATGTCAGATGGAACTCTACGTTTTTTAGCAATTCTTACAGCATTACTCACAAGACCAGAAGGTAGTCAAATTGTTATTGAAGAAATAGATAATGGTTTGCATCCTTCCCGTGCTAAATTGTTGGTTAAAATTCTTAGAGAAATTGGCAGCAAAAGAAATATTGATATATTGCTTACTACCCATAACCCAGCCTTGCTTGATGCTTTAGGCCCGGAGATAGTACCATTTGTAGTTGTTGCTCACCGTGATTCGGAAACAGGAGAAAGCAAACTTACACTTTTAGAAGATATTGATAATTTTCCTAAGTTATTTGCATCTTATTCCTTGGGTGAAATGACAACTAAGGGAGCAATTGAAAGAAGTCTTTCTCATGGTGAGTAAATATTTATATGAGAAAGGTGCTACTTATTGATACATCGCTGTTATGCGTTTGGTTACAAGTTCCGGGTAGAGAAACTGCTGGTGATAATAAATGGAATTTTGAACTTGTAAATAATAAAATTCAGGAAGAAATTGATAAATCAACAACTCTAGTGCTTCCTTTAGCTACTGTGATTGAAACAGGTAATCATATTGCTCAAGCTAAAACGACAAATACAGAAAGTAAGCGCAAAGCTGCTCAAGAATTTGCAAATATCATAACTTATGCGGCTGATGAAACTAGCCCTTGGGCTGCGTTCCGTGAACAAATTGTGCTTTGGGAAGCTGAGGAACTCAAGAAATTAGCGGCTCAATTTCCTAATCAATGTGTGGAAAAAACTTCTATGGGTGATGCTAGTATTGTTATCTTGGGCTGGCATTATCATCAAAAAGGCTTCCATGTAGAGTTTTTAACCGATGATGACAAGCTAAAATCCCAGGAACCACCCCCACCATCAACACCTACACGTCGTAGCCGTCGCTAGAAACCATAAAAAAATTTTGCGCGATCGCCCCCCAAATTAATACATCACGTTATCATCGAGTATTGTGGCTATTCCTGTGCGTAACTCCTAGCATCTATCTATGACCGCTTCTGATATCCAGCCAACGGAACCCAATACTCCCCCAACGCCTCACGCTGACACTCGACTAGTAGACCGGACTAAGCTGAGTAAAATGTACCAGCACTATGTCGAGGTGAAGGATAAACACCCTCATGCGCTGTTGCTGTATCGTGTGGGTGATTTCTTTGAAACGTTTTTTCAAGATGCGGTAACAGTAGCGAGAGAATTAGAACTCGTCCTGACTAGTAAACATGGCGGCGAAGTGGGACGGGTAGCTATGACTGGTGTCCCCCACCATGCTTGGGAACGCTACACTACCCAACTGGTGGAAAAAGGCTATGCTGTAGTCATTTGCGACCAAGTAGAAGATGCTTCTGAGGCGGTGGGTTTGGTGCGGCGGGAGGTGACACGCATCCTCACCCCTGGCACTTTGTTGGAAGAAGGGATGTTAAAATCTAGTCGCAATAATTACTTGGCGGCTGTGGTAATTGCGGGGAATCATTGGGGACTAGCTTATGCAGATATCTCCACCGGGGAGTTTCTCACGACTCAAGATAGTGATTTAGAAAGGTTGACTCAGGAGTTGATGCGGTTGCAGCCTTCCGAGGTACTGGTTCCTACCAATGCGCCAGATTTAGGTAGTTTACTGCGTCCGGGGGAAACTTCGCCACACCTACCCCAATGTTTACCACCATCATTTTGTTATAGCTTGCGATCGCAACTCCCCTTCTCCCAAGCCGAAGCCAGAAGTACATTATTGCAGAAATTCAAGGTGCGATCGCTCGAAGGTTTGGGTTGTGACCATCTCCCCCTAGCTGTCCGCGCGGCTGGTGGGTTATTGCAATATGTGGAAGATACCCAAAAAGCCGGACAAGTATCCTTACAAAGACTCCGCACCTATACCATTACCGACTATCTCATAGTTGACAACCAAACCCGCCGCAACTTAGAAATTACCCAAACAGTCCGTGATGGTACTTTTCACGGTTCCTTACTCTGGGCTTTAGATAAAACTAGCACGGCTATGGGCAGTCGGGCTTTAAGACGGTGGTTGTTACAACCGCTACTCGATATTAAGGGCATTCGCTCACGCCAAGACACTATCCAAGAATTGGTGCAAAATACACCCTTACGGCAAGATTTACGCCATTTATTAAGGCAAATCTACGACTTAGAAAGGCTGACAGGTCGCGCTAGTTCGGGAACTGCCAACGCCAGAGATTTAGTAGCCCTAGCTGATTCTCTCTCCCGCTTACCAGAATTAGCTAACCTAGTTGCTGAAGCCAGTTCACCCTTCCTCAAGGCTTTGCAGAAAGTACCGCCGATTTTGGAAGAACTAGCACAAAAGATACACGCTCATGTAGTAGAATCACCACCATTACATATCAAAGAAGGCGGCTTAATTCGTCCTGGGGTGAACCTCTTATTGGATGAGAGAAAGGCGACGGTGGAAGCAGACCACCAATGGATTGCTAATCTAGAAGTAGATGAAAGGGCGAGAACGGGAATACCCTTACTCAAAGTAGGATTTAACGAAACCTTTGGTTACTACATTAGTATTTCCCGCGCCAAAGCTGACCAAGTACCTTCCAATTACATCCGCAAGCAAACCCTGAAGAATGAAGAACGTTACATCACCCCAGAACTGAAGGAACGGGAAGCCAGGATTCTCACGGCGCGGGATGATTTGCATAAGTTGGAATATGAGATTTTTGTCACGTTACGGGAGGAAGTCGGAGAACAGGCGGAAGCTATTCGTAACCTGTCCCGCGCTGTCGCCGCCGCAGATGTGTTGTGTGGTTTAGCTGAGTTGGCGGTACATCAAGGCTATTGTCGCCCGGAAATGGTGAATGGACGAGAGTTAAAAATCGTTGACGGTCGTCATCCCGTGGTGGAACAATCTTTACCTGCGGGTTTCTTTGTACCGAACTCTACTGAGTTAGGAAATAATGAAGAAAGTAACTTACTTCCTGACTTGATTATTCTGACTGGGCCTAACGCCAGTGGTAAAAGTTGTTACCTGCGTCAAGTGGGATTAATTCAATTAATGGCGCAAATTGGCAGTTTTGTGCCGGCTAAGTCTGCGAGGTTGGGAGTGTGCGATCGCATTTTTACCCGCGTTGGTGCTGTGGATGATTTAGCCACGGGTCAATCTACCTTTATGGTAGAGATGAATGAGACAGCAAATATTCTCAATCATGCCACATCTAGATCCCTAGTTTTGTTAGATGAAATTGGCAGAGGAACCGCAACTTTTGACGGTCTTTCTATTGCTTGGGCGGTTGCAGAATATCTTGCAATGGAGATACGTTCCCGCACAATTTTCGCCACTCATTACCACGAATTAAATGAACTAGCGGCAATGTTACCTAATGTAGCTAACTATCAGGTGACAGTGAAAGAATTACCAGACCAAATCATCTTTCTCCACCAAGTCCAACCGGGGGGCGCTGATAAATCTTATGGTATTGAGGCGGGAAGGTTGGCGGGTTTACCAGCAGTGGTAATTCAACGGGCGAAACAAGTCATGGGACAGATAGAAAAACATAGTAAGATTGCGATCGGCTTACAAAATTTGGATTAAGCTTTAGCTTCTAGTTAAGACTGGTTAGCGTTCGCGTAGCGTCTCGCAGAGAAGCTTTACTGAAGGTAGGGCTGGAACTTTTGGAGTACGAAAGAACAAAGGCGATCGCATCTTTAGATGAAGGTAAGCCTGTGATTCCGGTTTGGCTGCACTTGATTTATCAGTGGTTAGCAAGTTACCAAGGTAGCGATCGCATCCCTAGATGAAGGTAGGTCGTGATTACTGTATGGTTAGATTAGATATAATTTATTACAATCTAAAACTTAACATTTCTCAGTAGTTAAATTAGTAAAAGGAAAAATCTATGTCTCTCAATAAACCAAGCTGGATGACTTCAGATACATGGACACAATTTATTACTAAGTGGAGTAGTGCGCCTAAATGTAATCATCCAGGTTGTATTAAACCAGCAGATACCGTAGATCATATTGTTGCTAGACGTAATGGTGGTTCTGATGAAATAGAAAATTTACAGCCCCTTTGCAGAGAGCATAATAGTAAAAAAGGTATTAAGCCGGATGAGTATTGGTCAAAAACTTTCTTTTTCGATCATCCACGAATAAATCTCGATAAGTTAAGAACAGCCCAAAAACGCGAAGGTTGGGATCGGATTCTTGATTATCAAGATTGGTTTTTGCGTCCTTGGAATCAAATTAATCGTACTATTTACGGTAATTTTTGGATTGTTGGTGCAGGTAAAACTCTAGCTCCAGTTGTCCAAGCTTGTGCATTAAATTATATTATCCAGAAAAATATAGGAAAATCATATCCTCGTATTAATAGGATTTTAATTCTGACTAAAGAACGTGCGATTAGAGACCAAATAGCTAATTCTTTAAAAAGTAGTGAAGAAGGTGGGGAAAATGAATTAGTCAAGTATGGTATTACATCAACTGCTCCAACAGTAGGAATTATAGAAGAAGGATGGCTACTTCAAGATTATCCTAGTTTAGAACGTTGTCATATTTGGGTTGCTTGTATTCATCAGTTTTTTGAGACAAATAACAACCCTAAAGAAAAATTATCAGAAATCTTAGCTCAATTCCCCTTTATTGCTATTGATGAACCTCATCATGCGTTAAACCAAGTTTTAAATATTGTTCAAAAAGCTGTAGATTCTTTAGTTTTTGGTTATACAGGAACACCAATTAAAGCAGATGGTAAAGAACTTTCTCAATTTACTTTGCTTTCTGTCTATGATTATGATGATGCCAATGAAAATGATCATTCAATGAAATATGTAAGTGACAAAGAAGGAGAATTTACATATTTTCTTGAAGAAGTTAGAATTACAAACGCAGAATTATTGGCTGACAATGATATTGGGTTTCAAGAAACAGATGATGCTAAACAAGTAGGGTATGACAAAAATTATATACCGCAAATTTCTGTTGTAGAAGCAGTCCTGGCTTATATGGAATCTTGCGACAAAATCGAGTCCAACACCTCAGTAATCAGTGATATTGCTCCTCATCGTCCTAAAGGTTCTAAAGCAGAGTTATGGTATCCAGTGCATTCTATGATTGTTGTAGATAGTGTACCAATAGGTAGAAAAATATGTGAACAAATTAACCAAATGTTTGAAAGGAATCGTAAAAGATTTCCCAAGAATAAAGGATATCATGCTGATATTATACATTCTAATCTAACTGAGGCACTTCAAGATAGAAGTTTAAACACAGCAGAAAAAGATTATATTAAAGGTAAGAGAATGAATCCTAAGCATCCTTGGATGTTATATCAACAAACAGGAATACTTAATGAAAATTGTAATCGTGTTCTTGTTGTAATTGGTATGGCAAGAGAAGGTGTAAGTAATCGTTATTGTGGTTGTATTGGCTATGCTTGTAAAAGTGAATCTCTAATTGAACTTGTACAAAGAGCTATTGGTCGTCAAATTCGCAGTTATGATCAAATTGATCAATTGAAAAAACAATTTAAACCCGGTGATACTGAGTTAGATCAAGAATGTATAACTTTATTAACCCCACCTAAAAGATTAGATAGTGTAAAAATTATTACTCATATTACTTATGATAATTCACATGATATTCGTCGAGCAATTGCTTATATCTGCAATATGCGAGATCATTTAGAATCAATACCAACAATAGAACAATTGAGAGAAGGTCAAGTTACTCCGGGTATTGATATCCCTGTAGAGGGAATTTTGAGAACAAAAGAAAAAATAGAAATTGCTGGTAATATTGGTAAAGCCAAACAAATTAATCCTGAGCAACCAATTAATACAGGAAAATATCAGGATATCTGGGGTGAAGATAATGAAACTAAGCGTAATAAAATTTCTGAATGGGTACAAAAAGTAATTGATTCTCCTGAAGATGCAGAAAGAGAAATTAACTATACTGGAATGTTACCTGAAATTCCTGTGGTTTGGGATGAAACAATTGATTCTAAACCAACAAAGGATCAGCTTATACAATTCATTAAAACTCATGAACCAGATTTTATTTCTGATTTAGATAAACCAGAGTCTCAAAAATATTTAGAGAGGTTATATAAAAGATGGGCTGAAAATTTTGATATGGGTCATATTCCTAATATTTCTAAACTGAGTGACATTCGTAAAACACTAGCTTACAAAGTCAAAAATTCTTTAGGTCAATATCTCCAATTATCTGAGCAGAAAATAATTTATCAATTGGTTGATAATGCAATGCGTCAGGTTTTAGGTACAAGTGAATCATTAAAAGATAATAGTAGGTATAACTGTCCTCAAGTTCAGGCAATCTTAACCCGTAAAGATGTAACACAAAAAATTATAGGATGGGTAAGAAATAAGTTAATTAGTAAAGGATACTGTCCTGATTTAGCCATAGCCTTTAAAATTAAACAAGAGGAAAATTAAGTTAAATGGCGAACTCTCAAAGAGATAAAGAAATAGCAATCGCTCAAGGTGCAGGTAAAGCAAAAAGGTCTGCTGGTAATGCAGTTCATGGATTAACACATACTGAAGTATTGGCAGACTTTTATAAGCTGCAATCAGATGATGCTAGGGCTGCTTTTGCTAGAACTTGGTTATCTAAATCTTCAGAAGCACTTAATGAAACTTGGAGTGTTATTTATGCACTTCTTAAAATTGTAGAAGAAAAAGAACTGTATAAAAAAGAAAGTTCTTTAACTAACTCTAAAATATACAATAGTTTTCAGGAATTTTTTGAAGATACTATTAAACGTCCTTTTGAAGAATGGGCTAGATTAGAAGCTGATTATAATTATGTTTCTCAGTATTGTCCTGAATTGTTTAATAGTTTATATTCAGAAGTAATAACAACAAAAAACAACAATATAGACAAAAAAGAACAGGAGGTTATTTTAACAATGTCTGAATATGAATCATTAAAAAGTAGAGTTTCTCAATATAAAACTATTTCACATTGGGAACAATTACAAAAAGTGGTTGATAATGGATGGATTTTATCAACTACTGAAGTTAGAGAATTGATAGGAGTAAAGCCTAGAAAATCACCTTTTGTAAGAGGAGCATTTCAGTTTACTAAATGCGAAAAAATTGGTAATCAATCCGCATGGAAAGTAGAAAAAATAGTATAATCTCCGAGATTATACAATTAGTGATTTAATAAAAATGATATAAAATACAAAAATAATCAAAATAACTGATTATTGGGTTTATAAAGCTGTAAACTTAGACCTTTGTGATAAAAATGTATAAATTACAGTAACAAAAACTGGCACATATAATTTATTTTATATTAGTGTAGCCAAAATTTGTCAACCATAACAAGTTAGCTTCTATTAAGAAATTACGTCTAACTCACAAGTATTATGCAGATTACACAATTTTTTCTCAGCTAGATTCAAAAATGCTATTATTTTTTATGTTGTAGATTAACTAACCGATCGCGATCGCACAATCTCACCGTCGTCCCTTCCATCTCAATCATCTTCTCTTGACTCAGTTTATAAAAAGCACGGGAAAGGGTTTCAGGAATTGTCCCTAACAAAGCTGCAAGTTGTCCTTTAGGTAAATCTAGCTCGATAACATCCGCATCACCCAGGCGTTTACTCAAATTTAATAAGTAGTTAGCTAATCTTTGCGGTACTTCCTGAAACGAGAGGGTATGCACCAAGTGCGATAATTGGCGTAGGTGTCGGGCGAAGGTTGCCAAAATTGCGATCGCCAATGTAGGATGTTGTTGCAAAACCATCAAAAATGATGACCTGGGAATAAACACCACCTGAGAATTTTCTATCGCTGCTGCTGAGGCGGGAAAATTCCCCCCATCAAAAGCTGGTACTTCTGCAAAATATTCCTCCGTACCGAATATATGCAGAATTTGCTCCTTCCCCCCACTCCCCACCTTATAAATCTTCACCCTACCAGACTTAACAATAAAAAACCCCGTACCCTCATCACCTTCCCAAAATATCGTCTCCCCTTTTTTATAACTTTGGACAATAGCAATATTCGCCAGTGCTTGCAATTGCTCATCCAATACATTCCGAAAAATAGGCGTTCTCTGTAAAAACTGTTTAACTTCTAATACACGTTCAGTCAGACTCATGGAGGGCTTTCTCTTCGGTGATGTAAAACCTTGAATAATTCTCCATCAATATCAACCTAACTCCAATTATCTCAAGACATAACCAGGACTTACGCAAGTGTCACAATTGGTGGTTGGTGCGTGACGCTACAAGTCTCATGACTACGTTCAAATATTTTCCCAGCGTCACACACCCTACAGAAAAAATATGCCAGTTGCGTAAGTCCTAATAACAAACCATCCTCAAAAAACCTCCCTCCGGGTTCACCAGTCGCCTACGGAGGGAAACCCTCCTACAGCGCTGGTTCACCGCGCCCCTCTGCGTTAAAAACTCCTCTCCTCCTTCACCGAACTTTACAAATCCTCTTGACTTAAATCAAGGAATTACTCTATCCAAAGACATACCCTAGAAGCATGAAGATTTGAGAGAAGACATATGTTTTGCAACCAGTGTGAACAAACTACCCGTGGCGATGTCTGTCATCAGTGGGGAGCCTGCGGAAAAAGCCCAGAAGTTGACGCTTTACAAGATTTACTAGTGCATTGCTTACGCGGACTCTCCCAGATAGCCCTACAAGCCAAATCTCTAGGAATTACCACTCGCCAGACAGATGAGTTCACCTGTGAAATGCTCTTCTCCACACTGACAAACGTCAATTTTTCCTCATCTGATTTTATTACCTTTATCAATCGGGCGATCGCCTTACGCGAAAGTCTCAAGTTACAAATTCAAGCCACAGGTAACGCCGTCATCCAGTCAGCCATTAACTCATTCCAACCTGCTAGTAATACTCAACAACAAATTCAGCAAGGAAAAGATTTAGAATTTGAATTTATTAGCCAATCTGCTAAAAATGTCGATATTTTCTCACTCAAGCTCACCGTATTATATGGACTTAAAGGTGTAGCTGCCTATGCTTTCCATGCCTTAGAACTCGACCAGCATGATGAAGGCTTGTATGTATTTTTCCATGAAGTCTTAGCAAATCTCGATGCCCAAGATAAAAGTTTACAAGATTGGCTCGATTTAGCTTTAAAAGTTGGGCAAATGAACCTCAAAGCAATGGAATTACTTGATGCTGGTAATACCGAAATCTTTGGACATCCTACACCAACAACTGTTACCCTTGGTCATACAGTCGGTAAAGCCATCCTCGTTTCCGGACATGATTTACTCGCGCTAAAAGCCATCCTCGAACAAACAGCCGGAACTGGAATTAAAGTATATACCCACGGCGAACTCTTACCCGCACATGGCTATCCCAAACTGAAACAGACTTATCCTCACCTGTATGGACATTACGGTACAGCATGGCAAAATCAAACCCATGAATTTGAACGCTTTCCTGGTGCGATCGCCATGACAACTAATTGTCTCATGCCTCCCCATGAAAGTTACAAAGACAAGGTATTTACTTTAGGGCCTGTAGGTTATCCTGGTTTGCAACATATCAGCATCCAAGACATTTCCCCAGTTATCCAAAAAGCGTTACAATTGCCAGGATTTACAGAAGATAGCGAACAAAAAACAGTAACTACAGGTTTCGCGAGAAATGCAGTTTTAGGTGTAGCTGATGCTGTGATTAATGCTGTCAAACAAGGCGATATCCGTCACTTCTTCCTAGTTGGTGGTTGTGATGGCGCGAAACCAGGACGCAATTATTACAGCGATTTAGTAGCACAAATGCCTAATGATTGTGTAGTTTTAACGTTAGGCTGTGGCAAATTCCGCTTCTTTGATCAGAATTTAGGTGATATCGCTGGGATTCCTCGCCTAATCGACATTGGACAATGTAACGATGCTTACTCAGCTATTCAAATTGCTGTAGCTTTAGCCAATGCTTTCCAAGTCAACGTCAATCAGCTACCGCTATCGATGATACTGTCTTGGTATGAACAAAAGGCGATCGCAGTTCTGTTAACTCTGCTGTACCTGGGTATCCAAAACATTCGCATCGGCCCCACCCTCCCAGCTTTCCTCACGCCTAATGTTGTGAAGTTGCTTTCAGATAAATACCATCTCCAACTCATCACCACACCAGAACAAGATTTGGCGGTATCTCTGGGTTAAGCATAATTAACCGCCGATGTACACCCATGAATGAGTGATTTGCATGAACAATAGCCAACATTTTGGTTAATGTTCATGCAAATGCTGTTTTTGCTAAATGTTTAAACTTAAGAAAATTTATCCTAGAGATAGAAGAAATTATTCACTTTCTGCGAGATAACTTAAGTGAGTAGTAATATTTTAGATGAATTTCGCCAAAAACTGAATTTTTTTATCTAAATAAAATGAGTATCAAAATATTAGACATTGTAGACTCTTCACAACTGCAAGAATTTAGAGCAGAAGTAGAAGCAAAACGTAACATAGGAAATGTTTTGTTGGAAATTAAACAAATAAGCTCTGAGATAAATCTAGATAAAACTGAGAACCTGCAAGAGATTCTGGATTTATTTGTTAGTCAAATGGGGTGTGTAGGGCTTGGCGATCGCTGGAAAGAAATTCCTCAAGCCGCAGCTAAAAAGATTTTAGCATTTGTCTTAACCAAAGATTTAGCCTATTCTTCAAAAATCATGCCAATAGAAGAAGCGGAAAAATTTTCTACTAAAATGCTCAAGTTTTTTCCCAGTCCCTGCAAATTTTTCACTAACGCAGTATTTACTAACAACTACTCAGCGCTTACTGCTTGGGACTCCCTAACAGAAGCAACATTTGATACAGGTATAGTTATTGTCAGCCCTACAATGATGGGAATGCTCTGGTTTAAAGATGAAGATTAATAGCTCAATTGTCAAACATATTAGCAATCAACTCTTTATTTAAATTAAATTTAATCGAGATTTAATCAACGTCCTTATTTAGTAACCATATTGCCAAGAAGAAAACAGTTTCTAAAATATTAAAAATTTTAATTATTATAAAATAATATTGTTTTAAATCATGTATACTCTCTAAAACACTTAGTTTTAAACCAAGTGTTTTACTTATGTCATCTAATCTTTAGTTTCAATACAAACTACGAATTAACTCAAGTAACCAACCTGTAAAGTATGTCTAAGTTAGCCTTGCCTTTCAAGATAGCAACAGGAGCATTTATACTGCTTACCTTTTGTGTAAGTAGCGCCAATAGCGCCACAATTTCTGAAGGATTTGAGAGCGGTACAAAAACAAGTTATGCAGCTGGCGATGTTAATCTCAGCACAGGTCTATGGAATTTCAACGATGCTTTGATTGGGGATCTCAGCACTGATGCCAAAAATGGTGCTAAGTCTGCACGCATTCGTAATAATGGTAGATTGTCGATGCGATTTGATCGCACAACAGGCGCAGGATCTATCACTATTAAACACGCTAAGTTTGGTAGTGATGCTAATACTAGTTGGGGTCTTTGGTGTTCCAATAACAGTGGTTCCTCATATTCACAAATCGGCTCCACTGTCACCACCAATTCTACAACCTTGCAAACAGCAACTTTTACACCAAACATTTCTGGTAATGTTCGCTGTGAAATTCGGAAAACTGATGGAACCACAAACCGAACCAACATTGATGACATCGTAATTAACGATTATGGTTCTTCCGGTTCCACTCCTTCTTTACCGAATGGTTCCCTACCTTTCTTTGACGATATCAACAACCCAGTATCCGGTTTAGCATACGGTAGTCCGGCTGATGTCACACCTCCCGCACCAACCCTCAACAGCTTTGACACAGCAGTAGTTAATCTCTGCGGCGCTCCAGGTACTGTTGTCAGTCGCGCTGATTTCCAATCGATGATGTTGAATAACCCTACTGTCTTAGCAAATATTAAGGCATATGTGGGAGGCTTTCTCAAAACAGGTCGTACTTCCGATGCTGATTTCTTGAACGACCTAACCGATATCTGGTTTAATGTCGTAGGTTTTGACCATGTATTCTGCGGAGAACCAGTACAAGGAGGCTCTATTGGCGGACTACATTTTTTTGGTCGTTATGTGGAACTGCAAAATAAGGGTTTAGCTGGACGACTGAATAATAATACATCTAGAGAAGAAGTTGTTCCTAACACAATCTATACAATGGGTGTTGTAATGAAAGTAGGTACAGGAACTGCTCAATCTTCTATTAAAGGTTATCCTTACACCCTCAATGCTGAAGAAATTTTGTCAATAGCCTCTTTAGGTTACAAAAACAACCCCAACACTAGCACAACTAACCAAGTGTGTCTTCTCAGCATCACAGATGAAGGTAGAACCTTTAAAGCTGTATTTGTCAGGAGACAAGGCGGTATCCGTACTTTCTACCCCGATGCTACTCCTGACTCTAGCGCCAACTGTAAGCAGTAGCAGCGCTGTGCTGTAAAAATCATCTTGCAAATATGCAAGGTTCGTAGTCAGGACTTTAGTCCTTTTTTGAGGACTGAAGTCCTACGAAATCAATTGTGATAACTTTACATTACTTAAGATAATTTGATTTATTTTCGACCGCTTACTTAGCAACAATCAATATATAGCAATTCCTAAGCAAGTGAGGTACAGAATTATTCTGTTTAAACGCAGAGGGGCGCAGAGGAAAGCGCAGAGGATTTTTACTTAGTACCTCAGTAGATTGGGAAACGCTATATAAATTACTGATACTTTTAGGATACCCTTTTGCAATACTTGAAGGTATAAAGATGTCAAAATGTTAAGTGTAAACCTTGATCACAAACGCACTTATGCCTAAAGCCACCTGGAATGGAGCCGTATTAGCCGAAAGCGATAACACCGTAGTCGTGGAAGGCAACCATTATTTTCCCCCTGATGCCATTAATAAGCAATACTTTCAGTCAAGTGAAACTCATACCACTTGTCCTTGGAAGGGTGTGGCTAGTTACTACAGCATCGCAGTTGATGGACAAGTTAACAAGGATGCTGCTTGGTATTACCCCACCGCCAAAGAAAAGGCTAAGAATATCGAAGGTTACATTGCCTTTTGGAAGGGTGTAAAAGTTGAAAACAACTAAAGTTAACTAACCTAACAATTAAGTATTTTATAGACGCGATTAATCGCGTCTTTTTATATATAGGATTCATACTTGATTTTTGAAAGATAGGTAGGTAGAGCTATGCCTTACAAAACCATGATAAGGCGATGCACTCCCCACCCTACAGGTACTGAGATTTTTTCAGAAATCAAAGCTGATTCCTATATGATAGGAAAATCATTTCATTCTACTACATTATTTTGCTTGCGTAGAAAAATAATTGGATATTTTTAAACAAGCTTTAATTTTATTATTCTTAGGAAATCGGGAATTAGCTAAATTTTATTGCTTTTATACAAGAAAGTACTGACAGCATTGGCATAAGCTATACTTGCCAAATATTTTAATTATTTATTGATGTATATTTGGTTTCTCCAAGCTTGGATTTAGCCTCATGTTTATTTCCACAAGCAGCTAAATAAGCAGTTGTAATTATTTTGGCGATCGCTGCACTTGCAACATATATAAAAAACCTGTATTAGAGGATATTTGGCTTCACATACCAATATATATAGGTAATGCAAATAACTTAATTTTGATTAAGCTTATTTGGGGAATCTATTTTCAAGAACCTAGTATTTATTTTAAACAAATAGCTTAATTGCATTATTTTTTACTATTGTTAATTTCCCCAAGTTATGAAAAAATAAACTTTGATATATCAATAAGGATATGATGAAAAACTCACTTCAGCAGTTGACAGTAATAATCTTCTGCTCTTAAGCTCTATATGCTTATTGTCTATCAGCATTACACTAATTAGTTAAATTACTTATATAAG
The DNA here is from genome assembly GCA_036704005.1 of Leptolyngbyaceae cyanobacterium. Classification (GTDB taxonomy): domain Bacteria; phylum Cyanobacteriota; class Cyanobacteriia; order Cyanobacteriales; family Nostocaceae; genus Trichormus. The sequence continues at coordinate 48,701 of DATNQO010000124.1, read as the reverse complement.
TGTGATTTTCAATGAAATCGCTCAAATATATATCCACAGTTTGATTTTTTTAGAGAGACTTTTCCAAAATTTTACCAACATTAGAGGAGTTGTATAGTGGCTAACATAAGTTTACAGCAAGGACAATTTGTTACTAATTCTTTACCCAAGACAGCAAAATTTCGGCATATTACTAAAATTTTGCTGCGCCGACGTTTTATAGTTTTGGGTGTTTCTTGTGTAGTGATGTCAGCTACTAGCTTAATAGCTATGACCCATAAACCTACTTACAAAAGCCATATGCAGATATTAATAATACCTAATCTATCTGAAGGAGTAAGTAGAAGAAATAGTACAGATGCCCAATTAGTTATTGAGGAATATTCTGTACAAAAGAATTTAATGCAAAGTTCCAAATTAATCGATAAGGCAGTAAAAATATTAAATTTCGATTATCCAAATATCACCGTAGAAGATATCAAAGGCAAAACTGAAAATAGCGAAGACTCACCCCTACAAGTAAAACAGTTAGAGATTAAACAAGGAACTAATTCAGTTCCTAGTCCAGTATGGGAAATCTCCTTTAAGGATAACGACCCAGTTAAAACTAAAAAGGTACTTTTAGCGTTACAAAAAGTCTATCAAGATTACAATATAGAGCGAAGGCAAGAACAATTAAATCAAGGACTCGCATTTATTAATACGCGGTTGCCAGTAATAAAACAACAGGTAAGGCAAGCAGAAAAGAAATTAGAACAATTTCGCAAAAAACACAATCTACTAGATCCAGAATTACAAAGTCAATTTTTGATAAAATCTCTAGCTGACACTCAAAAGCAGCTACAAAAAACTCGCGCACAATTGCAAGATATCCGCACTCATTATCAAAATTTAGAGAAAAAGATAGCGGCGGCTAGTGAGGAAGCAATTATATCGATGCGTCTGGCTCAATCAAGTCGCTACAAAACGTTGACGAGTGAGTTACAAAAAACTGAGCAGACTTTAGCAAAGGAACAATTACGCTACACAGATGATTCTCCTGTAATTCAAAATCTCAAGCAGCAGCGCCAGAGTCAATTAAAGTTAGTACAGCAAGAATTAAAACGTTTAACGACAGAAATTAAAACAAAAACAATCCAAATACAAGGGCAATTAGTTGGCGTTGATCCAAGTTTAGTGGAAGAATTTTTGCAGGTACAAACAACTGTGACTGAGGTAACTGCTAATGAAAAGAGGCTAGCAGAATCAGAACAACAAATTCGCTCCCAACTGAGTAAATTTCCCAGTTTGATAGCAGAATATCAGCGTTTATTACCAGAGGTGGAAACCCAGCGTAAAACACTTGAGCAAATGCTGCAAGCACAACAGTCTATGGGAATGAAAATTGCTCATGGGGGTTTTGATTGGCAATTGTTAGAAGAACCAACTCTAGGAACTTATGTTGGTAATGATATGTTCTGGTTGATAGTTGCAGGTATAATTGCTGGGCCAGTTTCGGGTGTTGTTTTGGCGCTACTGTGGGGAATGCGTCATCGAATTATTCATTCTGCACAGGATTTGCAGAGAGTAAGTAACCTGAAACTACTAGGCGCAGTGCCGAAATTAGCACCCCGGATGATGGAAAAACGCCTTCCCAGCTTATCTTGGGTTGGGGGACGCAACTTAACTCCAGTTGTAGAAGCTGGTAATGTTTGGCTACCTTGCCATGAAACGTTAGATATTGTTTATCAAAACACGCAAATATTGAAGTCTGCTTTTCCTTTTAAGTCGCTGATGATGACTTCTGCAATACCAGGGGAAGGACGGACAACTTTAGCGCTGGGGTTAGCGGCTAGTGCAGCGCATATGCACAAACGGGTGCTACTAATTGATGCTAACTTGCGATCGCCTAAACTCCACAAAGTTTTGCAACTATCCAATGACTGGGGATTATCTCTCCTACTACTCGATGAAACAAACACCGAAATTCACGATTATATCCAACCAATTCACCCTTCCATTGATATCTTAACTGCGGGGCCGACACCAGAAGACGCAGTAGAATTGCTCAGTTCTCAGCGATTGAGAGATTTAATCGAGTTATTTGAGCAAACCTACGACTTAGTATTAATAGATGCTCCCCCAATTTTAGGCACAGTTGATAGTAGAATTATCGCCTCTTACTGCAATGGAATTATTATGGTAGGGCGTATTGGTTGGGTAACACAAACCGAACTAACTCAAGCTGTAGATATTTTAAACAGCTTAAATTTAGTTGGCATTATTGCTAACGAAGTCGGTAGTTATCACCAAATTTAATTAACAGTCAACAGTCAACAGTCAACAACTTAATTATTAGCTGATGTAACTTGGCGGAGAAAATCAATATTTAGTTCTAACTTTTCTCCTAACCATAAAGCAAAGCGTGTGTGATCGCTGACATCATCACCTGTTAAGGGATGGATGAGAATATCTAAGCCTTCATGGTTCAGCATTAACCAGGGAACAATTTGAGCAAATTCTGCTGATGAAAATGCAACTTGGTACATTGATTTGGGATGAGGGCCGATAGGTTTTTCATGCACTCGCCCAAGTTGTACATTAAACTTATTTCCCAATTCTTCACGGATACCCATAGCCGTGGCAAAACTGTCACTATCAAAGTAAACGTGAGCATGAAACCCGGTGATATTGAGAGATTCTGCTGTCATAACTGGAAACTCCCACTTTTGTAGAAGCAAACGACAAAACCAACAAACCCAGTGTTATTTACCCAACTGGAGTATAGCTGTGTAATTCAGCTTATACGATTTGTGGCTGTAAGCGATCGCTTGTTTTGAAAAGAGGGACTGGGAGTAGCTAATATATATTTCTTCTACCTTTCTCTATCCTTCACCTTCCCGAACGAGGTTTGACTAATTTCCAAACTAAATAATTATCATCCCCATACACAAGGTTTGGCTTTAACTGATACTTTCTCGCAATTTGTTGTCGCCAAGCATTTGTGGGGTTGAGGAGGAAAATATCTGTAAAATCATTAGGAATTGTAGGCACAGTTTGGTCTTTTAATAACTGAAACCTGACCTTGGGTTCTACAAGATAGCTTAAAGAAAAGGCATTACCGTAATTAATTTCGGAAAAATTACTAATTAATAATGGACGAGATTTTTGATTAATAAATCTCGCAATCTCAGGATTTCCATAACTGATACCCTTATTCCACCAAGTGTCTGCTTGATAGTACACCCTAGAAGAAACTAAACTACAAACAATTAACAATCCAATAATTATCTGCCAGATTCTCCGGTGGGAGACATTACTGTTATACATTTGGGTAGATAATAAGTAAGCAACAATGGTTTGAATCCCTAAATATGACGGTAATAAATAAGGTTCAGAACCTGGACGAATACCAGCCGAATTGGCAGCTTGGAGGATTGAGGGTAAAGCCGGTACTACAATTAACAGAATAAGAAACAACCAAACTTGATAGTTAGTTGTGCGACAGAAGAAATAAATTGCGTATATAACTAAAAATATAAATAAAGATGAAATCCAATAATTGAGTTGAGCGTCTAAAGATAAGTCTAAATCAAAGAAACTCCTACTCACTTGTACTAACAAGAAAGGAAATAGAGGTATTGTATTTATGTCTTGACTATTGATGCCATCTGATGAGAGTAAGAATTGGAAAAATCTGGCGAAAACAATCAATAGCCAAGGGAGAAACACAATAAAGCTGAAAATGGTGGCTATCAGATAAGACCTGACAGTTTCAGTCAATCTTAATTTGGCAATTAATACTACATATATACCATGAGCGATCGCCACAAAAATCGTCCACAAACAAGTATATAAACTCAATGCCAAAGTGATGACATAAATACCCCAACTTGTAAAGGTGTCTGATTTGTGCGTTGATTGCAACCGTATCGCCCTAAGTAATGCGGTACTAGCTAGTATGATGGTGACTAACCAGAGGATATATTCTCTGGCTTCTTGGGCGTATACTAGATGTATCGGTGAGTTTGCCATGAGTGCGATCGCTAAAATCGGTAGCAATATTGCATTAAATAACTCTTGACAAAACCAATAAAGGCAGGGAAAAACCAACAAACTAATCAGTGCAGATAAATATCTAATTGCGACTACAGAATTACCAAATATTTCCACCCAAAACCTAGCTATAATAAAATACAATGGTGACTTTTCTGGACTTTCCAGCGCTAAAGACATTACTGTGTCACTAAAGCCTTTATCCACATTAGTGCTTTGAAATTCTAGAAAGTTTTCCCTAGAAATTCTCCGTCCTTTAAATAATTCCTGCTTGACTTCAGCTACCCTATAGCCAGAAATTCTTAATGAAGTATAAGTTTCATCCGCAGAATACACTTTCCTGTCGATATAAACAAATCGAAACAAGATACACATTACTAAAAGCAAAATCATTAAGAACCGTAACCAACTCGGCACAACAGAGAAATGCCGCATAACTATTTTTCTCTAAATAAATTCATTTGGATGTTTAAATTGCGTAGATAATATGTAAATTACAATATTTTATCCCTAACTTACATCTTGCACCACTGTCTTATTGACAAAATAACAGGCTGGAAAACTTGTTATTTCGTAGGGTGGGCAATGCCCACCACCTACTTATTGAGAAGGTGCAAGATATCAGCTAATCTTATTGTCTCAACATTATACTTTCCTAAAGTCATAATAATGAAGCCATCATCATTATTATGAACTTCATCAAATGCTACAGTTCTATTAGATACTATAATGAAGTTTTAAAAGTAAAATACTCCTAAGTAGGGATTTAGCAATACTAAACTATTACAAAAGATGTATAGTATTCATCTTGATTTTGAAAATATACGTATGGTAGACAATACCCACCAAAACCGTGATCAGGTAGAAATTGCCTACCCTACAGATAATAAAATTGTTTTATAAATTAAATCTGATTGCTATAAATACAGAACTTTTCACCAGCAGAATTTACATCACTCTAGCCTCTAAATTCTCCCCTCTACCAACCTGTACTGCATCCAAGTACAAAACACTATAATTACTACTTAGTAAAACAAGTAGGATAATGCCATCTAGTAAATTCTTTAACATTAGCTATAGTTAAAAAATCAATAGTTTTAAACTGCCTATCAATTGCAGGTAAACTACAAATTTTAGCACCAATACTAAAGTATGCTTGTAAAATATTGGGAATTTCTACATTACATGAATCTGGAGATTTTTCGGGTATATCTAGAGAATAGTTAGATTGTGGATATACTAATATTTTTTTGTGTGTCAAATTATTTCTTTTAAAATAATGATAAGCACAAGCCGCTTCCCCAGGTGATTGGGTTAATAGTGAAGCACAGCCAAAAAAGTATTTACTACAGTTTATAATCAGATAGTTAGTCAAGCCTTCCCATAACATTAAAAGAGCTTGAAGACTGCGATATTCTTTTGCTATACAAGCACGTCCAATCTCTACAGATTTCTGTAATATAGAATCAGGAATTGTCTGCAAGTCAAATATATCGGCAGAATCGAAACCTAAGCCTTGAGAAGCCATTTTATAAGTTTGCATTCTATAAGTACCTACAGTTTTACCTGTAAGTTTAGAAATTAGCATCAAATGATGGCAAACTGTATCAAACTCATCTTGATCCATTTGCGTCAGCCTAGAAGTAGAAAGTCCCAAACTTAGTTCTAGATTAAAAACCTCAAACCGTAGGTGAAAAATCGATGCTAATTCTTCTTCAGTTTCCGCAAGTTTGAGAATATATTTATCGGTTTCTAGGGTGGGAAAATCTTTGACAGTAGGAGGACGAAGTGGGTAATTGATGTGGCGATATGAAATTTCCATCTGTCTTCCAACTTAAAGGTGTAAAGATATCCTGACTTTGAGGATTTACTGGCTATATAACAGGCGATAGGAAACAGGCGCTTAAGCCCCTGTCCCCTGTCCCTTGTCCCCTGTCCCCTGCTATATCTGCTAACTGCTATACCAACAGAGAACTAGATTTATTAATGTGTCAAAGTGCGACTCAGGCATTTTTTGACAACAAAATACTCCAGAAGAGTTAAAGTAGTAATGTGGTTTTATTATGCACATAACTGATAAGAAAAATCTGGCGCTACGATACAGAAATTACCAAATATCAAGTTTAGATAACTAACGTAATTCGTAATTACCTTGACGGTAGTGAAGTGCTGATAATTGGTCTAATTTTAGTATTACTGTGAATATAGTAGTCCTATTTGAATTTTTAACAAATTTCCGTACCTGTAGGTCGATGCACTGCCCACCAAAACGATGATACGCCGATGCACTGCCCACCCTACGTATGTTTCAAAAATCAAGTAGAAATCCTATATTAGTTTTGTTGTTCCAGAGTAAACACTTTAATTCGTAAAACAATCAAAACTCAAACCCAAATAAGGGAACAGCAAAACATAAATTATCCAAATTGACTGCTAGTAGGGTGCGCTACTTATGAAGATTTTCTATGTATGGTTAGGGTTTCTCTCAAGTAGCGCACCCTACATTTTAGATATTTTTTTATCTGGAAGTTCCTAAATAAAATTCGTAACTCGCTAGCTAATTCTTCATCACGAATTACGAATTACAAATTAATTTTGTTGAGTGTTATTGTAGCGAACCCTAGTACCAGCCCAAAGCAATTTTTCGCGTAGGGTTTGATAGTAGGAATTGTTTTCTCGCAGGACAATAAACTTAGCCCGACAATCAGCCATGCGGATATCAACGCGATGTGCAGGCCAAATCGAAGTAGCTAAAACCCCATCCATCCACAATTTAGTGCTTAAATCATAGTCTCCCAAAGGCCAGATACTCACAACAGAACCTGCGGGAAGAACTATCGGACGGCTAGAAAGACTCATGGGACAGATGGGGGTGATGGTAAGGGCTTCCATACCATCGTGCATGATGGGGCCGTTAGCGGAAACTGTGTAACCAGTGGAACCTGTGGGTGTAGAAACAATCAAACCATCGCCTACATATTGATCTACTATCTCACCGTCAATTTCCATTTCTAGGATAGAGGTAATCATGCGATCGGCTGAAGCGGGTTTGACGCAAAATTCATTCAACCCCAGATATATGTCGGTAACAGGTTCCAAGTTCGTGCGATGTCCTTCATACACCGCCGCTTGCAACATCATCCGCCGTTGAATTGCATAGCGGTCTTCAAATAACCTGTCCCAAACTTTCTCCGTATCTTGAAATTCCTCAACTGATTCGGTCAAAAAGCCCAGATGACCCCCAACATTCACTCCGAGAATGGGGATACCGGCTGGGGCTAAATGTCTGGCGCTGGTTAAGACTGTACCATCGCCACCTAAGACAATTGCCAGGTCGATTGGTTGATTAGCTGAAGCCAAGAATACCGGATATGGGTTATCTTTTGGCCCACTAGGCCCCATCAATACCTGACAATTGCGATGTTCTAGCTGCTTGGCGCAGAGTTCAGCCCATCGTTTGCTTTGAGAGTCTCGCGCCTTATAAGCAATGATTACCTGCTTGAGTTGCACACGCAATTACCACTTCAGGAGATTAAACTGCTCCATATCGACGGTATCACGGTTGCGATAAATGGCAAGCACGATCGCTAACCCAACCGCCGCTTCAGCAGCTGCCACAGTGATCACAAATACTGTGAAAACCTGACCTTTAATTAATGTTGAGTCAAGAAAGTTGGAAAATGCCATTAAATTCAGATTAACAGCATTCAGCAGCAATTCGATTGACATCAACACACGTACAGCGTTCCGACTGGTAATTAAACCATAAATGCCGATGCAAAATAAAGCTGCTGCCAGTAATAAAAAGTATTGGAGTTGCATGAATCCTCGTATTTCTTCTGAAAAATCTCGCTTGCTATCTTAATTGTTCTTGAGTATCGCTACCAGTGCCTACCAATTCTCTAGGACGTTCTGGCAATGTCAACACGGTTTGCGATAAGTCTCCCGGTGTAACTTCTGGCAGGTACTCACGACGTGCCAAAATAATCGCTCCCACCATTGCCATCAACAATAAAACAGAAGCTAGTTCAAAAGGTAACAAGAAATCGCTAAAGAAATGCTCACCAATCAAAATTATCGAACCATCTCCAGCTTTAGGAGTAGTTGAGTAAGACCAAGGTGTAGCTAATACCATCGTACTCAACAGCGCGAATAATCCCACACTGACGATCGCTGTCAATATTTTCCGCACACCCGTACTAGGATAGGGTGTAAAATCTTGGCGCTTGTTCACCAACATGATGGCAAACAGAATCAGTACGTTTACCGCACCGACATAAATCAGCACTTGGGCGGCTGCAACAAAATCACCATTTAGCAACAGGTATATTCCCGCAATGCTGATGAATACACCCCCCAGCAAAAAGGCAGAATAGACGATGCTGGTTGCCAATACCACACCAAGGGCAGCCCCAATCAACATCGTAGCTAGTATGCCAAAGGAAACAACCTGTACTCCTTCCGCTAGATTCACTGTTTTTGATCCTTTTTGATATGCGAATAAATGGGTAATTGGGTAATTGGTAATGGGTAATCGGTAATAGGTAATCGCCATTACCAATTAGCTATTACCTATTAGCCGTTTTCTACCAAGTCTTCTGGACGTGCGCCAGCGCGGGGTGCATTGGCGGGTAGATCGTGGGGTTCTAGTACACCTTTGGGGAGGTAAACTAGTTCCCGTAGCGGTGTCACCATTGGATCGTTTGTAACTTTGTAGGGCAGACGACCTAAAGCCACACTATCATAGTTGAGTTCATGGCGATCGTAGGTTGACAGTTCATATTCTTCTGTCATTGATAAACAGTTAGTCGGGCAATACTCGACGCAGTTACCACAGAAGATACAAACACCGAAATCGATACTATAGTGATTGAGCTTTTTCTTCTTGGTAGCTTTGTCAAATTCCCAGTCCACTACAGGTAAGTTGATAGGGCATACCCGCACACAAACTTCACAAGCAATACACTTGTCAAATTCATAGTGGATGCGACCACGGAACCGTTCCCCAGGAATTAGTTTCTCGTAAGGGTACTGTACGGTGACAGGACGGCGGCGCATATGGTCAAAAGTTACAGCTAGCCCCTGACCAATATAACGACCAGCTTGTACTGCTTCTTTGGCATAATCGCCAACTTGCTTCAGGAACTTTAACATTTTGTGTCTCTCTACTCTTTTTTGGTAATGGGTAATTGGTAATGGGTAATTGGTAATGATTGGCTTTGCCATTACCGATTACCGATTAGCTATTACCCGCCGAAGGCGACGGGAAAGGCGAGTTTCAGGGCTGCGGTTAATAGTAGGTTCACTAAACCAACTGGTAACAAAAACTTCCATCCTAAATCTAACAATTGGTCAATCCGTACCCGTGGTACTGTCCAACGTAAGAGGATGGCAGTAAATATTAAAAAGTAAGCTTTGAGTAAGGTCATGGTGATACCCAAAGCAGCGTTAACTACCTGTAACGCCGGGTTTGCTTCGCTCACACCTACCCAACTAGCTAATAGATTGATGGGAATGGGAAAATCCCAACCACCCAGGTATAATACTGCTACCAACAGAGCCGAAAGTACGAGGTTCACGTAGGAACTGAGGTAGAATAGGGCGAATTTCATTCCTGAGTATTCGGTTTGATAGCCTGCGACTAGTTCTTCTTCTGCTTCAGGTAAGTCGAAAGGCAAACGTTCACATTCTGCTAGGGCGGCTATCCAGAAGATGATAAAACCGAGGGGTTGTCGCCAAATGTTCCAGCCCAGGATACCGTAGCCTGATTGTTGGTTGACAATATCCACGGTACTGAGGCTATTGGACATCATAGCGATCGCCAACACACTCAGCGCCAAGGGAATTTCATAACTAATTGACTGCGCTGCTGCCCGCAAACCACCTAACAAGGAATACTTGTTATTAGATGAGTAGCCAGCCATCAACAAGCCAATGGGTTGGATGCTAGATAAAGCAATCCACAAAAATATGCCTGTGCCAACATTAGTAATGAGGATATTCTGTCCAAAAGGAACAATTAGATAAGACAGAAATACCGGCAGGACTACAAGAATGGGGCCGAGGGTGAATAGCCAAGGGTCAGCCTGAGCCGGGACGATATCTTCCTTAAATACCAGCTTCAGACCATCCGCTACCGGAGCCAACAAGCCCAATGGCCCGATATATTCAGGGCCTATCCGTTGTTGTGCGGCTGCCGAAATCTTCCGTTCTAGCCATACGCAAACCAGCACGCCCACCGTAGCCCCAATGAGCATGAGGATCATGGGCAGAGGCATCCAAATCGCTTTAGCTGTTCCTTGTGGGATTCCTAAATCCATTAGGGATTTAATAAACGTTCCTTGGAGGTCAATTCCTGAGTTCATGTTTTCGCTCTTTAAGTCATCAAGTCATGGTGCAGCTACAATCATTAGTTAAACTAATAGCTGCAACTACACCCATAAATATCTCTGCTGAGATGACACCTGATTGAAGATTTGCTGCCATTTCCCATGCCTAGTATATCCTTGGATGGTTTGAGGCTTTTGCATCTCTATGAGAACTTCTACTTATAGGTTGGATTGAGATGGACTATGGGGGTTTACAAATTCAAAATTCAAAATTCAAAATTCAGAATTTCGGGTTCTAAGCAAGGAGCATGAGGCGTTAGTTTGCCTCTGCTCCTTGCTTCTTCCTAGTTCCCCAGCCTCTCACACAAGCATCACAAAAACGCCGCTTCCTTTTTGGCGACGGTTATTTGCTTGCTATTGATTTACTGATTCCGTTCCATATTTACTAACATTTGCTAACAAATACTTCTTGCTTCAACGTGGTAACGTCGGCGTTGTCCACTCCACAAGCTGTCACGGTCGAACTGACCGCCATCTTCACGCCACTGGCGACAAATTGAGTTCCCCTAGCAACACAGTGGCTCAAATTAATTGCGGCATTCAAATCCCTGTCACAGTCAAAACCGCACTGTTCGCAGTTAAAAACACGTTCTTGTAGTGACAGGGATTGTTTGCTGGTTCCACAGTGGGAGCAAGTCTTACTGCTGGGATAAAACCTATCTACAACCACCAAGCTACGATAGTAGAGCTTGGTTTTATACTCTAGCTGACGACGAAACTCATAAAAGCCCATATCAGCTATTGCTTTAGACAATTTTCTGTTCGCCATCATCCCCGATACATTCAAATCCTCAATCACTATCACGCCGTGGTTTTTGGCTAGATAAGTGGTGAGTTTGTGCAATGTGTCTTGGCGGATGTTGGCTATGCGTTGGTGTAGCCTGGCAATTTTGATTTGTGCTTGACTCCAGTTGGCTGAACCAATTTGTTTATGTCGGTTTAGCCACTGGAGTCGAGATAGTTTCGCCTCTAGTGTGCGGTAGGATTTTGCCCCCTCAAACACTTCCCCTGTTGAAAGTGTAGCAAGAGCCTTAACCCCAAGGTCAACGCCTACAACATCAACCGATGGGGTCTGGTTGATGGGTTCTACTGATATCTTGTATGAGATATACCAACGGTCAGCACTGCGGCTAATAGTCACAGATTTGGGCTGGACTGTAGGTAAGTTTTCATAGGTTTTGAGTACGCCTAATCGCGGAAGCTGAATCTTACGATTACCACAGATTTTGATAGCACCGTCCAACTCAAATGAGTCACTTTGACCCTTTTTCTTGAACTTGGGAACTCCCGACAACTTTTGAAAACATCTGTCCCAAGCTGTTCTTAAGTGACGCAACGCATACTGTGGCGCACATTTCGACACTTCAAAGTACCAAGGATGTTCTGGCTTGACCAACGCTACCAACCACTTGTGCAAATCTATCGCCGAAGGGAATTTAATTTTCTCCTTTGTGTGAATTTGATTGTGGTCTAGTATTTGCTTGGTTAAAGCCAACCCCCAGTTCCAAGCATGACGCGCTACGCCACAGTGCTTGACCAACTGAGTGCGCTGCTGATGGTTAACTTTGAGTTGGGTTTTGAATCCTAGTAGCATCTACTTATTGTACAGCTTATTGCCGGATGAGGAAAAACGAACTAAAAATAACCATCAGGATTCCACTCTCAGCATTGGACTTGCTCTCGGCATACCCTGAGCAGATGTCAAAGACTAAAACGCTGCTCAATAGGAGTATAGTCAACGCTGTGTCTACCGTTATAAACCTGGGTAGGACGGAAGATACGGTTTTCTTCGAGTTGTTCTTTCCAGTGGGCTAACCAACCGGCAACACGGGCGATCGCAAATATTGGTGTAAACAAGTCCGTAGGTATCCCCATCTTCCTGTACACCAAACCAGAGTAAAAGTCAACATTAGGATAAATCCCTTTGTGACCTAATTTTTCTTCCACCACCCGTTCCATTTCTTGGGCGATGTCGTAGTATTTATCCGCGCCAAACTTGGCAAATAGCTGTTCGGCAAGCTCTTGCAGAATTATTGCCCTTGGGTCTTTGACTTTGTAGACACGATGTCCAAAGCCCATGAGCTTTTCTTTGCGTTGCAGCCTGTCCTCAACATAAGGGCGGACATTCTCCACGGAACCAATTTCCTCTAACATCTGAATTACTTCTTCATTGGCTCCACCATGTAACGGCCCTCCCAAGGTTCCCACAGCGCTTGCAACGACTGCGTAGGGGTCGGTCAAGGTGGAAGCTGTTACCCTAGCACTGAAGGTAGAGGCATTCATTGTATGCTCAACGTGGAGAATCAAGCAGACATCGAAGATTTTTGCCGCCAAAGCATCCGGTTCTTTCTCGTTGAGCATGTAGAGAAAATTGGCGGAATAATCTAAGTCATCGCGGGGCTTTACGGGGTCGTTACCTTTCCGCATTAACTGGAATGCTGCTACCATCGTCGGAATAGTGGCTATGAGGCGCACTACGGCATCCCGAATGTAGACAGGATTGGTTAAGTCTCGACGGGAATAAAACAAGCCTAAAGCCGCAGCCGAGGCTTGGAGAGCGTCCATTGGATGACCGCTTTCGGGGAAGCATTTCATCATATCCCGAATCCGGTATTTAATCCGCCGATGGAGGCGAACTTCTTCCTCAAACGCTTGTAATTCTTCTTTTGTTGGCAATTCGCCCCAGATTAAGAGATAGGCAGTTTCCAGAAATGTACTTTTCTGAGCTAATTCCTCAATCCGAATGCCACGATACTCTAGTATTCCCTTTTGCCCATCTACATAACTGATACTCGATTGGGCTGCGGGAATGCCTTCTAAACCAGGCTTATATTCGCACACCGTCATGGCAACACCATTTGCTTAGTGAAATATCTGATCAAGCTAACTTACCAGAAATCGCTGCTGCCATAACAGTAGACTAACTCACAACAATTCTTGAGGAAAATGTTGCAAAACTGTTATAGCAAGTACCTGGGCGGTGTCAACCAGAACAACTGACTACGACCTACAGGTGAACCAATTTCAGGCAGTTTTACTCCGATCATACCTGCTTTTTTCAGGACTAGGCTGTCTTTGGCTTCCCCCCAGAGGAGAATTTCTGCCCAGTGACTTAAACAAGGCTCATGTCCCACTAGGGCAATTTGGGTATTTTCGGGAAAATTTTTCGGTTTTAACCAATAATCTAGCCAATTGTAAATATGACCATTGGGCGCAAGATGATTAGACTCTTCTAAATGAGAACTGAGTCCAGTGGCTAACAGGATTTCTGCTGTTTGTCGAGCGCGAATTAAGGGACTGGTAACAATTAAATCAAATTCCAAGTCCAGTTTCACCAGACGATGAGCGACTTTCTCAGTTTTTTGCCTGCCTTCCTTGGTGAGCGATCGCTCTTCATCTTTTATACCAGTTTGTTTGTCTTCAGCGATGCCGTGACGAAATAGATATAGTTCCATAGTTTGCAGTGTAAGCGATCGCCATAACTATCTTGCCATAACTTACAACGATGAGCCATCGCTTTCATCTGTGGAAATATCTTGTTTACCTTGTGATGGTGTTCCATACATCAATGGGTACAGCGAAAGCCTATCCCTAATATCTCTTGCCAATTGATCAAATGTAATACAAATAACTTTGCGTGAGTCTACTAAAACTTTATTTAAACGCCAAGCTAATCTAGCTTTATCAATATTGGATATAAAGGCATCCCTACCTATCACAAGAATACCAGAAAATTCTATATTTTCATTTCCAAAAATAGAACGATATAAGGAAGTATTTTTATTATCATCAATCTTCCAAAACCAATCAATTATTTGGCTAAACCCATGCTCAAATCTAGGAGACCATTCTGATGTACTTCTTCCTTTACTTATAAAGATACTATCTTCCGTAGCATCTTCAAACTCAATAAAACAGTAAGTGTTATTGATAGCATCTCCAACCACTAAATCAGCCCGAAAATCACCAGAAAAAGTAAACTCATGTTTAATTTGATTAAATCTGGCAATTTGCGGAACATAAGAACCAATGAATGCTGATAAATGCAGTCTCTGTTTAAAGAAAGGAAGGATATCTTGATTTTCTCTCAAGCACTGATTTGTATTAAGTAGATGTTCAAATTCTTCAAGTTCACGCAGACACTCTTTTAGGTCTAGGTTAAAATTATCTAGACCTTTCATGCTTTAGCCTCTTCTAGTGAGCCAAATAATACTTCAAGGCGATTGTGGTTAACTATATCAACAATAGTTATTTCTTCTGTGTTCAATGTAAATACAATTCTATATATACCAGCATTTGCAATAAAATACGGAGTTGATTTCAACTTCTGGGTTTTAACTTGCGAATGCTCAGGAAATTTCTCAAGGAGATGGATAGTAGAAAGAATACTTTCTTTCTCTTGAGCCTGTAAAGCATCAAGTGCTATTTGTGCTTTTTGTTGGAAAATTATTTTCTTTCTTTTCAATTGTGCTTTATTTGGCTCCTCATCAGAAGCCAGAGACTCATCAACTAGGTGCTTAAACTCATGAAAATGTGTTTCTCGACCCCCTTCTTGAGAACGTTGTCTAAGCCGTGACATTATTCTATTTTGTGTTTCTTTGTCAACACTTGCTATTTTTGAAGCCCAAATTTCTTGTTGCTCCTGCACATATTTCTTTACTCGGTTCATCAAAATTATAAATTTTTCATCTATTTCAACTTCAGTTATCCATTCAGTCAATAGTTCATGAACCAAATTTTCAAAATCTAACAAAACTTGATAGCTCATATTTTCTACGTATCCATGAGCGAGACGATTTCGTACTTCATTACAAGTTTGAACAACATCAAATTGAGGGATTGATAACTCTCCTAAAGAATACATTTGCTTTATTAATCCACTGGTTGGAAAACGTTCAACAGGAATTGATAAATCAACTGCTCGCCTTCTTAAAGCGCCCTCAAAAATACTCCACATAAACAGAAAAGCTGGCTCAACATGATTTTCCATAAGTCTATGAGCTTGCTCAAATCTGTCAATTAACTCTTGCCATGAAGGAAGTTGTTCCGATATTCCAGGTAATGATTCGCTTTCTACGTCTTCAAGGGTTACTAATAAAAACCGCCAGCCTGGATGCTGACTTACTTTCTCTGCTATAACCTGGAAACGATCCACAGAAATTCTATTGGGGCTAGTCCTAACTTCAATGACTAAACCTGAGTTATCTTTAGTAGCAATAATATCTGGTTCGTAATTATCTAAATCAAAAGGCAGTTGCTCTATTTTAGGTTCAATTAAAACCTGAAAACCTTCACTAATATACTTATCCGCTAGAGATTTAATCTTTTC
Source organism: Leptolyngbyaceae cyanobacterium (assembly GCA_036704005.1). Lineage (GTDB taxonomy): Bacteria > Cyanobacteriota > Cyanobacteriia > Cyanobacteriales > Nostocaceae > Trichormus. Next base: position 32,969 of record DATNQO010000124.1, on the reverse strand, counting down.
ATCACGTAAAGTTTTATTACTGTTAGTCATAAGTATTTCTCCAATGGTTGAGCTTCACTCACTTTTACATAAACACACTCTTGAGCATTTAGAACACCTTGCTGTAACAAAGAAGGTAAATTTATAAAGTCAATTGGCTCAGACAAAAAGCGACGATGACCATCTACATCTGATATTAAAATATCATCTTCAAAAACTAAGCCTACAAGTGCATCCTGAATCGGCTTAATAATATTATCTATGTCAGGTGGGTAATCATCACAAAGATAAACTAGAGTTAATTGTATATTAGCATCTTGAATTGGGCTGCTACCTTGCCAAACGTTTTGAGCCTCAGACCGCACAAAATTTTTCCATTGTTGAAGTCTTTTCGGGTTGGCTTGTACTGAGAGAGGTCGTCTGTTAATAAGAAATTCAAAAGGTAAATATGTTATTGGCATTTCCAGTTTATCTTTTGAGCATTTCTATACAAACTTACAGGATTTTCTCCAAATAACTTCCTCAGCCGACAAAACTTATATCTCATTGTATCGAGTTGCGCTATATATATAGACAGCCAAGAAAGAGATTTCTTGGCTAGAGACTCAATTAGTTAAATTTAAATAACTCCAATTTTTTCATTTGTTTCAAGAGACATTGGCTATTTCTGCTTAGTAATTTAGCCTCAGACTTACTCTGACTGAATTGGGTTGTCTTTGGGATTAACTAACCTCAGCAATTTCTGCTTGATTTGAGCATCAAATACTTCCCATTTCATCCTGGCATAGGCAGAGTTTTCATTACTCCCAGACAAGAAACCCATCGGAATTTCAAAGCCGCCTGCGCCTGTTCTTCCACCACCAAAAAATCGACCTGTACTATCTTGACCGAAGGCTTCTTTGATAAATTCATCAGGGTCTAGGGTCAATTTAGTAGTCCTTAAGGAACCAATGACTACTTCTAATTCGTCATCTTCATCATGGACAATGCCGTAAACTACGGCAGTATGGACGTTTTCTTCTGTCACGAGAAAATCTGCGGCTTGGGGGATAGCGTCGCGGTCGTCGTAGCGCAAGTAACCCACACCAGCAATGGAAAAGTTGTTCTGGACGATGCGATTTTTGAGCGATCGCTCGATCACATCCATCACCCGTTTAGAACGGTTCGCCTGTAAAATGGCATTGAGCAGTTGAGCATCATAAAATCGGCTCAGATAAGCCGCAGCCATAAAATCTTCCTCTTGCGCCTGCATCAGTCGATTTGTATCAGAACGCAAGCCGTGCATCAAGGCTGTGGCACATTTGACGTGCTGGCCGATGCTACTATCCAAGCTCAATAGACCAGTCTGGAGATATTGAGTAAAAATTGTGGCTGTGGCGCGTACATAAGGACGGATATCAACAAAATCCGCTTTGATATCTGTCTGTAAGCTGTGGTGGTCAATCACAGCTACTATAGGGATACCCGCCTGCTGTACTGCTGACAATAGCTGACTTGTTGTTCCTTGGTTATCAATAAATACCAGACCTTGATAACAGGATAAGTCCTTACCTTTGAGGGTTTGCGGTGTCCAACGCTGGGCGGGTAAACCTGTCAATTTAACTAGGGCAATATTTTCTTGGTGACTTAAAGTCCCAGCATAAATAATCTCACACTTGATATCGTATTGCTGGGCAATTAATTGGTAAGTCCAAGCACAAGAAAGGGCATCTGGATCAGGGAAGTCTTGCAATATAATTAACTGACGCTCATGGCGGTGTAATAATAGCGTCTTTTGCAATTCCTCTGACTTCTGAAAGGCAAGGGAATTGTTCCGTTGCCCTGTATATATACCTACTCCTTCACCTATGGATGCTGGCAAGGATGGTTTAGTAATGGTCACTTCTGCTTCTTTGTCTACTTCAGGTTCTTCAGGATTTGGCTCTTTAGTCAATGAAAAACTCTCAGACTGCTTAAATGAAGAATTCAATTGCATATGCAAAGTTTTTGTAAATGTGAGGCTCCATTGATTTGTTCAGAGATATTGCCATCAGCAATTAACTGATTTAACCCCACATTCTGATCTTCGCAAAAATCTAGCAATATGGGGATACATATCTCGGTATATTTTTTGTCAAGATGGTAATTCAGCAATTTGACAGATTCCACCATAATGCTGATTCAGGATGAAAACAAAGACGTTATATTTGTGGTAAGGCATTTTCAAGGCTGATCAATCTTTGTTATATTAGGTTGCGTATTAAAGCTATTTGCTATCACAGCTTTTGCTGATTTACCGTAGAAACTGATGGTTTGATATTGCGAGATTTATGTCTTGCTTATCACTCCCAGTTGGCATATCTTTTACATTCCCCTGCTTTACCTTCGTCAGTGACATTTCAGTCTATCTTTTGCTGGACATAGATTTCTGCTCAAGGTTTTATTGACTAATATTCAATTTTACAGTTAGTTCTATTCTTAAGGCAAAAGGGTTTCGTGTATCAATTGAGTGTCAGCAGTATTGTCAACAATTTCTGATTTGGGTTTTTGTATTGACCGCAAATACAGCCAATTTCTAGTATATGAGTTAGGGTTGTCGTCAGTAAGTAGACGGAGTAAATCAATTAAGGTTTGTAGTCTATTCCTTTGGGGAAGCAAGCTACAAGCAGCGTCCTCTCAAAATAGGACTAAAGTCCTTACTACGAACACAATTGTTCTACTTTTCTATTCATTCGGTGCTATACACCCTGATCATGTCAAAGCCCTGATCTACGAGAGGCTACGCCAACCGGCAGGGAAAAGGGGAAAGGAGAAAGGAACCCCACAACTACAGTTAGGGGCTGGAAGTAAGAATGCCACATTTGTTTTTACGTTCGCGTAGCGTGTCGTAGACAGACGTTGCGCCTAGCCTTGCTTCCCCGGAAGGGTACGCATTATGTATCTCAAAATACATTTTTCCACTTACTCCATGTTTAAAAACAAGGGCAAGTATCCTTTCCCCCTTCTTGGTCATGGCAGACATCCCTCTTCGCAATATAATGACGGAAATGTTGAGAAAAAATAGCGCCTTAAGTTTGCCGTTTATTAATTTATGTGTTAATATAAGAGGCTGTTGGCTGTTTAACGGGTTAATTGCGTACTCCATTAAGTCCTACGTAGGTAAAACATCCCACGCAGGATAAAGGCATAATCCAATTTATACCCAGTTTGGTACTCCAAGCAGCTTAATCTAAGGCTGATCTGGTACGACCAACTAGACAAACGACTATCACACCTACTTCTAGGTGACAATTGACTGGGTACTTAAGGTTATTGTGTTAGTGTCAAAGTCCTATAACATATTTTTGCCACTCTTGATGCAAGCCACTCTTCAGATGTTTGCTGACCTCAAAATAGAGGCTGCTGTACGGTTGACGAGGCTGATGGCGCAGAGGCATACGTGCCTCTTGGGGTGTGCGACTACCTTTCTTGACATTGCAACGGACGCAAGCCGTCACAATATTTTCCCAGCTATCGCCACCACCGCGCGATCGCGGAGTAACGTGGTCTAGTGTCAACTCGTCTCCGGTGTATCCGCAGTATTGACAAGTATGTCCATCACGATGCAAGATATTGCGGCGAGTGAGTGGAATTTCCTTGTAAGGAACGCGGACATAATGACGCAACCTTATTACAGTTGGCAACGGAAAGTCGGAGTAAAGAAACCTGCCGTTGTGTTCCACACGTTCTGCTTTGCCCTTGATTAATAGAACCGCAGCACGTCGCCAGCTCGTTATATTGAGCGGTTCGTAAGAGGCATTTAATACTAAAACCTTCCCCATTGATCAAGCTCAAGGTATTAGTTTTACATATATTAACACAGTTATCCTCTCCTTGGGGAGGGGAAGATAAATTATACTTCCGACATAATTTAGGGAGTGAGGGAGATGAGGGAGGTGGGGGAGATGAGGGAGATGAGGGAGATGAGGGAGTGGGGGGAGATGGGGGAGAGTTTCTATCCGCACTGTCAACTGACTAATGACTAATGACTAATGACCAATGACTAATGACTAAAAAATTTACCCAGGTATGTTGTATCTGTTGCGAAATGCGCGTTAAACTTCCTGATTAACTCTGATGTGATTATCAGAATTTTACATACAACTAAAGCTATTGCGCTTTTAATTACATGATTACTCATGGGGTTTGTTGACGGTGGACGGTTAACAGTTAACCGTCAACTGTCAACCGTCAACAACCAACATGAAAAGATTTGTAATTGAGATGCGCGAAGGCTAAGGGCGTTAAAAATCTGCACAGTGGTGTGATCAAAGGAAGTTAAAAAATGTTAAGTCGCAAGCCTGCCTCTAGTATGGCTTTTCATCAACAGTGTGATACTTACGCTTGGTTTTCTCAGCGTGCTTGGGTGGAAATTGACTTGGAGGCGTTGTCTTATAATGTGCAGCAACTGAGGCAATTTTTATCACCGCATACTCAGTTAATGGCTGTAGTTAAGGCGGATGCTTATGGTCATGGTGCGGTGACGGTGGCGCAGACGGCGTTGCAAGGGGGTGCGAGTTGGTTGGGTGTGGCTACTGTTCCAGAGGGTATCCAATTGCGGGAGGCGGGAATTGAAGCGCCCATTTTGATTTTAGGGGCTACCTATACAGCCGAACAAATTCAGGCGATCGCTCAATGGCAACTCCAGCCAACTATCGGTAGTCCTAAACAAGCTTTGATATTTTCCAATACTTTGGAAACGATGCAGCATGATTCCCCTATACCTGTGCATATTAAATTAGATACGGGGATGTCTCGATTGGGGACTAATTGGCAACAAGCTGGGGAGTTTGTGCAGTTAGTAGACCGTTTACCCCATCTGGATATTGCTAGTGTTTACTCGCACCTAGCAACGGCGGATAGTCCAGATACGAGGATTATGGCAGAACAGCATCAAAGATTTGAAGAGGCGATCGCTCAAATCAAGGCTTTGGGGATTAAAATTCCTAGCCTGCATTTAGCCAACTCCGCCGCTACCCTCGCGGACAAGCGCCTACATTACGATATGGTGCGTGTAGGTTTAGCTGTGTATGGACTGTACCCAGCACCTCATTTACAGAAAACAATCAGCCTCAAACCAGTGATCCAAGTCCAAGCCAGAGTTACCCATGTGAAAACAATTGCTGCGGATACTGGCGTAAGTTACGGACACCAGTTTATCGCCCCCCGTGAAATGCGCTTGGCGGTTGTGGGTATTGGTTACGCTGATGGTGTACCGCGTAATTTGTCGAATCAAATGCAGGTGTTGCTTCGCGGTCAGCGAGTCCCACAAATCGGCGCGATTACGATGGATCAGTTGATGATAGATGTGAGTGCTGTGCCAGATGTGCAAGAAGGGGAAATAGTCACTTTACTGGGTGAACAGGGGAAGGAAAGAATTACAGCTGATGATTGGGCAGAAAAGTTAAATACCATTTCCTGGGAAATTCTCTGTGGGTTTAAGCATCGTCTACCCCGTGTAGGGGTGATGTAAAGGGGACTGGGGACTGGGGATTGGGGAAGAGTTTTTTATCGGTTTGCTGATTAATCTCTGTCCTCATCCATATAGCGATCGCATTTCGCAAGAGCGTAGCTGATCGCCATATGGATGATTGTTAGCAATTCTTAACTAATTTTATCTTTCTTATCCCCTCTTCCCTAATAATATGTGTTATACTAGGATAGTTGCACAAGCGGATGTGGCGGAATTGGCAGACGCGCTAGATTTAGGTTCTAGTTCCGAGAGGAGTGAAGGTTCAAGTCCTTTCATCCGCATTTAAATGAGAAGAAGTTAAAGCTTAGGGACTGGTGACTAGTATACATTTAGTTTCCCCCAGTAATAAACTAACCTTGTAGAGTTGACAGTGATGGAGCATTTGTCACCGTAAGCTTTGAACTTTGAGATATGGCATATAGCTTTAAATACTTTACGCCAAACAAACCTTTGGCTATTTGATGAATTTATCCTATAGGAGTAAAGCTTACAATCGCGGTTGTTTGCTATATTCAAGGGAATGGCAATTAATTAAAGTATGCAAAGTATCAAAATCAATTCTTATGTTGGTAAAGATGGGATATTGCATTTAGATATCCCTGTAGATGTGCAAGAAACTGAGTTAGAAGTAATAGTTACAGTCAACCCTGTGGAGAAAAGAATTGATTTGTTGGCTGGGGATGAAACTAATAAGTTAGAATGGCATAATTTTATTAATATGACTTACGGTTGTTTAGCCGATGACCCTATGACTAGATATCCTCAAGGTGAATATAAATAAAGACAAGCCATAGAATGATTTATTTGTTATGGCTTTTATTATCCTGATGAGGTAAAGACAAGAATAATGGAACGCAGATGGACGCAGATAAACGCAGATAAATCTGTACCTCAGCAGGCTAGGAAGCGCTATAGATAAGAATGCTTGTATTGTTTATTTAAAGTAAAGGTAGGGAATGGCTTACAGTGATTTCAACTTAGCAAAGGTTAAAAACGATTTTGGCTTGACTTTGGACGAAAGCCGTAATTTATTCGTTGACACTCAGCCAGTATTACCTTCTGCTACTTTAACAACTCTTCTGAGTGATTATATTCCCTTAGCGACATCTATTTCAACTGAAAAAGCTAGGTCGGAATTTTTAATTGCACCTATTTTAGCGGAAGTTAGGCGATTATTAAATAACCAAGTTTCTCTTTTTTCGGGTAATGAGTTTAATGTCGATGCCCAAAGAGGTTTACAAGGATTTTGTGATTATATCATTAGCGGTTCTAAAGAACAATTATATATTACTGCTCCGGTAACTATTATATTTGAAGCTAAGAAGGAAGATATTATTGGTGGTCTTGGTCAATGTGTGGCGGCGATGGTGGCGGCGCAGTTATTTAATCAAAGTAAGGGTAATGAGGTTGAGCGCATTTATGGTTCTGTGACTACTGGCACTAATTGGAAGTTTTTATTTTTAGAAGGGACGATTGTTTATATTGATGAAATTGAATACTATATCAAAGAAGTTGATAAGATTTTAGGAATTTTGCTGCAACCTTTGGAGCCTGTTTTGACTGTTGTTTAATTATGGCAGGTGATAGGTGACAGGTAACAGGTGACAGTTTCAAAAGCTTTTTGGTAGAAGGATTTTAGAGGTTATTTATAAAGTATATTAAGTAGGGTGTGTTACGGCTATGTAAGGATTTGAGCGTTGGCGAAATGAGGAATTAGCCGTAACGCACCAGCAAATACGGTGCGTTAAGCGCTGCTTTAACGCTACTACAATTTAACGTGAGTTCGATGAACCTCTCCCTCCCAACCTCCCTCTCCTAAAAGGCGTTCGCGTAGCGTCTCCGTCAGGAGAGGGAGGAGAAACGAAAAAATACCTCTCCCCCAACCCCTCTCCTCGTAGGAGCGAAAAGTCTGAGCGCCGGCTTCCGGCATTCAGAACTTTTCAAGAGAGAGGGGTTGGGGGAGAGGTTAAAACAACGCTTGTCGAACTCACGTCAATTTAAGGTTTACTTGTATTTCAAAAATAACGCATGAATCTATATTCAAAGCACGGACAATTACAAGCGATCGCCAAAAAATTAACACGAAAGTTCGGCGATCGCTTTAACTAAAATATCGAAATCAACGGGTTTGCTGATATGGCGTTGAAAGCCGGCTGATATTGCCTGTTGATGATTCATCTCTCCAGCATAGGCGGTGAGGGCGATCGCGGGAATTTGTCCGCCTTTGGTTGCAGGTAAAGCCCGAATCTGTCGCATCAGGGAATAACCATCTACATCGGGCATTCCAATATCGCTGATTAATATGTTGGGTTGAAAGAATTCTAGGGTCGTTAGCACTTCCTGTGCAGAGGTGAGAGTCAGGGTTTGCGCCCCATACTGAGTTAGTATGACTGCTATTAGCTCACGGGCATCGGGTTCATCATCGACAATTAAGACTCGCATCCCGGTGAGGTCGGGTTCTGGCTCAAATACTGCTTCTGGCTGTGGGGTTTCTGGCTCAATATTTACTAGTGGCAATTGTACTATAAATGTCGCGCCTAAGCCTTCACCCTGGCTCTGTGCGGTGATGGTTCCACCATGCGCTTCTACTAACTGACGGACGATCGCTAATCCTAACCCCAGTCCGCCAAATTTGCGAGTTGTGGAGGCATCTTCTTGACAAAATGACTCGAATATATGTGGTAGGAAGCTGGGGTTAATTCCTTTACCTGTATCGCTGACTGTGATTTGGGCTTGATTGCCGACTCGTTGCAATTGAATATCTACCCGTCCATGATTGGGGGTAAATTTAATGGCATTGGACAGGAGGTTCCAAACTACTTGCTGGAGTCGCACTGCATCGCCGACTACCTTGCCAATTTGGGGCAGTACAGGATGCAGGAAGATGTTTTTAGCGATCGCTGCGGCTGTGACTGTATCAATTGCTGCTTCGATGACAAATACTAAATCGACAGGAGCTATTTGTAAGGTGAGTTTGCCACGGAGAATTTTGGCAATATCTAGAAGGTCGTCAATTAGTTGCGTCTGAAGTTTGGCGTTACGTTCAATTGTGGCTAATGCTTCAGCCGTTTTCGCCGGATTCAGCTTTTGCTTTTGCAGTAGTCTTGTCCAACCCAAAATGGGGTTGAGGGGGGAGCGTAATTCATGGGAGAGAACCGCTAGAAACTCATCTTTAATCCGGTTCACTCGCATGAGTTCTTCAGTTTGTTGCTGTAGTGAGGTCAGAAGCTGGGAACGTTCTAGGGCGATCGCTATTTGATCGCATATGGCTTGGAATAGGGATTGTTCGGATGGGGTAAATGCGTTGCGGTTGAGGCTACCAAAACTCAACGTACCAAACACTTTTCCCTGTACAATCAGGGGTTGGCAGGCACAAGCAGTGACTCCTAGCGATCGCGCTAGTTGCAATTTGGGGTCATCGGAATTTTGGATATCTCCCCGGACGATTTGGCGGCGCTGTTGAGCAACTGTGCCACAAATCGCTTCTCCCAGTTCTAGCCATTCTAGCTGTTGAGCTACTTCTTGGGGGATGCCACCGTGGAAGGTGAGATGTAACTTCTGCTGCTGTTCATCAAGGATGTAGTTGAGGTAAACATCCACCCCCATCATTTCCTTGAGTTTGTTAAATATAGTCTCTGCCAGGGTCAGGGGTTGGGAGGAGGAGAGCAAATCGCGGGTTGTTTCATACAGCAGTTGGATATGTTGACTGCGCTCTTGCAGGGCGGCTTCGGCTTGTTTGCGGTCATCAATATCAATACTCAAACCATACCAAGCTTCAATGTCTCCAGTAGCGCCCCGTCTGGGCAAGGCGCGGAAAGCGTGCCAGCGATATTCCCCATCATGACGTAGGTAGCGTATTTCACCCTCATAGATTTTGCCTGTCTTCTGGCAATGTTGCCAATAGGGTATAATACTGGCTGCATCCTCCGGGTGTATTACTTCCACCCAACCGAAACCATAGGCTTCGGCTTCTGTTTGTCCGGTATATTCATACCAACGTTCGTTAAAGAAAACATTTTTGCCTTCTGCATGACAGACCCAGACGAGTGCGGGTGCAGCATTAGAAATTGTCCGGAACTCAGCTTCGCTTTTTTGTAGTTTTTCTTGCGCTTCTTGGCGTTCAGTAATATCAGTGTTAGTACCGAACCAGCGCAATATTTTACCCTGTTGGTCTCGCACTGGCACGGCACGGGAGAGAAACCAGCGATACTGCCCATCTTTGCCGCGTAGGGGAAAGGTATCCTCCCAAATCTCCCCGGTTTCCAGGTGTTGACGTAACTTATTAGTTACCCGTTCTACATAGTCGGGGTGGTGTACCTTCTGCCAGCCCCAACCCTGCATTTCTTCTAGAGTTGTGCCTGTGTAGTCAAACCAGCGTTGGTTGTACCAGACAATATAGCCTGTTTCATCGGTCATCCAGGCAAGTTGAGAGATGTTGTCTGCTAGAGTGCGGAAGCGTTCTTCGCTCTCCCGCAGTTGCTGTTGGGTCTGGGTAAGATCGCTCACATCCATCACAGCTACTCCCACACCAATCACCTCACCATTAGGTAAACACACGGGATAGTGGTTGGCAATGGTATTGCGAAAGACACCTGGTCTAACTTCACCGTTGAAGTTCAGATTGAGAACAGGCTGTTGCGTCTCCATAATCTGGAGTAGCATCGGGGCAAACTGGGGAGCCATTTGCGGTACAACTTCGTACAGGGTGCGACCGAAATGTTCACTCAGGGGTAGCCCATTAATCTGTGCTAGGGCTTCGTTGGCGTAGAGGAATCTTAGCTCGCGGTCAAACAGTGCCAGAGCAATGGGGGATGCTGCCATAAATCCGCGTAGCAAGGCTTCGCTGCGTTGGCGCTCTAGTTCGGCTTGTTTGCGATGGCTTATATCCGCCAACGCACCGGGAAAGACTAGAGGATTGCCATTTGTGTCATATTCTACCCGCCCCCGCGCAATTACCCAGCGCTCCTCCCCGGCAGTATTATGGATGCGGTACTCGGTAGCGTATTCTTCACCAGTAGCGATCGCCTCTTCAATTGCAACCCTTACCTGAGCCTGATCATCTGGGTGAATGGCGTTGAGAAAATGCTTGATGGGTAATCCTTTTGCTGCACCCTCTGGATCAACACCAAACAGATGGGCCAGGCTACGGTTGACAATCAGGCGATTTTCGGGAATATTCCAGCGCCAGGTGTAGACGGAACCTGCTGCTAGAGCCGCTTCTAATTGAATGTGAGCTTCGCGCAAATTCAGTTCTACCTGTTTGCGATCGCTGATATCTACCGTTGAGCCAACAATGCGAATGACTTGCCCTTGCTGGTTTCTCACCAAACAACCCCGCTCCCAAATATCCACCCAGCGTCCATCTTCATGGCGGACGCGGTACTCTGCTTCATAAAGGTCATTTGCGCCGGCTAATAATTCGGGTAATTTCCCTTGTAACCGAGCAATATCATCAGGATGAATCCGTTCCCTCCACCAATTGGCACTGGGTGGCGCATCTGCTGCGTGAACGCCTATGAGGTCAAATAACTTTTCTGAACGATACACATCGTTTGTGACCAGGTCAAAGTCAAAGACCAGCCCATTAACAGCTTGTAAAACCAGGCGGAGTTGTTCTTCTAACCGCTTCTGGTGATCTATATCAGTAATTGTACCGAGCCAACCTGTAATTTGTCCCTTGTGGTCTTTTGTCGGTATGCTGCGACTGATGAACCAGTGGTAAACGCCATCCCAACGGCGAATCCGGTACTCCATCTCGAAGGTTGAGCCGCTACTGACACAGTGACTCCAATGTTCTAGGGTGCGATCGCGATCGTCTGGGTGAAGCGTGTTGACTCCTGCTGCACCCATTGATTCATCTCCACTCAAACCTGTATATTCGTACCAGCGTTGATTCCAGTAATTGACTACCCCTGTAGCATCGGCAGTCCAAACCATCTGCGGCATCGCTTCCGCCAACTCTTGATAGCGTTGTTGGCTGGCTTGCATAGCAACTATGAATTGCTTACGCTCGGTTATATCTAAAAAGGCTCCAACTGAACCGCGCAGCTCATTTTGGTCGCCTCGCAAGGGAGCGGCGTAAGCTAATAACTGGCGTACTGTGCCATCAGCTAGTAGCATATCAAATTCGATGTCTCGCACCTCTACACCCAACCTAGCAGCCACCTGCATTGGTAAGTCTTCAGCAAGAATTTCTTGTCCGTTGCGGAAAACTCGGTAGGGAGGTTGGGCATTGGGAGGCGCACTTTTGGAAATGTTCACACCGGGACGAATGCCTAGTAGTTGACGAATGTAGGCATTACTCTGCATTTGGGTACAGCCTGGGTCGTTAGCGATCGCAATCCCCACAGGAAGAGTATCTAACAGGGTTTGCAGTTCCGCAACCCGATTCATCAAATCCCGGTTGAGTTGTCCGATAGCAGCTTGGGCTTGTTTCTGCTGCATGACAGTTTCGGTAATATCGCGCCAAGATGCGACAAAGCCATCATTCAGCTTACTGGCGCGAATATCAAATGCCCGCACCAACAGTTTTTCCCCATAGATACCTTCGTAGGTGAGTGCCTGTTTAATCAACGGTTCCCCAGTTTTCACTAACTGACAGTAGTCAGCGAACAATCCAGATTCTCGATGTTGAGGCAATATCTCACACAATCGTCGCCCAATCTGCTTTTCTTTGGGCAACTGGTTGTTGTCACAAGCTGCTTGATTGAGATAATCAATGCGAAAATCTACAATTTGCCCCGATTCATCGCGGATCGATGAGAAGATGCCAAAGCAGTCTAACATAGTTTCCACGGAGGCTTGCAGCTTATTTTGATACCGTTGGGTATTGACCGCACTGCACAGCGTTGACCGCAATTGTTCCGGGGTCATCCGCTCCTTGATCAGATAATCTGTTGCCCCACTTTTGAATGCTTGCACCGCCATTTGGGCATCACCACTGCCAATGACGACAATTGGGGGACAGCTTTCACCCAGATGTTGCCTTAATTGACTTATAAGATGGAGTCCTACATCTGATGAGGAACAATCTAAGAGGATAGCGTTGATTGATGGCGATCGGCAAACTTGCAGAATTTCCTTACCCTGTGTCTCAGTAAAAACCCTGTAAGTGAAGGTTTCATCCAGTTCTAACTGGCTTGTGTAACCCTCACTTTGAGAGATGCCGTTGATGACTATTAAAATTTGATAAGGCTTTACCATAATCAAAAACGGGGGCAGGGGGATTGGCAACTCAAAAGATATTCTATCGCTAGGGGAAGCAGAAGAGGAAAAAACTCAAATCTTTCTTCTTCCTTCTGTTCCCAACGGGTACGGCATTTATCGGCGTTTATTCCTACGGTTCCCAACGGGTAAGGCGGTTAATTTTATCCAAACTTATTGCAACATTTAAGCTACTATTATTTATTCCTCCTCATCACAAACTAAATTCAGCCGCATTATCCTCATCTACATCTATATTTTGACCCGCCACAGTCGGCTTAAAACTAGAACCATGAATTAAATCACTGAACTTAATGTTTTGATTGTGATGTAAAATATTCAACACACTAATAAAATCCCGCACAATTTCCCCTGGCGTTAATAGTGCTTCTGCTCCTAAACGGCTGACAATTTCTTGCACAAACTCCTGTAATTCCCGATTGGTTAAAGCCTTGTCATAACCAAAATGAGTGGCATGAATTTCAGTTAATCTTTGCAATAGCGTCAGAATTTCGGCTTCAGTTAACGGGTTGAGGCGAATAACTGGCCCCATAAACTCTTGCACATCCGACTGTGCAGCAAAACGGCTTTCTTTTGTCCGCCTACGCCAAGCTAGGTCAGAGAAAAGTCCTCGATTTGGGTCTTCTAAAAACTTTGTTGTTCCACCTATAACAATACCTAAATGTTCAGCTTTGCATTGCATGGTGTCATTGAACATTGCTAAGAGTCTGTTATAGTTCTTTTCACGAGTGACTGTAGTAGCAATTTGGTAGAGATTGACGGCTTCATCCATTAAAATCAGCAGTCCTTTATAACCAATCTCAGCCACAAATTTAGCTAAGAGTTTAACATAGTCATACCAACTATCATCATCAATAATTACCCTCACTCCTAAAGCTGTTCTCGCTTCAGTTTTAGTGTTAAATTCTCCCCGTAACCAACGCAAAGCTGAATTTTTTAAATCATCATCATCTAAGCGATAGCCACGCCAATAAGCAATAATAATGCTACCAAAATCAAACCCATGAACTAAGTCTTCTATATACTGAACAACTTCTCTGATTTTGGTTTCTACTTGGTCATCAAAACCTTCATCATTGGGACGTAAATTAGTTTCTTTAGCTACTTCTTGCTGAATTTTATTAATCCATCCTTCTAAGATTGAAACTAATGCACCACCATCAGGACGAGTTTTGGTAGAAAGGTGACTCATCAATTCCCGATAAGTTGCTAAACCTTCGTTATTGCTTCCTGCTAGACGGCGTTCAGAAGATAAATCAGCGTCAGCAACTACAAAACCTTGCTCCATTGCTTGGTTACGCAGCATCTGAAGGATAAAGCTTTTTCCCGAACCATAGTTACCGATTATAAAACGAAATGCGGCTACACCTTCGGCAATATCATCAAGGTTTTGTGATAGGCTTTTAAGTTCTTTTTCTCGACCAACTGCTATATGTTCTAATCCTAATCTAGGGACTACTCCCGCGCCTAATGAGTTGATTAGAGCAGTTGAAGTTTTTTTCGAGATTTTGAGCTTTGCCATGTATTTTACTTTACTTGCTATCAATGCTGAGTTTTAGAGGCTGTTTATAAAGTAAATATTAAGTAGGGTGTGTTACGGCTATGTAAGGATTTGAGCGTTGGTGAAATTAAGAATTAGCCGTAACGCACCACCAAATACGGTGCGTTAAGCGCTGCTTTAACGCACCCTAAAATTTAAGGTTTACTTTATAAATCATCTCTTACAGTATTGAGTGAATAGGTTACTTTGTTCATCAGTAATACTTTACTAAAAATTTTACATCAAGCAAGAGGGATTTAATTTGAGGAGGCGTGTTTAGCCATTAAGTTTTCATGAAAAGCAATCATTTTGCGGACATTGAGTATATGTTCTGCATAGATTCTGGGTAATTCTAATTCTGTTTCAATAATTAACTCACCAATAGTATCATTAGCACGCTCATTGATGGAATCAATCAACAAGTTTGGCATGGTAATGTTGGCTTCAGCAATTTTTTTAATAGATTGCTTGGGGTTATCTTGCTCTACTATACTTTTTAGTACCTGAATTTCATGATTAGGTAACTGTCTGAAGAATGTATGCCATTCTTCGGGTAATGTTTTGTCTGTATTATTTTCAGCGTCTAAATTTTCTAGAATATCGGAAAATGGGAAAAATTCGCCTTCTTGTGCTTCTGGATTTACAACTATGTTTTCTTGATTAAAAGTCTCAACTTGCTGTAAGAGTTCCCATACTTGATTTTGAAGTATGTCTCTTTCTTGTTGTAAAAGCAAAATTTCGTTTTGCAGTTGTTCTAATTCTGTATGCCGTTCAGTCTTTTGCGTTTCTAAATAATTGATATTGGCAGCTATAGCTTCTTTTTCATTGCTGGTGTCTATCAATATTTTATTTTGCTTTTCTTTTTCAATTTCTAAGTCTTGAATAGTAATTCTTAGCTCATAAAGTTTTTCTTCAAGTTGAGGTTTGATGCGACCTAGTAAAGTAAGACTATTTTCTATTTCTTGTTTTTCTTGTTGTAAGTCACTTATTTGAGTTTGTAACTGTGTAATTTCCGCAAGTTGGCTATGGCAATGGACTTCTAATCGCCGCTTTTCTGCTGCTAGGGTAGATAAGGTATTATTCAGTTCTACTTGATTTTGTTCTAATATAGAAATGGCATTTTTTAAGTTGTTAACTTCAGATTCTATTTGTTTTCTTTGGCTGGCAAAAACTCCTAAGTCCCGATGTAGGCTATCTCTTTGATTCCGACATTCTAAAATCTGGTTTTGTAGCTGCTTTGTCTCTGTGTACAGTAAGCTGCGATGGATTTCTAGTTGTTCAATTTCTCTGGCTAAACGAGATTTTAGCCCCTCTGTTTCTTGAATCCGCTTACGGAATGAACTGAGTAGTAATAATTCAAAATTTCTCCGCCGCTTATCTACAAATAAGGCTGCTGTGTATGTAGCGACTACTGTAATTACACCTGTGAAGAAAGCTTGACTAAAATTCCATGTGGGAACAAGACTCAAGCCAAAACTCACACTAAAGGCAACTATACCTAAAATAAATCTATTACTTACTATTACTGGTCGCATATTGCTAATTTTTAGCGTAATTATGTTTGCTGAATGAGCCGCATTGCCGATGATTACTCCTCATATTTTGATGTTAATAACTTTAGTTGTAAATGTTGGTGCATAAGATTGTGAGAAAGGTAAGGAAATGTTGAATTCAGGCAATAATTATTTTCATGTTTGGGTATCTAAAATATTGTTGTTTTTACCAAAGACTGTTGTGTCTGCTTTGAGAAAATCGACAAATTGCCTGGCTGTACGCCCAGAACGTCCATTATGGCTTGTTGCCCATTGTAATGCTTGATATTCTAAATCTGCTTGACTAATATCAATTTCGGCTTGGGCTGCTAGATGACGTACAATTTGTAGGTATGTGTTTTGGTCGGCAGCTTCAAAGGTGAGGGTTAAACCGAAGCGATCGCTAAACGAAAGTTTCTCCTGCATCGTGTCCCAAGCATGGACTTCTTCGTTATTTTTCAAGCTTGGTCGATCAGCAAAAAACTCGCGAATCAAATGACGGCGATTTGAGGTAGCATAAACAACTACGTTCTGTGGACGGGCAGTTAAGTTTCCTTCTAAGACAACCTTCAGCGCTTTGAAGGCATCATCATCTTCTTCAAAGGATAAATCATCGACAAAGATAATAAATTTTTGCGGCACTCCCCGTAACTGTTCCACAATTTTAGGTAAATCCTTTAGGTCTGATTTTGTCACTTCTAATAAACGCAGTTGTCTATGACTATATTCATTTAATAAGGCTTTGACTAGAGAAGATTTCCCCGCCCCCCGACTGCCGTAAAGTAATACGTGTAGCGCAGTCTGTCCTGATAAGAGAAATTGTGTATTTTTCAGCAGCGCCTCTTGTTGTGACTCGTAACCTACGAGTGAATTTAGTTTAACTGGGTCGGGGTAAGGAATGCCAATAAATTCTCCCTCTTGCCACCTTAAGGCGCGGTATTGGGCAAATAAACCTATGCCAAACTTCTGATAATAGGCGGCTAATTCTTCTACCGCATCAGCCCAATTGTCTAGGTGATGTAAAAATAATCCTCCGTCCAAGTCCATCTCATCCTGTTCTGTGTACCAAACCACAGGAGAAATAGGTAAATGGGCTACTGCTTGCACCCACTCACTCAAAACAGCGCTACTACATTCATATAGACTCTGCAAAACTTGTAAATCGTGTTTAGCTGCTGCAACTAAAGCTGGGGGTATTTCTGTAAAGTCTTGCTGTTGGGTAAGTTTGCTGAAAGGATTTTCACAAATCAAAATTTGGGTAATTAGATAATCTTCCCAATTTTGTTTTCTACTAGCTAAAGCGTGAAAGTAATTGCCATAAGCTTGAAGAGTACCTGTTGCATCAGCCTCAGCGTAGCGTATGGCTTGTAACAGTTCTTGGAAAGCAATGCCGACATCCGTTTGTAGCACTGATTGGTACAGTAAGAGGGAGGCTGCTTGGCGTTGCAGAAATTGTATCTGGGAATAGGGAGAGGTAGTTGCTGACATTTTTGGGTTATTTGCTCATTGGTCATTGGTCATTGGTCATTGGTCATTGGTCATTAGTTCTTAATTCAGAGTATTTATTGTTGACTGTTGACTGTTTTATCTACTTGGGGTTTAACAATGAATTTAAGTATAATTGCTGCGATCGCCTATGGTGTGTTGACTGTTATTGGTGGCATTATTGGCTACTTTCAGGCTCAGAGTCAAGTTTCCCTCCTTAGTGGTATTATTAGCGGTTTACTGCTATTTGCTGCGGCTTACTTACAACTGCAAGGCAATAGTTGGGGTTTAATTTTAGCAATTGCTGTCACTGCTGCTTTGGTCATATTCTTTGCCTTAAGATTAGCTAGAACACGCAAGTTTATGCCAGCCGGACTAATGACTATTTTAGGTATGTTGTCACTTGCTGTTTTGGTTAATCAACTAGTGGTTGCTCAATAACTCAGGGTGTAACAAATAAACTCCCTCTATGGGATTTCAATATAGTACATTTATATTATTGAAATGTGAATTATTATGATGTGACACCCTAAGACATTGGGTGTGTCCTGCATAGCTACAATTTTTCGCGCCAACAGTGTCTATCTATTAAATATATTTTGTATTTTTTGTCACTTAATTTAAAGTGCTGTGACCACAGCTTAATTGCATAAGTTTTGCTTATTTATGTCAATTATTTGTGCTTCCTCACTTACTCAAAATAATAAGTAAATAAAAACTCTGCTTTAGCGACTTCCAGATAAAAAAAATATCCAAAATGTAGGGTGCGCTAACGAGAAACCCCAGTCATACCAAGAAAATAGTCATACTGACGCACCCTACTAACTAGAATTCAACCCTAAAGTAGATGCTTAGTATACAGTTAGTATTTTAATGGGCTGAAAAAAATAATTTTCATCTATCCAAAGTATCCGGTTTGTTGCACCTGGGGCTGATTAATAAAAATAATATCCTATACCCAATTAATTAGGTTACGAACCCAGGGTTAAAATGTAACGATTATTACAAATTCTCTTTTGTTACTCTAGATGACACTTTCTAGTAATACTAAGTTGCAGTCAAAGATAGTATCTTACTCTGCGCTACTTCTCTTTCCCCTCCTCTTAGGGGCTAGGGGTGGGTTGCTCCCTTGCCTGCCAAAACAAATATCTTTAAACACAACTTGGTATAAAGTTAGCTTTTAGATATCGAAGCTTTACACAGCGTAATACAACTGTTTATATAACTTGATTATTTCCAATACAAATTTGTAATAAATGAACAAATATTGCTGCATCTCTTCTGAGAGAGTTGCTAAGGCTATTAGGTGCATAAACGGGAGAAATATATCAGTGAAAAATCATCATAAACAACAAAAAAAATAAGTACATAAGAGTTACATTTTCTGATAAAAAGTATATTTAGTTTAAAGATATAACAGTAAAAGCAATTAAAATTAAAGCAAAAATAAAGGTGATTTTGCCATTTTGGCAGGTATTGATAAAAGAGATGAGATATTTATAGATGAAAGCAATTATGATTGATATTTATAACCTTGTTGTTATCTACCTAGACGATAAAAGCTAAACCAATCTTGAGATTAGGTCAGTATCTCAGCTATTTTAGAAGGATATAATCCATGTTATTACCACTGTCTTCTCAAAATGTTATCCAGTATCTGCAAGCAGCAGGTCTGTGTAGCTTAGAAGTTGGCAAATCAAATATAGTTGAGTTGCCAATTCATCAGAAGAATTACAATTTAGTGGTGGATTTAGCAGATGAACACAAGCTGCTAGTTAAACAAGAACGTGGTACGGAAAATGAGGGTATTCTCCATGAATTGTTTAATGAGTGGCTATTTCACCAATTACTCCAAAAGTTTCCAGTTCTAGGTAATATTTGGGCGATCGCTCCTTTGGTGGTACATTATGATGAGGAAAATTCCCTCCTCGTTCGCAGTTATTTAAGCGAATACCTAGATTTGGGCGAATATTATCAAAAGAGTAATACTTTCCCTACAGAAATCGCGGCTGCTATTGGGACGACTTTAGCGGGGTTACACCGGACGACCTTTCAAGGTAAAGAATACCGTGATTTTATGGCGACTGCGCCTCAAGGACAGTTTCGCTATCATTTTTATAATCCGGCGCAAGGAATAGGTTCCCTTGATCCAACGATTTTTGGTAAGATTCCTACTGAAGCTTTAAAATTTCATGTTCTCTATCAGCGTTACGAGAGTTTAGAAGCTGCGATCGCTGACTTGGCTTATGAGTGGAACCCTTGCTGTTTAACTCATAACGACCTCAAACTAAACAATATATTAATTCATTCCCGATGGAACCAATTAGATAATTGTCTTGTGCGATTAATTGATTGGGAAGCTTGCACATGGGGAGACCCAGCTTTTGATTTAGGAACTATTTTGGCTAGTTATTTGCAAATTTGGCTTGAGAGTTTAATCGTAGATCCTACATTGGAATTGTCAGAATCGTTACAACTGGCAATGACACCATTAGAAGACATTCAACCATCATTAATAGCTCTGTTACAAGCTTACTTGCAAGCCTTTCCGATGATTTTGACATATCATCCTGATTTTTTGGTACGAGTTATTAAGTTTACAGGACTGGCTTTAATTCACCAAATTCAAGACAAAATTAATAACTGTAAATTATTCGATAATTCTCACCTTTATATGCTGGAATTAGCCAAAAATCTTCTCACAATCCCTGAACAATCTGTACTCAGTATTTTTGGTATATCGGAGACAGAAATTCTCTCTCCGGTAGCCAAGATTCAACAGATACCACAACCTGAAAAGGAAAAACAGCTAGTGCGTATTTATTACGAAAAAACTCGCTTACGTGGTTGCTAAAGCCAGGGAGAAGAGAGGCTGGAGTTATATGTGATGTGTTTCATCCAGATAAAAGTGCTTACCAATAATTATCAATTTTGAGTTTGGAATTGAGCGATGCTAGATTCTTCTGCTAACCCACTACTTAATTCTCTAATGGATATTGCCACTAATATCCAGATTGAGTCAAACTTTTGTATCAACCACCCCAGTTATCAGCCTTTTGCTCTACCGTCTAAAGTAGCAGACAGATTTCAGCATAACTCGGTTGCCTTACAAAATAAATATCTTGCCTTATTGTTGCGTAATTTCTTATATGGAATTTATTACAACGGTGTCTTACAAAATAATTTGACATCTGACAACGATGTTAATTACTCAGTACCGCAAAATTTAGCAACTAATTCAGTTGTCGGTATCGATTGGGAATTTTACGAACAACTACAAGCCAGTAATCATGGTAGAGGTTATTTTGACCCTAGTTGGCAGGTGTTACGTAAAGAGCCGGATGGTAGTATGGCAGTAACTAAAGGTGGTTTAACTTTATATATTGAACCAGATTGCCATCTTAAACCAGGGAAAAAATCTGCGGCTGTAGGTGAATCTGTGGCGATTTGGATGCCTAATAATAGATTACAAAACGGCTATTATTTAGCTGTGAGTGATGTAGGACAGGAACAAATAGGAAATCCAGATGCTGATTTAGGTACGGGAAGAATATATTTTAACTTCTCTGCTGCTGGTGCGATCGCTCTCATGGATAGTTTAACCCAGCAGTTAAACACCGCCGCCATTCCTTTCACCTTCCAAGTCCTTTACAACCCTTGCGCCTACGGACGCTATGACTCAGGGGTACTCTATTTTGAACATCACGACTATCCAGCAATTCACAAAGTTTTGCAAGTCGTATATAAAGAGTACCAAGGTTATTTTCGCCCAGAAATACCCTTATTCACTAAGTTTTTAGCACCTGGGTTGAGTTTAGCCGAAGAACCTACCCAAAAATTTGCCGCACAAGAAAGTTTTGGGATGAACCGTTGTCAAATTGTCGCTAACGCTTTATTAGAAGCTTGGCAAAAAGGCAAGAATGCAGTGGAAGAACGCATGAAGACGATTCATCAACACTTTCAACGCCATTCTATAGATTTACAGCGTCCTTATCTTAATCCTACCTCTAAGGATATATATTCACCTTTAAAGTTATAAATTTTTCTTGCACAGTAATATCATTTTATGAGCAGGCTGATAGTCTGCTTTTTTTTAGCGTACATTCAACGCGAGTGAAAAGTCCTTAAATTCTTAATCTTTAATTTTTAATTTTTAATTGGAACTATGCCTTTCATTTATAACCGAACAATTCGCTTTTCAGATACCGATGCTGCGGGAGTGGTGTATTTTGCTAACACTCTTAGCATTTGTCATGAAGCTTATGAAGAATCTTTAAAAGTATCAGGAATTAATCTCAAAGATTTTTTTACTAATCCTGCGGTGGGTTTTCCCATTGTTCACGCAAATGTAGATTTTTTCCGCCCTTTATTTTCTGGTGATCAGGTAATAGTTAACTTAACTCCTCAAAAAATAGGTGCGGAAAGGTTTGAGATTAATTATGAGATTTTCTTGACGGATGTGTTAGTTGCTAAGGCGGTAACTCGGCACGTTTGTATTGATCCTGGTAGTAGGAATAAGCAAGAATTACCTGCGGAAATTGTTGAGTGGTTGGAAAGTTTTCGCAAGGAGATGGAGGGGATGGAGAGGAGGAAGGCGAGGGAGGTAATTTAGGAGATTTAAACGCAGAGGGGCGCGGTGAACCAGCGCTGTAGGAGGGTTTCCCTCCGTAGGCGACTGGTGAACCCGGAGGGAGGTTGGCGCGGAGGTTCGCGGAGGTTAGGTTTAGTAAATATGAAGTAGGGTGTGTTACGGCTATGAAAGGATTTGAGCGTTTGCGAGAGTAGGAATTAGCCGTAACGCACCGTATTTATTGGTGCTACTTTATAAATAATCTCTTAGGGATGACATTTCTGATGCCGCTTTTAGCACCCATAGCATCACCGTTGTAGCGAGGGATGATATGAATGGTGGCGTGCATAATATTTTGTCCGGCGGCTTTATTGATATTCATGCCTATGTTAAAGCCATCGGGGGCAAATTCTGCTTGGAGAAATTCTTGCACTTTATTTACCATTAGCCAGCAGGCGGATTGTTCTTTTAAGGGGAGTTCAAAGTAATTACTCACATGGCGTTTAGGGATAATTAAAATATGTCCTTTGCTAATGGGATAGCCATCAAACATAGCATAGGCTGTTGCTGATTCAGTTAATAATCTTAAGTTTTTGGGGGGATTGCAAAATATACAGTAGTTAGATGAGTTACGTTGATTATTATAATGGGTATATTCGTATATTTCTCTGCTTTCATCTAAATGTAGTGAACGGAAGGGAAGTTTCACAATACATTGATATGTGGGCTTTTTATGAACATAATGTTCCCTAAAACCTTCTCTTTTGATATCCCTTCTGACTATATAATAAGCTTTACCTCCTGGTTTTAATAGATGGGATACTTCCATCAGGACGTTAGCTTGTTCTTCGGGAAATAAAACATTTAAGACGTAAGAACAAATGATAGTGTCAAATCTCTTATCAGGATGTTGAGGAAAATAATAAGGATCATAACCTGTAATATCAAAGCCTTTTTGATGCAATAATTTAACATCATTGCCAAAGCCGCAACCGAAATCTAATATTTTACCTTGTAGTAGATTTTGATTGAGTAAAAACTGTGCAGGAAATGATAGATAAGTTCTGTCGATCGCAGTCAGATGGCTAAATTGATTTTTTTGCTGTTTCATGAAAATCTCAGATTCATCTGTTCTGTCTTAGCACAGTTAGTTCGTAGTAAGGACTTTAGTCCTAAACAAGGGCTAAAGCCCTTACTACAGACCTTGAATTATTTACGCTGTTCTACTTAATCAATATGTTCTTATATCTATCTAAATTATTGCCACTATTTTTCTATCCTTTGGGATTAGCCAGCGTCGGTCTAGTTGTAGCGCTAGTAACTTTGCGCAAACGTCCCAGGATAGCCACTACAGCCATAGCTTTGTCGTTAATTGTATTGTTCTTGTCTAGTAACGCCTGGGTGGCTAAATACTTAGTGCGATCGCTAGAATGGCAAAATATCCCCCCCGCACAATTACCCAATGCAGAAGCTATCGTAGTCTTAGGTGGTGCAACTAAATCACCCACTCCCCCAAGGACAACACCTGATTTAAGCGAACAAGGCGATCGCGTCATCTACGCCGCCCAATTATACCGCCAAAACAAAGCCCCGTTCATTGTCCTCAGTGGCGGACGCATCGATTGGCGCGGAAGCGGTTCACCAGAATCAGCCGATATGGCAAATATTCTCACATCCCTGGGTATTCCGGCTGAAGCGCTAATTCAAGAACCAGATTCACTCAACACATATCAAAATGCCGTAAATGTCAAGAAAATTCTAGAATCTCGCCGAATTGGTAAAGTATTACTAGTAACATCAGCATTACATATGCCGCGATCGCTCAAAATTTTTCAGCGTCAAGGTATGGATGTAATTCCCGCACCCACCGACTTTTTAGTCAGCGAAGGTGATCTACAAGAACTCGGCAACACCCCCAAAGCCGCTATATTGAATTTATTACCCGATACCTACAACCTAAACATATTCACCAACGCCTTAAAAGAATACATCGGCATCTTTATTTATTGGCTACGCGGTTGGCTGTAATCTATCAGTTGACAGTTGACAGTTGACAGTTGTTATTTTTCCCTTTCCCCTTTCCCCCTTCCCCTTTCCCCCCAATCCCCATCTCCCCAGTCCCCAGAAATGCGAGAAAACTTACCCCATATCCTACCTGCGCCCCAGCCACAAGCTGAAGAAACATTTGCTGTTTATCAGACAACTCATCAGTTTTATTATGAAGTGCAAAAACGTTCTGAGTTTGAGCGTTATTGTCAATGGTATTACGAAACTGCCGAGCAGAACCGCCAGGAACTAAAAAGAATGCGCGGCGAAGTGAATATTTTCTCCTGGTTCCGCCGCTCCTGAAAGTAGATACTTAGATAACTTCTAACTCATTTTCGCGTAGGTGAGCTTTAAACTTCTTACCGAACTGGACGAGAAAAGGCAGGTTAGCACTAACAGGTCTACCTTGCCATTGGGTGACAATTTCCACAATTTCGCCTTCTGACGTTTTGAGGTCAAAAGCCTGACCCCGATGTTCAGGATGATGGTAAACTACTACCGACTCTTTGACACGAACGCGATCGCCTACTTTCATAACAACATTCACACCTTTTTCGACAAGTATTTCCACAACCATCCCTCACTGAACTCTTTGACAAACAGTATTGTTGACAACAGCAACTCCCATAACAATAAATACTTATAGATGCTCCCTTTTACATCTCTGTAACTTCTAAACAAATAAAGCCTGTCCTTGCAGGCCTTAAGCGCAGTTAGTCAGCAAAATCAGAATTTCTGAGTAGACTTATATATATTGACAAGTACTTAGGAAAACTAAGTTTTTCCTAATCCCCGCAACAATGCCAAAACTCCAAGCAGTAATTTTTGCCGAATAGTAAAGTCATTGGCTAAAAAATTTGCTGCTTGTGTTTCTTGAACACACTTGTCCACGCTCACAGGTATCTCAGAAGAAATGAGTGCGAGTCTGGAGATGCTCACGGGGGAATAAAAACCCGCTTTGCTTTTGCTGTGCGCTTTAACGACAGAATCAATTCTACAATAAATGGTCGTTAGTCCATAGTCATTAGTCAACAGAAAGGGGGAAGGGAAAAAGGGGAAAGGGGAAAGTGGAAAGGTTTCTCCCTCATCTCCCTCATCTCCCTCATCTCCCTCATCTCCCTCATCTCCCCCATCTCCCTCATCTCCCCCCACTCCCCCCAAGCCTAACGCGGTGGACAATATTGCTGTACTTCTGGGGGTAATTTTTGACACATCTGCTGGAATGTTTGGGGGCTAAGTTGCGACCAAGCTAATAGTCCTAAACCCGTACCACCTACTAGCAAGGCAAATAATCCGCCAACCAATACTAAGGGACGGCGACGGCGGCGGCTGGGTATTTTTGTTACCTGAAATGGTACGGGATCGGGTTCATCTGGTAGTGTCAAATCTAGTAATGCTTGAGAACTTTCTGCTAAAACTGGTTCTTCTTCATATATTTCTATTTCGACTGGTTCTGGTTCGGAAATTTCTACCAGTGGTGGTGGTGGTGGTGGGACGGGTACTAACTGGACTTTAGCAACGCGATAAAAACTCAGCACAACAGAAGTATTATCATGGCCATTTTTCTCATTGGCAAAATTAATCCATTCCTCGGCTGCTTCTTCGACAGACATCTGTCCTGTTAGCACGGGTATAGCAAAATCTCGCCAGGAATTTTCTACCCAGTTGTTATCACTTAAACCATCAGAACACAGTAATAAAATGCCATCTTCATCGATGATAAATCGTTTAATCGCCAGCTTTAAGGATTCGGCATCCTTTGTTCCCAAGGCTTGAGTTAAGGCGTTGGCATCTGGTCTTTGCAGCGCTTGTCGATACAAACTCTTGGCACAACGAACTTCTCTAGTAACGACATCATCATCTACTGTTAGTTGTTGGCAGTAGTTACGAGTTATCCAGTAAGCGCGGCTATCACCTACATTCGCCACATAAAGTTCATGGGCATTATCTGCTTGCCTTCCAGAGGTGGTTAATACTCGTTGCGGTACTTGTACTGCCATGACGAGGGTTGTAGCCATGCGTTCTCTACCTTGGCGCTTTTGCTCATCGTTACGCGCACTGATGAGGTTGTTAGCTACACGCAAGCTAGCCTCTAGTTGTCCCTGCAACAAGTCGGGGGGGACAATTTCCGTCTGTGCTGCTACTTCGGCGAGTAAAGCACGTATCTGTAATTTTAAAGACTGCACAGCCAATTGACTGGCTACCTCACCTCCCTGATGTCCACCAATACCATCACAAACGATCGCCAAATTTGGTACTAATAATTCTGGGGAGTCAATCGCAGTGTTGGGGTAGCAAGTATCCTCATTTTGGCTGAGTTGGGGGCCTGTATCCGTCGCCCCTGCCATGCTTAAGAATAATGGTAATTCGCCGGCGGCTGCGAGTAATAACTGATTGAGTTGAGTGGCAATAGTTTTTAACTCTACTTCTGAAGCCATCTGCTGGACTAGGTTTTGCAACTCTGAGGTGACTGAGGTTTTGCCCAACTCTAGTAAAGCTTGCCATGAATAGCTTAAATCTTTGAACGTCGGCTGTTGGCTGGCTGTGCTGGGTTTGAGTTCCAACAGTCGCACACACCAACCTTGGACTCGTAAATTATCTAACCTCAGTAAGTTGTGAGCTAGGTTTAATTCTAGTAGCGGTGTCCACAGTTGGAGAATTTGCCACAGCCAATAAACTTGCCTAACTGGTTTAGCTTTTTGCCAAGCATTGATGATGGCTGGATAGATATTGCCCTCTTCATCTATGGGGACATTTTCTAGTAACAGGATATCGTCTGCACCTTCTGAGAACGAGGGAAGCAAAGCGTAGATTTGGGGGAGATGCGATCGCTCTGGATATAAGCGAAGATAAGGAAGCACATCAGCAGGTAATTCTTGGGGCGCTTGTGGTATCAGTCCAGGGCGAGTATCTAGCCATACCTGCGGCTTAACTACCTCATATCTATCTGCTACCTTCGTACCTAGTGGAATTTCGGTTGTCAATGAGCCAGCAGCCCAAAGATAACGGTGAACTAAGGGAGTTTGACAACTAGCACATACACGCTCTCCTACAGGATTAATCGGCTGTTCACATTGTTGATTTATGCAATAAATTATTCGTTCGGTAGAAGGCATATTGGTATAAATTTAAAAATAAAATTAATATAAAGTGCTGCTAATTACTGACAAGATGGTTGGTTTAATTGGTAATGGGTAATAGCGAATTGGTAATTGCTTTATACCATTACCGATTACCAATTACCAATTACCGACCTCCAAGATATTCTAAGTGTTTAAACGCACTAGATATAACTCGTGAAGTTCGATTAACTTTAGCTGTCAAAAGCTTGAAGGCTAGAATAGACTAGTTTTGTGTACCAGTAGTTACACATTGTTACCGATTGTAATCAAAATTTTGGCAAAAAAAGACTAAGTTTCCCTTTCTGGAAGTCGTTACTCAGTTCTTGTATTCAATCTTGAACTATTCAAATAAGACTGAGGCATGAAAAGAAAAAAATTAAGGTTTGAGAGAAGTGGAGTAGGTTTATATGGGTGTATCTGTTAAAAATCATTACACCCTCGGAATGCAGAGAGTCTGATTACGTAATTCCTATTAAGAATCCATGTAAGTAAGCGGTCGAAAATAAATATATCTATGTTAAGTAATGTAAAGTTATCACAATTGAGTTCGTAGTAAGAATTTTAGTCCTCAAAAAAGGACTAAAGTCCTTACTACAAACCTTGATTTATTTAGTCCGTTCCACTTATGAATTTATTGTCTAGGACGGCGCTATGCCAACGTTTACCTTAATCTGGCTTATAGGAGGAGCAGTTCTTTGTTTAACAGAACTGTTTCTACCATCGGCTTTTGTCGCCTTCATGATGGGCATTAGCGCCTTAATTGTGGCGTTATTATCTCAAATTGGCTTGCCTTTATGGCTGCAAGTTGTGGCTTGGTTGTTTTTTTCTACCGTTTTGACTGTGCTTTCTCGGCGGTTTTTGCAACCACAACGGCGTAAGTCAAAAATTCGTGATGCAATTTTAGCGGAAACGTTAACAGAAATTCCGCCTGGACAAGCAGGACGAGTGTTATACGAAGGCAATTCTTGGCGGGCAAAATGTGACGACGAGAAAATCACTGTTCCTCCTCATCAAAGAGTTTATGTAGTTAGGAGGGAAGGCACAACTTTAATTGTCATGCCAGAAAATTCCTTGGGTTTTAGTCATAGTCATTAGTCATTTGTTTTTCATAACTACTACTTAAATATCAGGAGATTTACTGTGGAACAGTTACTTTTACTTATCATGTTGGCGCTTGGTGGTTCTGCCGTGGCGGGATCTGTGAAAGTTATTAGTCAAGGGAATGAAGCTTTAGTAGAAAGATTAGGAAGCTATAACAAAAAGTTAGAACCAGGGCTAAATTTTGTTGTTCCTTTTATTGATAAAACCGTTTACCGAGAAACTATTCGGGAAAAGGTTATAGATATTCCCCCCCAAAAATGTATTACTCGTGACAACGTAAGTATTGAAGTTGATGCGGTGGTTTACTGGCGAATTGTCGATATGGAAAAAGCTTGGTACAAAGTAGAAAATCTCCAGTCGGCAATGGTGAATTTGGTACTTACTCAAATTCGTGCAGAAATGGGACTGTTGGAGTTAGACCAAACTTTTACCGCGCGTTCTCAAATTAATGAACTATTGTTACGGGATCTAGACATCGCCACCGACCCCTGGGGCGTGAAGGTCACAAGGGTAGAACTACGAGATATTATCCCCTCTCAAGCGGTGCGGGAATCGATGGAATTACAAATGTCCGCAGAAAGACGCAGAAGGGCGGCAATTTTAAATTCTGAAGGTGAACGGGAAGCAGCAGTTAATTCCGCCAGAGGTAAAGCCGAAGCCCAAATTTTAGATGCAGAAGCCCGGCAAAAGTCGGTTATCTTACAAGCAGAAGCAGAACAAAAAGCGATCGTTCTCAAAGCCCAAGCTGAACGTCAGCAGCAAGTTCTCAAAGCTCAGGCGATCGCAGAATCCGCAGAAATTATAGCTCAAAAAATCGACTCAAATCCAACTGCTAACGCCGCTTTAGAAGTACTATTTGCTTTAGGCTATCTAGATATGGGTTCCACCATCGGTCAGAGCGATAGCAGCAAAGTTATGTTCATCGATCCCCGCAGTATCCCCGCCACCCTAGAAGGTATCCGCTCAATTGTTTCAGATAAACCAGATTCATTAATCAATGGTCGTTAGTCAGTTGACAGTTGACAGTTTACCCTGAGCGTAGCCGAAGGGTTGACAGTTGACAGTGGGCTAATGACCAATTACCAATTACCAATTACCAATTACCAATTACCAATTACCAATTACCAATGACTAATGACTAATCCCACCGGCTTGTTCTAATTGGCATTTACCACATAAGCCGAAAAATTCTAGAGTGTGGTAAAAAATCTTAAACTTATGGGTAGTTTGTAACTGATCTTCCAAATCGTGGACAGGGCATTGATGAATGGGAATTGATGCACCGCATTGTAAACAAGTGAGATGGTGTTTGTCTTGCTGGGCTAGGCTGTAGAGGGCTTCCCCATTAGATAAAGTCCGCACCTGCACTAAGCCCTCTAGTTTTAACGCTTCTAAAGAGCGATAAACTGTTGCTAACCCCATACTCTGATTGCGGTTACGGAGTTCTACATAGATATCCTGAGCAGAAATGCCTTGTTTGATGGTTTGCAACAAGTTTAAAATGCGCTCTTGACTGCGGGTGCGTATGGCTCTCATAGACTATTGTGTTAATATGCCACTGGATTAGAAGCTTTAACAGTTATCAGTTGTCAGTTATCAGGTTGTGTTCACTGTTCACTGTCCACTGTCCACTGTTCACTGATAACTGTTCACTGTTCACTGGTTTCATGCTGCCTAACTATTAGATTAACTTTAACGCCTCAATTAACTTATTTTTACTCAGTTGGAACAGAAAGTTATAGTATAGCGATCGCAGCTTTCAGCAAAATCCCGTGCAAACCAAGTATCTAGCCAAAATTTTCGTAACGCTACGCCCTTCAGTTTTAGACCCTGCCGGCGTGGCTGTGCAATCAGGACTCCAACAAATGGGATACGATAACGTAGAAAATGTACGTATCGGTAAGTACATCGAACTCAACATTACCACCTCAGATCAAAGCAAGGCGCGTCAAGACTTAGACCGCATCTGCGACCAAATGCTAGCCAATCCCGTCATCGAAAATTACCGCTATGATTTGATTGAAGTGGAAACTCAGACGGGAGTTTATTAGGGACTGGGGAGTGGGGAGTGGGGGGAGATGAGCAGAGGAGCAGAGGAGCAGGGGAGCAGAGGAGCAGGGGAGCAGAGGAGAGTAACAACTGTCACCTGTCAGCTGTCACCTGTCACCTGTCACCTGTCACCTGTCACCTTTCCCCCTTCCCCTTCCTGTTGACTAATGACTAATGACTAATGACTAATGACTAATTTATGAAATTTGGTGTTGTTGTATTTCCTGGTTCTAATTGCGATCGCGATGTTGCCTATGTCACTAGAGATTTGCTAGGACAACCAACTCGCATGGTTTGGCATCAAGAGACTGATATTGCGGATTTGGATGTGGTGATTATCCCTGGTGGTTTTAGCTACGGTGACTATTTGCGCTGTGGTGCGATCGCCCGGTTCTCGCCTGTGATGCAGCAGGTGGTGGAACACGCGCAGAAGGGTAAGTTGGTGCTAGGTATTTGTAATGGGTTTCAGGTATTAACTGAGGCGGGATTGCTACCTGGGGCATTAACGAGAAATCGAGATTTGCATTTTATTTGCGATCGCGTTCCTCTCACCGTTGAGAGTACAAGTAACCATTGGACTCAAGCTTACAACAGTGGGGAAGTCATCACTCTGCCAATTGCCCACGGCGAAGGCAGATTTTATGCGGATGAGGCTACTTTATCCCAGATTGAAGATAATGGGCAGGTGGTGTTCCGATATGCGGGTGAAAACCCCAACGGTTCCCTGAATAACATAGCCGGAATTTGCGATCGCCAAGGCAATGTTTTAGGAATGATGCCACACCCAGAAAGAGCCTCTGACCCTATGCTTGGTGGTAACGATGGATTAAAGTTATTCCAAGGGTTGTTGGAGAAGGTGGTGGCGTTGGCATAATGGCATCATGTTGACCTCCGCACCCATCATAGTTAAACAAGATAGAGGCACAGTCAGGCTGTGCCTTTATCAATTTTTGTTAAGAGCAACGAACTCTTACTAGATTTGTAATCAAAACTTTTCACTCTCATCCTTAAATAGCTGTTGGGAAATGATTACTAAAATCAAAGCTAATTAAATCATTTTACAAACTAATGTAATGTCAATTTCTAATGAAAATAGAAACTTTATCAAATGGATACAATCTTTTGATTATCGTCTTTTAAAAAATAAGGATGATGTAGAGATAAACTTTATTGTACCCATGTTTCGCTATCTTTCTTATCCAGATAGCTGTTGTGCTAACAATAAAAATAGTCAACATATAGAAAGTATTCGTATTTATTATTCTCATAACGAGGCATTACAACAAACTGCGGAAACATCTTTAATCATTGTTATATATATAGAACCTAATTCTCACAATTTTTCAGAAGCTATCGAACGAGCAAGATTTTATTGTACTTATTTAAAACCGTCATTCTTTCTAGTAACTAATGGTTATCATATAAAAGTATTTAAATATTTTACTTACCATAAAGAAGAGTTAATCTTTGATAAAAGTGTTGATTCTCTGAAAAATACAAGTATAGCAACAGAATTTTATAATAATTTTAATTTTAATATTGTCAAAAATATAGATAAGAGTGCAGCTAATATATTGAAATATACCCAATATAACCTAATTGAAAAATCTTTAAGACGTTATAATTTACAAGAAATTGTAGCTAATAGTGATTTTAAACCTGCTATTTTTCGAGAAGGCGATCGCCTGACTGTTGTTAAGCCTAAAGTAGTCATAGAATGCAACCTACCCAAAGCTTTTAGTGAAGGTAATTGTCAAATTCAATTCAGTAGCGTCATTTTAAGAGGACTGAAGGTTAGCTTAAATCATCAATCTATTTTAGGTAAACTGATGACAGGACTCAACACCCGTCCCGAATGGGGTTGTCGGAGTTTCCTAAAACAAATAGATGATAATGCCTTTGAAGTGAATTTAGGTCAAACAACAGTCATATTATCCGACTTAGAAACAGCAGACTTATGTTTATGTATTGATGTAATTTGTCAAGAATATAAAAAAGCAATTATTGCCTTTGAAGATGCTTTAGAAACATGGGATTTTGAATTTACCCAATTCTTAGGCGTGCGGGGAGTGAATTTATTTTCTGTAGATGCCAAACTATGGCGCTTAATGCACAACTTCGCCAACGAGTTCAACTATGTGCAAGGCAAATCAGAATGGCATTTATTCCAGCAAGAAGACATTTCCATTCGTATTAGCCGAGGGATAAGGGATCATGCTTTCATTATACCCAAACCCGTCAATTATTTATCCATATTACCCAACGGCACAATTAATATAGTTTATGAAATCAATCATGTTCACCTGCAATCTTTAGAAAAAGGCGAACTGAAAACATGGCAACAAGACATAGGCCCGCGCGGAACTTGGACAGCTAAATATACTCAACAATGGTTGTTAAACCAATTTATTCCTAAAGTTATTGATTACTACTCACAGAAATATCCTTTATCTGAAGAAGAATTGTTAAATAATATAGTAATTAACAGTAATGAACGTACTCCGATAATAGAAATTCATGACATAAAAGAGTTAATTATTTATCTTCAAGAGATACAATCTTGGCTGCATGGTTGTAAAGACAATATTTTATCTACATCATTACAATCATATTATCGAGCTTTAACAAATTTAGTACGCAATACTGATTCATCAATAGAAGGCATGGATTATATTATCCGTAACTTATCTTTGATTGAAGTTGATAATACAAAAGACAACATCAAAAGTGATTTTCAAACATGGGGTTTTAAAGATGTAATTTATTATTTAGATGCTCAAGCAGGTAGGATAAATAATTATCAATATGAGAGTAGTTTGAATGCAGTTTT
>DATNQO010000123.1:0-7916 GCA_036704005.1 Leptolyngbyaceae cyanobacterium | reverse complement strand
CTGCCAATATTCAATTAGCTAATGGGCGTTATCAGGCGCAAGTGCAAGCAAATAATGTACCTGTGCAACGTTTAGCTGCTGTACCACGGCAATTTCAAGGTAACTTGACTGGACAATTAAATGTTGCTGGTTCTACTGCATCCTTCAGCCCGCAAAACATCCAAGCCACTGGTCAAGCAAGGGTAAATGTAGGTAATGGTACAATAACTGCTGCCAATATTCAATTAGCTAATGGGCGTTATCAGGCGCAAGTGCAAGCAAATAATGTACCTGTGCAACGTTTAGCTGCTGTACCACCACAATTTCAAGGTAACTTGACTGGACAATTAAATGTTGCAGGTTCTCTAGCATCCTTCAGTCCCCAAACCATCCAAGCCAGGGGTCAAGGACTATTAAATGTGGCGGGTGGGGGTACTATTAATGCGTCGAATATCCAACTAGCCAAAGGTCGTTATCAGGCTGTAGTTGCGGCGACTGGTGTGCAGTTAAATCGATTCAATCAACAGTTGCGGGGTCAATTTGGCGGTCAACTGCAACTAGTCGGTAACTTGGGTTCGACGCGATTAGCTGATGTGCGGGCTGCGGGTCAGGTACAATTATCTCAGGGACTTCCGGGTGTTGAGCGTCCCCTGAATGCTGCGATCGCCTGGAATGGTGAAAGGTTAACTATCCAGCAAGCCACAGCCCCCGGTTTAAATGTCAGTGGTAACATCTTAGCCAATGCCAACAGACCAGGCATACCCACAATTACCGCCCTCAATCTCAACGTCCAAGCCCAAGACTTTAACCTGCAACAGTTACCGATAACTCTACCAAATCAGGTGGCTGTCGCAGGTAGGGTAGATTTCAACGGTCAAGTTACAGGTAGATTACCTTTACCCAACGTCAACGGACAATTTACCTTAAAAGACCTAGTAGTAGAAAATATTGCCTTTGAACCGTTGTTAACTGGCAATATTCAATCAGCCGCAGGACGAGGACTGAATTTTAATTTAGCAGGAAAAAGCGATCGCCTCGCCCTCAACTTAGATAGTAATAATCGCCCCCAATCTTTCCTGGTACAATGGCGAGAAGCATTAGCCTCTGGTCAAGCAAGGGGTAATGATTGGGCTGTGAAAGTTGCTAACTTCCCCCTACAACTGTTGAGCTTGTCACCACCGCCAAATCTGCGTTTAGGTTCTGGGAGGATAGCTGGGACAGCCACAGGGAATTTGCAGTTTAACCAGCGTACCTTGGCTAGTAATGGGAATATTGCGATCGCTAATCCCGAAATTGGCAGACTTAAAGGTGATGGTTTAACAGCCCAGTTTCGCTACGGTAATGGTACTACCACAATCACTAGTAGCGAATTTACCAAAGGCAAGAGCCGTTATACCTTAGCTGGTAATTTTGGGCAAACTTCCCAAGGCCCCCGCATCCAAGGTAAGCTAAACGTTTCTCAAGGCGAAATTCAAGATGTACTCACCGTAGCGCAAATATTTGATATCCAAGATTTCCAGCGTAATGGCGCTGAACCCAACTATGGTAGTGCATCGGATCTGAAAACCTATCCCCAAGGTTTATCTAATCAGCCCTTATTCGAGCAAATTAACCGCTTTTCGGAAATTAAAGCCTTAAATGACCAAAGAGAACAAGAACGTAATGCTTCACCAATACCAAACCTCGCAGATTTGCGCGGCACTTTTAACGGGGAAGTGGCTGTAGACAATACCACCGCCAACGGTTTAGCAATACAGTTTAATTTGAATGGGCAAAACTTCGTCTGGGGTCAAGAATCACAACAAAATCGTTACTACCGTGCCGAGAATATCATCGCTGAAGGTAGTTTTGCCAACGGCGTTTGGCAATTAACACCTGTGCGAATTGAGTTACAGAATAGTAGTCTGTTGGCTTTTACAGGTAATATCGGGGGGAATGAACAATCTGGTCAATTGCGGGTGAATAATTTTCCCCTAGAATTACTCAATAACTTCGTCAACCTCCCAGTTGGGGTAGCAGGAAAACTCAGTGGGACAGCAGCTTTAGCAGGTAGTGTTGCTAATCCCCAATCTAAGGGAGAATTGCAAATCACAGAGGGGACACTCAACCAAAAAGCCGTCGAGTCAGCCACAGCCAGTTTCAGTTATGCCAATGGGCGCTTGAACTTTGGGAGTACCGTAGCTATTGCTGGGCCGCAACCTGTCAACATAACAGGTAGTATCCCTTATCAGTTGCCTTTTGCCTCCGTCGCACCTGATAGCAATCAAATCACTTTAGATATAAACGTGGAGAATGAAGGACTAGCGCTGTTAAACCTGTTAACTAATCAGGTAGCCTTTGAAGAAGGTAAAGGCGAGGTAGATGTGACAGTCAGGGGAACCAGACAGCAACCAGAAGTTAACGGTATTGCTATTGTCAAAGATGCTACTTTTTCTGCTCAAGCTTTGCCAGAAAAAATCAAAGGTGTTACAGGTAAAGTTCTGTTTAATTTTGACCAAATTGTAGTAGATAGTTTGCAAGGCAGATTTAGTCGTGGACAGGTACAAGCGGCGGGAGAGATTCCTATATTCAACAGCGATCGCGTGGCTGTGAACAATCCCCTCACCGTCAACCTTGATCAGCTAAAATTGAACCTCAAAGGCTTGTATCAAGGTGGTGCTAGTGGCAATCTGCAAATCACTGGTTCTGCCCTCAACCCCAAAATTGGCGGTACAGTCAATTTATATGATGGTCAGGTATTGTTAGCAGAATCCAGCGATAATCAACCAGCAAATAGCACCTCTGCTGTATCACTAACAAAGTTTAACAAACAAAACACACCCATCAGTGCCAATGCCAACACAAGCTTTAATAATTTAGAACTAGAATTAGGCAACAACCTACAAATTACTCGTCCTCCCCTTCTCAGTTTCGGCGCTGTAGGGAGTCTGACAGTAAATGGTTCATTTGCCGATCCCATACCTGTGGGTACTATTCGCTTAACCAGGGGTGGGGTAAACTTATTTACAACTCAGTTTAACCTGGCTAGTGGTTACAAACACACTGCCACCTTTAGAGCCAATCAACCCCGCGACCCAGATTTAGATATACAGTTACTTGCCAAAGTGCTAGAGGTAATCCCGAACAGCGATTTAAACCGAAATAATGCTGTGGGATTAAGTAATTTAGAAACTGTACGAGTTGAAGCTAATATTAAAGGCCCAGCCAGCCGACTCAACGACACCTTGGAATTAAGAAGCAGTCCAGCACGCAGTGAAACTGAATTAGTCGCCCTATTAGGTGGTGGATTTGTTGATACTCAAGGACGAGGAGATAGTACATTAGGTTTAATTAACATTGCTGGTTCAGCCGTTTTCGGTAACTTTCAAGGTGCTTTTAACCAAATCGGCAATGCTTTTGGTTTGAGTGAACTACGAATATTCCCTACCATTATATCTGAGAATCCAGACGTTACTAATAATAGTAATAATAGGAGTGGTTCCAGTATAGAATTAGCTGCCGAAGCTGGGGTAGATATTTCTAATAAGCTCTCTATTTCTAGCATTAAAATCTTAACTGCAAATGACCCCTTCCAGTGGGGGATTAATTACCGAATCAATGATCAATTCCGTGTACGTGCTTCCACTAATTTAGAAGATGATAGTCGTGCAGTATTTGAGTATCAAACAAGGTTTTAATATTGGTTACTGGTAATTGGTAATTGGTCTAAAGCAATTACCCATTACCAAGCAAGGCAAGCATATTATCATTGACATACTCCCCACCCTAAAAGGGCAGAGATTCTGGGTTCAAACAACAGCTGCGGGCATACCCGTCTTATACTATCTCGCCCAACAGACAATGCCCTGCCTGTTTCCATTATTGTATCAAAAAGCCGTCCTTAAAGGACGGGGCTTTAAACCTAATTTTTCGGTAATTAGCCGAACTTGGTATTAATCTTTAGCGTATCTCTCAATTACCTTAGCAAAATCTGGTACAGCTTCTTCTACGTGTTGCTTGGCTGAACCACGGAATTTATCATAAGTTTTCCGCACCAGCTGGCGTGTGGAATCCTTAACTCTAGCATCGGTGATGCTGAGTAGTGCGTCAGCTGTACGAGAACGATTTTCCACTAAATGCCCAACGGGATCACCTTGCTGTACACCCTCACTCCAGATAGGATCAAGCGCATCAAAGCACTGTGGTAGGAGTTGTTCTACTACATTGGGTATATATCCGGGCTTGATTCCCTTTAAGGCTGCAAAAGCAGTTTTCAAAGCCATACCGCTCAAACCTGACTTAGAAGCGAGTTGTGCATCTATCATGCGACAACAATCATCCACAACTAAAGCCTTTTTCGCTGGGTTCGAGAGTCCGTTACTAAGTCCCATGTCACTCCTCTTCGGTATCAATGTACTTGATTTCCATTCAATAATTTTTCCTGGTCAGCAGGAAATTACACAAAATACTATCAGATTGTGTCATTAGTCATTAATCAACTATCAACTGTGAACTGTCAACTATCCCCAGTCTCACTTTCTCAAAGCGATCGCCGACAATTTGCTGTCCTTGTATAGTAGTCGATCAGCTAACAGTCACGTACGCCAATTTCTGCCACCAATTGCAAAATAGAGATGAGATACAAAGCAGCACATCACTCAATAGTAAAAATGTATTCTCAATGAGATCACTAAGAAGCTTTATCGTTCAGTCATAGCAGAAAAGAATCAGACTGTTTTTATATTGTAGCGATCGCCCCCAGCCCAAACACTAGCTACAAAGGGCATCCTCTCCCCTTTCCCATAAATTGTGATCGCCAAAAAATACTCTAGACGTTTGATCCCAATTATGGGTAAAATACGGTAAGTTGATGAGATTACCGTAATTTGTATGTAAAGCCGCAATAATTCATTCCAAAAATGAGATTAACAGAAAAAAGCCTAACAAAACAGTTACTAAAGGCTGATTACCGAGATTTACACCTATAACGTCCTTGACAATCTCTCAATCAATTTGTTTGCATTTCCCAGAATTGCCACCAGGAGCTTTTGTCTACCATCAAGCCGGAGTTTATTGAATGTCTTGTGTTCCTAGTATGGCTTAAACCGACTACCGTCTTGACCTGATTGTATTTGAAACCCTGTTTGTGTAATAGGAGTATGGATTATTTATTGCTACCGCTTTTAAGCTTCTTAGTTGGCATTATCGTGGGGTTAACAGGTGTTGGCGGAGCCTCTTTAATTACCCCAATGTTGATTTTCATCTTCCAAGTACCGCCTTCAGTTGCTGTCAGTTCCGACGTTGTAGCCGCTACCCTCATGAAAGTAGTAGGTAGCGTCAAGCATTGGCAACAGCAAACCCTAGACAAAGAAGTAGTAAAATGGCTGGCATTAGGAAGCGTTCCCGGTTCACTATTTGGTGTAGCAATTCTGCACCTAATTAAACGCACTGGTGAGCATAATTTAGATAATCTTCTGCTCCGCTTACTTGGCGTGACAATTCTGTTAATTACATTGTTAGCCTTAGTACAATTGTTACTAATGACCTTCTTTCCCAAATTTAGTTTACCCGAACTACCAAAGTTCGATTTAACAACTAATTGGGGTCGTATTCTTAGCGTAACTGTGGGAGCAGTTTTAGGATGCGTAGTTGGTTTAACTAGCGTCTCATCCGGTTCAGTATTTGCCTTAGTGCTAATTGGCTTTTTCCGTCTAGATGCCCGTAAACTAGTAGGTACGGACATTTCCCAAGCAGCAATTCTCTTGTTATTTACATCTCTAGGACATCTCAGTTTAGGAACAGTTAATTGGAGTCTAGTATTGCCTATATGGCTAGGTTCTGTTCCTGGGGTATTACTAGGTGCAAAGATATGCCAAATTACACCGCAACGCCCCTTAAGGTTTATCGTTTATGCAATCTTAATGATGGTAAGTTGGAAGTTATTTTATCAAGTTTAAATCAAATATTGCTCAAAGCTTCAGATTGAGCAGCAAGCTGAATGTACCCCTTTCATACATGATAAATAAACCTAAACAAATCAATATAAAAGGGACAATATTTTTCCCATGCAGGCTTAAAATATAAGCAATAGGAGCTTGACGGCTCAACAGGTCAGAAATAGCGCACCAGACCGCTACCATGAAAAAAAATACCCCTAATATTACACCCAAACTGGCAAGACTTTGACCAGCAAATAAAGGAACATAAATGCTAATATTGTCGCCACCATTAGCAACTGTCACCGCCGCTACTTTATAAGTATGAGGATGCAAAATACTGAAGATAAACGATAATATAGGATTCGTCGGAGCAGATTCTTTAAACTCAGTAGTTACTGCTTGTATTTGTGTACTCTCCTCTGCTGATGTAAATAATTGTTTGATACCGATAATTATCGGTAATATTCCTAGCAATCCTATTATTTCTCGTTGTATAAATAAGCCACCAAAAAATCCCGGTAAACTGGCTAAAATGATGATGGTGAAACCAAAAAACTGACCTAGCCAAATATGGCGACGACGAAAATTAACATCTACTTGTGAGAATAGTAACAGTAGAATAATACTGTCATCAATATTTGTGGCTGCGAAAGCAACCAAACTTTCAGTAAAAGCCGTTACTAACTGATTCATGTGCATTATCAGAAATTGCCAAAAGGCGGTAGCATTCAGCTTGGCGAACAATAAACAGAACGCTGATTCGTCTTAATTCAAGATTACCAAATTAAGCATAAGGCAACTGTAATACTCCTACAGCATTTTTCGCTTAGTAAACCTTAAATTGTAATGAACTGGCAAGGCTAAAATGTGGCCATATATGTTAGGTAAAATTAACCGCCGATACACGCCGATAAATGCGTATGTAGTATTTGTAGGGTGGGGAGTGCATCGCCAAAACGATGAGCCGGTGGGCAATGCCCACCCTACGTATATTTCAAAAATCAAGTATGAGTCCTATAGTTACAAAATGTCAGATAACTAAACATTAATTAAATTAGGATAAATAGAAATGAATGAATTATTCACTGCATTTAGTACAGGAATAGTTGCGTTCATTGCCACAAATATTGATGATATTCTGATTCTATTGCTGTTTTTTTCTCAAGTAAATGCTAACTTTCGCCCTTGGCAAATAGTAGCAGGTCAGTATTTAGGTTTTACAGCATTGATACTTCTTAGCCTGCCGGGTTTTTTTGGAGGCATAGTTTTACCGCCACGTTGGATTGGATTACTAGGTTTATTACCCATTATCATAGGTATTAGCACTTTAGTAAATCGAGAAGTAACAACAGAGGAATTGCAACCAGACATCACCACATCCAAACCCGCAACATTTGCCGAACTGCTTACCCCTCAAGCTTATGGTGTAGCAGCTATAACTGTTGCTAACGGCAGTGATAACGTCAGTGTATATTTGCCATTATTTGCCAATAGTAATGTAATCAGTTTTCTTGTAATTCTTAATTCATTTTTTATCCTTTTAGGTATTTGGTGTTACATAGCTTATAAATTAACTGATCAAAAAACAATAGCTAATATCTTAACTCGCTATGGTAGCCAGATTATACCCTTCGTCTTAATAGGATTAGGGACTTATATTATTTTAAAAAGTCAAGCTTTGAGCCTGATTAAATTGATGGGTACTTATTTGTGTTTAGCGGTTATTCTCAAAAAGAGTGAATTTAGCAACGAGGTTGAGGAGAAATCAGATAAATAGCCAAAATTTATGAATGGGTTCGTAGTAAGGACTTTAGTCCTGACAACTCTAAGCAATAAGAGTGCTGACTACAAACTTATCAAATTCACCTACCCCACTCCCCCTGACAGGTGTAGGTTTTTTACAATTAGGAGGAGTTAAAACAGTAGAAATCGTCAACAGGAGTAGAAGGAAAAGAACTCCAGCGATGAAGTTCAATAGGAAGATGGTTAAGTAAATTAGCAACCAGAGTTAACAATCCC
>DATNQO010000122.1:0-25643 GCA_036704005.1 Leptolyngbyaceae cyanobacterium | reverse complement strand
ATCCCAGAGTTTTATCACCACATACGTTAAGGTAATCTCCTCTTCTCGTCCCCATTCAATAAATTTCTCAACACCATCACAGTCCCCAACACTGGGTTGCGTAAATCATGGGACACGGCGTGGAAAAATACCCTTAGTGCTTCCTGGGCTTGTTTGCGTTGGGTGATATCTTCAACTAAACCTTCGTAGTAAAGTAATTTGCCTTGTTCGTCACGGACGGCGTAGGCTTTCTCGGAAATCCAGACAATGCTACCATCTTGACGATAAATCTGTGACTCAAATTCCGGTACTAGTCCAGACTCTTCCATCAAGCGGACAAAATCGGCTCGGCGCTTAGGGTCAACATATAATTGATGTTCAATATCTGTAAAATTAGCTGTCACTTCTTCGGGAGAAGCGTAACCATATATCCGTGCTAATGCGGGGTTGGCTGTAATGTAACGTCCATCGGGGCTACTTTGGAAGATACCTTCAATGGCATTTTCAAAGATACTACGGTATTTAGCTTCGGCTAGCCTTAACTTATCGTTAGCTGATTCTAGTTCTTTGCGGGCGTAAAACTCTGAGTGTTGCAGGCGATCGTATAGGTAAACGCCAAGGTCACATATAATACAAAACCAAAATATGTAAAGAATCAATGTGACATTATATATTTCTGGATGTTGGGGTAGAGGAGTACTGAGCCTGAGAACTGAGTTCACGCCAAAATAGTAAGCTAAAATTCCTAGCTGGCATATTAAATGAAGACTCCAGCGCACAGGCATTAATGTAGCTTGGCTCAAAAATAGTAATGACCAGCCTGCGGTATCGGGTAGGGCAAAACCTTTGAGGGTAGCAAATAATTGTACTGCTAAACTCAGCGACCAAGATGAGCCTAAAAATATTACACCTGGATGACGATGACCAAATTTTGTTTGATGCAATGCAATACAAACCAGCAGGCTCAACAACATTCCCACATTAATCACCAGCCCTTGAGTTCCGATTACTTGGGGTAGTATCTTCGGTTCTTGCACAGAGAAAAACAGGTCGTAGATATTTTTGAGAGTAAATGACAGTAGACAGCCTAGCAATAGCCATAGCCATAGATGTAACCTCTGCCATAAAAAACGTTGCCTAATTACCCACCACTCCTGTTGTTGAGAGCGATTTTGGGAATCGGCATTAAATTCATTTATACTTGGTGCAGAAATCACTTCTCTCCACCGCATTTGCAACTTTCTTAATAAGGTAGCCATTAGAGTTTTACAAACCTCACCCATACCGTTTGTTGCAGGTGCTTCCTGTAGCCAAACTGTAATAATACCAATTGGTAATTATTAATGCGTAATCCGTAACTCGTAATTAACAAAGTTAGAGCCTAAAAATTAGAGGCGCTTAGACCAGAGTAATGTACCTCATGCAGGTGACAAGTGTTTAAGCGGAAATTATGTGAAAAATCAGTAAGATTATTCACATCCCGCATACGCTAAATAAGAT
Organism: Leptolyngbyaceae cyanobacterium; assembly: GCA_036704005.1. Lineage (GTDB taxonomy): Bacteria > Cyanobacteriota > Cyanobacteriia > Cyanobacteriales > Nostocaceae > Trichormus. The sequence goes on along the minus strand of DATNQO010000122.1, from coordinate 24,164 downwards.
TATTCACATCCCGCATACGCTAAAGCGGAACTCGCAGAGTAGGCGCATCATTTTATTCAGTGCATTATTACCAACAACTAGTATAAGAAGTTTCCTCTCTCTTGAAGGAGAGATTCAAGGATATCAACGAGTGTTTAAAATTACAGCCCATCACGTTTGCAACAACCTCTAAGTCCTATAGTTTGATATTTGCCAGTTGTTCTATTGTCATAAAGAACTCAAGATTTAGAAAGCCGATTTGATGATTAAAGTTCCTAATAACTAGATTTTTGAGAAATTATAAATAAATAATTAAAATATTTTGGATATTTTTGGTAAAGGAAAAGCCATTTTCACAGATTAATTCGTAGTAGTTATTTACTAGGAGGGTAAACAAATTTGGCGCGAGTCTTGATTTAAATTCTTTAAAAATTAAACCTGCAAAAACCACTGACATTAGTTGAGGAGCAAATACCTATGCCCACAAATAAGACTAATCAAAATTCACTTGCAAATGACGGGCGCAACTCTTTTTATCTCTCCTCTTCTGATACGTTTAATACAGAAAATAATTATACATCTAATTTAGGAAATCGTAGTAGCTATACATCGAATAATGCTACAGCTACTAGTACCTATAATTCTAGTGACGGTTATGGCTTAATTGATGCAAACAAAGCCGTATCTGAAGCAGCTGGGACAAGTCCATCAAGTGATGTTGCTGACCAAGGCGGTAATAATTGGGGATTAGATATGATTAAAGCCCCAGAAGCGTGGGAGCAAGGATATACAGGTGAGGGGGTAACTGTGGCTGTGATAGATACTGGTGTAGATTATAATCACCAGGATTTAAGAAACAATATATGGACGAATACTAGAGAAATTGCTGGTAATGGCATAGATGATGATGGTAATGGCTATGTAGATGATACTAATGGTTGGAATTTTAACGATAACAATAACAACACTTTTGATGATAATGGTCATGGAACCCATGTTTCTGGACTTATTGCTGGGGAAAATGATGGAGTTGGTGTAACTGGTGTTGCGTACAATTCCAAAATTATGTCTGTGAAAGTGTTGGATGCTTCTGGTTCAGGTTCTTATGATGCGATCGCTAGTGGCATCCGCTACGCTGTAGATAATGGAGCTAAAGTAGTTAACCTGAGTTTAGGCGGTGATTACTCCAACCAAACTCTTCAATCTGCCATTGAATATGCTGATAGTAAAGGCGTAGTCGTTGTTATGGCATCTGGTAATGATGGTAGATCAAGACCAGGTTATCCTGCACGCTATGCTGATAAAAGTGGAATTGCCGTTGGTGCTGTAGATGCAAATGGAGAATTCACTAATTTCTCTAACCGTTCTGGTAATAATCAAATGGCTTATGTTACAGCCCCTGGAGATAATATTTATTCTTCCACACCAGATAATCAGTATGAATATAAGAGTGGTACATCTATGGCTACTCCCTACGTTTCTGGTGTAGTATCTCTCATGCTCAGTGCTAATCCTAATTTAACTGTAGCCCAAATACGCGACATTATTACCAGCAACGCAGGCAACAATGATAGCAGCACTACACCAGATACAACAGACCCTGACTTTGACTTTGACTTTGGTTTTGGCTTCTTTGCAATTGGTGACTCATCTACTTTATCTGCAAATAACAGATCAACTAATACTTCTAGCTATAGCCTCAAATCCTTCTCAGAAAATAATAGTTTCAATAACAATTCCCCTGTCTTATCTAAAACATCTAATAGTTCAGTAACCGCCAGCCCCAACATAGAATTTGTACACCGCAATTATCTGGACTCGCAACTCAACAGCCTCGCTAATACCCCAACTGATAGCAACGATGATTTTGGAACATTAATCAATCAAATCATTAAACAATTAGAAGAGTATCAGAGATTGCTGGGAAGATAGACAGTTGACAGTTGACAGGTGACAGTTAACAGTTGACAGTTATCAGTTGACAGTTGTTCCTTTTCCCCTTTCCCCCTTCCCCTTTCCCCATCTCAACACTGTTTCGCTGAAGCAGGATTGACAAAATCGTGTAAATCTGCTTCCCAAACGCTGATGTAAATTAAATCGCAGTTCTGACGCACAATTTGACCTTTAACTCCACCTACGGTAAAAGTGAAATTATCTGACTGACGTTGTTGGATTTGTTGCAATCCTTGTCGAATTTTGGCGTTAGATTGACCGCCTAACATTCCATTTAAGGTGGTTTGCATAACTTCGGGGTCTACTGATTGAGCAAACGCTACTTCAGTTTGGCGCAACGCTCCGGTGTTACGGTCAAATAAATAACCTAAGTCAACTTGGTTTGGTACTAGGCGATAGACTACAGCACGGGTATTGCGCCACACGCCTCTTAAGTCTCTATTTGGCTTTCCGAGTGCGGCTTCTACTGTGCTTCTTGCTGTCCCTGTGGGAAAGGCGGGAACGCTTGGGCTGGTTGTATTTGCTTTTTTTTTCGGTAAATCAGCTTGGGGTGTAGGTTCTGGAACAGGTTGATTTTCTATTTGTGGTGTTGAGGTAGCTTCTGGTGCGGGAGTATCTGCGGTTGTGGGTGTATTTTCTGGTTCAGGTGTGAAGATTTCTGGAGGCTGAGAGTTTTCTGGGCGGCTTTGTGTAAATGCTGGTGTATCAGATGCTACTGGTTGTTGAGGAGGGCTGGCTGGGGGTAGGATGGGCGAAGACTGAGACGAGATGGATGGTGTGGTGGGTGCGGAAACTGGCGGGGGGAAAGGTTGGCTGACGATACGTGTATCTGATTGTGACTGGCGTGTCAATGTGGAAATGGCTACGCCTGCTAGTAAACCACCTACAACTAAGCTTCCGACTATCCAAACAGACTTTTGTCGGTCGCGCTGTGGTTTAATGGCGGGAACAGCTAGGTGTCGGGTTTGTTGGCTGTGTAATTTGGTGGGGGCTGTGGTGGGCGCTATGGTAGGTGAGGATGTAAGATTAGGTGATAAAGCATACAGCATTTTACTGGCGGTACTGTAGCGATCGCCTGGCTGTGGTTTAATAGCTTGATTGAGTACAGATACTAGTTGTGGTGAAATATGAGGCGCAAAGTTTTGCCACAAAATTTCGCCATTTTGGGGATTAGTTGGCAGTGCATCAGGGCTTTTCCCAGTTAACAAGTAAATTGCTGTCAAACCCAAGCTGTAGATATCGGTGGCGTAAACTGGCCTACCCACGGCTTGTTCGCTGGGCATATAGCCGGGTGTACCAATGACGAGCGATCGCGTAACATATCCAGGGGAACTGACAACTGAACGAATGGTTTCTTTGACTGCGCCAAAGTCAATTAACACTGGCTTTTGGTCAACAGTCCGCAGAATAATGTTATCGGGCTTAATATCTCGGTGAATAATACCTTTACTGTGGACATATTCTAAAACTGATAGCAGACTCAACAAAATTGCCCTGACAGTAGCCTCGTTTTGAGTTCCATTGTCTGTCACCAGATTTCTCAGGGTTTGCCCATGAATCCATTCTTGCACTAAATAAAACTGCCCATTCTCGGAAAAGTAAGCGTAGAGTCTGGGAATTTGATCACTATGTTCACCCAAAAACTCTAGAGTTGCAGCTTCCCTCTCAAACCTTTGTTGAATCATTTGATAGGTTTGTGGGTTATTGCTGACTGGTTTGAGTTGCTTAATCACGCAACGACGGCGCGATGGCATATGGGTGTCTTCTGCCAATAAGGTTTCCCCAAACCCCCCAGCACCGAGTACCTGAATAACTTGATAACGATTGTTCAGCAGAATTGATTTCATGCGAATTCTAAGATTGTCCGCCCTATCTCAATGTACATCACGATGTGGCGATAGGTTATGTTCCTGTGGTTGAGGGTGGGAAACGCAGAGAGAAGTATGAGCGGCGGCTTCCGCCTATAACTTCGGTGGGTTCGCTGAGGATTTATAAGAGGGTAATTTTAGCAAATATTAATTGTTAGTGGTTAAACATTTGTTTATGAAACAATAAGTATATTCTACAGGTCGTATTTTTACTGGCTCAACCTGATTTATTCTATGAATAGCAAGCAAATAGAGACACAAATTAGTAATGGTAAGCCTTTTTTAAAGTTAAGCAGTCAAGGGCAATTTTTACACTTTGAGTTGAGCCAGCAACAGCATAGAATTGGACGCGATCGCACTATAGTTGATTTAGTTGTGCCGGAACAATGGCAAGTCGTCGGGCGATATCAAGCTATCCTCAAACAAGATGGGGAAGACTACCGTATCTATGATGGAGATGGCAAAAAACCTAGTACCAATGGGTTGTATATTAATCAAATTCGCATCACACCTGATGCTGGCTATTCTTTAAAGCATGGGACAGAAATTCGCATCGGTCAAAATCCGCAAGACCAAGTTTTAGTGAAATACTATCACCCAGGCAAAGCAGTAGTAAATGCTACGCCAACACGACAGGGTATTTTCTTAAAAAATCGGTCAGTGTTGCTTGGACGTGATGACCAAGCGACCCTCACCTTAGATGCACCAACTGTATCTCGTCGCCATGCCACAATTGATACCGACTCTCAAGGACGCTACATTCTCCGCGACTATAGTACCAATGGTGTCTTTGTCAATGGACGACGAGTCAAAGCTGCTACGGTGTTACCTCCAGATGCAATAATTCGCATCGGGCCGTTTACCTTGGTATTACGTGGCGATGAATTACAAATTCTCGATCAAGGTAATCAAATTCGCTTAGATGCTTGTGATTTAGTTATTCAAGACAAAGACAAGCGCCGTTTAGATGATATTTCTCTAGCCATTGAACCTGGACAGTTTGTGGCTTTGGTGGGTGGTAGCGGTGCGGGAAAGTCAACCTTGATGCGAACATTATTAGGCATTGAGCAAACAACCACAGGTGTAGTTTATTTGAATGGTGAGAATCTGCGACGTAATTTTCACCTCTACCGCACCCACATTGGTTATGTACCCCAAGATGATATCATTCACCCAGAACTGAAAGTAGTTGAGGTGCTTACCTACGCCGCCAAGTTGCGACTACCACCGGATATTGATGTGGCTGGGGTGGTGGAAAAGACTTTACAAGAGGTGGAAATGTCCCACCGTCGCCATGCAAAGGTGTCACAACTAAGTGGGGGACAACGCAAGCGGGTAAGTATAGGGGTAGAATTATTAGCCGATCCCAAGTTATTTTTTTTGGATGAACCAACTTCAGGACTTGATCCAGGGTTGGATAAGAAGATGATGCTGTTGTTACGTAAATTAGCTGACCAAGGACGGACGGTAATTTTAGTGACACACGCCACAGCTAATATTAAATTGTGCGATCGCATCGTATTTCTTGGACAAGGTGGAAGATTATGTTATTTCGGCCCTCCCCAAGAATGTTTAAAGTTTTTCCTTGTCAGAGAAGACTTTGCTGATATTTATAATCAGTTAGAAAAGCCAGAAAATGTCATTGACCAAGCTACCAAATTTCACAAATCAGATGATTATCGTCGTTATATTGCAAATCATCTGAGTCCAGGTAATCAACAAACTCAATCACATAGTTCTTCGCCACAGAAAAATGTGGTTTCTTGGTGGAAGCAGTTTAGTATTTTGACCCAACGTTATTTCCAAATTCAAAAGCGAGACAGAATTAACCTAGCTTTAGCCCTGTTAACCGCACCCATTGGTATTAGTCTAATGACACTCGCCATTAGGGATAAAAATCCCCTAATTTTAGGAGATCAACCCGATGCTAGTTTAGCTCCTTTAGCTTTACGGGTGTTATTTGTCTTTACCTGTGCAGCATTATGGGTAGGGCTTTCTAGTTCCTTACAAGAGATTGTCAAAGAATCAGCAATTTATCTACGAGAACGGCTGGTAAACTTGAGTTTATTTGCTTATCTTAGTTCCAAAGTTACCATCCTTTCCAGTTTAGCATTATTACAGACATTATTAACAGCAATTGTTATATCACTTTGTTTTAAATCACCGCAACCAGAATTAATTACTTGGCAAGTAGGGTTAGCAATTACTACATTCCTCACCATATTTACTAGTATCAATCTCGGCTTACTTGTTTCCGCCTTTGTGAAAAATAGTAGTCAAGCAAATAGTGCCTTGCCATTACTTTTACTCCCACAAATTATATTTTCTGGCGTGTTATTTAAAATGGAAGGTATTGGTCGGATAGTTTCTTGGTTAATGTTAAGTCGTTGGTCAGTAGGCGCTTACGGTGCTTTAGTCAATCTCAATGCACTAGTTCCTGAACCGATTAAACTACCAGATGGTAGTACAGTCCCCCAACCATTTGAACCAACATCAATTTATGAAGCCACATTGTCTAATTTAAGTTTGAATTGGGGAATTTTATGTTTGCATAGTATAGTTTATTTAGCTGTGACATTTTATTTACAAAAGCGTAAAGATATTTTTTGATAGTTGACAGTTGACAGTTGACAGGTGACAGTTGTTATTCTTCCCCATCTCCCCCCACTCCCTCATCTCCCCCCAGTCCCCAACCCTACTTAGCCCCACTCACAACCCATCGATTATTTTCTCCATCCCATAGTAAGGAGAAACGCACAGTGCTGGGTGCTTGCTTGCCATTTTTCATAAAATATTGCAACTTAGCGTTAACTGTGGCTGTGTCTGCATTAGCCTCTTGGGTAGTTACTTGTTCAACCTCTACAGTTTCCACTTGTCCACCCCACCAGTCAACATAGGAAAGATAACCTTTGGGGTGCAGTCTTCTGTTATTTTGAAAGCTGGGGGCTAGTAAATTCCAAGCTGTACTATATTCACCCCGGTTAATGGTTGCATAATAGTCTTGCACAGCTGCTTCGGGAGAAGGTCGATTTACCTCTGGTTGGCTTGTTTCTTGTGGTTGGCTGGCGACTGGAGTTTCCGGTGTGGTAGTTTCCTGGGGAACTGATGTTACAGGTTCTGTGTTAGTTGCAGGTGGGGATTCTACAGGTGTGGCTGATGGTTCTACACTGATGGGAAATGGAGTACTTGTTCTTCTTGTGGGGTTTTGGCTGACATCTTGATTTATGGGTGTGTCAGGTGTTGTAGTGGCTGAGGGACTGGGGGATGGTTCTGCACTAGGACTTGTATTGCTGCTGACGGTATTTTCACTAGGTATTGTCTGTGTTACTTGCTGGTTTGGTCTGGTGAGGGCAAAACCAATGACGACAGAAGCACCAATCACACCACCAGCAATTAAACTACCAAGGAGGACACCTCTATTACTGTTATTGTGAGTTACGGGTTGGGGTGTAGGTGCAGTACCGGGACTGATAGCCACGGTATGGGGTAGGGTTGCATTAGGGGGTGTGGTGACTGGTGGTTGTTGATAAGGAACTGTGGGTAATGACTGCGGTTGTTGATAGGGAACTGTGGCGGGGACTACGCCTAATTGCAAGGCTTCTAGCATTTCTCTGGCGGTGGCGAAACGTTCTCGTGGGTGGTAGGCGATCGCTCGATCAATCACACCTGCTAATGTAGGACTTACACTCAAGGCGTATCTGTGCCAAATAATATCACCAGTGCGGGGATCTGTTTCTATTTCCTGTGGCTGTTTCCCCGTCAGCAAATAAATTGCTGTCATAGCTAAACTATATAAATCACTGGAATATACTGGTCTCCCTGCGGCTTGTTCGCTGGGCATATATCCGGGTGTACCAATGACAATCGAACTGGTAGCATTACCTTGGGAATTAAATACTGTCCCCATCGATTCCCGCACTGCACCAAAGTCAATTAATACAGGTTTACCGTCACGATGACGCAGAATAATATTATCTGGTTTGATGTCCCGGTGAATGATGCGCTTAGAGTGGACATATTCCAGAACAGGTAATAAATTTACTAGAATTTCTTTAACCGCACTTTCACTAAATACGCCTTGCTGCTGGACTTTGGCTGTGAGTGTATCACCTTCCACCCATTCTTGGACTACATAAAATTGCGTATTTGCCTGAAAATAAGCATATAGGGTAGGGATTTGATCCGTATGGCTACCCAAATCTTCTAAAATAGCTGCTTCCCGTTGAAAACGCTCTTGTACTAGCTGGTAGATTTGCGGATTATTTTGAATCGGTCGGAGCTGTTTTACTACACAGCGACGATTAGAAGGCATTTGGCTATCTTCTGCTAAGAAGGTTTCTCCAAAGCCACCACTACCTAAAGTCCGAATCACCCGATAACGATTGTCAAGCAACGTTTCCATAAGTTAGCACAGAGCAGTATAAAAATAATTGTCGGTAACAGGAAGGGAGAGGGAACAGGCTGAAAACCCTTTAATTTCAGAGTTTTACCATGACTCCTCCTCATCTATTTTGCTTAAAAATTTTTACTCAAAGATAGTTTGAGCCTTTCTTAAGCAGTCAACTAAATCAGGGTTATTTTATTATTCAATGACTACACATTTATGGGCGATGATTACTTAAAGTATCGTAAGTTATTACGGTTTTGATATGCGGCAATAGAATCTACATTGCGCTGCTCTAATGTTGATAGCAATTTTACGGGAAACTCTTTAGGCGAATATGTGGGATTATACCAAGGTTGACTATTAAAGTAGTCTTGTAAACCCTGATTATCAAAACGCCGACCGTGGCGAGCAAAGACAGTATTCCGCATAATATCTAAAGTGTAACCATTTTTACCCTCTAAATCTGCGTCGGTAACAGTTCTTTGAGAAAGCCATAAATAATTATCAGTTGTATTTACGGCTACTGAGGCGGACTTAACAGAGGAACCAGAATCAATATTTTTTATAGGAGATGGTGTAGTTACTGGCTTTGGTGTCACTGGTGTATTATTTACCGATTTTATCGACCCTGTAACGTTGTTTTCGACTACAGGTGGGGATGGTCTTGTAAATAAGAATCCAAAAATTACTGATGCACTAATTAACCCACCTGTAATCAAACTACCTAAAAAGATACCTTTTTTATTATTACCTGAAACACTGGCTTGAGACGGTATGGGAACCGTAGGTGTTGCTGGTGGGGCTGTGAAATACGGTTGTGTAGGGGGAATAGGATTGCTGAGTGCTTGTAAATCATCTAACATGGCTCTAGCGGTGGAGTAGCGATCGCGGGGATGATAGGCGATCGCTCGCTCAAGTACAATAGCTAAAGCCGGACTAATATGACTGCCATACTCTCGCCAGATCATTTCCCCAGTTTGCGAGTCTATCTCTAATTGTTGTGGCTGTTTCCCAGTTAACAGATAAATGGCTGTCAAACCTAAACTATATAAATCACTAGAATAAACTGGTCTTCCGGCTGCTTGTTCACTAGGCATATATCCGGGTGTACCAATGACAATGGAACTGGTAACATCACCTTGGGAATTAACTACTGTCCCCATTGATTCCCGTACTGCACCAAAGTCAATTAATACAGGTTTACCGTCACGATGACGCAAAATAATATTATCTGGTTTAATATCCCGGTGAACAATGCGCTGAGAATGGACATATTCCAGCACTGGTAACAAATTTATTAAAATCTCTTGAACAGCAGCTTCCGTCAATAACCCCTGCTGTTTGAATTTCGCCGTGAGAGTATCCCCTTCCACCCATTCTTGCACCAAATAGAATTGACCATCCGCCAAGAAATAAGCGTATAATCCGGGAATTTGGTCAGTTGTACCGCCTAATTCTTCTAAAATCGCTGCTTCCCGTTGAAACCTTTCCTGTACTAACTGGTATATCTGCGGGTTATTTTGAATTGGTCTCAGCTGTTTTACCACACACCGCCGCCGAGAAGGCATATAAGTATCTTCTGCAAGATAAGTTTCCCCAAACCCTCCAGCACCCAGTGTCTGGATAACTTGATAGCGATCGTTTAACAGCTGTATCGTCATAACAGGCTTAAAAGACTAGCTAATCTAATATAGCCTCTGTCAGTTGACAGTTGACAGTTGACAGTTGACAGTTATCAGTTATCAGTTGACAGTTATCAGTTATCAGTTATCAGTTATCAGTTGACAGTAGGGTGGGCATTGCCCACAAAGACTATGATATGCCGATGCACTGCCCACCCTACGTACAATTCAGAAATCAAGTAGGAATTTTATATCAGTTGTCAGTTATCAGTTATCAGTTGACAGTTATTCTCCCCTAACTTCCTGTTCCCCTCCAGGGAGGGGCTGGGGGTGCGTTACTCCCTAACTTCCACACCAAATATTATTTCAAGTCTAGTAAACCTTCTTCTTTTAACTTGGGATTAAACCGCAATTGGGTTTTTAAGCCTCGTAATTCTAAAGTTTCTAAAATATCTGTTTCTACTCGCCGAGCCACATTTTTGATAATTTTAATTTGTGTGAGTTCATCATTAGTAGGTTTGGCATAATTTGCCTGTTCTTCCTCTGTCATGAATGCTTTCACATCTACAGGCTGCGTCCATTTCTCTTTGTCTTCTCCATTTCCTACAGGAACATTGCCATTTTCAGCTATCCAAGCCTTTTCGATGTTTTCCAAAACTGTACGGCTAGGACGTTCAATAGTTTGCACTTTCACCCAGTAGCAATGTTGTGGCTGACGCACTAAATGCTGTCGCAAACTGAGGTAAACATCACGAGAATATCCCACAAATTGCAGGAATTTTTCTTGATTAAAAATTGCATATACTCCAATCTTTCCCTGATAAGTTTCAGGTAATTGACCATTTTCATCAATATAAGGAATATATTCGAGATTGGCTAAATTAGTAATATTATCGGTAGTCATACTGGGGACTGGGGACTGGGGACTGGGGGAGATGAGGGAGATGAGGGAGAGGGGGGAGATGAGGGAGATGAGGGAGAACAACTGATAACTGTCAACTGATAACTGATAACTGATAACTGTCAACTGTCAACTGATAACTGATAACTGTCACCTGTCAACTGCTAAAACCTCCCATTTCCCTGAATAATATGCTTGAGGGTAGTTAAAGTTTCTAGGCTGATAAATCCTCGGCGATGTCCTTTTTGATTAGACATACCTAAAAAGACGGAATCACCCCGTGAAGGGTTACGGGAGAAGCGGGGAGAGGTGTTAATATAGGTGGCGGCGCTGTTAACTCCTAATGCAAATTGGCGGCTTTCTTGATAGGATTCGGTGGCGATGGAGTCAGCATGACCGCTACTGTATCGATTTATCCAGGCGATCGCACTCTCTAAGCTATCCACTAGTTTAAATGCTACTATCTTAGTTAAATAGGGATTGCCCCATTCGTGATCTTTTGCCAGTTGCAACTGCGGAAAGGCTTGTACTAGTTCCTCATCGCCTCTAATCTCAAAACCTTTCTCTTTCAGGCTATTCCACAATACTGCTAAAGATGAAGGCATGGCTTGGCGATGAATTAGCACTTTTTCAATAGCGTTGACGGGATCTGGTTGGCTTGCATGGCTATCAAGAATCATCCAGCGTACCATCTCTAAGCTGCTATTTAATGACCAATACAAGTAACAGTTACCCATTGCTGACTTTAACACTGGGCAAGTTGCCTGACGCACTACCTGCTGTACCAAGCTGGAACGCCCGTAGGGGATGACTAAGTTGATATATTGGTCTTGGGTGATTAAATCCCGCAGGGAACCTCCATGTTCTGTGGTGACTAGTTCCACACAGCCTGCTGGTAGCCCAACTTCGCCGATCGCATTTTGCAATACTTCGGCGATCGCCGCATTAGAATGGCTGGCTTCTGTACTACCTTTGAGGATGATACTATTACCAGTTTTAATACACAAGCCTGCGGCGATCGCGCCTAAATCGGGAAAGGCTTCATAAATAAATCCAATCACACCCAAGGGCATTAACTGGGAATAACTCTGGGAATCTTCTGGTTGATAGTCGGCGTTTCTTACCCGCCGTAAGGGATCAGATATTTCCCCCAACCTTTGGATAATTTCTACTGTTGTCTCCAACCTAGTGGGGGTTAGCTTTAGCCAATCGAGAATCAATTCTGGCACAGCCATTTCCCGACTAGCTTCTAAATCCAATGTATTGGCTTCTAAAATATCATCAAATGCCTGTTCTAGCGCTTGTGCCATCGCCAGAACAGCGCGACTACGGTCTATCCCTTTAGTAGTACCTAACTTCAGGGATGCGTGAAAAGCACGCTGGGCGCTTTTCATGGGTTCGGGACAATCATCTACGGCTGCAACGGTCATTGAGTTATCGTCTGTAAGTAAGCCAGAACATGAGTGCCGGCAAAAGAACCAACAATAGCGCTACCATTGCCCAAGCGATGAGACTAGAACCATTGCCCATTCGCAGTGCTAGTGGTAGCCATATAATCACTAGCACGAAAATACTGCCCAAGGCTATAGGCAAGTACCTTTCTCCCCATTTTGAGTGAACAAGGTTCCAACTATTACCATACCAGCGCCAAGCGCGTTTGTAGGGATAGGTGGTGGACAGTTCTTCTAATACATGAGCATTATCTTCTACTACAAAGATTCGCCCGCAGGGCTTACACCCAAAGGCTTCGGTCAGCGTAATTGGCAATAATGTTCCTTTGCGACGGCAAGGACAAGGATATTCGCTATTTAAGTCGATTTTTTCAGGTTTCTTAGATTGCACAAGCGTTTTTAGCAATTCAATTTAGGTACTGGGGAAAAAGAGAGGAAGGGGAACGGGGAACGGGGAAAGGGAGAAGCCATTGACTTTTGTTCTTTACCCTTTGCCTTTTCTGATAATTGAGTATGCTGCTCAACGTCCCGCTACCGCTAACAGCAATTTGCCAGACTAGTCTGGACTGTATGAATGTGCGGATTCAAACCAACTTAATTGCTTGTTTAAAAATTTCTGTATTTTCATATCTAAATTACAAAATTAATGTATTGCTATTGATGAGGTATTTATGGTGCAGGCTTAGAGGGTACATTTTTAGCTTACGTGGCTAACTCTCACAAGACAACCCATTCAAGCAGTATTTAATCAAGCTTTTATTTAAGTTGTTTGCTAAGTGCGATCGCTGTTCTTTCTTTGCAGGATGAACAGTATGACTCTTTTTCTCAATCTTGACAGCTACCTTTCAAAGATTCAGACTTTTTCGAGTGTAAATATATGAATGTCTTTTTTTGGCGATCAATTCGCCCCGCTTTGGGCGATCGCCAACAAAAAACCTTCACTCCCCCTGACTATTCTCTAAACTGCCAGCTAATTATGCACCTGATAATACTGCTATCTACTTAAGTAATATCTAGTTTAATATACCCTTGGCAAAAAACCCTTCTTCCTAACGCCAAAGGATTTTCACCAGTCGCCTACTTTGTTTCAGCAGATAGTATTATAATTTTACTTTTAAAACTGGGTAAATGGATTCGCACGCGCGACATGAACACCTCGCACCCAAAGATGTCCTTGCTGATTTGCCAAAGTTGGATGCAAAGTCCAGCAAGAGAAACTCAAAGTAGCGAACCGCGCCTATCTGTTAGAACTTGATGCGCTCTTTGCTTCTTTTCAACATTGTGCATTCCCCGGAGAATTGTAACATGAATGCCATGCTCACCGAATTTACCCTCGCCAACTTCAAAAGTTACAGCACAAGCCGATTACCTCTTGGGTCGCTGACCGTGCTAATTGGAGCCAATGCTGCTGGCAAAAGTAATGCCCTGGAAGGTTTGCGCTTTCTGTCATGGTTGGCACAAGGCCAAAGACTATCTAGCATTCAATATGCAGTAAATAGTGTAGAGCGCGTTGTACGGGGTCGAGTCAATGATTTGTGCCATCATGGACAATCAAGTTTTACCATCGGTTGCCGTTTGGACTTAGCAGAGTGGAACCAACTTGAGATAACGCTTAATGTGCGTGACGGAGAACTACACATCAGTAGTGAAAGCATCTTTGGCTCGACAAGTCAAGTCCCACTATATGACCTAGATCAGCCTTCACAAGGCGTAGGGACTGACGTTGGTGTGGCATATAACAATTTTACAAAAGGGAAAAACAAGCCACGAGTAACTTGCACTGATCAAATGGCTATGTTTGTACAATTAGATACCCCTGCCCATTTTGATGCAAAGTATCCCAAATCCCAAAAGATAATTCCTGAAATTGTACGTGAATATCAACGAGTTTTAAAGAACATCCTCTTTTTAGATCCAGTCCCCGCGAAAATGCGCGAGTACAGTTTTAAATCTGATAAGCGATTACAAGAAGATGGCACTAATCTTTCCAGTGTTCTCTATCGTCTGTGGCACAACCAACCCGAAAATCAACAGGAAATTCTCAATTTTATCCGCAGTTTGCCAGAACAAGCTATAAATGGGCTGGATTTCCTGATTGGCCCAAGGGATGAAGTGATGGTGCGATTAGCCGAAACCTTTGGTAATTGCGATCGCTATTGTGAGGCTGCTTTATTATCTGATGGTACTTTGCGAGTCTTGGCTATAGCTGCGGCAATGCTATCAGCTACCGAAGGTAGTTTAGTGGTGATTGAGGAAATTGACAACGGCGTTCATCCCAACCGCGCCCAACGTTTACTCGCCAGTATCCGGGATATTGCCGAGCGGCGTAAATTGCGTGTGCTGCTTTCTACCCACAACCCAGCCCTCATGGATGCTTTACCCGATGCTGCTCTTGCAGATGTAGTATTTTGTTTCCGTAATCCAGAGGAAGGAGATAGCCGCCTTGTACGGCTAGGAGATATGTCCGAATTTCCCAGTTTGATATTGCAAGGGCCACTCGGTCAATTAGTAACTGCTGGAGTAGTGGATAGGTTCGTCAAGTCGCCGCACACACCAGAAGATAGAAAACAGCAAGCTATGGAATGGTTGTCTCGTTTGCAGGAGTACAGCAATGAGTAGTATCTGCCTGATAGATACTAGCGTATTCCTCAACTTGCTCAACGTTCCTAACTGCAATCAACAACACGCATTAGTTCTTCAAGATTTTCAAGACTATGTTGAGGCTGGTTGTACTTTTCTGTTACCTATGGCAACAATTATCGAAACAGGTAATCACATTGCCCAGAACGGCGACGGCACAATCAGAAGGGTAACTGCTCTACGTTTTGTTGAGAACGTTAAAGCTGCATTTAAACCAAAGGCTCCTTGGCGGACTACTGCATTTCCCAACACAACAGAGATATTAGAGTGGATTGATCAGTTCCCCGATCTGGCTGGTAGGAACAAAGCTCCAGGTAGACAAGAAGGAACAAGTTTCGGGGATCTCAGCATTATTGAAGAATTTCACAAGTCATGCAAACGCTTCCCTATGAGTGAAGTGTTTATCTGGTCGTTAGACGCGGATTTACAGAGCTATCACCAAATGGCAAAATGACCTACTAATTTCTCAGGATAGCTGAGAAGCATAAAAACTCTGTGCTTCTGTTACCTGTGCCTTAGTTAACTCATAATCAGCCTGATGAGCATTTTACTCATAAACTTCTTTCAAAAGCGGGTAACGCGATTCGAACGCGCGACATTCACCTTGGCAAGGTGACGCTCTACCACTGAGCTATACCCGCAAACCTCACATATATAAATATGTCAGATTGATTTTGATTTGTCAAGTGTTTCAACAAGTAAATTTTTCTGGTTGGGGAAAGGGGAAGGGGGAAAGGGGAAAGGGAATAAACGAACTAATGACCAATGACCAATGACCAATGACTAATGACCAATGACTAATGACCAATCACTCAGAAGTCTCTGCGGTGAAGTTACCGATGTTGGCGTTGGGGAAAGCGGCGGGAAGGGATTGGGTGCGGGAGTAGGGTTCTGCTAAGTTGGAACGTAATTGACGCATGAGGCTAGCCATTTCTAGAGCATTCATGGCATAGTCCCAACCGTGATTCGCTTTAATACCTGCTCTTTCTAAGGCTTGCTGCATGGTATCTACTGTCAAAACCCCAAAAATTACGGGTACTCCTGTCTGGAAACTAGCAGCCGCAATTCCCTTAGCTACTTCTGAGGAGACGTAATCAAAATGGGGTGTTTGTCCGCGAATGACTGCACCAAGGCAAATTACTGCATCGTAACGATGGGTAAGGGCTAGTTGACGAGCAACCAGAGGCACTTCAAAACTCCCTGGAACCCATACATAATCTACCTGATTGCCTTGGGGATCAGGGTCTACACCGTGGCGTTTTAAGCAATCTTGGCATCCTTGCAGCAGCTTTGTGGTAACAAGGTCATTGAATCGACCAATCACTATGGCCATGCGTAACGGTTCTGTTTGAGTAAAGGTTCCCTCGAAAACTGCCATGTCTCTACCTGAAATTGACTACACTTCTTGTCAATATACATTTCTTCTTGAAATATGGAAGAGCAGGAGAACACAATTAGGTAAGAACAACAAGAAAAAATACTAAATTTTTCTTGTATCTGATACCTGTGGTGGTAGCTCTCCTGCCCTGATTGTCTTAATATTGTTTAACTAAATTTAAGACAAAGTACTGCCTAGACTACGAAAAAGTTTAACAACCCTACTAAAAACACTAGGGCGATCCAAACACCAGAACCTACCCAGAGGAGCTTTTTCGATTCCACCCAGTTTTGTGGGGTAGCATAAGCAACAGGTACGCCTATAACCAGTACAAAAGATAGTAAAACCAGCGATACTAGGGCAAATTGGAATATTATGGTCATTTTGACTTCTCCCAAGACAGCGACATACTAAAGGAAGCACTAAAAATAGAATATCCTAACTGGCGACACTGACAGTTTTTCTTTAATTGTAAGCTATCAGAAATTGCGTCACTATAGTTATTAGTCCATAGTTGACTGTTGACTAATGACTAATGACTAATGACCAATGACTAATGACTATGGATTTAATTCTTTGCCACACTACAGCAGATTTTGATACCTTGGGCGCAGCCGTAGGGTTAACTTGTCTACTGCCGGGAAGTAAGATTGTGTTGACTGGGGGCGCACATCCGCCTGTGCGTGATTTTTTGGCGTTGCATCGGGATGAGTATCCTTTGATTGAAAGGCGTTCGGTAAATCCCGAAAAGATTCGATCGCTGACGGTGGTGGATGCACAACAGCGCGATCGCCTGGGTAAACCTGCTGAATGGTTAGATTTACCCGATGTCAAAACAATTACAGTCTACGACCATCATATGGGACAAGCATCGGATATTCCGGCGACTGAGTTTCATATTGCTCCAGTGGGTGCAACTACGACGTTAATTGTGGAAGAATTACAAAAGCAGCAAATCACTCTCAACTCCACCCAAGCGACGGTGATGGCTTTGGGGATTCATGTAGACACGGGTTCTTTGACCTATGACCAGTCAACGTCACGGGATGCTTTAGCTTTGGCTTGGTTGATGCAGCAAGGGGCTAGTTTATCGGTAATTTCTAGTTACCGCGACCCCGGTTTATCTCCCCAGTTACAGAAGCTATTAACAGAAGCATTGGAAAAATTAGAATATCTCTGCTTACGTGGTTATACTATTGCTTGGGTAACTTTACAAACTGATGGGTATGTCCCTGGGTTATCGAGTCTTGCGTCGCAACTGATAGAGTTGACAGAAATTGATGCTTTGCTGTTGGCAAACGAACATCCCTCAAATAAGGATGATTCGCGTTTTACGGTAATTGGGCGATCGCAAATTCCCGGTCTGCATCTCGACCAATTATTCCAAGCCTTTGGCGGTGGCGGTCATTCTCAAGCCGCATCCCTGAATTTACGCGGTGTCGATAGCCAAGATATCCTGCAACAACTCCTCAAGGGTGTGAAAGCGGCTATTCCCCATCCCCCCACAGCTAGAGATTTGATGTCTTCCCCAGTCCGCACAATTCGCCCAGAAACGACAATTGCCGAGGCACAGCGCATTTTACTACGTTACGGTCACTCTGGCTTATCTGTGGTTGATTCTCAAGGGCAATTAGTAGGGGTGATTTCTCGCCGCGATTTGGATATCGCCCTACATCACGGGTTTAATCATGCGCCAGTCAAAGGCTACATGACTACTGATATAAAAACAATTGCCCCAGATACGACATTACCACAAATTGAGTCGTTGATGGTGACTTATGATATTGGGCGCTTGCCAGTTTTGGAAAATGGGCAGTTAGTAGGTATCGTTACTCGGACTGATGTGTTGCGGGAACTGCATCAAGGAGAGGGCAGGGCAGAGGGGCAGAGGGGCAGAGGGACGGAGGATATTGTCAAGTTTTCTAGCTTAGGACAATTGCGCGATCGCCTCAATCCCCAACTTTGGCAATTACTTACCAATGCTTCCCAAGCCGCCGAGGCTAGGGGTTGGCATTTATATTTGGTAGGGGGTGCGGTGCGAGATTTGCTGTTGGCGGAAGCCGCCGCCCAGACTCTGATGATTACAGATATTGACCTGGTAGTTGATGGTTTCCACAAATCGGCTGATGTGGGTGCAGGTGTGGAACTAGCAAAGGCACTGCAAGAAATTTACCCAGCCGCCCGTCTGGAAATTCACGGGGCTTTCCAAACTGCTGCTTTATTGTGGCACAAAGACCCAGAGTTAGATTCATTATGGGTAGATATTGCCACCGCCAGGACAGAATTTTACCCTTACCCAGCCGCAAATCCCGAAGTTGAAGCTAGTTCCATCCGTCAAGATTTATACCGCCGCGACTTCACTATCAACGCCCTCGCCCTGCGCCTCACTCCTCCCCGCGCTGGTGATTTACTCGATTTCTTCGGCGGTTTATTAGATTTAAAAGCCAAGCAAATCAGAGTTCTCCACGCCAACAGCTTTATCGAAGACCCCACCCGGATTTATCGTGGTGTGCGCTTTGCGGTGCGTTTTGGATTTACCATTGAACCGCGTACCGAAGAATACATCCGCTATGCCATCAATAGTGGCGTTTACGATCGCACCGCCCAAACTAACACCAAAACCCCAGCCCTGCAAACTCGCCTCAAGGCTGAATTAAAGCATATCTTAGAAGCGCCATATTGGCGATCGGCTTTACAGTTACTTGATGATTTAGGTGCTTTGCAGTGCATCCATCCCACCCTCAGTTTAGATAGTGAACTTAAACGTCAACTGCGTTTATTAGAACGCTGTTTACAACGATTTGCACCGCAGCCAAATTTGATTCCTTGGCAAATGCGTTTAGAAGTTATCATTGCCCACCTCGCAGCCAACTACCGAGGGAAAGTCGCCAAGAATCTGCAATTACAGGAAGATAGTATTGGGCGTTTGCAAAATTTAGCTACTGCTGATGCAGATGTTAGGGAATTTTTACCTCAATGTCAAAGTCCTAGTCAAGTAGTCAAGTTACTACGCAAGTACGACCAGGAAATGTTAATTTTAATTGCTTTGCTAGGTCAGCGCAGCATCAGAAGGCAAATATGGTATTACTTAACTGTTTGGGCTAATGTTCAACCAATTTTAAATGGTAATGACCTGAAGAAATTGGGATATAAACCAGGGCCGCAGTATAAACAAATGTTAGATGATATATTAGCTGCAACCTTGGATGGATGGATTAGCGATCGCGCACAGGTAGAAGAGTTTTTGTCACAGCATTATCCTCTTTAAGTACATAGGTCAATAAACTTCCTCACAATAGTTAACTATGAGGAAGTTTAAAAAAATTTTCGCTATTTAATCGTTCTCTAGAGAGCAAAAATTTTGAATTTCAAATTAACTACTCCCTATTGCCTAACTTAAAACTTGCTGTAAGGCGGGAATCAATTGGTCTACGCTTTCTTTACGACTATTGTAACCCATTAATCCCACACGCCAGACTTGACCAGCTAGTTCACCCAATCCAGCGCCGACTTCAATGTTATGTTCATTGAGTAACTGACGCGCTACAGCTTTACCATCAACCCCGTCGGGAATGCGGACTGTGGTTAAGGTTGGTAGTCTGTATTCCTTCTCAACGTGCAGACTTAAACCTATATCTTCTAATCTTTCCCACAGATATTCTACATTCTTTTGATGACGTTGCCAGCAGTTTGCTAGTCCTTCTTGGGCAATTAAACGCAATGCTTCCCGCAAAGCATAATATAAATTAATCGGGGCTGTGTGGTGATAGACACGCTCATTACCCCAATATTTACCCAGCAAGTTCATATCTAAATACCAGTTTGCCACCTTGGTGCGTCGTCGTTGCAACTTCTCAACCCCACGGGGACTCATGGTAAAGGGTGAAGCGCCTGGAGGACAACCCAAACCCTTTTGACTGCAACTGTAGGCTAAGTCAACGCCCCAAGCATCCAAAAAGATGGGAACACCGCCCAAACTGGTGACAGTATCGATGAGTAGCAGTGTATCAAATTCTCGGCACAATTCACCCACACGTTCCAAGGGTTGACGCGCACCTGTGGAAGTTTCGGCGTGAACTAAGGCGAGAATTGCTGGGCGATGGGTTTCTAATGCGGTGCGGAGTTCTTCCAAGGAAAAGACTTGTCCCCAAGGTTTGTTAATGGTGCGGACATCTGCACCATATCGCCCAGCCATATCCACCAGACGATTACCAAAATAACCCGCAACACCAATCAAAACCACATCACCGGGTTCTACAGCATTGGCGATGGTAGCTTCCATTGCGGCTGTCCCTGTACCACTCACCGCAATGGTGAGGGGGTTTTCCGTTTGCCATACGTAGCGCAGTAAGGACTGAATTTCGTCCATCAGTGCGAGGAAAGCCGGGTCAAGATGTCCCACTGGTGAGACATTCATCGCTTGCAGGACTGCGGGATGGGCGTTTGATGGCCCAGGCCCCAATAGCAGACGGGAGGGAACTTCTAGAGGTTCTAGTTGTAAGCGTTGATTGTCATTGATTGAGATTATCTGCGTCATAGCGATCGCCTATATAATACTTACCGCATCATAAAGCGATCGCATCACCCTTGTTTTACTTAGTTAGGAGAATTATCGCAGGGAAAGGGGAAAAGCGCATAGGCTTTGAACAGTCAACTGTCAACCCTCAACCCTTAACCATTAGAAGAAACTTCTTCCCCAACACTAACACCCTTGACTTTAGGAGGTACTATGAAGCCATAATAGAAGGCTGCAAGTGCTGCTAGGGCATTAAACCAAACATTGTTACCAAACAGAGGCATTAATCCAAAAGATGTTTTAGCGAAGGGTAATAATCCCATGATTGCCAACAAGGTATAAGATACCGCAAAAACTAAGTTGAATATCCGCGAACTGCTGGCACTGAAGTAAGAAGTGATGCCCAATAAACCTACAGCACAACGAACAAAGTTATGCAGAAAGTTAGTAGGAAATAAGCCAAAGATATAACCAAATCCTGCTGCGTAGGCGTTAGGAGATTCGCCAAGGGGAATAAAAGATTCACTTGTTCCTGGTATGGAAACCAAAGCAGGTGTAAACCCAGCTAAACCGATTACTAAATAGATAATACCAAGAGTTAAAGCACAGTAACGCTCTACCATTTTTGATGTTTTGATGTCGTCCATATTTATTTCAGCCTCATCAATGAAAACTTTCCTGCTCACTATGTACTTACTGATTTAGAGTGAAGAAAATTCATAATAAAAAATCAGTTGAATAGTGAGACATCACACTTACCATTCAACTGATTTTTTGGATGTTTTACTCTATCAAAAGGCAGGAGCAAAGATGAATTAAGGAAATGTTTTTTGTGCTTTGAAATTACTAGTCACTCCAGAGTTTGTCAACTGTCAACTTTCACCTACTAAGGCGCATTATAAATATCCCAATATTCAATCCCATGTTGGCGCAATATTGATTCTGCACGGTGGATTTCTTCTTCTGAACCATCAACTATGAGTAGGTAATTACTTTGCTGTAGGCGATCGCTATACACTCTTGCTCGGTCTTCTGGTATACCTAATGTACCTAATGCGTTGACTAGATTCTGTGTGGCGGCTGCACTTACAGCCACACCGCCAATGCTAGATACCAATGCTACACCCACAGAACCTGCTGCTAATACTGTGCCTAAACCTGGAAGTGCTAGGCTGCTCAAACCGATTAACAGTGTACCCCAGCTAGTGGCGGATAGGGTATCGCCGATCGCACCTGTTGTATCTACGTTTTCTTTACCGATGCGATCGCTTGTTTGCACTTCTTGTTGCAAGTTCTCGGTTCTTTCTGCATCCTTAGCCAGAACCGAGATTTTTTCTGTAGGAAAGTTTGCCGCTTTCAAGTCATGAATTGCTTGCTCAATTGCCTGAGATTTTGCAAATACACCTATACCATGTTTCAGTATTGCGGTTTCCATAGTTTGTGCTTTCCCAATAACAGCTAAAGACTAAATAAATTATTTTAAAATACTCAAATTGAGCAATAATTCATTAAGTTAATTACAACAATTAGCTGCTAATTTTGTCTTCTAACCAAAGATATTTTTTTTACTAAAACCACAGCATATTTATTTATGACTTTAGGTATAGGTGATAGGGAACAGCAAAGAAATTAAATAGGAATCCCTCTTTAACCTCTTGACTCAGTGCCTCCGTGAGTTTGTGGTAAAAAATCATCTATTAAACCACGGAGGCACTGAGAACACAGAGAGAAAATTATTAGTTATTAACTATCTGCGACTCACACTCAAACCAAATGTACTGCGGTGATATCCGTTTTTAGCAAAGCGCTGTTGCAGAATTTGCCGATAAACTTCTTCGTAGCCGTCTGTCATGGCTTCCATGCTAAAACGATTCTGCACATACTGCCGACAAGCGTAACGGTCTAATTCGGGAACTTTAGCGATCGCACTGATGCACTCTTCCACATTACTGCATAGGAAACCTGTTTTACCGTGGGCTACCACTTCTGGAGTAGATCCCAGTCTCATCGCAATTACTGGTGTACCTGATGCCATTGACTCTACCATGACTAACCCGAATGGTTCCCTCCAGGTGATGGGGAACAAGGTAGCGACAGCACCTCCCATCATGGCATTTTTTTGTTGATGATTTGCTTCACCTAAATACTCTATTTGCTTACCATCAATAAAAGGTTTAACTTCTTTAGCAAAATATTCTTGATCAACAAGGTCTATCTTACCCGCTATTTTCAAACGCCAGCCTGTTTTTTTCGCAATTTCTATCGCTAGATGCGGCCCTTTTTCAGGAGACATTCTGCCCAAAAATGCTAAATATGGCGGTTCCTCTGGTTGGGGATAAAATTTATAGCTATTAACATCAATGCCGTTATAAACAGTGCTTACATAATTCAGCCCTAATTTAGTTTCCCTTTGTGCATCGGAAATACTCACATAAGGCAGAAATTTGGCATATTGAAACATTTTTTCGTTATCAGGAGTAAAAACTCCATGTAAGGTGTGAACTGTGGGATTTGTCACTAACTTTGCATAGGGTAACGATGCACAACCCATATGTGAGTGAATAATATCAAACTCGTCTGCACGTTCATATACTGCACTTACTTGCAGCATTTCATAAATATTATATTCCTTCACAGTGGAATCAAGCCTTAGCGCACGGGGATGAACGGATAATAGCTTTGCCAAACTGATAGAGTCCCCCGTAGCAAACAATGTGACTTCATGTCCGCGTCGGACTAACTCATCTGTTAGTAACCCCACCACTAACTCTATACCACCATAAGCTGGCGGGGGTACTCTCTCCCATAATGGAGCGACTTGAGCAATTCGCATCACAAACCTCCTACAAAATAAGATTTGAATTAGGTGTGTTTGTTTTATGTTTCAAGAATGCTTATATTTAAGCAAATTTGCACAAAAAACTAGTTTTTAACACCAACTTTTGAATTAATTACTAAAATTAATTACATCTAAATAATATGTTTTATATTTCTTGTTTCCTGTCTATCTTTATAGAGAATTTTCCCTATTCCCAAGAGGTAAACTTTATTTTATGATTCATATATTATGTACTGTTAATAAGCAGCTAAAATTCTTTTATGACTTTGAGTGGTAAGGGGAAGGTTTCATACTGTTGTTGATTTTTTTGTTAACGGGATTGAATCCATGATTGATGTCCACCTACTTAACTATTAGCAATCAATCAAAGCATTAAGAGATGATTTATAAAGTAAACCTTAAATTGTCGGGTGCGTTAAAGCAGCGCTTAACGCACCGTATTTGCTGGTGCGTTACGGCTAATTTCTCATTTCGCCAACGCTCAAATCTTTACATAGCCGTAACACAACGGCAATAAAGCTCTAGGAATATCCACACCGCTTTTTGCCTCCCCTACTTATACCGTTTCTTGATGAAGATGCACTTTATTCTGCGCTGTAGAGATTGGCATGCAACGTCTCTACATTGTTT
>DATNQO010000121.1:0-15699 GCA_036704005.1 Leptolyngbyaceae cyanobacterium | reverse complement strand
AATGTGTTGCAAATATTTTTTGAATTGGTATAAACCATAAGATTTTTGAGCCTGTCCCCTGCTATAAATAAAAAATGCCGCAGTCATTGCAACTACGGCATGATAATAATTTCATGAAGACTAAGTGTTTATTGCAAGTCTACAGCGTACTCGATTAATTGACCTAGACGCTGACGTAAAGTTTCTAATCCTAAACGCTGACTTGCGGAAATAAACACAGCTAGGGGAAACTCTTCCCTTGCTAAGGCTAGAGTTGCACTATCTACTTGATCAATTTTGTTAAAAGCCACCAAGGCGGGGCCTGGGGTTATGGGCATTTGTGCTAGTATTTCCCGCACTGCACGAATATGACTTAACCAAGCTGGATGAGATAAATCAACTAAGTGTAATAAAGCATCGGCTTCTGTCACTTCTTCCAAGGTGGCGCGGAAAGCATCCATTAATGATGCAGGTAGTTCATGGATAA
Organism: Leptolyngbyaceae cyanobacterium; assembly: GCA_036704005.1. Lineage (GTDB taxonomy): Bacteria > Cyanobacteriota > Cyanobacteriia > Cyanobacteriales > Nostocaceae > Trichormus. The sequence continues at coordinate 15,233 of DATNQO010000121.1, read as the reverse complement.
ACCCTACAGTATCTGTAATCAGAATCTCTTGGGGTTGTCCAGTCTCCGCGTGAGGAATGACTAGGCGGCGTGTGGTTGGGTCAAGGGTAGCAAATAGCTGGTCGGCTGTATATACCTCAGCGTTAGTTAGGGCATTTAATAAGGTAGATTTGCCAGCGTTGGTATATCCCACCAAAGCGACTGAGGGAACCTCTTGATGTTGTCGCCGTTGTCTCAACCGGGAACGGTGCGCTTGTAATTGGTCAACTTCTTGTTGCAGCCGAGAAATGCGGCGTTGAATGGCGCGGCGTTCGGTTTCTAGTTTGGTTTCACCAGGGCCGCGTGTACCAATACCACCCCCCAGTCGGGACATTGCTTGACCTCTCCCAGTCAGTCGCGGCAGCATATATTCTAGCTGTGCTAGTTCGACTTGTAATTTCCCGGCGCGAGATTGGGCGCGTTGGGCAAAGATATCTAATATAACTTCAGTGCGGTCAACTACGCGGATACCAATTTGCGCTTCTAGGTTGCGGACTTGGGAGGGTGAGAGGTCGCGGTCAAAGACCACCAGATTACATCCCAAGGTTTGGGCTGTCAGGGCGACTTCTTGGACTTTACCCTCGCCAATGACGGTTTGCGGATGAATGCGCGATCGCTTTTGTTGTACTGTCTGTAGTACATCTCCACCAGCCGTATCCACCAGCCGCGCCAATTCCGCCACGGTGTCGTGAAATTGTTGCAATGACATATCATCAGTCATTACTCCTACAATTAACACGCGATCGTGGTCAGCATCTACTTCCTGGGCGACGAACTCCCGCCGGAACTCCTCTTCCAGTCCTTCCACTAGGTCGAGGAAATCTTGCTGCGCCAGATCATCTAAATCCAGTGGTGGTGATATACTCCAACTGGCAGACTGACCATTTTTTGACTCGGAAAATGCTGCACTAGGAATCAACGCACGGGCATCTTGGGGGACTAAGTGTGCAAGATACGCTTCTTTGACGTATCCTGTAGCCCCACCACCGCGTCTGGTAAAGCCCGTCCCGGTAATATTGATTACCACTAGGGCATCTAAGCGCTGCATTGCCATTGCTGTTAAAGCTGAATCATTAGGCGGTTCCGCCTTGAGATGGGTGGAAATGCAACGAATACCACAAAGACGTTCTGCACCATAACGCGGTAATTCCATTGGGGGAATTTGCGTCTGACGCGGTGTGCCTACGCCAACCCGAATCACTTGACCGCGACGGTTAACATAGGCACACACAGGTAAGTTAATTTCCGTGCTAATAGCCGCCAGACGCTGGGAGAACTCAGGCGTTGTGATGCGATCGCCTGGGATGCGCTGGTGGTATAGTCGCTGTAGTTGCTTCAGCTGACTAGATTTTAAACCCTGAAGATTACCGAAAATAGTTTCTATAGGCGTTTCGACCAGCTAAACTGGCCCCCCGAATCCATCTATTATTTATTTTACAACAGTGTTAAGAGTGCAAGGTCAATCTTGTGGGGGGTGCTTTGTCCAATCAGATTTGAGAATCTGTTTTATTTGTACAAGTAGTTGAGTGAGTGCGATCGCTAAATACTATGAGCCAGTGATTGATAATTTACTACTGGTTTAACTCCCCTACGAATATGTTTTTTCAACAACTTACCTACAATTTCCACACCTGTTTCAATCTCTTCTATTGATAAACGGAAAGTTAAACGCATAGCAGGATAACCTTGTTTGTCTGGAAAAAATGCCGAACTACAAGCAATAAACACATTTTCAGTTAAAGCTTCATTACGCAGTGTTTGAATAGGAATATCATCTGGTAACTGCACCCAAAGAAACAACCCGCCTTGGGGAACTGTCCAACGTGCTTCTTCAGGAAAATAACGTTCTAATGCTTGCAACATAGCATTGCGACTTTGCAGATTTTCTGTGCGGAGTCGGTTGAGATGTCGCCGATGATGTCCTGATGCGAGATATTCGCTGACTATGGCTTGGGAAATACTGGAGGTGTGGAAGTCGTGTAGGAATTTGCGCTCAATAATTGCTGGATAATGTTTGCCTGTGACTACCATATAACCTACACGTAAACCTGGCAGTAATGTTTTAGAAAATGTGCCTAAATATGTTACTAAATCATGTTTATCTAACGCTTTGATTGGTGCTGGTACAGGTTCAAAATGCAAACCTTCGTAGGCGTTATCTTCCAAAATTGGACATTCGTATTTTTCGGCTAATGCTAATAACTGTTGTCTGTGGGTTTGAGTTGTGGTTAAGCCTGTAGGATTGTGGAAAGTGGTGATAGTGTAGATTAATTTTGGGCTATGGCTGCGTAAATATTGTTCTAATAAATTAAGGTTCATTCCCTCAGCCGTCATGGGAATACCAATAATTTTCGCCCCCAAGTTTTCTAAAATAGAAATTGCACCGTAATAAGTGGGAGATTCGACAATTACCCAATCTCCTGGTTGTACATAATAATTCATTGCTAAGGACAAACCTTGCTGAGAACCATTAGTAATAATTAAATTTTCTGGATATGCTTCTAATCCCTGTTGCACAAGCATCTGGGCAATTTGTTTACATAGATTTACTTGCCCTTGGGGCAAATCATAGCGAAATAAAATATCTGCGTCTTCTTGTTTAAGTGCGCGTCTAGCAATCTGGTTAATATCTTTTGGTGGCGGAGGATAACCATAGCCAAAATTAATTATTCCTGGCTGTGTTTGTGCATGAATTAAAGGTGTGTAAGTGTCGTAATAAGAACCTTTGCCTAATGGTTCTAAAATCATGACGTTTTGTACGGGGGCAAAGGTAGACTTTAAATTATTACAAGAAGATGTGACAATACTGACGAAATATCCTGAACCTTGACGTGCAGCGATAATTCCATCAGCTTCTAACACGCTGTAGGCTTCGATAATTGTCAGTTTATTGACTTGTAAACTTTCAGCTAAGGCGCGAATTGAGGGGAGGCGATCGCCTGCTTTGAGTGCGCCTGATTTGATAAGATGACTGATGCGATCGCGTATTTGCAAATAAATCGGTTTACTTGATTGCCGTTCCAAAATAATGTTCATCTTGGCGCACTCATTAATGAGGAAAAAATCATCAATAATCGCAATATAAATGATTTTTGTCTATTTTACCTAGTACAGTTCGATTATTTTTGACTATAACAGTTGTTATGGCGCATGACTGTACTAGTAAAAATTTAGCTAAATTGTACCTTCCGTGTTACTAATTCTCAGGACAAAGTGAAAGTAATAGTTCAATACTTATCAGGTACTTTCACTATGAATAAGTCTAATTTTTTCTTTACAATTCGCACAATTTGGCAACAATTTCACACATGGCTAGTTAGTAGTTCTGATTTACAAGTATGGCAAGAATCAGACTGTTGGCGTGCTTATGACCCCATAACAGGACGTTCAGCCTGTTTCGGTTCTGAAGAAGAAATGCGGGTTTGGATTGATAAGTGTTATTACAGGTAAAATGTCAGTTGTTAGAGGTCAGTTGTCAGTAGCAATTTAAAAACAACTGACAACTGACAAATTAGCGCGACTCTAATTTAGCAACTCGTGCTTCTAATTTATTAACTTGTTGCTTTAATTCGACTACTAAAGTCGCTAGCCTATCAAACATTTGCTCTCGTTCTGTTTGAGAAACATTTCTCCTAGAACCAGATGGAACTGTAATAGTTGTTCTAGAAGAAGACCCACGCTGGCGTTGATTAAGTTGTGCTTCTATTTGATTTAACCTTGATAAAACGCGATTAAAATCAGCTTGCAAATTGCTAAGGCGCGAATCTATTTGTTGTGATGATGCTGGACTTGATAACAAACCCAGGCATATAACAGTTACTAAGGCAACTGCAAATAACCACTTACGGAACATTTTACCTACTCCTTTGGGGAGTAGATTAGTGAAATGATTATTTCCTCAACTCCCCTATTATTTTGGTATCATTCATCAGTCAGGTTTTAAACTGGTAAATAAATGCTGCCAATCAATTGATTGGGTAACATTCGTACCTTCCTTGACTTCAAATGTGATATTACATACCTTTTGTTGTAGCGATCGCACACACAACTCAGCCACATCCTCACGGCTGATTTTGCCTCTAATATTGTCACCTTGCTCAAAAATTAATTCTTTACCACCAACCTCTTCAGTTAAAGCACAAGGTCTAATAATAATGTAAGGAATCCCACTTTCTCTTAAACTATCTTCTCCCTTTAACTTCCAAGTTAAAATTCCTCCCAATTGATCATTTAATCTCACTGCTGGGGGTTCTTCATCTAAATTAATTCCCGGTCTACCTGGACGAGTAACACCTGCGGAACTGACAAGAATAAATTTTGGTGTATTTATTCCACTGTAAGCTTTGATAGATTCCAACTGTAGCGCAAAACCGCCTGCTGAAAAGTTAGGATTTAAAGCGCCGTCATATTCAAATTTACTCAACATCAATTGGAAAGAATTGACTCTGCTACTATCAATTGGTGGCGCATCTTTGACAGTTTTTGCCCGGAATACAGGAACCAACTCGGCAAAAGGTACGCGGATATTTATCCAAGTATTAGCAACAGTATCGAAAGAATAGCTGTATCCCAAAGCATCCCATTTAGTGTCTGTCCGTAGAAAGATTTTATAACGCTGACCATCACCTTTGACCCGTAACTCTACACCGTCATAACCAGATAAATTAAATGGCGGGTCAAAATTTCTCGTTCTGACAGAAGCAAATCCTCCAGAGTTAGCTGTGGAAACATTACCAGCAAATAAAGCGGCATTTTCTATCAATTGAATATTACTAGCACTCACACCACCCATAACTACATCATCCAGCGCACCCCAGATATTTTTTAACTCTGTTGATGGATGTGTAAAGTCAAATATGAGTTTTTCAGTTGTTGCTGGTAAATATTTTGCGGCTGCTGTAACTAGATTTTTTACTCCTTGATATTCCACATTTTCGGGAGTGTCACCAACAATTTCTGGCTGGTAAAATTTCACACCTTGATAATATTTGGCTCTATCTGCTGTGTCTCCTTCTACTGGTTGCACACGCACTGCTGTACAACAAATGACAGCTTGGATGTTAGCCATGACAAGAGGAGTTAAGGTTTCTGGTTTAGTAATGTCTGCAACTACTAAATCAACATCATTACCTAGAATTGACCTTGCTTTATCAATATCTCGTACCAAGGCGCGGACTTTCTTACCTTGTTTCTGTAGTCGCTGTACTACTCGTTTACCAACACCACCCGTTGCACCTGCTACTAAAATTACACCCATGTTCTCATCTCCATTAGTTCGAGGTCGGTCATTCTGGGAACGACCCAGGATTAACTGCTGTATGCAGTTCAAAAATGGAATTACCTCGAAGTAAGTCAGCGTTTCAATAAACCGACCTAAGTCCCATTGAGAACGGTTTTTATCAGTCACAATTGCGTCCTCATAATTTAGCATCTTGCTACATGATAGCGATTGGTGGGAATGGGGAGAGATGAGGGAGATGAGGGGAGAATGATGAAATCCTACCTGCTGTTTTTTGTTCTCTGTTCCCCGCCTATCATATTGCTGAAGCACGTTAGGATACTTAAGTGAGTATTATTGATTAAATAAAAATCTAATTATGAGCCAACTGGAAAAAGCTCAGGCTGAGTATGAGGGTTTTATTCAAGAGTTTGCAAGTGCTGTCATTAGTACAGTATCGAAAGAGGGTATCCCCAATGGGAGTTATGCTCCTTTTGTGATAGATGAGGCGAAAAATATTTATATTTATGTTAGTGGGCTTTCTATTCACACCAAAAATATTGAGGCTAATCCTCAAGTAAATGTTTTGTTTATTGAGGATGAGGCAAAAGCCAATCAAATATTTGCACGCCGTCGTTTAAACTTTGATTGTACGGCTAGGCTGATTGAGCGTGAATCTACAACTTGGAATCAAATTGTAGACCAATTTCAAGAGCGTTTTGGTGAAATTATCCAAGTGTTACGCGGCTTGGGTGATTTTCGGATTTTTCAACTCACTCCCAAGGAGGGACGTTTTGTTATTGGGTTTGGGTCAGCTTATTACATTAGTGGCGATCGCTTAGATAAACTAGAGCTAATCACAGGTGATAAAGGATAGTCAACAGTCCATAGTCCACAGTCCATAGTCCACAGTCCATAGTCCACAGTTATTCTCCCCTGCTCTCTCATCTTCCTCATCTCCCTCATCTCCAGTTAATATGCTTCAGTTTCAACCGCCTGGCTTTGGTCATAAAGTCATCCATACATCCTTGGGCGCAATGGTTTACTATACTCAAATTGACGCTCCCTGGTTGAATGCTGATGAAGATTTACCGCCGTTACTGTTTCTCCATAATTTTGGCGGAGGTGCGTCTGCTTACGAATGGTCTAAGGTATATCCAGCTTTTGCAGCTACACACCGCATCCTCGCACCTGATTTAATTGGTTGGGGAGAGTCTGCACATCCAGTAAGAGATTACCAGATTAAGGATTATCTGACGGCGATCGCACAATTCATCACCCAAACTTGTCACCAACCAGTCAAAGTCATCGCCTCTTCCTTAACGGCGGCTTTAACTATCCGTTTAGCTATTAGCCAACCCCATTTATTTGATTCACTTTATTTAGTTTGTCCTTCTGGGTTTGATGATTTTGGTCAAGGTGCGGGACGCAGACTACCTCTATCAGTAATTAATACACCTTTGTTAGATAATTTAATTTATGCCTTGGGTGCAGAGAATGAACTTGCGGTGAGAAATTTTCTGCAAAGTTTTCTGTTTGCACAACCGCAGCGTATCTCGCAAGAAATAGTGGACGCTTATTTATATTCTGCACAACAGCCTAATGCTAAGTTTGCCGCTTTATCTTTTTTAAAAGGCGACCTTTATTTTGACCTAAGTTTGTATATGCAGCAATTGCTAACTCCTACCGTCTTCTTTTGGGGGGAAAAAGCACAATTTACTAGCATCAAATTAGGACAGCGCTTGGCTAGCTTAAACCCTGGTGTTGTTAGGAAATTTTATGCGATCGCCGACACAGGAATATTACCGCATTTAGAACTACCAGAAGTAGTTATTGGCTTATTGCAGCGTTATATTTAATTGTGGCAGAGGACAGGTTACAAGCTCAAAAGCTTTTTACCATCAGCATTTTATGATTAAACTTATAAACGCCAATCTCCCTTGCACTTATTTGTCAGTATTTTCCTGTGCAGCAAGCCGTACAGCTTCTACATTAACATTGAGTTCTTGTGCAATCTGTTCCACGCTTATCCCCATTTTTAGTAACAGAGGGACAGTAACTTTCAACATTTCAGCTTCCCGTTCTTCGCGACCTTCTTCGCGACCCTCTTCGCGACCTTCTTCGCGACCTTCTTCACGACCTTCTTCGCGACCCTCTTCACGACCTTCTTCGCGACCTTCTTCGCGACCCTCAGCTTTAGCTTCCTGATAAATCCTAGTTTGCTCTAAACTTAGTCCCAGCATCGCTTCCACTTCCTCTCTACTCAACGAAGAAAACTTGTAAACAGCAATTGTGCTGATAATATCTATTATTTCGTTTTTCAGCAATGTGCCAGTTGATTCTAATTGTACCCGCTCAATTAATAGACGTGCTTGCTCTGCCATAGATTCATCCGATGCAATTGTCAACTGCATTAAATTAATACCTATTGGCAGAGTATTAGAATTACCTAACTCATCTAAATAAATGCGCTGCACTTGGTTGCTGTTTAAAAATATGCGATGAGTTCTTGTATCGCTTGGTTCCAGAGAGCGTGATGGAAAAATTACCACACAATACCAATCATCATATTCAGATTGATTCCGGTTCAAATACATCATTGACTCGGTAAAGAAGCGATGATACAAAGCTTCATCTTTCTGAAATTGCACTTCTGCAAAGTATATAATCTTGGGTTTAGCACCCTCTGGAGGTAAAAAGACCCCATCAATGCGAAAAGAGGTTTCTTTCACCTCAACTGACTCAAATCGATAGTTCTGCGCCTCTTGGGGATAGTCATCAACGAGTTCAAAAATTAATGCAGGAAAGCGCTTGAATATTTGGTAATAGATGGAGTCACGTTTCACTAAAATACTAGAAGCAAATTATTCAAAGTTGATTTTATTGTTTAAATTCTGCGAAGATTATTAATAATAAAGTTGTCATTATTTGATAATCTTGCAGATTCTTAAGAATAAAAAAGGTGGGATAATACCCACCTCCAATATTAAGAACCTAACGCTTTAGCCGTCTCTTCTTTATCCAGCTTCAAAATTAAAACGCCCAAAGGTGGTAAACATAAATCTAGAGAATAAGGACGATTGTGCATTGACCAATCATCAGTCCACTTACCTCCTAAATTCCCCATATTACTACCGCCATATTGACGAGCATCACTGTTAAATAACTCAGTGTAAAAACCTTTTTCTGGTACACCAATACGGTAGTGAGAATGAGGTTGAGGTGTGAAGTTACAAACCACTACCACAAAATTTCCATTGTCTTTATCACGTCGAATAAAGGAAACAACACTGTGGCGATTATCACTACAATCAATCCACTCAAACCCTTCTCTAGCAAAATCTAGGGTGTATAAAGACGGTTCAGAACGGTAAAGTTTATTCAGTTCTGCAAAGAACTTTTTCAATTGTTGGTGTGGTTCAAATTGTAATAAAGACCATTCCAAATCAGCCCACACATTCCACTCACTCCATTGCCCAAATTCCATGCTCATGAACATGGTTTTCTTCCCTGGGTGAGTAAACATATAGGCGAACAAACAACGCACATTTGCTAGTTTTTGCCATCTATCCCCTGGCATTTTACCGATGATATTGCTCTTACCATGCACCACTTCATCGTGAGACAGAGCCAGCATGAAATTTTCGCTGTGGTTGTACCACATACTAAAAGTGACGTTGTTTTGGTGGAACTGCCTAAACCAAGGATCCATGCTGAAGTAATCCAGCATATCGTGCATCCAACCCATGTTCCACTTGAGGTTAAAGCCTAAACCACCTGTGTAAGTAGGCCATGATACCATCGGCCAAGCTGTGGATTCTTCGGCAATGGAAAGAACACCTGGAAAATAGCTAAAAAGCAGGTGATTGACTTGACGTAGAAAGTCTGCTGCTTCTAAATTTTCTCTACCGCCGTATTGGTTGGGTAGCCACTCTCCCGGTTTGCGACAGTAGTCAAGGTAGAGCATGGAAGCGACTGCATCCACACGAATCCCATCAATATGATACTTGTCAAACCAAAACAGGGCATTCGCTACCAAAAAATTACGTACTTCGTTACGGCTGTAGTTGAACACCAGAGTTCCCCACTCTTTATGTTCACCTTTGCGGGGGTCGGCGTGTTCGTATAAATGAGTACCATCAAAGAAGGCTAAACCATGCCCATCTTTGGGGAAGTGACCAGGAACCCAATCGACAATTACACCAATGCCGTTTTGATGACATTGGTCAACAAAATACATAAAGTCTTCAGGCTTACCAAAACGCGAGGTGGGGGCATAATATCCGGTTACTTGATAACCCCAAGATCCATCAAAGGGATGTTCAGCAATTGGTAATAGTTCAATGTGAGTGTATCCCAGATCCTTGACGTAGGGAATGAGCCTGCTGGCTAGTTCCCGATAGGTTAAAAAGCGTGCGCCGGGATTTAGTTCGGAAGCAATGACTACAGGTTCGGTTTCGCCATTAGGTAATTTAGCTGGTTCTGCACTAGCAGCGTGTAACCAAGAACCTAAGTGTAATTCATAAACTGAAATGGGCTGGGTTAGGGGTTCTGTGTGACGACGCTGTTCTAACCAGTCTTGGTCATGCCATTGGTATGAGTTTAAATCACTGACTATTGAAGCTGTTTTAGGGCGCGGTTCTTGCTGAAAACCGTAAGGATCAGATTTTTCGTAGATGTGACCCTCAAAATTTTTAACTTCATATTTGTAATGCTCCCCTACTCCTAGTTCGGGAATGAATAATTCCCAAACACCTGTGGGGCCTTTACGCATCTGGTGTTTGCGTCCGTCCCACTGGTTGAAGTCTCCCAGGACGGAGACATTACGAGCATTGGGGGCCCAAATTGCAAAGTAAACTCCCTTAACTCCGCCTACTTCTGTGACGTGCGCTCCTAGTTTTTCGTAAATACGGTGATGATTACCTTCGGCAAACAAATGTAAATCAAAATCTGTCAAACGCGGGGAACGAAAAGCGTAAGGGTCATAGGTGACGCGCTCATGTTCTCCCTCTTTAATTCTTAGCTGGTAGTTGGACAGTTCGGAAGTTTCAATAGTACATTCAAAAAAATGAGGGTCATGTACTGTTTGCATGGGGTATTCTTGCCGTTGTTCTGGCAGAACTACCCAAGCTGCACTAGCGTTTGGTAGGTAGGCTCTGACAACCCAAACGTTTTTACCGTTTTGTTCTATGGGATGAGAACCCAGTATTTCAAAAGGATCATGATGCTGGTTCCAGACGATGCGGTTAACCTGTTCAGGGGCGATCGTGGTCATGGACATTAAGCTACCTACGAATAATAAACTGGTTGACTAAATTGGGTTTTGTATATATCTATTCTTTACATTTATTTGCAATTTTGTCCCACCGTTATCGTATCGCACAATTAACCAAGGGGATGAGGGAGGTGGGGGAAAGGGGAAAGGGGAAAGGGGAAGGGGGAAAGGGGAAAAGGGAAAGGGGAAGGGGAAAGGGTAGGTTTTTCATCAAGTAATATGTGAGGACTATAAGATTCACGCTCATTATCAGAGTTTCATCTACCCTTACACCCCTATACCCCTACACCCTGGTTGGTGAGCGCAGTCGAACCATTACATCCAATCCCAACCAACAATCTTGGTGCGTAAGTCCTATTGTTGTTTATCCTTTCTATGGGCTAATGATCAACCTTTAAAGATTTAAGAAGGGGAAAAGTTGCAGAAGTACGCTGCGTATCCGGATCAAGAATATATTTTGGCGTATGGTTGGGTCTAATTTTCGCGGGGGGCTGATTTGTAGCTGTTCTTGTAGTTGTACGTATTGAGCAGCAGTTAGAGGGCTGCCATCTATGGGCGATCGCGCATCTATGATAATTTCTGTTCGTAATATTTCTTCTGGTATGTCTTCTGCTGGTGGTGATGCCGTAACTAAATTTCCCCAGTTACCACTCAACCAAACCAAAATACTACTGCTCAGTGTTAAAGTAAACAGCCTTATCCACTTCATTGATTATTCTCTAGAATTCATAACCGAGACGCAACACTTTTCTCTCGTTGTTATTTTATCCAGATGAAAAGTGTTTATATTTAATTTTCTTATATGTCAAGGTCTGATAACACTTTCTGCTACTTATAATTTTGGACACTAGTGATGAAGTAGTAACCATCATCATTAGTGTCCTTGATTACAGCCTTACCTAAAATTTTTGTTTTGAGTACGTTTTGAGCTTGATTTGAACAACCTTTAACTACGTTATGAGGTGAGTATTTTTGTACAAACTCAATACCTTCAGTAAGGTAGCAAGCACTTGTCCCAAATCTTGCTGATAAACGATATCAATTAACTAGGGGGTGGTAGTGGGACTAGCAGTAGGGGTTGCAGCAGGGGTGGTTGCTTCAGGGGTGGTTGCAGCAGGGGTGGTTGTAGCAGGGGTAGCTGCTCCAGTATCGGTTGGCTCACCTGTAGCAGCAGGAGTGCTTGTGGTACTACCGCCGCCACCACCTTCGCAGGCTCCGAGAAAAGCAGCCAGACTTAACATTAGAGCAAATCCAAAGATTTTAGTTCTCATAACTCCTCTTTCACCAATTGTGGCAATAAAATTTTGCGCCTGTTGAATACGATAACCTATTTATTGCATGTTTTTGGAACAGGATATATTAGAGATTTATTTGATTTAGTTATTATGTACAAGGCTGATTAGTATCATCTGGATTGAAGATAGGGAACAAGGAACAGGGAATAGACGAAAGAAATTTTTATTTCCTCGTTATTCTAATGGTTCAGGTAGTTGTATAGATTGTAGATCAGCACTAGGAGGTAAAGACGGCTGAGTATAAGTAATATTTTCCTGTTGTATAGTTGAGGGTTGACTCTGATCTATGAATGAAGCTGATGAGTGTGTGATTTAAAAACCAATAGCTTACCTGTGCTTAGAGACTTGCAAAAATTAAATTATTCATTGAGTGAGAGCGAAAATAGTTATGAAATTATTCTTTTTCCCCTGCTCCCCTCCGGTTGGTGAATCTCGACTCCGCAGCAGTTGAGTTTCGGCTTCTCTGCGAGACACTACGCGAACGCTCAACTACCGCGTAGTCGAAACTCGATTTCCGCACAGCGATACACTGAAGCTCAAGAAGTGTCAAACGACTGCTCCCCTCACGATTAAATATTTTTGAGTTGGAGTCCTTTATCGCCTTAAAGGTGAGTTCAACCTTAGCAAAATCGGATAAACAGTTTAAAATACAATATTTTATATCTTTAAAAAATTATGGATGCTGTTCGCAAATCGAATATTTCTGCAAGTAGTGGTTGGTTTCGGCGAGGTGCTAGCTCATCTTTAAGAAAGCGGCGGACTCGTCTGGGGGAGAAAGTAAGCAATGATTCTACAGTTACTGCTGAACCTTCATCTACAACCCCAAAAAGACAACGACGTTCTTCAAAAAATGTGTCCTCTCCAGTGAGTAAGCGGACGCAAGGTTCAGCAACACAACCAGCAGCCAATCTTAAATTCCCGTCAAACCAAAGACAAAAAAATCCCCAGTCAAATTTTAGACCTGTGTCTGTCGTACCTACTGCCAAAGCATTACCTTTGTGGTTGCAGCAACTACACAGCATACATCGTTATTCTTCAATTGCGGCGTTCTTATTAGTAGCAGGAGCTTTAGGGGTTTACGGGTTTACGGTATATACTCAAGAACTCTGGAGTCAAAGTTATAGCCGACTACAAAAACTACAGCGTGATGAGCGGCAAATTACCACAACTAATGCAACGTTAACTCATAAAATGGCTGAGGAAGCAGAAACTCAATCGACGGGACTAGTATCACCTACTCCATCTAGGACAATTTTCTTATCCCCAGTACCTCATAAATCAGAGGTAGTATCTCCTAGTGTCGCACCTAGTCCACAAACACAGCCTTTAAATTCTCCACGATTAGGGTACTAATTTAAGCGGAGTGGGGGAGATGGGGAAGATGAGGGAGTGGGGGAGAATAACTATAGACTGTTTACTATGAACTAATGACTAATGACTAATAACTAAACTAACTGAGCAGGGTAATGCAAAAGTCACCAAGTAGATTAAAGTTTAGGAAATTTCAAAAGCCAGAGTTCACTAGGCGCAAAAGGGTATCGAAAAAGGTGGAAACTAAAACAACACCTAATACCCAAGGGCAGAGTGGGAATGTCAAAACTCGACTTTTGATTGTGTGGGGCATTTTAATGGCTGCTGGAGTGGGTTTGGCAATCAATGTGTACAATTTACAGATTGTACAGGGACAAAAACTCACAGAACGCGCACGCAGCCAGCAAATGGTAAGTTTGCGTCCTTATATGCCCCGTCGCTTGGTGGTGGATCGTAATGATAATGTGTTGGCAGTCGATCGCCCTGTTTATACTTTATATGCCCATCCTAAGTTATTTAAAAAGTCTAATGAGGAAATAAGCGATCGCCTGGCTCCTATTATTAGTAGAAACCCTGCTGATTTAGTTAAAATTTTTCAAGGTCAAAAAAGTGGTATTACTTTAACTGCTGATTTACCGGAAGAATTGGCCGATCGCGTTAAAGCGTTAGGCTTGGATGGGTTGGAAATGATTCCTAAATACTCTCGCTACTATCCCCAGGACGATTTAGCGGCGGATATAGTAGGGTATGTAGATGCTGATCGTCGTGGTCAAGCTGGTGTGGAATATAGCCAAGAAAAGTGGCTAGAACGGACTGTGAAAACGGTACGCTTAAGTAGGGCAGGTAATGGGGCTTTGATGCCTGATTATGCCCCTGAAGGCTTTTTAAATTCTGATGATCTGCGAATGCAGTTGACTATTGACACTCGTTTGCAGAGGGCTACCCGGACTGCACTTAAACAACAGTTAGAGAAGTTTGGGGGGAAACGGGGCGCGGTAATTGTCATGGATGCGATGGATGGTTCTATCCTGGCTTTGGTGTCTCAACCTACCTATAACCCCAATGAATACTCGAAGGCGGATATTTCCCTGTTCAAGAACTGGACAGTGGCGGATCTGTATGAGCCTGGTTCGACTTTTAAACCGTTGAATGTGGCGATCGCTCTGGAAAATGGTGTCATTAAAGCGGATGATGTGTTTAATGATTCCGGTGCAATTCGTATTGGCTCCCATGTAATTAGAAACGCTCAACGCAACAGTTACGGACGTATCAATATTGCGCAAATTCTGCAAAACTCCAGCAATATTGGCATGGTAGAAATGATGCAGCGCTTAAAACCTTCGATTTACTACAACTGGCTAGAACGTTTAGGGCTGGGACAGCCAGTAGATACAGATTTACCTTTTGCAGTGGCTGGTACGCTCAAAAGCCAAGAAAAATTTATCCGCTCCGCCATTGAACCTGCAACTACCTCCTTTGGGCAAGGTTTTTCTTTGACACCATTACAACTAGTGCAAATGCAGGGAGCCTTAGCTAATGGCGGTAAACTGGTAACGCCCCACGTTATCCGGGGATTAATTGATACTAAAGGACAAGTTCACTATACACCTAATCTTCCGCCACCAAGACAGATTTTCTCAGCCGCCACTACCCAAAAAGTTGTGGAGATGATGGAAACCGTAGTGACAGAGGGGACTGGGAAGCCTGCACAAATCCCTGGCTACCGTATCGGCGGAAAAACGGGTACAGCCCAAAAAGCCAGTCCTAACGGTGGTTACATTGTGGGCGCTCGCATTACCAGCTTTGTTGCTATCCTACCCGTTGAATCCCCCCGCTATGTCATTTTGGCACTAGTCGATGAACCAAAAGGAGCCAACGCCTACGGTTCCACCGTTGCAGCCCCCATTGTCAAATCCGTAATGGAAGCACTCATTCCTATCGAACGCCTTGCGCCTAGTCAGGTGATTGATGTTGACAACTCTCCGCCGTAGAACGGCGGGGATTCTTCCTTCACCCAACATCGCCTCTAAAAGCAGTGCCTTTAGATGGTCTTACACGTTGTCCAGAAGCAGTAGCGAGATGCCCTCCCGCCAAAAGTCGTAAACCTTCATCTCTA
>DATNQO010000120.1:0-79695 GCA_036704005.1 Leptolyngbyaceae cyanobacterium | reverse complement strand
AAACAATGTAGAGACGTTGCATGCCAATCTCTACAGCGCAGAATAAAGTGCATCTTCATCAAGAAACGGTATAAGTAGGGGAGGCAAAAAGCGGTGTGGATATTCCTAGAGCTTTATTGCCGTTGTGTTACGGCTATGTAAGGATTTGAGCGTTGGCGAAATGAGAAATTAGCCGTAACGCACCAGCAAATACGGTGCGTTAAGCGCTGCTTTAACGCACCCGACAATTTAAGGTTTACTTCATAAATCATCTCTAATGGTAGAAAACAATTATTTATTACCTATGACCCATTACCGACTAAGCCAAGCAAACCCTAATTACTCCTAACTTGCACATTTTATAAGCCTTATATGGCAAAGCTTTTAGGCTTTCTTGAAAAATGTGCTAGTTTCATTCATTGCTAGCAGCGAAAAACGCGGCTAGTCGGGCGCTTATAACAAAATAATGGGCTGAAAAGCTGATTATTTCGTAGTACTTCCACTCGAAGGTGCAAGATTTGAGCCTCCTACGGGCGCGGTTAACGCTCCCGCAAAATATGAAAGAAACACAACTATTCCCTATTTTCTGTCACCCTCCGGGTTCGCAGTCGCCTACAGGACTGGACTCACCTGTCACCCTCCGGGTTCGCCAGTTCCCAGGGCGCGGGAAACCCCTCCGGGTATGCCTTCTCTACGAGAGGCTGCGCCAACGGCACGCCAAGGGCGAACGGCAGAGCCGCACGTGTGGCTGCACTCACCGCCTACAGGACTGGACTCACCTGTCACCTGTGTTTCTTGAAAGATTACCTTAATTTTCATGGCTTAAATGTATTTTGGTGCTGCAAAAATGACCAAATTCAGTTAATACTTATTACTTTTTGCTTATTGTTTATTACCTTCTAAGCTCTCATACTCCTATGTAAGAGATAATTTTTCAAACACATCAGGGAGAAATTCCAGTGGTTGTCAAATCAGAACCCCAGGAAACGTCAACACAAGCAATCTGGCGTGTGCTGGAGAGTTTAAGGAACTACAGATTAATTTCGCTGGGGGCTTTGATGAGTGTATTGCTATTGACAATTGCCAATGCGCTTACTCCCCAATTATTTCGCTGGGGAATAGATCAGGGTATTGTCAAGCGAGATTTACAGATAGTTATATACAGTGCTGCATGGATGGTAGTTGCCGCGATCGCTCGTGGTGTGTTTAACTTTGGTCAGAGTTATTTAGCTGAATCAATTTCTCAAGGCGTGGCTTATGACTTACGCAACAAGATTTTCAGCAAGATTCAAAATTTGAGTTTTAGTTATCACGATCAATCACAGACTTCGCAATTATTAACCCGCGTCACCAGTGATATTGAGCAAATCCGTACTTTTATCGGTACTAGTTTAATTCAAGTCATCGGTGGAATTGTCACATTAGTGGCGATCGCCATACTTTTGCTGGTAATGAATTGGCGACTGGCTTTAATTTCCCTGACAGCAGTACCGATTACCGCTTGGTTGATGGCGCAATTTGTCATGCGTAACAGCAAATTTTTCCGACAAGTACAAGACCAACTGAGTAATCTTAATGCTGTCTTGCAAGAGAATCTGATTGGTATCAGGGTAGTCAAAGCCTTCGTGCGGGAATCAGTGGAAAAATCCCGTTATACCCGCCTCAATAATGAATTAGTTACGGCAAACATGACAACAATTCGGGCCATCCGTAATACATTCCCTTTTATCTTTTTGCTGAGTAATTTGGTAACATTGGCGGTGTTTGCCTATGGAGGAGCGTTAGTTGTTAGTAATAGGTTTTCCATTGGCGAATTAGTGGCGTTTAATTCCTACTTGGTGTTGATTTTCCAGCCGATTTTGGTGATTGGCTTTGCTGCACCAGCGATCGCCGGCGCAGCAGTTTCGGCGACAAGGGTCTACGAGGTGGTAGATGCTACAATTGATATCCGAGAACGCCCCAATGCGATCGCCTTTGATACTTGTGGCGGCCGAATCACATTTGAAAATGTCTCCTTTCGTTATCCAGGCGCAACCACAGAAGCCCTAAAAGATGTCTCCTTTGAAACCAAGCCCAAGGAACTAATCGCGGTTTTGGGAATGACAGGTTCGGGAAAAAGTTCAATTATGAACCTGATTCCCCGCTTTTATGATGTCACTAAGGGAGCAGTCCGCATTGATGGGCGAGATGTGCGCGATTTTACCCTGAAAAGTTTGAGAAAACACATTGGTATCGTCTTTCAGGAAACTACATTATTCTCCGGTACTATTCGGGAGAATATCGCCTATGCCAAACCTGATGCACCACTAGAACAGGTAATTGAAGTAGCCAAAACCGCCCAAATCCATGATTTTATCGCCAGTCTACCCGATGGCTACGAGACAATTGTGGGTGAACGTGGCGTAGGTTTATCTGGCGGACAAAAGCAAAGAGTAGCGATCGCCCGAACTTTACTCACCGATTACAGTATTCTGATTTTGGATGACAGTACCTCAGCCGTCGATGCCAAAACTGCCGCCGAAATTCAAGCCGCATTAGATGAGATGATGCGCCGCAAAGCTTGTGTAACTTTTGTTGTAGCTCAACGTATTACCACCGTCAAAAATGCCGACCGAATTTTGCTTATAGATAAAGGACAATTGGTAGCCCAAGGTACTCATGAGGAACTAATGCAAACCAGCCCCCTCTATGGAGCGATTTTAGAATCTCAAGTCAAGGGGGCAGGAGGCAGGAGGCAGTAGACATTTGATAGTTGAGAGTTGTTATTTTCCCTTTCCCCTTTCCCCTTTCCCCCTTCCCTTCCCTATGAGAACTACACTCCCAGTTGTTGCCTCTGAACAAGAGCAAACTCAACAAATATCGACTATTCGCCGCTTTTTAAGATACTTTCGCCCCTTTCGCAAAGAAATTCCTATTACATTGACATTGGTGTTAATTGGTGCATCTACCCAGGCGATCGGGCCGTTCTTACTCGGCTGGTCAATTGATAACCTGATAGCAAAAGGGAATTTGCAGGGGTTGTTATTGCTATTAGGGCTACTAGCTTTAATCTACAGCATTGGTATCTCGGCAACTCGCGGTCAAATTGTTCGCGTCGGTTGGATTATGCAGCGCTTGCTGGCTCAACTGCGGCAAGATATCTTTCTGAAAATCCAGAGTTTACCACTGAGCTTTTTTGACCGCAGCGAAGCAGGCGATTTAATGAGTCGGCTGCTGAATGATGTCAATACCGTAAATCAGGCATTTGGGCAAACCGTCGCCCAAATGCTAGGTAACGTTTTTAGTTTAGTGGGCATCGTGATAGCGATGCTTGCCATCAACCTACAACTGGGACTGTTAAGCAACTTAGTTGTACCACTGATGATTATTACTACTAGCTTGTTTGCAAGGTGGGCGAGGAGTAAATTTCGTGTGACACGTAAGACAATTGGCGAACTTTCAGCCAAGTTGGAAGAAGATATCGGCAGTGTGCGAGAAGCACAGGCATTCAATCGGGTACATCTCAACATTGCAGAGTTTGACCTGCTTAACGCTGCTAACCGTGATGCCAACGTTGAGGCGGTAGCAATTACTTCCGCGTTTTTACCATCCCTTGATTTCCTCAACACTCTAGCTACAGCAGGTGTACTAGCTTATGGTGGCTATCTGGCGGTCACAGGAGGGGCAACACCTGGTGTAGTGGTATCTTTTTTACTTTACGTCCAGCAGTTTTTCCGCCCGATCCAAATCCTCAGTCAGTTTTACACCCAAGCTCAATCTGCGTTTGCTGGGTTAGAGCGAATTTTTCTCCTGTTCGATGAACCATCACTACTCCAAGACGCGCCTGATGCCATCCAAATGCCTCCTATCCAAGGTGAGGTGAGATTTGAGAATGTTAAGTTTAGCTATAGCCCAGAAAAACTAGTTCTCAAAGGAGTCAACTTACAGGCTGATCCAGGGCAGATGATTGCATTAGTAGGGCATACCGGCTCAGGCAAAAGCACTATCATTAACCTGATATTGCGTTTTTATGATGTGTCCGACGGTGCAGTAAAAATTGATGGGATTGATGTGCGTAGTGTTACCCAAGCTAGTCTACGCCGTCAAATTGGGATTGTTTTGCAAGATAATATTTTGTTTAGCGGTACTGTAGCGGAAAATATTGCTTTTGGTGCGCCTTATGCCACTCAAGCTGAGATTGAAGCCGCAGCACAGATGGCGAATGTTCATGATTTTATTACCTCTTTACCACAGGGTTACACAACTCAACTCGGTGAACGAGGTGCGCCTCTCAGCCAAGGACAGAAACAACTGATTAGTATTGCTCGTGCTGTGTTAATCAATCCCCGCATCTTGATTCTAGATGAAGCAACCAGTAGTATAGATACTCGTACAGAAGCGCTCGTGCAAGATGCGATCGCCCGTTTACTGCAAGGTCGTACTAGCTTTGTCATTGCCCACCGCCTCAGCACCGTCACCCAAGCTGATCAGGTTTTGGTCATGCAGCAAGGTCAAGTTGTGGAACAGGGTACTCATGCAGAACTGATTCACCAGCGAGGTGTCTATGCCAACCTCTACGCCCTCCAACTAGGTGCAGCAACAGCGATGTCAGTTGACAGTTGACAGTTGACCCTTTCCCCTTTTCCCTTTCCCCCTTCCCCTTTCCCCCCTTTCCCCTTTCCCCTTTCCCCCTTCCCCCCCGATGTCCCAGGTTTCGCTCCCCGAATCTTTCCACAAAGACCTACCTCTCACCGCTCTTGCGCCGATGCAGGATGTGACAAACCTTTGGTTTATGAGGGTGATTGCTCACTACGGTAGTCCTGACTATTTCTTCACCGAGTATTTTCGTGTGAATGAAACCTCGCGGCTTAATCCTGGCATTCTGTCAGCAATCACCGAAAATGATACGGGTCGTCCTGTGTTTGCACAAATGATTGGCGAAAGCATTCCCGATTTAGTCAGAACAGCAAAGGAACTCTGCGGCTATAATATCGCGGGAGTTGACTTGAATATGGGCTGTCCAGCACCGAGAATATATCGCAAAAAAGTTGGGGGTGGACTGCTACTTTCACCAGAAAAAGTGGATCGGATTTTGGCAGAACTGCGCCAAGCAGTTTGCGATCGCCCTTTGACCGTCAAAATGCGTGTAGGCTTTGAAAATACAGATACCTTTTACGAAATTCTCGATATCATCAATCGCCACAGTATAGATTTGCTGAGTTTGCACGGTCGCACCGTCAAAGATATGTACCACGGGGCAGTAAAATATGATTTAATCGCCGAAGCTGTTAAACGGGTGCATTGTCCAGTGCTGGCTAATGGTAATATCAACTCGGCTTCAACAGCTATATCTGTGCTTGCCCACACAGGCGCGGCGGGTGTGATGGTGGGACGCTGGGCAATTGGGAATCCTTGGCTATTTAATCAAATTCGGCAAGCTTTGCGTGGCGAACCGCTTACGCCCGTTCCTTTAGTAGAAGTACGCAACTATATTGACCGTTTATGGCAAACCCCTACAGCCCCGAACGTACCAGAACGTGCGCGTTTAGGCAACCTGAAAATGTTCCTCAACTATATTGCCTTGAGTGTTGATGCTGAAGGTCATTTCCTGCGGTTGATGCGACAGACGCAGACCGAGGTAGAAATGTTTAAACTTTGCGATCGCTTTCTCCTGACTGATATGACAAAAACTTTAGCCCTAGCACCCGCCTTGAGCGCCTAACTTGTTTTAAGTAGGTCGCTGTGAATATTTAGTGTTGGGAGAAGGGAAGCAGAGGAGCAGAGGAGCAGAGGATGCAGGCGAGAAAAACAGTCAACTGATAACTGATAAGTAGAGACACTTAATTAAATATAAGTTTGTAGTAAGGACTTTAGTCCTTTCAAACCCAGCAATAGAGCGATAAATCGCTGACTACGAACAAAAACTCATTTTATATTTAATTATGTAATTATGTCTACCTACTTAACTGATAACTGATAACTGATAACTGATAACTGATAACTGATAAATTATCGTCGCCACAATTTGGCGATCGCCGCAACAGAAAACCAATCAAATACACCCATTTGCGGACGTGGAACCTCTGCTTCTGTGAAACTAACAACTTCTGGTAACAATCCAGGTACACTGCTCGGTAAAGAACGCTGAAATAAATGAGTGCAATGGTAAGGCGTTCGTACTACTTTCATCAGTTGTAATGATGTTGCGGATAAAGCTGCACCAATGGCTTCTGCACCAAACACACGCGATTTCCCTAATTTTTCCCCATTCTGCACCGAGGTTTTAACTCGATAATCATTACTAGTTAACAGGTAGCCGTTGGGCTTGAGTGCTTGCGCCAGTTTTTTCGCCACCTCTTGCAGCATAGCTCGATTACCAACGTAGTAAAGAATTTCACTACAGATAATCAAGTCAAACCTTTGAGATGGAAGTTCATCCTGAGTAATATCAAACTGAATCAAGCGTACATTATCACATTGCTGCAACACACATCGCTGGTTTGCTCGCGTTAATGCGATCGTCGAAATATCAGCCGCCACCAATTCTTCTACACGCGCAGCCAATTGAACTGTAAATATGCCTTCTGCACATCCCAATTCGAGCGCCTGGGAAATTGATGTGGGTGGTATAAGTTGTAGTTCTTGCTCATACTTCCATTGCTCGTATGAACTAGTGTATTGCCAAGGGTCGCGAGCTAGTCGAAATAGCGTATCAAAACTAAACTTCAGCCAAGCGCTGTTGAAGTCCCTTTTTAGTTGCTTTATTTCCATCAGACACCTTCAGGAAATATCAGCCGACTCAACCGCTTGTTTTTTCCCATCGTCATTGCACCCAAAATAGAACCCAATTGCATAATTAAAATCTCAATTTTGGCTCAGGAAATAATTAGTTTGACAATAACGTATAAATTACAACATTAATATGATTTGCACAAGAGGTTAGAGCAAAGGAACAGCAAAACGATAACTCTACGCCTATGTAATCTGTGATTTTCGGATATTTTGTCTGCTTAATCAATCCACTCTCGTCTGAAATTACATGAGCATTTTACAATTGCCACAAATAATTTCAACGAGAGTGAATTAATATTTCATTTTATTAATCACGAGTTAAGAGTTCTAAATTATGACCATTCGGGTCATAAAAATAAAAACCACGTCCTCCTTTTCGATGATTAATTTCCCCTTGATTGTGGTGCATGGGGTCACTACTATATTCCAGACCAGCTTGTTTGATTCTGGCAAAGATAGTATCAAACTCTTCATCGCTGACATGAAAAGCATAGTGATGAGATTCAAAAGTTTCTCTCTCGTCAAAATCAAGTGTGAGTTGGTCATTAACTCGCACAGCAGCAAAATGTCCGGCAGGTTCAACTTTTAAACCAAAAATTTGTGCGAAAAACTCGGCTGATGCTGCTTTATCATGAGCAGGAACTATAGTATGATTCAAAGTAATTGTCATAATATTTTCCATCCGCGACTATTTCTAGATTTAACTCTAGAATGCCTCGAAAAATTTCACTTTGCCTCTTCATTTTGATAGGAGTTATATCAAGTCTGGATAATTACTTAAGATATGCTTGCTTTGGTCGGTAATAGGTAATAGCGAATAGGTAATTGTTTTCTAGCATTACCAATCACCAATTACCAATTACCAATTACCAATTACCAACCTCTAAGAATCGCCAGAAGGGGAAGCCGCATGGATTAAATCTGGCTTATCTTCAAGCGGAGGGTGTTCAATAGCTTGCTCAGATGTAGGACGTTGATCACGTTCAAGAGTGGGTATTTGTACAGGTTGACCTGTGGAAATTGATTGGTAAAGTGCTTGAATGATGCGAACATCAATCAATCCTTCGATACCATTTGGTTCTGGCTGTTTATCTTGCAGGATACAATCTGAAAAATAGGTAAATTCAGCCGCCAACTGGTCATGATCTGCAAAAGTGCGCTCTTGAGTTTCCCCATCAATTGTTAGATAATGCTTGATTTCTCCTTGCCATGAATAAGCAGATTCTACAAGCAAATCGCCTTTAGTTCCTACTACTTGATAATTAGAAACTTTAGCTGCACCAAAGCTACAAGTAAATGTCGCTAGCTTTTCATTGGGAAAGCGGAGAATGACGCTAGTCATTTCTTCAACTTCACTAAAGCGTTCTTCCCCTTTAGTTGCTGCTACAGCGAACACTTCAGTGGGTTCTTCTTGGAACAAATAACGTGCGGCGTTAATGCAGTAAATGCCAATATCGTAAATTGTCCCACTACCTGTAATATCTCGTAAACGGATGTTACCTTGTTCTACTTGCTGAGTAAAAACTGAGTTAAAAACTCGTGGTTCACCAATTTGCTGTGATTTAACTATTTCGACTGCTGCTAAGTTTGCTGGGTCAAGGTGTAAGCGGTAAGCAATCATCAACTTTACACCATTATCGTTGGCAGCCTTAATCATAGACTCACATTCTTCCTCGGTAACAGCCATTGGCTTCTCACAAAGGACATGAATTGCTTGATTAGCTGCACGCACCGCATATTCACAATGTAAGTGATTGGGTAATGCGATATAAACAGCATCAATTTCATCGCTGGCTAGACAGTCTTCGTACTCTTCATAAGAGTAAGTATGATCAATGCCATACTTTTGGCTTAGTTCTTCTAGTTTTGTTTGGTCATCGGATACCAAAGCAACTAATTGGGAATTTTCACTATGAGCAAATGCAGGTAAGGCGGCTTCTTGAGCAAACCAACCTAAACCAACCACAGCATAACGGATTTTTTGGTTTGAGTTTGTAGTTGTCATTTTTAAACCTGTGAAGGAAAAACTTGGCGGAAAATTGCTCTTTTACTGTCGTCAAGTTTTTCCACTATTCCATCCTGCGGATGAAATAGATGCTCATATTACTTAAGAAATACAGGCTACATAAAACACAATATATAAAAATTAATACTTAATATTATGTTCACTTAGAGGTCTTTTATAAAGTAAATATTAAGAAGTGGCATCGCAAGGCTAAAATGTTGCATTAGTTAACCACAGAGGCACAGAGACACAGAGATAAAAGAGGGATTTTATTGCACTATTTTAGCCTTGCCAGTCCACTACTTAAAATTGACTCAAAAATTATGCTGTTGGGGAGCGAGTTTCCAGAACATCCTTATGTATTAATGAAAGGATAAACATCATCTATCTGGATGACCCATCAAATTTAGCATCTAGTGTCTGAGCGCCTTCTAGATTAGCTTCCCATAAATTAGCTCCACTAAAATCTGCATTTTTTAAATTTGTATTTTTTAGGTTAGCTCTTATAAGGTCAGCTTTTATAAGGTTAGCACCTTGTAGATTAGCATTTTCTAGGTTAACATCTCTTAAGTTAGCACTTTTTAAATTAGCACCTTGTAGATTAACATTTTCTAGGTTAGCCTTTGGTGAATCATAAGAAAAATAGGAGCTTCCAAAAGAGGCATTTTTTAGGTTAGCATTTTGTAACCTAGCATTTTTTAGGTTAACACCCCATAAGTTAGCACCTTGTAGATTAGCATTGTCCAATTCAGCATTCTGTAATTTAGCATTTTCTAAATCAGTTTCTTCTAATTGAGCATTCTGTAATTTAGCTAAACTTAAGTTAGCTCCCATCAGTTTAGCCCCTGATAAATTAGCCCTTTGTAAGTTAGCTTGCTGTAAGTTTACGTTTTCAAGAAATAAACCCTTTAAATTTGCACCTGATAAATCACAGCCTACACAAGATTTACTTTCTTGCAACTGAGTAACAAGAGCTTTTTTTTGAGCTTCTATGCGTTTTCTTTCAGCCTCTTGTTGAGCTTTTTTCTGAGCTTCTATGCGTTCTCGTTCAGCCTCTTGTTGAGCTTTTATGCGTTCTCGTTCAGCCTCTTGTTGAGCTTCTATAAGTTCTCTCTCAGCCTCTTGTTGGGCTTCTATGCGTTCTCGTTCAGCCTCTTGTTGAGCTTCTATGCGTTCTCTTTCAGCTTGTATCTGTTCTTCTAACTTTGCTTGTCGCTCCTGTTCAGCTAAAATAGACTCGTGTTCTATCCATTTGTTACCCTGATCAATAAGTAATATTAATAAAGTAAAAAATAATAAACCTGCCGCATACAGATTAACCAATCTAGGATTAAATGCAGGAATACTATTTGTATAACTACTATTTGTAGATATTTTTAATGCTTTAAATGCTTCCTCAGCATTAAGAAAGCGTTTCTCTGGCTTTCGTTCAACCATCTTTTGCAACCAGAAAACAAAAGGACGAGGTAATTTAGGTAACTTTTTTCTAAAATTAATTCGCTCGTTTTCATCAATTAAATCTCCAATATTAATTGATTTTGTCTCCGTCAAAAGACAGATTAGAGTAGCCCCTAAGCTATACATATCAGAGCCTTTTGTTAATTGACGCTTATGAATTTGCTCAGGCGGCATGAACCCGAACGTTCCTTTAGCAATGGTACTTGATATATCTCCTTCCTCAAGTTTAGCCAAGCCAAAATCGACTAAATAAACTTCTTTATCTTGACTTAATAGGATATTTTCAGGTTTAATATCCCGATGGATAACAACTGGTTGTTGCTGTTGTAAATAAATCAATATTTCTAAACATTTAACAGCAATTTGCTGAATATCTTCAGGACTCAAATAACTCGTTACTGCCAACGAGGGAGCATCCTTATACTCTTGTACTAAACAAAAACCTGTGGAGGTTTCAAAAGAAGTTAGATAGCGAGGGATGCTTGGATGATTAAGCTGCTGCAATACTTTAATTTCTTGATGAATAGTATCATAATCTCTCCAACTTCCCATTGGTTGAGCAAATTGGAATTGCTTGATCACCACATTTTGTCCTGTTTTTATACTTTTCGCCACATAGGTAATCCTCCCTCCTGTAAGATTGCGGCCTAGTTCCCGTTCAATTTTGTAGCCATGAGAGGAAAAATCAGGGTAATTTATCATCATTTATCCTGAATTACATGAGTATTACAAGATTATATGCTGATATCTTGCACCTTCTCAATAAAGAGGTGGCGATGCACTGCCCACCCTACGAAATAATAAGCTTTGTGGCTTGTAATCTTCTTAGCAATAAGCAAGCAAGCAAGTTCACGCTCCGAGACTTTGCAGGCAACGTCTCTACATCATTTATTTGGCACTTCATAGCGAATTGGTGTAAATTCACCAGTTCCGCAAGAATTTTAAAACATATCCGCTTTATCTACTTTCTCCCAAGGTAAATCTATATCTTGCCTACCTACATGACCATAAGCAGCCAATTTCCTATAAAAACCACCTTTAGTTAAAGAGGGTAAATGTCTTAAATTAAACTGTTTGAGAATGCCTGCTAACCGAAAATCAAAGTGCTTTTCTAATAAAATTGTGATGTCTTCATCAGATATTTTCCCAGTACCAAAAGTTTCTACTTGAACACTTACAGGTCGAGAAAGTCCGATAGAATAACTCAACTGGACTTCACATTCATCAGCTAGATTTGCGGCTACTACATTTTTAGCAGCATAACGGGCAACATAAGCACCAACTCTATCGATTCTGATGGGGTCTTTACCGCTTAAAGCTGAACCACTGTGTTTGGAATATTCACCATAAGTATCGATCGCATTCTTTCTCCCAGTTAACCCAGAATGTACAGCCGGGCCGCCGACAATAAAAGCACCATCGGGGTTAATAAAGATTCTCGTGTTTTCATCTGGCTTAATTTCTTCATCGGCAAACACAGGATGAATCACAGTTTCGCGAATATCATCCTGTAATTGCTTTAAGTCTGGCTTGCCGGCTTTATTTTGGCTGGCGATGACTGTAATACTATGGATTCTATAGGGACGGCGATTTCTATATTCAACTCCTACTTGGGTTTTTCCATCAGGAGTCAGATAACCTAAAATATTTTGCCTGTTCACCTCACTCAGGCGTTTAGCTAGCTTGTGTGCCAACCATATTGGTAACGGCATTAGGGCAGGTGTTTGATGACAGGCAAAACCAAACACCGTTGCTTGGTTGGTGACAGTAATTTGTTCTATTTCTGCATCAGATAATTTTTGTTCATCAAATGAATGAGATGGGTCTGGCGGTAATTCTTTTAAGCTGGTCAAGATGCTACAGTTTTTACCGTTAAATTCCATCTGTTGATAACCAACTTGATCAATTACCTGTCTGGCTATGTTGGTAAAATCAACATTTGTATTCGGTTCAAATCTGGCAGCGATAAACACGATGCCTGTAGATGCAGCGCATTCGGTAATGACTCTAGCGTAGGGGTCTTGTTGTAAAAATCGGTCTACGATCGCATCACTAATCTGATCACACAGTTTATCAGGATGCCCCTCTGTGACTGATTCAGATGTAAACATGAAGTCTTTTTTCATAATTAACCTTTATTATCAGTTATCAGTTATCAGTTATCAGTGAACATAGCTTGATAACTGTTCACTGTTCACTGTTCACTGATTAAGTCTCCCTTATCTTCCTCATCTTCCTCATCCCCCCCATCTTCCTCATCGCCTTAATCTTCTTCGTCCCGCCGCTAATATCTTTAGTTCCTTCGTTGACAATTAGCGGTAACAAGGCACTACTACCAATGACAGCACCATCTACAAGACTAATGGGGGTAATTCTTAACAGGTTTCTTAGGGGTGGAATTGCGATCGCTATTAATTGTAGGGCGAAGGAACCTGTCACCGCCGCCGTGAGGTAGGGATTTTTGGGGAGTTTTTCTTGACTAAATATGCTGTGTTTTTCGGAACGACTGCTAATTGTATGCAGGAGTTGGGCTGTTGTTAAAGTCATGAAGGCTAGGGTGCTGGCTTGGGGGCTGATACCATATTTGAGGATGCCGTAACCGTAGGCGGCTAGAGTGCCGGCGGATATGGTGCTGGACTCAAAGGTAATTCGACCAAAATCAGATTTCTTGATAATTGGGTCTTCGGGGTTGCGGGGTGGTTGGCTTAATACATCGGGTTCTGGCGCTTCCATTGCTAGAGATAAGCCGGGGAAGATGTCGGTAACTAAGTTCAGCCAGAGTAGTTGAATGGCATTTAAGGGTTCGCCTATACCTATGGCGGTAGCGGTGGTCATGACGATGATTTCGCTTAAGTTGGTCGCCAGGAGGAAATGCACAGACTTACGAATGTTGTTGTAAATCGTCCTTCCCCGACTGACGGCGATAATCATGGTTTCTAGGCGGTCATCTTCCAGAACGATATCTGCAACTTCACGGGCGACATCGGTTCCCCCTTTACCCATTGCTACCCCAACCTGGGCTGCTTTTAAGGCGGGTGCATCGTTAATACCATCGCCTGTCATGGCGACGACTTGACCTGCATTTTGTAAAGCTTGGACTATTTGTAGTTTGTTGCTGGGGCTGATGCGGGAAAATACATCTACTTTGTCGCTGAGGGCGGTTAAGGCTTCGGGGGTGAGGTTGTTGAGGTTGGTGGAGTCGAGGATTTCTAATTGGGGCGATCGATTTAATTCTAATTCTTTGGCGATCGCATAAGCTGTTGGGCTTTGATCCCCAGTAATC
Organism: Leptolyngbyaceae cyanobacterium; assembly: GCA_036704005.1. Taxonomy (GTDB): domain Bacteria; phylum Cyanobacteriota; class Cyanobacteriia; order Cyanobacteriales; family Nostocaceae; genus Trichormus. Next base: position 66,199 of record DATNQO010000120.1, on the reverse strand, counting down.
ATCACTGTATTAATGCCGGCATGATGGAAGTCAGCAATTAATTCTTTCGCCCCCCTTCTAATTGGGTCTGCCATCCCCACCAAACCCAGCCAAATCAAGTCTGCTTCATGGTTGCCGTTGTGGGATTCATCTATATGGTTGTAGGCTACACCCAACACCCGCAACGCCTTACCCGCCATGCGGTCATTTTCAATTTCCAACAATTGGCGGTCTTGGTCGCTTAAAGGCATTACTTCCCCATCTTTCATCCACCCTCGGCACATCTGCGCTACTTCGCCGGGGCTACCTTTGACGGCGACTAATCTATGTCCATTATGAGTTTCATGGATGGTACTCATAATGTTGCGGTTTTCGGAACGCAGGTTAGTTTGTAGTAAAGGATACTTGTCTCGCAAGGAAATTGCATCTACTCCAGCCGCAATGCCCATGTAAATCAAGGCGTTTTCTGTCGCCGAACCTGTGACTAAATACTCACCCTCTGCCTGATCAACTCCACTTTCATTACACAGAACACAGACATGAATCAGCTTTAACAGTTCATCGTACATATAGGGGTTGATATTTTCTTCCCCGGCGATAAACTCCCCATTCGTAACTTTAATTTCCCTTGTGTTGGTGTGAATTTCTACCACCGACATTTTATTTTCTGTAATTGTCCCGGTTTTATCCATGCAAATTGTCTGCACAGAACCCAAAGCCTCCACCGCACTCAAACTGCGGACGAGGACTTTATTCCGCCGCATATCGCGGATACCCAAGGCTAAGGTTGTCGTGGCAATTGTCGGTAAACCTTCGGGAACAGCCGCCACCGCCAAAGATATGGATGATTTCAACATCTGCACTAACCCATATCCCCGCAGCAGTCCCATACCAAAGACCAACCCGCAAAGACCCATACCGATGACTACTAGTTGGCTACCTACCTGGTCTAACTGTCTGGCGAGGGGTGTTTCTGTGGCATTGGCTGTACCTACGAGGGTTTGGATATGACCCATTTCCGTGAATTGTCCTGTGGCGATAACCGCCGCTAACCCTTGTCCCCCGGTGATGTAGGTTCCCCTGTAGATCATGTTCAGGCGATCGCCCAATGGTACATCTTCCCCTGTCAAAGATGCAGTATCCTTACTTACAGGCAGACTCTCACCAGTTAAAGCCGATTCATCTATACTTAAATTATCTGCGTAGATTAATCTGGCATCGGCGGCTATATAACTACCGGGTTTGAGAATTAACATATCTCCCACAACTACATCTTCTGTGGGGATTTCCTGTGGCTTCCCATCCCGCATCACCCAAGCTGTAGTTTGTTCTTGATGTTTCAGGGAATGGATGATGCGTTCCGATTGAGTTTCTGTAGCGAAGCCAATCGCTGCATTCAATCCTACCACACCCAAAATTACTAAAGCATCAATCAATCCGCCAGTAAATACCGAAACCCCAGCCGCCACACCTAATAAAGCCACGGGTAAGGATTTGAACTGGTCAACAAAGATACTTAAACTAGAGCGCACCTCTGTTTGGGCAAGTACATTTGCCCCGTATATACTCAAATTAGCCGCAGCCGACTCACTAGATAACCCTGATGGCGATGTCTTGAAGGTATCCAGCACCGTCTTCGCTGGCATTAAATGCCAATTTTCGCTCTTTTGCTGTTGAATACCAGGGATTTGATTGGTTTTCTTAACGATTTTCTCCGACTTTCTCGCCTGGACTTGCTGATGGCTTTTTTGAAAATTTAACAGAACTTCATCAATTAAATAAGCAACTTGCTTGTAGCTATATTCTGGCGAAAAGAAGACCAAAATATTACTTGTAGAGATATTAGCAGAAACATTGAGAATTTCTGGTTGATTGAGGAGCGATCGCTCCAAATATTCTTTTAGAGATAGCGAACGATAAAGTTCTTTTACCTTATATCTAGCTCTCCCCTTGACAGTAGTATGTATTGCTTGAACCACCGCGACTCCTACTCCTGTAACGCCCTGAACCAATTTAAACTTCTATAATATGCTGACCCGTAACTAATTATAAATAATAAAAATATTATTTTTTAACACAATAATTGTTAAGACTTTCAAAGTTATATTTTTATCTTCTTAAAAGTTGCAACCAACTAACCAGTGAATTTCATAAAACGTAGCACTTATTCTATCTAAATCAGCGCTACTCTGCGTTGATAAATAAAATTTTTCCTCCTATAGCTATCAACCATATAGAACCTTACTTAAATAAATCCTCCCCTCCATCAATCTAAAGTTACAAACTAAGGCGTTTCTTTACTAAAAATATAACTTAGCTATTCTGCAAACTCCCCCTTTAGTCTGAAGGATTACCTAAATAAAAATGCTAGTACTAATTAAGTGGCTGAAAAGCCGAAGCATTGATAACTAACACATACCAAATAAATGACTATTTCTACAGACCACAATCAACAGATTCAGCAGTTGCAAGAACTAATTCAAGGCATTGATTACGCCATGCTAACTACCATTGATGACGATGGCAGTCTGCACAGCCGCCCGATGTACTTTAATGGTGACATTGATACTAATGGCACACTTTGGTTTTTCTCATCTGCTACTTCTCACAAAGCACTTGAAGTAGAACACCATCAACAGGTGAGTGTTAACTTTTCATCACCCAATCAGCAGCGATTTATATCTATAACAGGTACAGCAGAATTAGTTAAAGACCGCCAAGAAATTCAACAAAGATGGCAGCCTGAATTAGAAACTTGGTTTCCTCAAGGATTAGATGAACCCGATATTGCCTTGCTGAAGGTGAATATCAATAGGGTGGATTATTGGGATGATAAATCTAATTTTCACGCCAAATCAATTAGTCTGTAAATAATCTCCAATCGGGCGATTTTTCAATTATAAAATGGTGGGCATTGCCCACCTACTTATCAATAATATATATGACTAAGTAAAACGGACTAAATAAATCAAGGTTTGTAGTAAGGACTTTAGTCCTAAAAAAAGGACTAAAGTCCTTACTACGAACCCAATTGTGATAACTTTAGATCACTTAACATAGTTTGGTTTATTTTCCACCCCTTACTTAAGCAATTGCAGATTTGCAAAACGAATAGGACAGATAACAGAGTAGGGGCGTACATTTGTGCGTCCCTAATTGCTTGTTCGTGAATATACTACGGGCTTGACATTTCTTAAACGTAAACAAAATTACAACTAGGAGATGCCGACAGAGTAAATTTATATTTACTTAATTATCGACCTTGAGGCGCGATCGCCACAATACATCCTACCTCAACCAAGAGAAGCTGATATCAGGCGACTACGGTTAACTTGGGAACTGGCGAACAAGCGAACAAAAAGATGGTGATGGTTTCCGACCGACCGTAGGTCATGATAATTGTTAACCATTAACTGTTCACAATCAAAAACTCTCCAAAATCCTGTGATTGTGAACCTATTTCGTTAAATCATTCATATATAAGATTCATATTTAATTTTTGCACAAGATACTTAGATATATCTATCCCCTATCCCCAGTTCCCAGTCCCCAGTCCCCAGTCCCCTATCTACGCCCATAAATTCAGGCATCAAACCAGATTAATATAAGTATAACTTTTCACTTACTTTACTTACAAATTCATACAGCGTAGAGTAAGAATAGTTTTAACTTTTGAAATCTATCAAATTTATTTTGAAGTTTGTTTATTTAGCTTACTAAATCAGCAACTTCAGTTAATATTAATCAGGTTTTACTCTTTAGTTGCTCATCCTGACCTAGCATCTCATCTAGTATTAATTTCAACTCACTCAATAGCTTGTAGCCCTCATTGCTCCCATGCTGACCCATCACCGCAAGCCCGTGTGCTTATCACTCATATCAACTGACCTGCCATTCTGGTCAGTTGTGGAAACTGCTGGAACACTATATCAAAAAGATATTGATAGGTTCCATTTATTACTGACTGCGCCACCGCTAATCACTTGTGAACTAAGTCCTGAAAATCCAGAAGAAAAACTTTTACCACGTACTAGTAAAGCTTATGCCCCTGCTAGTCCTAGAGTTTTGTGGTTAGAGATTTCTCCCTATCGAGTAATTATGACCATGCAAGGTAACGATCAAGTCAGTTACCGCCACTTTTGGGAACAGGGCGTTTATGGCACGAGTCGGTATTGGCTACCCGCCGAGTCATTACAACCAAACGATCCCATCCGCTTAAGGAACTATACCAATACCTTAAGCCTAAGCGGACGCGAACTACCTGAAAATTTGCGTGTGGAATATGAATTATGGTCTGAGAAAGTCCAACTAGGTCGCTATATTCTCAATTTAGAAATTCAACATTAATCAAAAATCTCCGCCCCTTTGTGGGTGGAGATTTTGTCATTAATCATTAGTCCATACCGACTCGTAATTCTTCTCAAGAAATTAACTGGAAAGCCAAGATTCCAAAAGCAAAGTTTCCACTTGTTGAATTCGTCGAAAATCATTGTCTGTGGAAACTACAGTCAGATTATAGTGAATTGCTGTGGCTGCGATCCAGAGGTCATTATCTCCAAAACCAAGAGCTTGCAGGTTGAAATTTCGTCGCTGGGCTTTTTCTTTAGGCCCGAAAGCATTCAGCAGCTTGCCTTTAAGATTGCCATAAACCTCAGAAATTGATAAATTGATGGGATAAATATCGATTGTGTCTAAAAATAATCTCACCTGCTGAAGATTGGCGACACTGCGCTCAGATTTTGCTGCCATGTACAGGAGTTCTCCACATACTACGACGCTAGTAGCAATATCCGCTTCGTTATGAAGCTGTAATTGTTGGATCAGATTAGGATCACCAAAGATGATACGGCTACAGTGATTGGTATCAAGCAAGTACATTAAAACTCTGTTTGGGAACGAGTGTCATAAACAAGCTGAAGGCATTCCTCGAAATCGTCTCCCTGCCATGTGTTGGCAAACTTGAGTAAATCTTTGGCTTTGGAACCACGCAAAATCGGCTCTCCCTCTTTTTGAGAAACTGCTTGAGATAAACTTTGAGGTTTCTGTTCTCTGGTTTTGAGGTATTCCAGATAATCAAGGGTTTGCTCTAAAATCGAGTCTGGTGCTGTTTCGATCGCTGCCAATAGTTTTGCTTTGATTGAGGTCATGGTTAGCTTGAGAGTCAAATGTCAGGAATACTCTTTTAATTTTGCCCTCGCCTACATACTACCAGACTGCGATCGCTTGTACGTTGGCAGGTGGACTTTGATTCATTTTCCCCCTTTTTTAAGCCAGGGCGGTTCTCAAGACGCGCGAAAACAAGCCCTAGCCCCTGCTTACAACTTAATCGTCACAGTCTTAACTTCTGTGTACTGTTGCAACCCATATTCACCGAGTTCTCGACCAATACCAGACTGCTTAAAGCCACCAAAGGGTGCAGCCGCATCGAATACGTCGTAACAGTTGACCCAAACTGTACCCGCGCGGACATTATTGGCGATCGCATGAGCTTTGGTGATATCCTTTGTCCAGACGGCGGCGGCGAGTCCATACATGGTGGTGTTTGCCCTTTGTATGACTTCCTCGATGTCTTTGAACTTGATGATACTCATCACCGGGCCGAAAATTTCCTCTTGGGCAATTTTCATATCATCACGCACATCGGCAAAAACTGTCGGGGCGATAAAAAAGCCGCGTTCCCCGACGCGATTTCCGCCGCACAACATCTGTGCGCCATCTCGCATCCCCGACTCAATGTAACCCATCACGCGGTCGAATTGTTCTTGATCTACCTGCGGCCCTTGTTGGGTATTTGCATCGAAGGGATCACCAACTACACGCTTTTTAGCTTGTTCTACAGTTCTCGCGACGAAATCGTCATAACATTTCTCTTCCACAAATAGCCGTGAACCTGCACAGCAACATTGACCTTGGTTAAAGAATAAAGCATCATGAGCGCCAGCGATCGCTTGATCAAAGTCAGCATCAGCAAATACTATATTCGGACTCTTACCACCCAATTCCAGAGTTACCCGCTTGAGGTTGGTTTTAGCGGCGGCTTCCATAATTAGATGTCCCACCTCAGTCGAACCAGTGAACGCCACCTTATCAATATCCATGTGATGTGCGATCGCCGCCCCAGCCGTTGGGCCGTATCCTGATAATAGATTCACCACACCAGCAGGAAACCCAGTTTCCACAATCAACTCTCCCACCCGTAGCGCTGACAATGGAGTTTGTTCGGCTGTTTTCATCACCACAACATTACCCGTTGCTAAAGCCGGCGCTAGCTTCCAAGCCTGCATTAACAAGGGGAAATTCCAGGGGATAATTTGTCCCACCACACCCACCGGTTCATGGCGAGTGTAACAGAAATAAGGCCCATTAATCGGGATAGTTTTTCCTTGTACCTTATCCGCCCAACCTGCATAGTAACGGTAGCAGGCAATAACTAAGCCTAAATCACCTAGAGAATCTTGTAAAGGTTTGCCGTTGTCTAGAGTTTCTAACCGCGCCAACTCATCAATATTCTGTTCAATTAAATCTGCTAACTTATAAAGCAAATCACCGCGTTTGGTAGCAGATATCTTTGACCATTCTCCATGAAAAGCGGCGCGGGCTGCTTGTACAGCTTTATCCACATCTGCCGCATCTGCTTCGGCCACATCACAGATGACCTCGCCTGTAGCTGGGTTAATCGTCTCAAATCTCCGACCGCTAACACTTTCTACCCATTCATTGTTAATTAGCAGCCTGGTTGGGCCGATTTTCACCTGTTGCTTTGGTTCCTTCGCTGTAACCATCAGGCCCTCCTAAAGCTATGAAAAATTTGGTTTAAATCTATATCTTTATGTTTCCTGCTACACAGCATTTAGGTAGATTTCTTTATATTTTTTTTGTTTTTGCTTAACATTTCTATTTTCTCAAACTAAAACTGTTAAATAAGTAGATAATTTATGCTTTGCTTATGGCGATGTCGTAAAAATGGCTGTGATGAAAGATGAGCGATCGCCCAATTCAGAAACAGCCACAATCAAGCCACTCTAGATGCTAGAGATAGCGATCGTATCTCCCCTCTAGTTTATCTCTTCCTGACTAATGAATGTCGTTAGGCTCAATAGGTTGTAAAATTGCTTCCTCTAGTTTCTGTTCGTTTATTTCTTCCTGACGAATCTGTGCTTCTATTTCTTCCTGACTCTGAGGCTCAGTAAGTTGGATCATTGCTTCCTCTAGTTTCTGTTCTGACATTTTTCCTCCTTGTGGAATTAGGGCATAAGCCCCAGGTATATTTAAACTTGAACCGGAGACAAGATAAAGTTTTTCTTTTTCCTGCTTTCTGTTGAAGAGACGATTCCTCTGCTAAATTTCTGAATTTTTTGAGTGAGTTTTTTTTCTTAACTCGACGCACACCATGAAAACAGTGTTAATAACGAGAAGTTTTTGATATCCTCAAGAGATACAGCCAAGGAGGCATACATTGCCATTTCTGGTTCCAACTTTGCTAATTCCTGACCCAGAATGTATGAATGATGGGTGTATGGGTGGAGTGACCGGAAGAGGCAGGGGGGAAGGGAGCTTTCTAGCAGGGGGAGCAAGCCCTTCCCCGATAGCGCGAGTGCATTCGCGCAGCGTCTCGTAGAGAAGCGGAACATGGGTACAAGCCCCGCCCATAAGCGTGCGCTTGACCGGGGCGGAGTTGAGCTTCTGTCTTGGTTTTCCCCCTTGCTCCCTGCAAGAGCAGCCCCTTTTCCTCTTGTTGACAAAATAAACTGAAAAGATTAAATGATTTTATTTATAACTACTGGTAATACCAATTTTATATGAGGTTGCACATAATATAAAACCCATTGATTTATCCGCGTTTATCTGCGTGCATCTGCGTTCAATTATTCTCGACATATTATTCTATGCAGCTTCATATTAATTTGGTATAAAAGGTTAGCTGTCAATAATGCCATTTAGATTTTATCGGATAATTGACGTGCATCAGGTAATATCATGTTTGCTTAAACACTTATGATATCTTGGGGGTTGCTAATGGGTAATGGGAGAAAACAAAGAATAGTCGTTTCTTATACCCATATAGTCAGTAGACAAAGAAACAAGGCTTCAGTCCACTCCACAACCGCACCGTAGGTATCGCCGGTGTGTCCGCCTAATTTGTGGTTGAACCATGCACCTGTGAAGATAGCGATCGCACCGCCAGCAATCACCATCACCACCGGGACTAATAAACTGTGACCATTGCCTAACCAGAATAAGCCACTAAGGGCAAACATCAACAATAAACCCGGTAATAAATCTTTGTAATTACGAATCGCTTGCTTATGAAAAGCCCCCTTACCAGTGGGTTTGAGGTAAGGATAGAGTGCGATCGCCACTTGTTGTCCCCAGCGTCCCCAGCCACAAGCCCCCATCAAAACCAGCCAACGACTTGACCCCATATCAGTTAAAGCCGCAGTCTTGAGTAAAAGAATGGCGATCGCACTCATCGCCCCAAAAGCACCCGTAGCACTATCCGCCATCACCTGCAACCGCCGTTCGCGATCGCCCACTGCCAAACCATCAGCCGTATCCATCGCCCCATCCAAATGTAACCCACCCGTAATCGCCATCCACAACCCCACCACCAACGCACTCCGAGTGAATACAGGCATCCCCAAATCACCCAAACCCCCATCAACCAACCCCAAAATCCCCCCAATCAACAACCCCACCACAGGCACAAAACGCGCCACACCTTGAAAATCCAACCCATGCACAAAAGGCAAAGGAATACTCGTATAAAACAAAACGCTAGCCCACAAACCCAACAAAAACCTCATCATCTCTCTGCCTTCCTCCGCGCATAGCTCCCACCCCTCTGCGTTAAAAACCCTCTCTAAACCTCGCAAAAAGCCAAAACCATATGTATACTTTTTCACCAAACCACAAAAAAGGAAAGCCACATGGAACGCGCCATTTCTGCTTTAGGAATTTTAGTATTCATTGGTATATCCTATGCCATGTCTATTCAGCGTGAGGCAGTACGTTGGCGAACAGTAGCCTGGGGCTTATGTTTAGAATTTGTCTTTGCCTTAATAATTCTCAAAACACCTTGGGGATTGAACGTCTTTAAATCCTTGGGTGATATAGTCAGCAACTTTCTCTCATTCTCAGACGTAGGCGCAAAATTTGTCTTTGGCGATAACTTTAAGGATCATCTATTTGCCTTTCAGGTACTCCCGACAATTATCTTCTTTTCCGCCTTTATTAGCGTCACCTACCATTACGGCATCTTGCAAAGAGTAGTCAATAGCCTGGCCTGGGTGATGATGAAGACCATGAAAACCTCCGGTTCCGAGTCTCTATCCTGCGCGGGTAATATTTTTCTAGGGCCTACAGAATCAGCCCTCATGGTCAAACCCTACGTAGCAAACATGACCCTATCAGAACTCCATGCTGTGATGACTGGAGGATTTGCAACCATAGCTGGGGGTGTATTGGGCGCTTACCTTTCATTTGGAATACCACCAGAACATTTAATCGCCGCCTTTTTCATGACCGCCCCCACATCATTAGTAGTATCAAAATTACTATATCCAGAAACGGAAATATCCCAAACCGCCGGAATTGCGAAAATGGATGTAGAGACAAATTATGTCAACGTGATTGATGCTGCTACGAGTGGAGCAATTGACGGTGTAAAGCTAGCAGTCAATGTGGGCGTAATGATTATCGCTTTTTTAGGATTACTCGCCGTAGTCAATGCCCTACTAGGATGGATAGGTTCTTATATTGGTTTACCACAACTATCTTTAGAGTGGATTTTGTCTTTTATTATGGCTCCTATTGCCTTTTTGATGGGTGTACCTTGGGCTGATTGCGCTCAAGTAGGGGCGCTACTAGGTAAAAAAACTATCCTCAATGAGTTTTTGGCTTATGTAGATTTAGGTAACTTAATTAAAACTGGCAAAATTTCGCAAAGAGGCGTAATTATTGCCACTTATGCCTTGTGTAACTTTGCAAATATTGGTTCAATTGGAATTACTATTGGCGGTATGACTGGTATGGCTCCCCATCGCCAACATGACTTCGCCCGTCTGGGTGTGAGAACGATGATTGGCGGATTACTAGCAGGTTTTATCACCGCTTCTATTGCGGGAATGCTAATTTAATTAATTAACAATTCAAAATTCAAAATTCAAAATTCGCGCATTAAAGACATTTTCAGTCGGGGATTTAAACCCCGACTGAAACTGATACTACGTATAGACGTAGGGGTCTTAAACCCTTTTATTTACGTTAAGAAGCTAATTTTTTGATGAAAAATAATCGCGGTTAATTTTCTCATTTATAGCAATAGCCAAGACAGTTAGGACATGAGGAAATGAAAAAACTAAAACAGCAAAAGACTTTTAACTCTGTCACCTGTCACCTGTCACCTGTCACCTGCTCTACTTTTTAACATACCCAAGTTGCCAATTTTGTGATTGCTGCAACTGATTTATTTTGCCTTGAAAAATCAGATTTAGGGCAATACGAGTATTTAAATACCCCCGAACTAAATAATATCCTTGCTTACGAGGAATGCCAGCAATGACATTTTCCTCAACAGGAATCAGCCCCCCACAATGGATAGGTTCACCTGGTATTTTGAGTCTAAATAAATACTCATATTGATAACCCTGGGGAATCTTAAATACAGCATATATATGATGCTGACCGCGCCAGGGTTGCAAGACTATTTTTTCAGGATATGTATAGAATTTAGCATTTTTTGTGGGAAAAAAACCATAGGGAGCATTGCAAGTGACAACAGGCGATCGCTCTAATTTATCTGAGACATAAGATACTCCCATGACACCAAATAAACTCAGCGCAAAGAATATGTAGAATAAAAACCTTTTCAGCACTTATTGAGTCCCTACATTATTTCTTTTTGCTATTTTATAGCAGGGGACAGGGGACAGGGGACAGGGGACAGGGTTAAAAGCCTTTGAAATTAAAGGTTTGAAGATTGAATGATGTCCTAATCTATAAGGCGACTGCTATAACTAACACAGTCTCTAGATAGAGATTTTCATAAATTTTGATTTCCAATATATAACTAAAGTTAGATTTACAGACTTATAAATACCCACATACTATATTCCACTGAGAACCAGGATAAATTTACTACAGGCTACTGCTAAAAATTGACCATCCAAACCAAGAGAAAGCATGAAACCACATGGCATTCGTCAAACAAGCCTAGCTCTGATTTTATCAGGTGGGTTAGCCGTAGCCACCAGCCAGCCCAGCAACGCAGCGACAATGTATTCTGTCCAAGACCTTGGTAGTTTAGGTGTATCAGGCATTAGGGCAGAAGGGATTAATAACTTAGGTCAAGTAGTTGGTCTGACTTATACTGAAAGTGACAATAATTTTGTAGTACAAGGATTTCGCACAAATCCTAATAGTCCCGTCAACCCAAATACAGATTATATCGATCCGATTACAGGCGACACAGCAGTTCCCACAGATATCAATGACTTAGGTCAAGTAACTGGTTATCTTCCTGGGACTTCCACATTAACTTATGCAGGGTTTCGCACCGCTCCCAACAGTCGAATTAATTTAGATACAGATATTATCGGTGAAGGTACTTTCAATTTTGCCAATGCCATTAATAACTCTGGACAAGTGGCTGTTTATCAGTTTTTAGGGCGAGGAGGGACACGTTCTTTTCGCACCGCTCCCAACAGTCTCATCAATCAACAAACAGATAATATTGGTAATCTTGGAGGTGTTCAGCCCAATGGTACTTCTTTTACAAGGGCTACAGACATTAATGACTTAGGTCAAGTAGTCGGTAGTTCGGACAACGCCTCCGGTCAAACTCACGCTTTTCGTACAGCACCAAATAGCCCAATTAATCCAGCTACAGACGACCTTGGTACACTAGGAGGTGATAACAGTGATGCCACAGCAATTAATAACTTGGGTCAGGTAGTTGGTTCTTCAAGAACTGCTGATGGACAGACACGCGCCTTTCGTACAGCCCCCAATAGTGCAATTAATCCCAACACAGATGACTTAGGTACACTTGGTGGTTCACTAAGTTCAGCCACAGACATTAACGACTCAGGTCAAGTAGTTGGTTATTCGACTACTGCAACTGGTGAAAATAGAGCCTTCCTCTACGACGACGGAGAACTATTTGACCTCAACAGCCTCATCGATACAGATTTAGATGTTACGCTAGACTATGCGGTGGGAATCAATAATCGCGGTCAAATTATTGCTCAATCTGGTTGGTTTACTTCCGATTCGCCGACTTCAATACGTGCGTTTCTTTTAACCCCCATAGTTTCTACTGTTCCTGAACCATCTCTTGGCTTGGGTTTATTAGCTTTTGCTGGTATGGGCGGTAGTTTGATAGCCAAGGGGAAAAAGTCGTCAGCGTAACTGTGCAGATTTAGTCGCTATGGGAGTAGTGAGTAATTTTTCATCTCAAATATTTAACTAACGTTAACTTCCAAACCAAGAGAAATTATGAAATTAGGTGGCATTCATCAAACAAGCCTAGCTTTAATTTTATCCGGTGGTTTAGCTTTTGCCACCAGCCAGCCCAGCAATGCAGCGACGATGTATTCTGCCACTGAACTGGATACTTCAGGTATGACAAATGTTAATGTCACTGGCATAAATAATTTAGGACAGGTAGTTGGTAATGTGCGCTCAGGTTCTCGACAATCTGGATGGGAAAATCGGGCATTTCGCACCGCTCCTAATAGTCCTATCAACTTAGCTACAGATTTTATCGATGTCAGTCCTGAAACCGATGTTTTCGCTGAAGATATTAATGATTTAGGGCAGGTAAGTGGTTATTTTTCTACTTCACCTCAAACATCAAATTTTGTTGCGTTTCGTACTGCTGCCAACAGCCAATTTAATCAAGATACAGATATAATCTATGGCAATGGCTTGAGTATTGGTCAAGCAATCAATAATTCTGGTCAAGTAGCTGTTGTTCAATTATTACCGCGAATTGGCGTTCGTTCTTTTCGCACCAATCCCAACAGTTCAGTCAATGAGGCAACTGATTATCTCGGTAATCTTCAGGGTAGCCTCGATGTTGACAGTGTATTCAATGATCGTACTAGTACCTTTGTTCAAGACATTAATCAGTTAGGTCAAGTAGTAGGTTATTCGGATAACGCCTCCGGTCAATATCGCGCATTTCGTACAGCCCCAAATAGCGCCATAAATCCAGCTACAGACGACCTTGGTACACTGGGAGGTTTTGAGAGTCGCGCTACAGCAATTAATAACTTGGGTCAGGTAGTTGGTTCTTCAACAACTGCTGATGGACAGACACGCGCCTTTCGCACAGCCCCCAATAGTGCTATTAATCCCCTCACAGATGACTTGGGTACACTTGGCGGAAGAGAAAGTATCGCCACAGACATTAATGACTCAGGTCAGGTAGTTGGTTATATCACTCCGGCAAATAACCGAGAGCGAGCTTTTCTCTACGATAATGGTCAAATGTTTGACCTCAACAGCCTCATTGACCCAAACTTAGGTGTTACATTAAATTTTGCTTGGGGAATCAACAATCGTGGACAAATTATTGCCGAAGCTTTGGTACTTGATGATTCTGCTTCAAGTTTCAGAACACGTGCGTTTCTTTTAACCCCGATAGCTACAGCTGCTGTTCCTGAACCATCTTTTGGCTTGGGTTTGTTAGCATTCGCTGGTATGGGCGGTAGTTTGATAGGCAAGCGTAAACAATTGTAGGAAATGTGAAAATTTAATTGCTATTTGAGAAGCGATCGCTCTCATCTTGCTAGAGTAACAGGAGACATCTACAATCAAGCTAGATACTCGTGTAATAAATCACACAAGTCCTCCCTAGCCTCTAACCCCTATGGTATTTACTACACGCTTCTCTGATACTAGAAACCATTGGGCGAGTCTATTCATTGAAGCTTTGGCTGCAAGGCGGATTTTGAATGGCTATCCTGATGGGACTTTTCGCCCCAATAACTCAGTTAACCGTGCTGAGTTCGCCGCTATCGTTGCAGCCGTATTTAATGTTTCCGTCAAACGCCAGTACATCAACTTTACTGATATTCCCGCCAATTTTTGGGCGGCTGGTGCAATTAAAGAAGCTTACGAAACCGGCTTTTTGACTGGCTTCCCCGACACAACATTCCGCCCCAGTAATCAAATTTCTAGGGGTGATGTGATAGTATCTCTGGTCAATGGTCTGGAAATGTCCAGCAAAATTAAACCAGATTTACTAGACAGATTACCGCAAATATATCAAGATGCAGCTAGTATTCCCGCTTATGGGAGAAATCAAATTGCGATCGCCACTAGTGCAGGTTTAGTTGCTAGCTTTCCCAATACAAGATTACTCAACTTCGGGAATGCAGCTACTCGTGCTGATGTGGCAGTAATTATCTATCAAGCTTTATTGTATCTCGGTCAGGTAGAAAAGATTCCCTCCGCTTATATAGTTGTACCATCCACATCCTCACCAAATACTGTGCGGGTAAATCATACCAGAGAGTTCCGGGGTGCTTGGATAACCACGGTGTGGAATAGTGACTGGCCTTCCAAGGCGGGACTGTCTACAACTCAACAGCAAAATGAACTAGTAGCAATTCTTACTCGCCTGCAAGAATTAAATTTCAACGCCATAATTTTGCAAGTGCGTCCAGAAGGGGATGCTTTGTATGCGTCTGCGTTGGAACCTTGGAGTGCTTGGTTGACAGGTACACAAGGCAAAGCCCCAGAACCATTTTACGATCCCTTGCAATTTGCGATCGCCGAAGCCCACAAACGCAACATAGAAGTTCATGCTTGGTTCAACCCCTACCGCGCCAAAACCAGCATCAAAAGTGGATCTAACGTTCGTCCCCACATAGCCGTAACTAATCCAGAAGTAGTTTATCAATGGGGTAATCAATTGTGGATGGATCCTGGGATAAAAATTGTCCAAGATAGAGCTTACAACGTCATCATGGATGTTGTCCGCCGCTACGATATAGATGCAGTCCACCTAGACGACTATTTTTATCCCTATCCCATTCAAGGACAGTCTTTCCCCGATAATAAAACCTACGCCGCCTATAAAGCAGCTGGTGGACAACTTAGCTTAAACGACTGGCGACGACAAAACGTCGATCAAATGGTACTGCGTCTATCCCAAGGAATCAAAGCCACAAAACCTCATGTAAAATTTGGGATCAGTCCCTTCGGCATTTATCGCCCCGGACAACCACCGGGAATCACAGGCTTAGATGCCTATAATGTATTATACGCTGATGCCAAGAAATGGTTAGAGCAAGGTTGGGTAGATTACCTAGCACCTCAATTATACTGGCGTACTGACCAAACTCAGCAGAGTTATCCTGTGCTGTTGAAATGGTGGACAGAAATTAACTCTCAACGACGGCACATTTACGCAGGTAACAATATTGGACAACTTGATGGCAAAGCTTGGAAAAATGAAGAGATAGAAAAGCAAGTCAAAATCAGCCGCAACCAAGCCACAGACTTATCACTAGGCAATATCTTCTTCAGCGTTGGTTCCATCATTGAAAATCGCCAAGATATCTCCGACAGCTTCCAAAACTCACTGTATACCAAACCCGCCCTAGTACCTACAATGTCCTGGCAGAGTACCACAGCACCACCGCCACCAAAAGAACTGCAAGTCAACAACCGCAGACTCAGTTGGCAACCAGGAGATAATCAACCCGTGCGTTCTTGGACACTTTACCGTCAAAGTGACTCTAATTGGACAATACAGCGAGTGTTGTCAGCAGGTACAACATTCGCCACAGTCCAACCAGGAACCTATGCTGTATGTGCAGTAGATAGGTTAGCAAATGAGAGCTTAGGTGTAGTTATTAGGGTTAGTTGACAGTTGATTGAGGACTGGGGACTGGGGAGTAGGGGAGCAGAGGAGAACAACTGTCAACTGTCAACTGTCAACTGCCTCCTGCCTTCTGAACTAATTACAAAAGTTATCTACTCTAATATCTCGCCAAATATCAGATACTTGCCAGCCTGAGTTGCCCACAGACTGAGTTACAGGCTGATCTCGTAAAGGAATATAGTTAGGTTCTCTAATATCTATATATACTTCTGTTTGTTCTTCAACAATGGGTTCTGGTGTATCCAGAGGATCAGGAGGCAGATTTTGTTCTTCTGTTTCCTCCATCATTTTTATCTTTTTCAGAACTAATTTTTCCGATTTTTTTATTAGCCGTATATCCATTGGTTTTTATGCCTTATACAGTGACAGAAAAAGGTTAATCTCAAGATTGATTTTTAGACACACTAGTACAGTTCTTCAAGAATCTTGGGAAAGATCCGTAATGAAGCTGATATGATGTCTGATGTTGTAAAAAATACTCAGGAGAAACTAGAATACACTAAATTCAGATAAAATAAAACTTAAATGCTGAAAAATTTATAGAAATTTAGCGAATTGATTATCAAAGAATAGTTAATTGCTCATCACCAGTGCTACTTTTCAAAGGTTATGCCAATTCGCAATTCGCGCATAGCCTGCGTAGCAAGAGCTAATGCCAAGGCAATTAGGAAACTCAGATGCTGCCGGAGTTCGGTGATTTGCATCTGTCGCCCTCTTTTGGAGAATCGGTGTTACGCATTTTTTCACAAAAATCTTCATCCAAAAAAAATAAATTTATTCAATCATAGATAAAAATATCATGACTGAATCATCATTATTGATGATTCATCTTACTTAACCAGCCAAAAACAATTTTATAGTAGTTGTTAGATAAATTAGGACATAGAATAATTATAAAACCTCAAAAAAACAGATTTTAATCCTGTACCTGTCTCCTACCATAATACAGCTTGCTAGATTAAATTAACTGTTTTTGTCATGGGAGGATGAGTGCTTGGTTGCGATCGCTCACTTCTAGCTTATATCCAATGGTGTGAGCGTGAACCCTAATATCGTGTCCGGTTAAAGACTTATAATTAAGACGGCAGGGGGGCAGGGGCAAAGAACGTTTGCCGACTTTTGCACAGATAGATGCCCTGATCACTAGTTAATCGGACTTAATAAGAGGTTATTTATAAAGTAAATATTAAGTAGGGTGTGTTACGACTATGTAAGGATTTGAGCATTGGCGAAATGAGGAATTAGCCGTAACGCACCAGCAAATACCTTGCGTTAAAGCAGCGCTTAACGCACATTATTAGCGTGGCAAGCCTAAACTTGTGCATTAGCGAAAAATCTGAATTTTACTCATCTGCGTACCCTGCGGGTACTCTGCGAGAACGCGGTAGCGTTGCGTAGCAAAGGCTGCGCCAACATCTGCGTTCATCTGCGTTCAATTTTTTCTCAAATCTATTGAAATATTTTAGCCTTGCCACGCCATTATTTTCGTGTATAGACTAAAATTTTGCATTAATTAACCACAGAGGCACAGAGACACAGAGATAAAAGTTAGTAGGGTGCATCAGTATCAGTATTTTCTTGGTATGGCTAGGGTTTCTCTTACTGACGCACCCTAAATTTTGCATATTTTCAGGACTTACCTTTTTTAAAATCTCCTAACATATGCCGCATCTAACACAGACAAGTTGTAAAAAATATGGCAGAATATTCTTGGTTAAGATAGCAATGTCCGTAAGGCAAGGTGTGAGGAAGATGTCGCAGATATTGTGGAAAACGCTAGCATTAAGTCCGCTAGTTTTAGGATTAAATATGTTAGCTTCAGCTAACGCAGATGCTTTGGAAACAGTGGGAGCATCGCCAAATAAAACAGCACAGACAAATGTATTAATTACTCAAGCAAAAACTGATGCAAATAACATCGTAGAAACAGTCAACAACGATAACAATGCACTGTCTCAAGTTACATCAGTCTCCCAATTTTCCGATGTACAGCCAACTGATTGGGCATTTGCTGCATTACAATCTCTAGTCGAACGTTATGGTTGTATTGCAGGCTATCCCAACGGTACTTATCGAGGTAATCGCGCTTTAACGCGGTATGAATTTGCCGCAGGTTTGAATGCTTGTTTGGATAGAGTTAATGAATTAATTGCCACAGCTACGGCTGATTTAGTCAGAAAAGAAGACTTAGCCACATTACAACGTTTACAAGAAGAATTTAGAGCCGAACTCGCAACTTTGCGAGGAAGAGTAGACGCGCTAGAAACACGTACAGCAGAGTTAGAAGCAAATCAATTTTCCACCACAACCAAACTGGTGGGAGAGGCAATTTTTGCTGTCACTGATACCTTTGGAAATGACGACGAAAACAACACTGTATTTCAAAATCGGGTCAGGTTAAACTTTCAAACCAGTTTTACAGGTAGAGACACTCTCAATACACGTATTGCTGCTGGGAATGCTCAGGGGTTGAATTTACCGGATACATTTGAGGGAACTCAAACTTTTAATCTATCCCCAGGCGGTAACAATGCTGTCATTGATTGGTTAGCTTATTACTTCCCTGTTGGTAACGCCCAAATTTACCTGGCTGCTACAGGTGGTATTCAAAGCGATTATGTACCTACAGTCAATCCTTTCTTTGAAGACTTCGACGGTGGAAATGGTGCTTTATCCACATTTGCCTCAGAAAGTCCCATCTATCGCATTGGTGGAGGTGCGGGTCTTGGGGTTAACTTAGTGCTTGGTAGTGGTAGCTTCAAACCTACCCTCACTTTGGGTTATTTAGCTTCAGAACCGAATAATCCTAATGCTGGTTCAGGTTTATTCGAGGGTAATTATGCAGCTTTAGGGCAATTGAAACTTGATGTAGGCGATCGCCTCACCGTAGCAGCAACCTACGTTCACGGCTATCATGGTGGAAGGAGTGCTTTATTTGATGCAGGTTTAGTCGATAGGGCTGTAGTTGGTACTAGTCAAGCTAACTTTGTTGCAGGTGGCAACCCCTACGCCAGTAACTCCTACGGCTTTGAGGCTGCTTTCAGACCTAGTAATCAACTCTCCATTAGTGGCTTTGTAATGTACAGCGATATTACAGGCTTTGGCAATGGTGATGATGGGGAAGTTTGGAGTTACGGTCTTGGTGTAGCCTTACCAGACTTTGGTAAAAGAGGCAACCTGTTAGGCATTTTTGCTGGCGCTCAACCATATCTAGGTAGTGTAGATAATGACAGACCATACCATATTGAAGGCTTTTACAGATATCGCCTCAGTGACAATATTTCTATTACCCCTGGTGTGATTTGGTTAACCAATCCTGGCCAAGCTGATGGCGATGATGCCATAATTGGTACTTTAAGAACCACCTTCACTTTTTAAGTCTTAAATCAGTTATCAGTTATCAGTCAGCCAGGGCGTATGGTGGGGGAAAAAGAACCGCAACCAAAGCCTTTCACCAATTGGTGTGGTGTTTCACCAACGTATTTAACTGATAACTGTTCACTGTTAAAAAAGACCTTAGCTGAGGTGCTAACTTACAACAAAGCAATCCACCATTTTATGGGGCAAATATACTGAGCTTCTTGTGGTATCTCTTGATTACTGCTCCAAAATATAGTACATTTGTACACACGAGAGAACTATTAACTACAACCCCTAGTGAGCTATGGGGTTTTTTCTTGGGAATATTCATATATTCCCTATCTTTAATTTATAGCAGGGGACAGGTGACAGCTTCAAAAGCTGCTTAATATAAGGTTTTATAATTTACCTATGTCCTAACCTATGTGGCTACTGCTATAACACTGATAAGTTGCTTATAAATTGATACGGGTAATCCTAGCGAGTGGAGGCGATCGTTTGAAGTCAACGTTTTCGGTGTGTTGTATGTCACAAGGGCTACTGTAGCTTTCCTCAAACAGCAACAATCAGGCCATATACAGTTGACAGTTGACAGTTCTTCCTTTCCCCTTTCCCCTTTTCCCCTTTTCCCCTTTCCCCTTTCCCCCATCTCCCCCCACTCCCCATCCCAATGCTACGATCTGGATAGCCTTTATACAGACCTGACCTGAAATGGCTTCTGATTTCGCTGGTTCAATGATTCTCGATACAGCACTTTCTGTATCTGGGTTAACTGATTATCTGCGCTTGCTGTTGGAACATGATGAACAACTGCGGCAAGTTTGGATAGTTGGGGAAGTTTCTAGTGCTAATAATCATCGCAGTGGATTATTTTTCACCTTACAAGACCCTGATGGTACAGCAGCAATTAAGTGTGTTGTCTGGAGTGGTCAAATAGCTAAGCTGGCACAATTACCTGTCGCAGGCGAACAAATCATATTGTTGGGTAGTATCCGCCTGTATCCGCAAAGGGGGGAATATCAATTAACAGTATGGCAAGCTTTGCCTGCGGGGTCGGGTTTACAAGCGCTGCGTTATCAGCAACTCAAAAATCGTTTGTTGGCGGAGGGGTTGTTTGATCCCCAAAGAAAGCGATCGCTTCCTATACATCCCCAAACTATCGCTGTTGTCACTTCACCAACGGCTGCGGCTTGGGGTGATATTCAAAAAACTCTCAAACATCGATATCCAGGGTTACAGGTTTTATTTTCCCCGGCGACAGTGCAAGGTGAACAAGCACCAGAATCTATCGTCAAGGCGATCGCACGGGTAGAACGGGATGGACGCGCCGAGGTGCTAATCTTATCACGGGGTGGGGGTGCGGTTGAGGAATTGGCTTGCTTTAATGATGAGCGGGTAGTGCGGGCGGTGGCTGATTGTTCCATCCCTGTAGTGACGGGGATCGGTCATCAACGAGATGAGTCTTTGGTAGATTTGGTGGCGGATGTTTGCGTACATACACCGACGGCAGCCGCCGAAACGGTTGTCCCATCATTGGCAGAGTTATATAATCAGCATCGGTTGCGAATAGCGGCTTTACACGAAGTTTTACTTTATTCTCAGACATCGGCGGAAAATGATCTGCAAAGATTACGCCAGCGTTTGCTAAATCTGCGCTTGGATAAGCAGTTACAACAAGAAGCACAAAAATTAAATTGGCAGCGTCAACAATTGTTACAGTTAACTTTGGGGCGATCGCAGCAAGCCAAGCAGCACTTACAACTGTTACGAGAAAAATTAATCAGCCTTGACCCGAAAGCGGTGTTACAGCGTGGCTATGCAGTGGTGAGACAGGAAAATGGGGCGATCGCGCGAACTGCGGCTGAACTAGCTGTGGGCGATGAATTGTTGATTCAACTCTCACAAGGCGAGGTTAAAGTCAAGGTCATATAGGAATACTATTTGACTTTGGAAAAAATCGGGCAACAAATTTGAATTATTTTTATTCGTAAAAAAATGCCAATCTGGCTGAATTAGACGCAATAAACTAGTATTCTGTATTTTAGGTAACTGTTTCGTAGTTTGTTTTGCTTGGTGAAGTTGCTGTCTGGAGTTGAAGAAATGGTTATAAATTTTCAATATTCTCACTGCACTACTCAAAAGTTAAAAAACCATATTTATTTCTCCTAAAGGTGCAGTTTTTTCAGTGATAATTACTGCTAATAATCAAGCCATCAAGTTAAAAGCTAGTCAAATAAACTTCATTTTCCAGTGCATTGCAGATATTCTATTTGAGAAAATTAAACCATTTTTTGCGAATTGTTTCAATTTGTATAACAATCAGCTACTCTAAAGTAAATGGTAACGCTAGATAGATTAAAATAAAACACCAACTAACCATAAAATACGGATAGCAATAGACTCTCAAGGCTCTAACCTGTACTTTATTGAAAACCATTATGAGATACCCCATCCATTCTTCTGGGTCTAGTTTTCAGAATACGATGACTACTGAACAATTAAATCAGATAATTGAAGCAATTACTGATGGGAGATATTCCTGGGCTTGTGTATTAATTTTGCGTTTTGTTGGCTACAACCCACTTCACTTTATACCTCAACGGACTTATAGCCGGATATTAAAAGAGAATAGGCAAGTTACAAACAATCAAGCAAATACAACAGAATTAGAAATACCCTGTGGACAGGCTGCCTCTACAGGTGTTGGCAGAAATAACTAAAAAAATCGGAATTTTCAAGCTGTTCTGTGTTCCGTTATACTAAATATGTCTAAAAATTTAAAGGAACTAATGCAGATTTTAGTGGCAATTCTCAAAGGGTCAAATTCGCTAGGAAATTCTTAATTAAATAGTTCATCTACAATTTTTAAATTCACAATGATGGCAAGTGTAAATTCTTTACCACCTATTAAACTGATATCGCTATTTTAATGTTTTGCAAAAAACTTTTTGGGAGCTTGGAGCAAAACTTTCAACAAAGCTATTAACTTTACTAAAGGGTATTGTTCTGTTAGTTTTAAAGCTTCACGATAATAAATATAGGTTTCTGCCCAATCACCTGCAAAATGTACAATTGCTGGGGATACTATGTTCTGATACTTTTTAAATCTACTTTTTCCTTTCAAAACATCAATTTCCAACTTTCCTGTAATCCCTATAGGGGTGCGCATAAATCTACCAGCATCATTAAACATGGTTTGATTGTGAACTGCCATAGCGATTGCAAATAAAGGCTCTTCTGATGGCCCATCATTACGAAATTGACTAAAGGGTAAATTGTGGCAGTCTTTTAAAATGCTTTGAGCTGTTGTAAAAATTTCAGTAGCGCACTCACTATCATCAAAATAATAAACGCCACCATTGAATTTAGGTAATGCTGTTAAATTGAACTTTTTTAAAATAAAATCTACATCTTCAATAAAGTTGTCCTGATCCCCAAAACTTAAAAGTCTTTCCCCTGGTACAGTAAAGCTTCTGCCTTCAAGCTCTTCAAAAATAAAATAAATATCCTTAACCACAATGCTGTCACTGTCAATAAATAATGTTTTCGTATAGGGAGTATATTCATTTATGTAAAGCTTTTGTCTTAAGTTAGAACCGTAGTCCTTGTTAAAAGGAATTACTATATCAAAAAGTTCTAAAATCTCCTTCTCTTCTGTTCTATCAGTAACAATTGCCCTGGAAATATTTGGTGAGTGTAACTTAAGCGATCGCGCTAAAGTTTTTGCCATTTCAATATATCTAGGTTTGCCATATCCTAAAGTAATAATACCAATTTTTTTAAGCATAGCAAATGGTAAGAGAATTACATCAATAAATGTTAAGCTTGGCTACTTTTGCGGATACCCTTTATTTGACAGACCTGGATAAAGATTGGCAAACGCTAGGAAATAATCCTAGTTATTTTTATCAAAAATAAATATAAATATCATCTATCTTTATAAATAAAATATTGGAATAGAGCAGGAATAATCAAAATCTTATAAAAATTATTTGAAAAGCTTACAACAAAGCATTCTGAGTAAAATCAATGGGCTTTGTTGCGTAGCTATCTAAAATATAACGATTAAAAATTGCATGAAATTTCATATTTCATCTATCTTTAGGATTAATTTTATGAAGTACAAATAGTTTCACTTTAAACCTAACAGATGAGAGAATGAGTATAAATTCTGGCTGTGGATAATTAAATGTCAATCGCCTCAAAATATCCAACATCCAAGATTGTGGTGCATTTTCCGTGGCCCCAGCAATGCCACTATTTCTCCCGGACGCAACTCAAGACGAATATTTTCTAAAATAACAATTTGCTGTCCGTTGGGTTGCTGATAAAATTTTCTAACATTTTTGAGGGCAATCAGGTGTTCTGTGACTTGGTTGAATACCATGATTCTCCTTACGAATAAATAATTCAATAGAATCTCATGTTAAGGTTATCTTTCAGTTAAAGCCGTTCATTGAAAATAATCTATAAGGTTTGGGAGGTGTGGGAAGAGAAGATGTTGAGAGTTTTGGAAATTCGCTGTAAAACAATTATATTGACCAAAAATATGTCTCAAACTAATGAATCGAGATGCGCTGGTAGTGGGAATTAATCAGTATCCTTTCCTGAAAGATACTCCAACAAGCAAAGCGAAAAATCTGGTTACTCCTGCTAATGATGCCGAAGCGATCGCCCAACGATTGGAAGAATATGGCGGTTTTCGTGTGCGGCGCTTACCAGAAAGGATTCAAGGTGAACAGCGTTGCGTTGCATCTGATGGCTTGGTCAAGTCTGATACATTAGAAGATGCAATTATTCAGCTATTTAACCCAGTGGGACAGAATGTCCCAGAAACGGCACTGCTGTACTTTATCGGTCATGGTTTACGCAAAAATCGCGGCGGAGTCACAGAAGGTTTTTTAGCTACCAGTGACGTTGACCCCCGCAAGAATCAATGGGGTGTTTCCCTGCGATGGTTGCGAGAACTGTTGCAAAAAAGCCCTCTCAAGCAGCAAATAGTCTGGCTTGACTGTTGCTACAGTGGAGAGTTATTTAATTTTCGAGAAGCAGATTTAGGTACATCGCCTCAAGAACAGACGCGATTTTTCATCGCGGCATCCAGAGAATTTGAAGTTGCAGAGGAAGATATTGCAGGACAGCATGGGGTATTTTCTCAAGCACTATGGCAAGGACTAGACCCCAGACAACAGCCAGATGGTTTGGTCAACAATGACAAATTAATTGAGTTTATTTCCCAAACACTCAAGGAGATTCCCCAACAACCGATATGGTATAATCCCAACCGGGAAATTATTCTCACTGGGGAACGGGAAAATACTCTCATCCACATCCCAGAGGGAGTTTGTCCATACAAAGGATTACGTTTCTTTGATGTTGAAGATGCAGCTTATTTTTATGGGCGAGAATTATTAACCCAAAAGCTCATCCAGCACATTCAGGTGGGTAAAGGCAACTTTTTGGCAGTCTTGGGGGTGTCGGGGAGTGGGAAATCTTCCTTACTACGAGCGGGGTTGATATACCAATTACAACAGGAACGTAGATTACCAGAGACAGAACAATGGAAGATTCGGGTGTTGACTCCCACAGAGCGACCTTTGGTAAGTTTAGCCACGGTATTTCTTGATGAGTCAGTCACAGATATTCAGCGTGCAGAACAGCTAAAAATAGCAGAAGATGCGATCGCTCAAGGTGCAACGGGAGTGGCAAGATTAATTAAAGCAGCGCGATCGCCCCGTACCCTACTAATTGTCGATCAATTTGAAGAGATTTTTACCCTTTGTCAAAACCCAACTGACCGACAACATTTTATTTCTAGTTTATTAGGTGCGCTCAAACAGACAGAAGATAAACTCTGCCTGATATTTGCCATGCGTGATGACTTTTTAGGTAAATGTGCTACACATCATCAACTGGCTGATTTAATTCAAAGCAATTTGCTGATGGTAACTCCCATGTCTTTAGAAGAGTTGCAGCGAGTCATCAGAGAACCAGCAGCCAAACTAGGGCGGAAGGTGGAAGAAAATCTCATTAATGCTATTCTCCAAGATTTGGGAGTTGCTGTTGAAGATTCCCCACAAGAACCTGAACCGGGAATGTTGCCTTTATTGTCATATACTTTAGAACAACTTTGGCAACGGCAGACATTAAATTGGTTGAAGCTAGACAGTTATCATCAATTAGGTGGGGTGCGAAAAACTCTAGAAAATCTGGCAGAACAAACTTACAAACAACTATCGGCTGAAGAACAAAAAATAGCAGATTTGATTTTTATTAATTTAACTCAGTTAGGGGAAGGGACACCAGATACACGTAAGCAAGTTCCGCAGCGAGATTTAGATTCGTTGGGTAAATCTGCACAGTTGGTAAAGCAAGTAATTCAAAAATTGGCACAGGCTAAGTTAATTGTTACTAGCGAACAACGTCGAGGTGAGGAGAAGGTGGCGGTAGTGGATGTAGCGCATGAAGCCTTAATTCGCCATTGGTCAAGGTTGCAAAAGTTGCTGGATAATAATCGGGAGGCGATTAGAACTGAGCGCAGGATCCAGGCTGCTGCCGAAGAATGGGAAGATAAAGGTAAGATGTTTGAATCAGCTTATCTATTACAAGGAAAAAAACTAGCTGAAGTTGAATATTTTTTAGAAAAGAATTTCAGAATCATACATTTATCTAGTTTAGCGCAAGAGTTTATTAAAATTAGTCGCATAGAAACAGATAGACAAGAATTTATAAAGAATCGTCGGCGAAAAAACACTTTTATAGGTTTAATTTTTGCTTTATGTATGACTACGGGATTTTCTATAATGCTGAGTATTCAGTTAGTAAAAACAACAGAAATACTAACCAAGAAAAATGAAATAGAAAATTTAAAACAAGCAATCAATCAAACCTCGCCCATTCAAGAAACAGTGAATTTTTCCATAGAAAAGTTAATTATTACTAATAAATCATTGTGGATGGCAGCATATTCGCCTAAGAGATATTTCCATAATGGATTGTTGAGAAAACATGGTCTAGGTTTATGGCAGTACAATATGCAAACTCATATTTTAAGTAAATATTTACCGGAAAAAAAAGTCAGTGCTATTTGGGCTGAAGGAGAAGAAATTTGGGTTGGAGTTAAAGAATTAGGTGTGCTAAAAGGCAAGTTAGATAATGATAAAATGGTATTTAAAACTATTAAATCTATTCCTAATGATACAGAAATTTTAACGATAGCTAAAGATAAACAAGGTAACTTGTGGTTAGGAACTGATCAGGGGCTTTACATACAAAATTCTAGAGGATGGCAATATATCAGAGATATTCATCAGCTATGTAAATCCCTACCTACTTCATCATTGCATATTGATAAAATAGTTATAGATAAAAATAATAATTCTTTATGGATATCTGCACCAGAGGCTCTTATCCGTATGGGTATAGGTAATGATCAACCTATATGTTACCATGAAAAACAACAGGATGGTTTTAAATTACCATTTAGAGATTTCAGAACATTAAATTTTAATTCTGAGCAAAGAACCTTAGCCATTGGTGACTTTAATGGAAATGTGAGTATGATCACGAATGTTTCCAGTGACTCCAGGTTGAAAAATAACGATATAAGTAATTACTCTACATTAGGCAGTACTATATTAGATTTAATCATTTTACCTAATAAATCAATATTAGCTCTGACAAATAAAAACCATATTTCTTTATATAACCATATAGACAATAATTGGGTAAATATTTCTATCAAAAACGGTCAAGTTAAGAAAGTTTATAATATGATTTTGGGGACGGATAAATATCTGTGGATTGGGACAGATCAAGGAGTCTATCGTTCTAATAAACCTATAGTTAAATAAGAGAATGAAATATGGAATTAGTTCCTTTTTCTATTGCTGTTGAAAAGACTAGAAGAAAATTAAAGATAGACGAAGATACTAAACAAGTTAAGTTTTCTTTTGACAATGAGTCAACTTGCAAAATAATTAAAGCTATGGAGTTGGTCGATAAAGTAGATAATTTGTTATTACAATATATTCTATTTGGTCAAAATGAAACCGAAATAGTTCCTATCCCTTGGATTCAAGCCAGTTGGCAATATTTTAATAAATTTCGCTGTCGATTTGGCTTTACTATTGCTGAAGCCCTGTATTATCCAACAATTACTATTGTGGGTACACCAGATTTACCTGTAGCTGTGACTACAGAACAAGAAAATTACATCAAAGAACTTCTGAACACATCAGAAAGTTCTAATATTGAAAGATTATGGGTGAAAACTCCAGAAGAACTATCAACTCTTTTGGAAGAGCGAATAAAAGAGAATCAACCTTTTTCAGGGGGTGATGTAGGCCCTCATGCACCTATTATCTAATCACCTACTCTTTCTTTTCCTCTCCCCCCGCCAAATTACTCAAACTCCGACTAGCGACATCTGCACTCAATCCCCATAATATTAATTCCACATAATCAGAAAAGGGGTTAGCACCAAAGGTTAACCCCTTTTCTACATACAAAGCACGTAACCCTACTAGGGACAATCCTAATAACAAAGTTAAAGATAACAGTGGTCGCACCACCCACAAAGTAGCTTCTGCTCGTAATTCGTTAGATACTCCAGCTATAACTATTAAAGGTCTTCTCCACCAAACAAACCGAGGAGTTTTAAGTTTCTGAGCTTGTATAGCTTCAGCATATTTTCTAGCCTCAGCAGCTTCATTTGCGGCTATTATCAAACTAGGATCAGGTGGTTGATTTCCTCCCATCATTACATTCTTCTGGAGTTGGATGATACTATCCTGTATTTGTTGCAGCAATTCTTGAGCTTGATTATCCTTTTCTAATTTAATGTTCTTTCGAGCTTCATTAATTTTGGCTAATATTCCGTTATCACCACCCACATCAGGGTCTTGTTTCATATCTTGTAACTGCTGTTCGATTTTTCTTAGCTTATCTAAGGAGTTGAAACGCTCTTTAATGATGGCTAAATCTGCATTTACTGTTTCTAAATCCATTTGAGTAACTGAACTTCGGACTTGATTAATCATCGGACTGAGAATTTCTTGGTCTTGGGGGTCGGCTTGACTAATCAAGTTCTCTAGTTCATAGACTTTCGCCAAAGCATCCGATTGTGGAATCCCCTTTTCCTGCATATATTTAAACAACCTACCCAACAAAATACCCAGCAATAACACTAAAATTGGTATGGCTGGGCCAGTCCGCATACTTAAATCTATGGGAATTGATAGTCTTCCTTCTCTACCTTCCATTGTCAGGTAAACTGCTCCAGTATATCTGTCGGGGGGAATTTGCGATCGCTCCCACTTCAAAGGCAAACTAATAATTTTATTCGCAGCTAAAGTTTGGGGACTTACTGGTGGTTCTACCTCAGTATTGGTAATTTGATAGTTTGTTAATTTCCCTTGTAAAATTACTTCTGCACTGGTCAGAGATACAGTTGCTTGATTAGGATTATCTAAATAAATTAGTCTTTGACTTTGGAAAGCACTCGCAGGAAGTAATAACTGCGCTAAACCACAGTCCCAACTGCATCGGACTAATTGTAGTTGCAATTGTTCTGAATCTTTGGCTGGTACTAATGCAGGTTTGGCTTTTGCTGTCACTGTTAAAGGAATTACCAAAGCTTCAGACCGCTTTTGATTGGGTAGAAGTATTTCCAGTTGTCCTTGGTAAGTTCCTGGTAACTTAACACCGTTAAGTTTCACCTGGAAATCCTTTGGTAGTCCAGCTTCTAACTTGCGATCGCCTATTAATTCTACCTGTTGTCGGCCTAATACCTCATCTCCCTCTTGGCGCTTCAAGTCTGAGGGTAGAAATGTCCAAGATGTGATGTTTCCCCCAGAAGCGGTTAATCGGATATTGCTAATTAAACTATTCTCTTCACCCAGCCAACCTTTAATTTCTAAAGGCTTATCTTTAGCATCGATTTCAATTTTGACGTTAGTTTGAGCAATAGCAGGAGCAGGACAAACAAGTAAAATTAGTAATGCAGCAGTAATCCAGCGTTTCATGATGGTATCAGACAATTAATTAGGGGCGATGCCTACGGCGGGCTGCGCCAACGCACGAGCTAAAGCAATCTCATAAGGAGCATACAATGAATACAGTAAACCCAAAGGATTGAGGTTTTGCTGAAGCATTTCTCGCCGCACTGTCAGCATAGCTTTTCCTAAAGGTTCGCCCCGAAATACCCGTTTCAGCAGAGTGACAGCATAAAGTTCTGCAAATAACTCTGGTATAGGACATTCTGTACCAATGACACCACTAGCGCCAGCTACACGAAAGTCATCAATTAAGCTGATGTAACTATCAGGGCCATAATCACCTGTAGCGCAACCGTTGAGTAAAACTAAAGGGCGATGCTGCCAGTTTACCTCACAGGCTTCGATAAAATTACTGTAAATTTTGTCATCGCTCAGTTGCAAGTAGGGCAAATTTTCAGTTTCGTCTATGCCTCCATGACAATAAAAGTAGATAATATCTAAGTCTGAACTGTGATTTGACCAAATTAGTTCCAAGTCGTTTATTTCTTCAGCTATTAATATTTTCACGGAACCAAGTTGTTCAATTTTAGGTAGGTGGTTTTGCCAAAACCTAAAATCTCGCCAGACGTTGAAATTAATATATAAAGGTTGATTGTTAGCAATTTGCCATACAAGGCTAGGCGTTTGAGAACCTTCGCTAATTGTCCAAGCTGGTAATTGCTCAATAGCATAGCGGTAGCCCCAAAAAGCATGAGGGCAAACAACTTTATAATTATTTTTAAAAGGGCAATCAGTACAGTCGATGTCGTGATTGAGAAACTCTTTGCAGACATGATTTTCTTTACTGGTCATTACTTTACGCTCGTATAGTAACGCCCAAGGAATGGTAGACTTTCCCAATCCTAAAATAGGGTTAATCGGGTTAATTTGGATGACGCTATCGGGTTTCAAGGCGGCGCTTAATTTTTCGCCTCTATCTTCACCTAATGTTAGACCTTTGTTTTTATCAAGTAGTGAGCGATATAAAGAGTGTCCAGCATCAGCTAACTGAGGTAGCCAAGTATTTAGAAGCTGCATATCGCCTTGAGTTTTAAACTTATAAGCCGTCGCCATTGAGTGCAATTTTTGCCGGATTCTGGCGATCGCATTCCCCAGCCCAGATTGTAAATTGGTACTGTAAGACAATAATTCTTCATTGCCCTGTGTTCTGTCGAGAAAGCGCAGGTCAGTGCTACCATCTCTTGTATCTACCTGTACATCTACAGTGAAGAATCGCTCAGGCAACAGTGCTAGCTTTTCATGAGTCAGTAAGTCTGTGGTGGTAAAGGTTATCTTAGCGGTTTGCGGTGGGCGCAGTGATTCCGGGATTTCGGCTCCTGCTATGGGGATGATAAGGACTGTGATTTGCTTGGACTGAAGCAGATATCCGCGATATAACAAGTCTATGTGAATGTAACCCCGACCTTCAAACAAGTTAGGTTTAATCGTGAACTGTACAATCTCTGATGCACCAGTGCGGGGTAGGGTTAGTTTTTTGACAGTTGCATCAATGTTAAAATCCTTGGAAGCCACGACTAAATCAAGAGGTAAGGATTCTGAGTCATGCCAAACCTCAGCCAAGGCTTGCTCTGGAAAGGGCATAGGCTCACTTTCTATGCCTTTTCGTTCTGGGCTGATATCTACACATAATAAATAAGTTTGTCCGTGTATTAAAGGTTGACTGGGTGGTACTGTTGTGAAATTATCACATCGCCCATCCTCATCAGGTTTAACAAAGTAAGTATTAAAGTAACGATATTTTTCTACATACTCAGCAATATTTTGTATGAAAGGTAGCTGTTTTATAATGTTGTCTTGGTTATCAGTAAGCAGGATAGAACTGGTCAGGCTAATTAATAGGTTTGGTTGATTGTTAGGTTCACCTTTAGTTTGACCGTCAAAAGTGATGATTTCTCTTGTGTCCGCAAATAATTCTTTCTCTAAGTCAGCTAGACTTGGTAACAATTCTCTAGGGAAACTTCCCTCTAAAGCATCTAATTTGACTTTGTTATACTCATAAATATGATTTAGTACGGAGTTTGCTTGAATAATAGCGATTAATTCGGCTTCAATCAGATCCCAATCATCAGGAGCTAGTTTAAGTTGATTTCCTATATCATGCAAAAGCTCTTGTTCATCTTTGCTCAACGGAACTTCCAATTCTTTGAGCGCCAGTAAAAAAGCTAGTAGAGTTTTGGGAACGGAAGTATTCATTAAAGTGGGTATTTTGTGATACTTGGTACGGTGAAAATTAGTTAGTATGAGAAGAGAAGCAATTGTAGTTGGGGTCAATCAATATCCATCTTTAAAGGATACACCGACAAGTAAAGCCAAGCACCTAACTACGCCAGCCGGGGATGCGGAAGCGATCGCTCAAATTCTAGAAACCCACGGGAACTTCCGAGTTAAGCGATTTCCAGCCAGCAATATAGACGGGATGCAGGTTGATCCAGATAAACTAGTTAAGACAGAAGAACTAGAACAAGCAATTCTCGATCTATTCCTCCCGAAGACCGAAAAACCTCCAGAAACAGCACTACTATTTTTTACTGGACATGGACTGCGTAAGCAATTAAGCCAAGAGTTAACGTATGGTTATTTAGCAGCTAGTGATAGTTGTCCTAGCAAAAATCAATGGGGTTTTTCGCTACGAGATTTATGGGATATATTGCACCGAAGTAAGGTTAAACAGCAGATTATCTGGCTTGATTGCTGTTTTGCTGGAGAATTACTAAATTTCCAAGATACTGAACTGGAAAGACATAGTTCTGGTTGCGATCGCTTCTTGATTGCTGCATCCCGTGACTATGAAGTTGCCTATCAGCAGTTAGATGGTAAACATGGGGTACTTACAGGTGCTATTTTAGCGGGACTTAACCCTCATCGAGTTACAGAAGGGGACTGGATTACAAACCTGAAGCTTGCAGATTCGGTTGAGCAGAACCTACAAAGATATTACAATTTGGCTAAAATTCCCCAATCCCCAGTAATTAGCAACCACGGCGAAGCTATTAAGCTGATTCAAGGAAAGGCTAAACCTCAGTCAGAAACAACGAATCTTTCTCAAAACACGAAACATACTTTAATATTTGATTTACTCTTACAAGTAGATTTTAAACAACAGACAAATATAGTCAAGAAGGTAATGAAAAGCTACTTTACAGCAGGCTTCTTAGTTCATCACGCACCTGAGTGTGGATTAGAAGTTTTGCTGGCTAAGTTATTTCGTATGATACCAAGTTTGAAAAACAAGCCAATTGTCATTGATGTAGGTTACAGAGATATAGAACGCTTATGGACGCAATTAGGACGTTATTTTCATGTACATCCAATTTCTACCTCCGAAATTTTGGAGAAAATTTGCGATCGCTGGCAGACTCAAGATATGGTTTTCATATTTAATAAAGTAGATTGCTTACAACCAGAAATTTTATCTGCTTGGCTAGAGGAGTTTTGGCAGCCATTGGTAAATATCGGAAAAGAAAATCCACCTAAAAAATCTACTCACTTGTTTATGTTTTTAGTAGATCATGGCGGCAAAGTACACCAGTCAAATATTAATGTATCAACAACTCCTCAACCTCTAGACCCACGAATACCTCTATACTTACCCGCAGTAGATAGTTTTTCCCTGGAAATTCTTGAAGAATGGATAACAGAAGTTGTGATGCAGCGTAGTGATATAGAAGTCGAATTTGATAAATTGACATCTGAAATATTGTTTCAAAAGTCTTGTCAAGGTATTCCCCAATTTGTCTTTGAAGAAATTTGTAGTTTTTTTAGTATTGATTGTGAAAAGGTTTTTACCCAATGTATCAAAATTTAGCAAGTGTACTCACTGCCAATGGCAAGCAATATTATACAGGCAAGCCAATTTCACCCCAAGAGTGCCAAAAGTACGGACTCACTCCTTACTTACCATCACCAGAACTCATTCAAGCTGTTAATCTGGCAATTTTCTTAGAAAAACGCCCCTTATTGCTCAAAGGTGAACCAGGATGCGGTAAAACGACTTTAGC
Organism: Leptolyngbyaceae cyanobacterium; assembly: GCA_036704005.1. GTDB lineage: Bacteria > Cyanobacteriota > Cyanobacteriia > Cyanobacteriales > Nostocaceae > Trichormus. Next base: position 32,909 of record DATNQO010000120.1, on the reverse strand, counting down.
GCAAGCGGTAGCTTACGAATTGGGTTTACCCTATGAAGCTTGGTTTATTAAGTCTACAACCAGGGCGAGAGATGGACTTTACACCTACGATGCGGTTGGACGCTTGCATGATGCTCAACTTTCTCGCATCGGGGAAGCAAGCAATTCTCAAGTCAAGGATTTAGATAATTATATTAAATTGGGGCCTTTGGGACGTGCGTTTAAAAATGAACAGCGCACCGTAGTTTTAATTGATGAAATTGATAAAGCTGATATTGACTTCCCTAATGATTTGTTACGAGAGTTAGATGAACAGAAATTTACAATTGAAGAAAAGGGAGAAGAAGTCAAAGCAAATTACCCTCCAATTATTATCGTTACTAGCAACGATGAAAAGGATTTACCAGACGCTTTCCTGCGGCGTTGTCTGTTTTATTATATTCAGTTTCCATATTCACAATTAGCTAATATTGTCAAGTCACACTTTTCGGAATCTTCACCGGATTTAGTGGAAGCTGCGGTGCAGCGTTTTAGTGAATTACGTCAGAAAATGGAGAAGGGGAAAGCAGGTAAAAAAGTTAGCACCAGTGAGTTGTTAGATTGGTTTGCAGTGTTGCGGCAATTTCCTGAAGATGAGGTGTTAAAGCAGTTAGAGGGAGAAATACCTTTTCCAGAAGTTCTGTTAAAGAAATGGGAAGACCATCTGCGATATTTAAAAAAATATGAAACTTGAAGAACTATCACTGCTAGATATTTTTAACAGCCTGCGACAGAGACATGGTTTGCCGTTGGGGGTTGAAGAATATTTAGTGGTTGTGCGTAGTTTCAAAGCCGGGTTTGGTGTTAATAGTCGCCTGGAATTAGAGCAGCTTTGTTGTATGTTGTGGGCAAAATCTGAAGAAGAAAATCGCCTGATTCAACGCTTATTTGGGGAGATGTGGAAACAAATCGAATTACACCCTGTAAATTCTCCAGAATCTTTGCATGAACCTACATCCAGTAATGACACTTCAACTTTAATTTCAGAATCATTTACACCAGAAAATGATGAATCAACCTCAATTGAAACAGCTACATCTGAAGAATTTCCTCTTGATGATGAAGTAATATCTAATTTAGAAACAACTCCCACTATTACACCAGAACCAGTGCAAGCTGTCCAAGCGGTGCGGAGTATTCGCAGGGATAGGGAACTCAAACGCCCTCGTTATATGCTGTTGACAGAATATTTCCCTGTGACTAAGCGACAAATGAAGCAATGCTGGCGTTATCTGCGTCGTCCGGTGCGCCAAGGAGTACCTACAGAATTAGATGTGGAAGCGACGGTGGCGAAAATTGGGCGTGAGGGTATTTTACTGCAACCTGTGATGATGCCACCGCGTACAAATCGCACGGATTTGGTGCTACTAATTGACCAGGAAGGCTCAATGGTTCCGTTTCACGATTTATCGCGGCAGTTGGTGGAAACGGCACAACGGGGAGGACGGTTGAGAACAACCAATGTATTTTATTTTCATGACTACCCGGATGAATACTTATATCGACATCCAGCGATGCTTGAGGCGAAGGCTGTTTCTGAAGTCTTGGCGGAAATAGGCGAAAGGGCGGCTGTATTAATTATTAGCGATGCCGGAGCAGCACGGGGGAATTTTGACCCAGAACGGGTTGATAATACTAAGGTATGGATTGAGCAGTTACAGCAGTCGGTGCGTTATTTTGCTTGGTTGAATCCCATGCCTAGTGAATGCTGGCGGCAAACTACGGCTGAGGAAATTGCCCGTTTTGTGCCGATGTTTGAGATGAGTCCGCAGGGAATGAATGCAGCAATTACTGTGTTGCGGGGTCGATATATTGCTGGGGAGGTGATGTACTCATGGCTGATGTGACGGCAGATATTAACCAAAGTCGTGCGATGAGAATAGCCCAAAGACGGGTAGAAGGGTTTGCCCAGCAGTTTGGGGAAGCACACCGCAACTTAGCTCGTCATGCGGCGTTTCCTTTGGTACTGACACCTGATTTACTTTACCAAATTTGGGCAAACTTTGTTCCTCAAGCCCCTTGGGTGGCGGTTGCTCATGTGTTGCTGTCGCGGTTGTGTCGTCAGGTGGGTTATGAGATGTATGAGATGGATATTAGCGATCGCAATTTATTGTTGCGGGAATTGAAGAAGGAGTTTGGGCAGGAAAGATTTGATGAACTGGGGGAATTTTTATTAGATTATGTAGCGCAGCGATTAACTGATGATGACGCAGATACACAGGATTTGCGAGAAGCTCAGGAGTGGACAGCGTTGGCGTATACCAAACCTGATGAAGTGGCGCAGGAGTTAGCCCAAGCAATAAGTCAAAGAGTGCAGCAAGAAGAAATAGGTGAAGTGTTGCGGTTAGCTTCTTTAGTGGAGACTTTGGCAGAGCCTCTGCTTGAGGCTGGCTTCGAGCCGTTGTTGGTTGACGTAAACAGGATTGCAAGCGAAGCTAGAGACAATTTCGAGACACGTCCAGATCAACTTGACGAAGTACTTCAACAGAAAAATCTGTTAGAAAGTGCTAGTGTAATTTTCCCCATTACAGAACAAATAGAAACAAACCAATTTGAGGATATTCTTTATGATTTATCCCTTGAATCAGAAACCCCAGATTGGACATTAGTAAATTCTATAAAAACAACCTCTATGCGTCGAGTAGTTATTTCCACTCTTGGTACAAGTCTATTAACTAATCAACTTGATAGAAAGTACGACCATAGCTATTGGTTCGACATTTTGCGGCGGAGTATTAACTATACAAATATAGAACTTGAAGAGTATAGTCCAGAAGCTAAAAGTATAATTGATCAACTTAAAGAAAGAGCAATTACAAATCTCTTTGGAGGTCGTATAAGAGATGTTCGGTTGGCAAGTATTGAACTTAGTGTAATTTATGCGTTGTATCAAGGTAAATTAGAACAGGGGAAACAAGATTATCATTTTTTAATTGCTAGTGATACTCTAATATCTAGAGTTACAGCTGATATTATTCAGGATTTTCTTAGAGGTCAAGGGCTTAATGCTAATATATATATACCAAAAGGATTTTCAACAGCGAACACTGAAAGATTTAAGAATGGTGTAGATGAATTGTTGGTTTGGTTAGACGATATAGCTTCTAACTTCAGAAATTCTGGATACAGAATTTCTTTTAACTTAGTAGCAAGTTCTAGAGTCTTACAAGCATATATGGATATAATTGGAATGTTATATGCTGATGAGCTTCTTTATGTTCTTGAAGGAGTAAATCCAACGCTTATAAATATTCCTAGAATACCTATACAACTTGATACTTCAATTATCAATCCTGTCAAATTTGCATTAATGGAGGCAGGCTCTATCAATTTACGAGAAGCTGAAGGTATCCCCGAAACATTTATATTTACGATTGATAATAATGCTATTTTATCAAATTGGGGTGCATTAATTTGGAAAAAGTGCAAAAATGATTTTTTATCAAAGGATTTATTAGTTTTTCCTCGTTTATCTTATACAAGCTCTTTTATAAGGGATTATCAAAATAATCGTAATAATAGAGATAGAGTTAAGCTACAGGAAACACTAGCGAAAGTATCTTATTTACTAACAGAAGCAGATGGAGATACCGTAGTGCTTAAGCAAAATGGAAGTTTACAATTTGCAAAATTTGCAAATGCAGATATTTATTACTTTCGTGTTGATTCTAGTTTACGAGTTAGTTGTAAATCATCGGCTGGTATTTTAAGCTTAGAAACATTCGGTTCTCATGAGCATGTTGGAAATAATTATCTATAATTTTCCCTATAGTTAAGATATTCCACATTATAGGTTGACTATTTTTCTGTGCAGTTCAAAACTCTTACCAACTCTCCCCAACCACAACCTGCAAAATCTGACCTGTCATAAAACTGAGAATAACTTCTCACCGGAGAATAAATTGACAATCCCTTAACTCGCTCAAATCTTACCCCAGAAGTTACATTTGCTAAAATTAACTGCGGTTCAACTTCAAAAATCATTAAATTCATCACTTCATCAATAACCTGGGTTAATTCATCACTATCCCCAGCGTATTTATTCTGTAAAACTTTCAAAAAATCATACAAATCTACAAAGTCACTATCCTTAAAACGTACAGCTTTACGTTGAGCATGATACAGTGCTTTCTCAGTATAATTATACAGGGGACAGGTGATAGGTGACAGGGCTGAAAGCCTTTGAAACTAAAAGTTTTAAGATTGTATCGTGTCCTAACCTATCACACGACTGCTATAACAACCAATTTTCTGTATCCATAGGGGTAGAAGTGAACTCGAACACAAGCAAGATGTAACTGTTTTGCATTCAAATTAACTTTGTTTGCATACATCACTCTTAAAAGCGGTACTGGCAATAATGATTGAACAGCAAAGCCGTGTAGATAGTACAGCAATATTTGAGCAATTATGGAATAATACCAAAGAACTACGCCAAAAAATAGACGCGCGTTTTGAACTACAGCCAGATCCGTCTACTAAAGATTTACAAAACTATACGGCTCAAGTAGGCGCAGCGCATGGTTCGTTGAATACTTTTTCTGGTAAGGAAATTGATTGGCTAGTGCATTCATGGTTGCGTGAACCACAATCAGGTTTTTGCAATATGCACTTAACTGTTTGGTTAGGGTCACATATTCGCGTTCCCCATTTGGCTTTTGCTTTCGCCACCGTACCACATTTGTTTTTCTATATAGATTATATCGCTCGCAGTGATTTATTCACAGACTTAGATTACTTAGACCGCTATTATGAACCTGCAAATGAAAGATACTTATCATTTGCTAATGATGAACGCTTCCAACAATATATTAGTAAAACTCTCTACATCCGTCAGGTACAATCTCAGACAAGCCTGTGTTACACAAGCCCAGTCACAGAGGAAACAATTGCGACGCTACGTTCTGTAGCTCATGAGATGATAGATTGTTGGTTGGTTTGGGTTGATCAAGCTGAACCTGTACCAGAATTAGAACGTACAGCTTTAGCCCAACGTGACTTAATTATCCGTCGTGCGATCGCCGAACGCGACCCAGATAATAAAATTGCAGTGCGGCTATTTGGCGAACAGATGACCGATAAATTAGTGCGATCGCTCTGGGGAGGAGATAGAATCATTAGTCATTAGTCATTGGTCATTAGTCATTAGTCATTGGTCATTAGTTATTCTCCCTCATCTCCCTCATCTCCCCCCACTCCCCACTCCTACCCCCGATTATGAGGCTCATCAAAATTAATCACAGGCCCTTTCGGTACAATACGGGTGGGGTTAACCTTGGGATGGCTTCTGTAATAATGGCGTTTAATATGGTCAAGATTACAGGTTTCTCTCACCCCCGGAAATTGATAAAGTTCTTTCAGGTAATTCCAAAGATTGGGATAGTCCACAATTCTATGTAAATTGCATTTAAAATGCACGTAATAAACTGCATCAAAGCGAAACAGTGTAGTAAACATACACCAGTCCGCCTCGGTAATTTGCTCCCCACATAAATAACGCTGCTTTCCTAATATATTTTCCCAGTATTCAAGAGCAGCAAATAATTCTGTTACCGCCTCATCGTAGGCTGATTGAGATGTGGCAAAACCAGCACGATAAACACCATTATTGATAGGTTGATAAATTGCGTCTATAGTTTCGTCAATTGTCTTTTGTAAATGTTGTGGATAAAAATTGATATCTTTTTCAGCCAAAGACTCAAATTCTGTATCCAACATTCGGATAATTTCACGGGATTCGTTATTAACAATAGTCCGGGTTTGCTTATCCCATAAAACCGGAACTGTTACGCGCCCACTATAATCAGGAGCAGCTTTCAGATAAACTTGCCAAAGGTATTGAGCGCCATTGACAGTATCAGGAATAGCTCCTGGTTCATCACTAAATTCCCAACTATTTTGATCAATTTCGGCAGTTACTACCGATAGACCAATAGCATTTTCTAGTCCCTTCAATTGGCGCATAATTGCCGTGCGACAAGCCCAAGGACAAGCCCAAGAAATATATAAATGATATCGCCCAGATTCAGCCTTAAATCCACTAGAACCATCGGCTGTAATCTGGTGACGAAATGTAGTTGAGGGACGGATAAATTTACCTTGGGAATCTTCTTGCTCCCGCTCTGGTATCCACTGACCATTTTTGAGAACACCCAGACCCATAATTTACTCCTTGGTCAGTTATCAGTTATCAGTTATCAGTTATCAGTTATCAGTTGAAAGCAAACATTCAGGTTTTGAACTATAAACTAATGAATAATGACTAATGACTAATGACTAATGACTATTCAGCATTAAGAATTTTTGGTACTTTGAAAAATTCGCCTTCTTGTTCAGGCGCACTGCTAAGAATAGCTTCCCTGTCAGCGTAGGGTTGGAGGTCATCTTTTCTGGTGACGTTGCTGACATCAATTGCTCTGGTTGTGGGAGGTACATTAGTAACGTCTAATTCATTTAGTTGTTCGACATAATCCAAAATACTTCCTAGTTGAGTAGTGAATTGTTCCTCTTCTTCTGGAGTCAATTCCAAACGGGCCAGCAAAGCTACTTTACGAACTTGTTCGCGGTCAATCATAATTTTGTTAGTTGTCAGTGGTCAGTTGTGAGGTAGTGCGTTGGGCGGGTCTCCCGACTTAAAGCAACTGCCTTTCCCCGGAGGGGTTCTCGGAGAGTACCCGTAGGGTCAGTGGTCAGTTGTCAGTGGTCAGTTGTCAACAGCTAATGACTAATGACCAATGACTAATGACCAATGACTAAAAGAATACGTCAATTTGCATCCGTCCGGTGGTTTTTAACCAGTTTTGCGCTTCGATGTAGTTATTGGGAGCCATGCGAATGGCGCGTACCCAATAGTCTGCGGCTTTGTCAAACAGTGCTTCGCCACCATCGTTATCACCAGCTTCTTTGGCTTTTTCGCCTTGGTAGTGGTAAATAACGGCTATATTGTTCAAAGCTTGGGGTAGCTTGGGATTATTTTCAATGGCTTGGTGATAGAGTTCTAAGGCTTTTTTGTGGTCGCCGTTGCTAGCGTAAATTAGCCCCATGTTGTAGAGAATATAACCGCGATCGTTGGTATCTTCTTCTAAGGTGAGGGCTTCTTCATAATATTCTAGTGCTTCGGCATACTCACCTTCTGCCTGGGCTGACATCCCATCTCGGTAATAAACGAACGCTTCTTTAGCTTTTTTGTTGGTTGGCAGTATTTTGAGAATGATATCTGCCATGACGGTAAAGGATTTATCAATAAAATTATCGTTTTTTTGCGTTCTTGGCATATTGTGTTTCTATTGTTTTGGTAACGAGTGATGAGTCGTGAGTCGTGAGTCCTGAGTCCTGAATCCTGAGTTCTGAGTAAGGAGTTCTTTATCTTCCCCAATCCCCAGTCCCCAGTCCCCAATCCCCAATCCAATAGTTAATTTGACACTCCTCAGCATGACGGCTGAGGATTCTTGCTTCATCCGTCCTCCCTAGAAACCTGAATACAATTATTCAAATTTCCCCGTTTGGATACGTCCACAAGCTTACACGGACTGCCCGACCGCGTTTGAAAAGGTTTTTAATTTCTGAGTTTACTCCCACATTTGTCAGCCACTGCGTTGGACGGGTTTCCCGGCAATCGCGCAAGTGGCGGTACAAGATGCGCGGATTTCTACTACCTATCTTTCCGGATCAGGAGTCGTCCGCTTGACCTACTTCGTTTTTAATTTGTGCGCTTTACCGCTACGGTTATAGTACCACAAAAGCCGCCCTAGAAGCTCCCTGCACTGAAGCTCAAGAAGTGGGCGGCGGCTCTAAACGCAATTTTTCGGTAACTGATTTAGAGAGCTATTCTGCTCGTCGAGGGGGATAATACATTCTGCGCTGTTGTGTTTTGGGCTATTGACTAGGGTGCTGACTGGGTAGGCGGTCATTTCTGAGGCTGGATAGGGGGATAATAAGTGTTGTAACGCTTGGGGCTTTTGCTGTTGGGGATCTAACCACAAATCGTAATCTTGGGGGGAAAGAATTACTGGCATTCGGTCGTGGATGGGTTGGAGTAGTTCGTTTGCTGCTGTTGTGACAATTGTACAGGAGCTAATTTCCTCCCCATCAGGATTTGTCCATTTTTCCCATAATCCTGCAAAGCCAAAGGGTTGCTCATCTCGTAGCCGAAAATAGAATGGCTGCTTTTTACCCTGATGTCTTTGCCATTCATAAAAGCCATCAGCTACTACTAAACAGCGTCTTTGCTTGAAGGCTGAACGAAAAGAGGGTTTTTCGGCGATAGTTTCGGCTCTGGCGTTGATGAGCTTGGTGGATATTGTCGGATCTTTCGCCCATGAGGGTATTAAACCCCATCGGAACTTATGAAATTCTCGTTTGTTAGTTTCGGCTTTATGTAACAGTGTCACCACAGTTTGCGTAGGTGCAATGTTATATTGAGCCTCTAAATCCAGCCGTTGCTGGACATGAAAAACTTCGGCTAATGCTTCTGCTGACTGGGTTAAAGTAAATCTTCCACACATATTGTTATTTTAACCTATGGCATCAAAAAAAACATTTCTATCTCACCTCAATTAACAGGTTTATTTTTATTTATGCAAATAATTAATATCTTTAATAAAAATACAAATTAAATAAGATAATTATCCTGTTAATCAGGAATACTTTTGTAAGATATTGTATTTTAGACCTTAACTTCGTAACATATTCTCTATCTTAATTTCTACATGGAAACATTACGTTTGTACGATTTTTTACCTTCAGGTAATGGCTATAAAGTGAGACTTTTGTTAACACAAATGGGTATGCCATTTGAACGAGTAGAAGTAAATATTTTAAAAGGAGAAAGCCGTAGTCCAGAGTTTTTAAGTAAAAATCCTAACGGCAGAATACCAGTTTTAGAAATTGCCCCTGGTAAGTATTTAGCAGAATCAAATGCTATATTGCTTTACTTGAGCGAATATACAGAATTTTTACCAAGCGATCGCTATTTAAAAGCCCAAGTCATGCAATGGTTATTTTTTGAACAAAACAGTCATGAACCGTATATTGCTACATCGCGATTTTGGGTTTCTATTTTAGGTAAACCAGAAGAATATCTCACAGCTTTAGAACAAAAACGTGAACCTGGTTACGCGGCTCTCAAAGTCATGGAAAATCATTTGCAACACCGGAGCTTTTTTGTGGGTGAGCGTTACACAATTGCTGATATCGCCTTGTTTGCATACACTCACGTCGCTGATGAAGGTGGATTTGATTTAACACAATTTCCCGCTATTTTAGCCTGGATAGAAAGAGTCAAATCTCAATCGGGATATATTAGTATCACTCATGAACCACAATTATGCTATGACTGGTAATTGGTAATTGGTAATTGGTAATTGGTAATTGGTAATTGGTAATTGCAATGTATGGTTGGTTTTTGAGTTAGGGTCTATTTTGTAACTAGGGAGCGTTAATCTAATCCCTAACCCCTAACCTCTAGCTTCCAGCCTCTAGCCCCTGCTTATGTGTCAATCTCAATTAACTTTTGTCTGGAAGATAAACCAGACTTAATTGTGATATGAGATTTTGGCACATCAAATTTTTCAGCTAAAAGCTTGATTAACTCTTCATTAGCTTTACCATCTACCGGAGGGGATTTTAGGTGTACTGTCAGGCTACCATCATCCTCTTCGACAATTTTTTGTTGTTTGGAATTAGGTTTAACTTTAACCTTTTTCTGCATAATATAGGGAGAGAGGCTAGAGACTAGCGCTTAGAGGCTAGATGAATGTACCTCATCAAAGTGAAAAGTGCTGTATTCAACTATTGATGAGCAGGGCTGTTATTATTCTTAAACAAAAATCCCATCACTACCATGATGAGTAGCGATAGGAAGATGGTTCTTGTCTGAGAGTGTCGATAATTCATTTATTCAGGCTAAAAACTACGCTAGATTTTAGCCTTTGTCAGAGAAAGGGAGTATGAAGCAGTAATTTTTCCCTTACACCCCTATACCCCTATACCCGGTTACTGAGCGCAGTCGTACCACTCCGTGGAAGCAAGCTACGCGTAGCGTCCCGAAGGGAAGTATACACCCCTAACTAGGGATATCTCTTACTACCAGCGCCTACTACGCCGATTTTGTGGCGATAGGAAAGTTCTGCACCGAACCAGCCAGAAGCGCTAGTTAGAGTACCAACAACTAGAGAGATTAATAGTCCCCAAGGTAAGATTCTGCCGTCAATATTACCCAAGCGGACAAGGAAGTTTACTAGTGTCAAAACGAGGATGGACACATTGAGAATTAAATGCACCCAACCGGCGTTACGTTTGCGGACACGTTCAATTTTTAAGAAGTCGCTTAAGCCTATGGCGGCGGCGATGAGTCCGCCTCCTAAACCTAAGCCAATTAGCCAGATAGAAGCCCTAGCCCAGAAGTAATCGCGGGTTAGCCAGTAACCGAAGTCGCTACCCAAGGCGGCGGCTAGGAAGGCGATAGGGAAAATCACGCTGAGGGGGTGGAGGGGGTGTCCGGCGATCGCCACTGTACTTGGTACACCTGTATCACTATATTCGCGATCGTCTGTTTCAATAATTGGCGGAATATTCGGAAATGGAGAGGAAGCAGAGGAACCTGTAGTAGTTGTATCTGTGGTTTCCATAATTAAATATCCTACTAGTTATTACTTGAGGGAATTTGTTCTACATAAGCTTCCGCTTGCAGGGTGAGTTTGCCTGTTTCTACCTGTAGTCGCTTTAGTCGCAAACTCATACCTTCTAAATCAAAGTTGCTTAAGTTTAAAATTTCACTAGTTTGTTCTACGAACTTTTGTGTTAATTCTGGTGAAATTTCTGCTTCTTCGCCGTAGGTAACATTTTCCAGTGACACAGATGTGCCATTAGCATTAATTTGCGGTACGGCGGTGAAGGCAACTTTGTGAGTTTCGTTATTTTCTACTAACAGAATGTCAGCATTGATTGCTACTTTTTCTTCACCTGGTAAGCGGAAGTCTATTTGTTGAGGCTTAACAGTTTTCAACTGCCCATTAATATGTATTTTCTGGCTTTGAATTTTGGCAATCACAAATTCAGAATTGAAGGCGCGGTTAATGTCAGATTCTGTTAAAACAACCCGCGCACTACCAACTGTGGGTTTGGTCAGTTCAATTTTGCCAAAGGCTGCACTTAAAGGATTAATGGCAACATTATTGACCTGCATTTGCATTGACTCTACACGGAGGTCTTTCTGCATTACCAAACCTGTACCGTCAATCTTGACCGTATCCACCTGTCCCTGGACTATTTTCAGTGGATCGGTTTTGATATCTACATCAAGATTTTCGACTTCATCTAACTGGCTAGATAACCCGATCTCTGCCGCTTTATTTAGCGCCTGTTCTCCTAATCCGGGGGTTTCCGGCATTATCAATAAATCTCCAATAAAATTAAATATCTTTGAGTCAATTTAAACAAGTCAAATAAAAAAATTATCTATCTATAGATGGAGTAATTATTGAATGTTTGTACATCTAAAAGTAGAACTGTTTATTTCTATAAAAAAAATATTTGTTTTCTATCCTGAGTTAGCTAGTTAATCGCTCAAAAGAAGGAGGAAAGACCACAAACAATTATGTCAACCTGAGATTAGTTAAAAATCCGACTACTTTCCTTGAGGAGAACTTCAGAATGGTATCAACTTTAGATGATGCAAAACGTAATGCTATCGGTGTAAAATTAGCAGATGTAAAACTACTTCAACAGTTGATTATTGAGAATGAGGAAAGGTTTCTCAGAGAAACAACTGATGATGAAATCTCTAGAAGACTTCGCGATTTCCTCGAAGATGACCGTAAGAATTTGGGCATCATAGAAACTGTTATCGTTCAATATGGTGTTCCCCAACAACCAAGACAAACAGTCACCGAAATGGTTGACCAAATTCGCCAATTGATGCAAGGTTCTCAACTCAGCTTCTTTGAAAAAGTATCTAAGCACGAGTTGCTCAAACACCAACAAGTAATGAGCGGTTTGCTGGTTCACAAAGCAGCCCAAAAAGTAGGCGCTGACATATTAGCAGCCATCGGCCCCTTAAACGCTGTTAACTTTGAGAACCGCGCTCACCAAGAACAACTCAAAGGTATTTTAGAAATTTTGGGTGTGCGTGAACTCACCGGACAAGACGCAGATCAAGGTATTTGGGGACGAGTTCAAGATGCGATCGCCGCCTTCAGTGGTGCAGTAGGTAGCGCCGTTACCCAAGGTTCTGATAAGCAAGACATGAACATCCAAGACGTTCTGCGTCTGGATCACAACAAAGTAAATGTCCTGTTCACAGAAATTGCCCAAAGTAACAATCCTCAAAAAATCCAAGAGTACTTCGGTCAACTCTACAAGGATCTAACCGCTCACGCTGAAGCAGAAGAAGAAGTACTATATCCCAGAGTGCGTTCTTTCTACGGTCAAAGTGATACCCAAGAACTGTATGACGAACAAGCTGACATGAAGCGTCGGTTAGAGCAAATCAAGGCTATCAGCCCATCTAATCCTGAAATCAAAGATAGAATTAAAGACTTGGCTGATGTCGTGATGGATCACGTTCGTCAAGAAGAAAGCACCTTGTTTGCTGCTATTCGTAACAACCTCAGCAGCGAGCAAAGTGAGCAACTAGCTACTGAGTTTAAAGCTGCTAAGAGCAAGGTTCAACAAAGATTAGCAGGTCAAGCTAGCGGCGCAGGTGTGTAATATCGCCTCTAATTAAGCGCGGGTAGATACCCATAGTTGAACATTTCCCGTCCACGTCTCATTTGATGGCGTGGGCGGGTTGTTTTGTTAGCGGGACTTTAAAGAAAAATCAAGGGTGTAGGGGTGTAAATCTTGAAAACCCTTACACCCTGCCTCAACAGAAAACTTTGATGCGTAAGTCCTGAGTTGACACTCCTCGCGCCTTTAGGTACTTGAAATGCGGAGCGTCCCGTAGGGAACGTAGAGAAGGAATGAACACCGATGAGAACTACTTATGCAATAGGTCTAATATCACAGCAAATCACTTTTCAAACAGCCTCTTAAAACAAGGTTTATTTGTTTTTGACTATATTATTGAATTGGTGTTATAATTGCTTGATAATGTAAAAATATATGATATTTTAGTACTATTTATTTACCAAATAAACAGTTTTTAATAGTACATGATTTTTTGAATACTTACTAACCAAATTGTTTGTTTTTCTTGTGATTTTAGGTAATTATTGATATGCTTGAGTATGTTTAACACATATTTCCTAAGAGGGGATATTATGTCTACAAATACACTAATAGCATCAAGTACCACAGAAGTACCATTTTTTGCTCGTTTTTTAGAAGAGCAATCTTCATCTGAACAGCCAACTGAGCCTCCAGCTACTCCTCCTGTAAATAATCCTCCTCAGATTTACACTTTCAAGTTCCCTTCGGATTGGGAAGATTTTTAAACCTGTTATTTACCTAAAATCGAGAATTAGTAGCTATTAAGTTACTAAAATCTGGTGGAAAAATATTACTTTTCAACTAGACTATTCATCCATGATGTGAAAACGATGCCCTAATTCATCTGTCCGACTTTTTGAATAAATCGGCGAGATGAATGTGATGAATTCGCTATATCAAGCTAGTCTTTCATAGTGAATTTTACATCTTCAAGAAAATTTCTACCAGATGTCCAGGGGCAAAGCTGCATATTTGTGGGATGATGTAGAAAGTTTTGTGGGATGGGCATTTTGCCCGTCCTTTGTATTCCCAAGGCGCTGATGATGCCTATCCCACAAGAATCACCCTTATTTCAGCAACGTCACTTACTATGAGACTTTTCGGGCATCACGATATGATGGGCTTTGCCATTTTTACCGTTGGTGTGTCCGTTGGTGTGTCCGTTGTTATTGCGGGGCTGAATTACACCGTAGCCGCCGTGGTTGCGTTCGTAAATGACGTTAATTTCTCCTGTTTCAGCGTTGTGGAACATATAAAAATCATGCCCTACTAGTTGCAGTTGCTCTAAGGCTTCGGCAACTGTCATCGGGGGCATAGAAAAGTATTTGGTGCGGACGACTTCTTGGGGGAGTTCGGGAGTGCGATCGCCTATTAAATTTGCAACTACTGGTTCTGGTACAATGGCTTCGGTAGTTGGTTGCGCTTGAGTTTTCTTATCTATTCGTCTTTCTTTGTATTTACGTAATTGTCGGGAAATCTTGTCTGCTACTAAGTCAATACTTGCATATAAATTTTCGCTGCTCTCCTCGGCGCGGATCACGCTACCATTTGCAAAGATGGTGACTTCCGCCGCTTGCTTGGGATTAATTCGGGGATTGCGAGCCACGCTTAAATGGACATCCACTTCGTTTGTGATGTTCTGAAAGTGACTAACTGCCTTTTCAATTTTTTGATGCACATATTCTCGAATCGCATCGGTAATTTCTATATTTTTGCCGTGGATGACAAGCTTCATGTAAACTCTCCCGCTCGATAGCACAATATTTGATGTAGTTTTTGTATGAAAAGAGATTGCGGTAAGTTATATTTATTGCACCAGCACCATCTTGTGAACTTTTTTATATACTTCTAGCTTGCTTTCTTTAAGCTTTTTACATCTTGCTTGTGATATTACTACCTAAATGCGATACCAACTGTTTGCTAGGCAATTGGATGAGCGCATATCTTTCTCAATTAAGGTAGTGTGAGCAATCACTGTTTTGACTTCCTTCTTCATCAACACAAACTTTATATAACTGTTAGTAGTTACTTATGGTCTGTTAAAAGAGGTTTTGCTCATTGTTAAGGGATTACACAAGTTCCGTAGATGCAAACAACTCATTTTAGATTCATCAGCCAGTGTATTTGTTCCTCTGAACTTGGCGTGATGCTTATTGTAGAGAATTCCTCCCAACACCTGATGTGGTTATATATTCAAACTAGCACTTTGTTTTTCCTATGGTTGCTTCCCTTTATGTTCCTTTAAAATCCTTTGCAAAGCTTGACAATTTCGCATTACTAAGTTGTGTTAGTTGAAATATATTTAGTTGTTAACTCAGTTGATTTTTGGCATGATCCATAGTAATGAATCCCCGGTAAAAAGTTGTTTGTTATATAACAAAGGATTGATGCCATACTTAGAGGCTCACGCATGGCAGCGATCGCTCTTGCGCCAACGCATCGATAACCCTAATCTAGATGATGTGCTAATCTTATTGGAACATCCCCCAGTCTATACATTAGGGCAGGGCAGCAGTTTGGACTTTCTCAAATTTGACCCTAACCACAGTGAGTTTGAGATACATAGAATCGAACGTGGTGGTGAAGTTACTTACCACTGTCCCGGTCAATTAGTAGGGTATCCGATTTTAAATCTGCATCGCCATTGCAAGGATTTACATTGGTATTTGCGACAATTAGAAGAAGTAATCATCCGTGTACTTGCAGTTTACGGGTTAAAAGGCGATCGCACACCACCTCTAACTGGAGTTTGGTTAGAAGGGCGAAAAGTTGCAGCGATCGGCATTAAAGTTAGCCGTTGGATTACTATGCACGGCTTCGCTTTAAATGTCTGTCCCGATATGACAGGGTTTGAGCGAATCGTTCCCTGTGGTATTGCTGATAAGCCCGTAGGTAGTTTAATTGAATGGATACCAGGAATTACCACTCAAGAAGTCAGAGGTCATGTTGTCGAGGCTTTTGCAGAGGTGTTTGGGGTGGAAATAGTTGACGGTTGACAGTTGACAGTTGACAGTTGACAGGTGACAGGTGACAGGTGACAGGTGACAGTTGTCAGTTGCTAATGACTAATGACTAATGACTAATGACTATTGACTATTGACTATTGACTAATGACTATTGACTAATGACTAATGACTATTGACTATTACATATTTACAAATATTCTGATTTAAGATATATTAGAAGTATTTGCCAGTCTAACACCCATTTTCTGCATTCATTAACTGAAATTTAGCCTGTGAATTATCCGGTCAATCCACAGATATACGCGCCAATATTTACTTCTTTGAAAGAACGCGACTGGAAAGTTTTATTGGAAATGTTTGACAGAGAAGACATTGATGAAATCGAAACAGACATCAATAGGAATTTGCTGTTGATGATACCCGAACCTTGTTGGGAAGACGATCCCTTCGATTTCTTGCGCGAATATCTTTAACCGATGATGTATTGCATAACCCGTTATACCGTCAACCGTCAACCGTCAACCGTCAACAGTTAACCTTTAAAGTTAATTGTGATCATAAGGGAAGGATGAGATGACTAAATCGGTTTTTAGGCATTGGTTATGCGGGTGTCTGGTGATTGGCTTAAGTTGTTTGTTACTGACAGCTTGTAGTGGTAATCTTAATCGGGGGAAGACTCTGCGAATATCTACAGAACCTGCTTTTCCACCTTTTGAGTTTACCGGACAAGGTGGTAATTTACAGGGTTTTTCCATTGACTTGATGAATGCGATCGCCACTGCTGCTAGTTTTAAAATAGATTTCCAAAGTCTACCTTTTGATGGTATAATTCCAGCCTTGCAAAGCAAAACCGTAGATGCGGCGATTAGTTCCATCACCATCACCGCCGAACGTTCCCAGACGGTGGCTTTCTCTCGTCCCTATTTTAAAGCAGGATTAGCGATCGCCATTCGCGCCGATAATCAAAATATTACAGGTTTTGACAGCCTCAAAAATAAAAAAATTGCCGTCCAAATTGGCACAACTGGCGCAGACAAAGCCAAAACTATTCCTGGGGTACAAATTCGCAGTTTTGATTCTGCACCCCTAGCCTTGCAAGAACTAGTCAACGGTAATGTAGACGCAGTTATTAATGATGCGCCTGTAACTTTGTACGCCATTAATACAGGTAATCTGCAAGGAATTAAAGTTGTTGAAAAATTACTTACAGAAGAATATTATGGCATTGCCACAGCCAAAAATTCCCCTAATTTACAACTAATTAACGATGGTTTAAATCAGGTTTTAGCAAATGGCTCATATTCGCAAATTTATCAAAAATGGTTTAAAGTAGCTCCTCCAGCTTCATTACCAGCGAAATCACCATACGAAAATCCAAATAATGCTGATAAATCTACCTTACCTAATCTGATTTTGCCGTTCCTCCCGATTTTATTGCAAGGCGCATTAGTTACCCTACAACTGACAATTTTATCTGCGGTATTAGGTTTAATAACTGGTACTTTAATAGCCCTTTTCCGCCTTTCTCGCTTTCTTCCAGGGCGTTTGTTAGCTAGGGTTTATGTAGATTTTTTCCGGGGAACGCCTTTAATAGTACAGATTTTTATGATTTACTTTGGTTTACCAGCACTTGCTCAAGAACTTGGTTTTACATTTAACTTCGACCGTTTCGTTGCTGGAGTAATTGCCCTCAGTTTAAATATAGCTGCGGGTAAAATGTGCTTCGTGCTACAGATAGATGGAGTTACATCAACAGTAGAATCTTAGGTGAGATATTATATTATGTCCGCTTAAACACTTATCCTATCTTGGGGTTGGTAATAGGTAATGGGTAATAGTAACAGACAATTACCTATTACCTAATTTTAAGGGCGGTTAGGAGGTATTTAAAGACTTGGAAAACAAGCCCTAGTTCCTTTCCTAACCGAAATTATTAAACATTTGCTTGTTGGCGTTGATATAGTGACCAATACAAACCTTTTTGTTGTAAGAGTTCTGTATGATTTCCCCGTTCTGCAATCACACCTTTTTCTAAAACGAGAATTAAATCGGCTCGTTTTAAGGGTGCAAAGCGGTGAGCGATGAGAAATACAGTCCGGTTGGCGGAAATTTTTTGCAGATTTTGCAACACTTGCTGTTCGGTTTCACTATCTAAAGCACTGGTAGCTTCATCTAATATTAAAATCGGCGCGTCAGAGAGGAATAATCTTGCTAAAGCAATGCGTTGTCTCTGTCCTCCAGATAATGCTGTACCTCTTTCTCCTACATTAGTTTCGTAACCGTAGGGTAATTGACTGATAAAATCATGGGCTACGGCTAGTCTAGCGGCTTCGACTACTTGCTCGGCGGTAATATTGGGATTACCAAGGGTGATATTTTCTAAGATGGAACCGTTAAATAGAAAGTCTTCTTGGAGAACTACGCCAATTTGTTGTCGCAAGGAAGCTAAATCTGCACTTTTGATATCAAAACCATCTATGAGAATACGTCCTGATTCAATTTGATAAAGTCTTTGTAGTAACTTAGACAGGGTACTTTTCCCAGAACCACTACGCCCAACAATTCCGACAAATTGCCCTGGTTCTACATTAAAGGAAATTCCTCTTAGCACTGGTTCGGTATTAGCTTTGTAGCGGAAAAATACCTGTTCAAAGTTAACTTGACCTTTCAGGGGTGGTAAAACTAAACCCGTCCCCATTTCTGCTTCTGGCGCTACGTTGAGAATATCACCAATGCGGTCTACGGAAAGTAGAACTTGTTGCAGATTTTGCCATAATTGTACTAGGCGTAATAATGGCCCTGTGACTCTGCCGGAAAGCATTTGAAAGGCTACTAATTGCCCAATTGTTAGTTGATGGTCGATGACTAGTTTTGCACCAAACCACAAAATTAATAAGGAAGAAAAATTGGTGAGGAAATCACCAATGTTACTGCTAATGTTGGAAGTTGTGGAAGCTTTGAAACCAGTACGCACGAAACGAGCAAATAAGCCTTCCCAGCGATCGCGTGCTACTGTTTCAGCTGCATGAGCTTTCACAGAATGGATACCTGTAATTGTTTCTACTAAAAACGATTGGCTATCAGCACTACGGTTAAAGGTTTCGTTCAACCAGTTACGTAAAATTGGGGTAGCAACTATTGTCAGTGTGGCAAACAAGGGCAGCACTGCCAAGGCTACAAAGGTCAAGGGAATATTGTAATAAAACATCAATGCCAAATAAACTACGGCAAAGATGCTATCTAAAATTACTGTTAAGGCTGTACCTGTGAGAAAGGAACGAATTTGTTCTAGTTCCTGCACTCTGGCTACTGTGTCACCTACACGCCGTGACTCAAAATAAGCCAAGGGTAGCCGCATCAAATGACGGAATAATTGCGCTGATAAGCTTAAATCTAAACGTCTGGCTGTATGGGTAAAGATAAATAACCGCAGAATCCCCAACACAGACTCAAACATGGCTATTAACAAAAGTGCGATCGCCATGACATCAAGAGTGGGTAAACTCTCCTGTACCATGACTTTATCGATCACAACCTGGGTAATTAGCGGTGTGCCTAAACCCAACACTTGCAACGTCAAAGACGCTATTAATACTTCTGTTAATAGCTTGCGGTATTTCCAAACGGCTGGGATGAACCAACCTAAATTAAATTTTTCTTGTCGAGAAATCAGTTCTACTTGCCACAACTGACCATCCCAACATTGTTCCAATACTGATTGTGGTAGACTTTCACAAAGATTATCAGGATTTAAAGGATTAGCAACAATTATGCGATCGCCTTTCATCCCATAAGCCACAACCCAAGTAGGCTGAGGAACAGACTCAACTTGCAACCTTAACAAAGCCGGGAAAGTTAACTGACGCAACTCCTCCCAACTGACTTGCAGTCGTCGCAACACTAAACCTAACTTTTCTCCAGCTTCCACAACTTGTTTGGGATTTTGTCCCCGCAGTTGGCGTTGTACCCATTCCAAGTTCACTGGATTTTCTAGCTGTTGTGCTGCCATTGTTAAACAAGCAGCCGCCGTATTCCAACTACTAACAAAAGGATAACTGTGTGTGAGTGGCGTAGTAGCTGGCTGACTTAGTGTCTGTTCTTTAACAATCACAGATGGTTGCACAACCGGAGGCTGAAAAGGTTTTACTTCATTTTCAACTACTATATTCTCCTGTTTCACCAATCCCAGCCAAAAATCTTCGATTGCTGGGGTCGATATTTCCGCCCACAAATGGGTATCCCAACAAGCCAAGATCACTTCTTTACTAGCGGCTACAGCCTTGTATTCTCCTGGTAACTTTTGTAAATCACCAAACCAATCTCCCACTTGTAAGGCTGATAGAGATTGACCGCTTTCTTCGTCCCGCAAGCGCACCTTTCCATCGACGATGAAAAACTGATAACCACCCGCTTCACTCGACCAGATTTTTTCACCTAGTCGATAACGACGGATTTCTAAACGTTCTTCTAATCGGGTTTTTTGCTCAGGAGTAAGCCAATTGAGGGGGGGTTGATTCCAAGGTATAGCCGTTAGCACTTTGGTTTTTAGGGATTCATTCTCCAGAAGTTTTAACTCACTTGTAATTTCACCGTCAGCTTTTGAATTTTCTCTGCTAACCATTTTTCAAATAATTCGTTTTGTAATGCTTGCTTGAGTTGAATATCATCTAAAGACGCTGGCAGAAATTGTTCCACTCGAAACAAACCATAACGTCCATCAATTTCTATAGGCCCGACTAATTCACCTGGACTAACTGCATCAATAGCCGCCCGCAACTTGTCTGGCATAGTACCACGACTAATTGGCCCCATCATGCCATTCACAACGCGATCGTCTAATACAGAATACTCTTTGGCTAATTGTTCAAAACTGCCTCCTTCTGCAATTTGCAGTTGTAATTCTTCTGCTAGTTCTCGACTATCGACTACAATCCGGGATAATACAACTCTATCCAGAAAAATTTTCTGCTCAATAAAATACTCTGGCAGCTTGGCTTGTGTCACCAAAGTTTTCAATTTTTCTAATTTAAAGCTAGAAGTAATTGAGGCATGAAATCTTTGGTAATCTGTACCATTTCTCGCTAACCATTCCTGAAAAGCTTGGGGGTCAGCTAGTTGATTTTTCAGGCGAAAATCAATCACTGTTTGTTCGGTGAGGGTTGGATTGATATCAACATCATCTCGCCCTTGAATCTCCTGCTCAATGACGTACTGACGCAGAACATCACTAATAAATTGACTCAACTTCCCGGAAGATTGCAGGTATTTTACGGTTTGTTCAATTGAAATGGGTTGGTCATCAATACTCAAAAATGACAGAGTTTCCATAAGAACACCTGGTAAAAACGGCTAAAAACAAGATTTTATAAACTATAAATAATTAATGGCAAGTTGAAAAATAAAAATCGTTTAATTTCAATGGATTTGCTATTTTGATTTAATTGTCTTGCCATAGGTATATTTTTCTACTCCAGCTATCAAACCAAGAGAGAATTTAGTCAACACTCAACAGTCAAAAGTTATCCTCCTTTACTCCTAACTAAAAGAGTATGCCCAAATAAATGCAAAAAATATAGCTGCGATCGCACCAATTAAAGTGTTAAGAATATTAACGATCTCGTTAGTTAACCAAGTATATTTAGATTGCAGGGTAGCGCCGATCACACTTTCCAAATTCGTGGCAATCAAAGCAGCCAGCACACACCAAAGAATACCTAATGGGCTGATTAAATTGACACCCCAACCGATAATAGCGATCGCCACTGAACCCACCACACCAGCAAAAGTCCCTTCTAAACTCACCGCACCCTCCGTACCTTTAGGTACTGGTTGCAATGTAGTAATCAAGAAAGTGCTTTTACCGTAAGCCTTACCCACTTCACTCGCACAGGTATCAGAAAGTTTTGTACTAAAGCTGGCGACGTAACCTAATAACAGGAGGGACTGGGGATTAGGGATTAGGGACTGGGGATTGAGTGGGAAAATTTTGGCATTGAGAACACCGACACCCATAGCACAAAGCGCCGCAGTTAGAGCAGAACCCCAAACATTTTCCGGGCCTCTTGCTCCCGAACGCTTTTCCGCAATACCAAGAGCCTCTTTTTGTGCCATACCGATGCGTGTAACACCAGAACCCACAATAAAATAGAACATAACTACTACATATCCCTGCCAGCCTAAAGTTCCCCAAATCAGTATGCCCAATAACCAGGCATGAAACACACCGGCTGGAGTCAGCAGTTTTTTAGGAGCGAACCAGACTAAACTTAATAGAACGGTATTTAGTCCAACTCCCACCAACCAAGGATTCGCAGCGCTAAGAAATGACAGCATCAGCCAACAACCACAAGTAGTTTTGTCAAGATATCAAAAGAATAACTAATTTTAGACTTCTGTGGTTACTTTCCTTCATCCCCATTGAGAAACTGCATATTTCATATTTCCTCTACGGGTAAAGCTAACAGTCAACAGGCAAAACCGCAAACTAATTTTTAATTACAAGAGGGGACAGGGGAAGGGGGAAAGGGGAAAGCCTTCACCTTTTACCTTTCTCTGGACTAATGACTGTACAGACGCGATTAATCGCGTCTCTACTTACTAATGACTGTACAGACGCGATTAATCGCGTCTCTACTTACTAATGACTAATGACTAATGACCAAATTAGGATATAAGCTAAACTCGTGAAAAACTGTATTTCAACTAACTACTATCAAAATTTAAAATGTAACTTAAATAACAAAATCCTCCATCCCCAGTCCCCAGTCCCTAGTCTCCAGTCCCCAATCCCCGACATTAATCGGTTCTGCTAAAGCTGCGGCGACGGCTGTTAAACTCCTATAATCTGACAGCATCCACGAATGCAGCGCTACGGGAATAATTAGTTCTTTGCCTATAGGCATTTTTGAACTGTGATTGGGGATAATCATCAAATCGTAAGGTGTCCAAATAGAAGTAAAATTTAACTGCTCCAACATTTGCACATCACGATTCAAATCTTGCAGAAATAGGCTATTGGGACGCATCTGCAAGCACCCTGGAAGCCTAGAAGCATAAGCTACTACCGTGCCATTATGAGGTGAGGAAATTGTCACAAAGCGCTGTACACGCTCAATACCTCCCAATCTCTGCACGTAGTAACGGCTGACAATTCCCCCCATGCTGAAACCCACTAAATCAAAGGGTTGTCCTGGCTCAATAGTTGCAGCTACATAATCAACTATCTGCTGCGCCAATACATTAAGCGGGGCTTCACCGTTGTTAGGTACTAAATTTATTGTGTATACAGTCCAACCTAATTGTCTTAAGTAAACTGCCATCGAATTAAAGACAACTTCCGTATCAGTAATGCCATGCACTAATACTACGGGATTACGTGGCTGATTTTGAGTTTTCATTAACAAATTTGCTTGTGTTTGCCTCTGTTGAAAATTTAACTGAGTCTGATTACCCTCAGCAAAAAGATTATGACAGTCTTCCCACTGGTTCAGGGTAAAATCATTGCTTGTGTCAATGTATACCTATGAACAAAATTTATGTTAATTTTTATTAAGCAACCTTTCAGAATCTTGCTCTGTGTAGCGGTAAAATTGAATAATTAATTCTCGATATCTACAGCTTGTAAGTATTTGCCAACAAAGGCTGAAAACCTCAGCTTATATTCTTAAGCTTGATAAAGCACAAACCTCCAAGGTTTGTTACTCAATAGCTGATAGTCAAAAAACGTAGTATTACGACGTAGTTTTTAACATTACGGTCTATTTACAGATATAAAACTTCGGGAGCCATTCTCATGTTCGGTTTTATCAAAAAATTAATCGCTGGGATTCTCAGTTTCCTTACCGGATTAATCGGTGGTAAGAAAAGCAGTGGCTACTACTTAGAGCTGAAAGAAGATAGCACTGAACAAACAGCACCAGCACCAGCCCCACAAGCTACACCAGTAGCATCTAACGGTACAAAAGCCGCCGCCAAAGCAGAAGCGCCACCAGCAACAGAGAAAAAGCCTGCGCCTGCGACCGCCAAAGTAGAAGCATCTAAAAATGGTAAAAATGGCAAAGCTGCACCTAAGCAAGCTGAACCAGAAAAAGCGCCAGTTGCTAATACAACACCACCAGGTGAAACTACATTCGCACCTAAATACTTAACGCCTTCAGCCTCTAGTTCTAATGGTCGTCGTCGTCCAGGTGCGAATATGAGTTCTTACTTAGACATGGCTAGCCAAGTCAAAACTCCTGGCTAAATTTTGCTGAGTGCTGAGTCATAAGTAATTATCACTTCCCCAGTCCCCAGTCCCCAGTCTCCAGTCCCTAGCCTCAAGTCCCTAGCCTCATAAATATCAATCCACTATACAAATGAAATGCTGAGTCCCAGTTACTCTTTTCCCTACGATACAGGTGAATGTGTGACTGAATGTTTCTCAGCATTTCTTTTTGTTCTAATACCGACTCAGCAAAGTGTGTAAAGTCTGACCAAACCCTTACTTGTGCTAAGTGTGAGTTTATCCAGTCTGTTAAATTATTCCAATTGATTCTGGTGGTATTTTGGCTAGATACAGGGGTAACTTCTACACCTTGCTGAAATTCATAGCCTTGATCGTAGAGTCTTAAAATACAACGTCTACCGGGTAGATGTAAATCACAGAAATGGATATAGTCTTGGGTTTGGGTTTTACGTTCGAGTTTACGCCAAGCGCCAACGTCTACAACGTCCTCAAAAATAGGCAAAAGTCCCACCACTCGCGCGGAAACTTCTGACCAATCAAATGTCAGGGAACCGAGTTGATTTGTATGATTAGAGCAAATAACAGTAGCTTGTGGTTGAGACTGTGAAAAATATTTGACTTGAAAAACTTGTATTTGTTCAATGGTGCTGATGGCTGTCCAAAAGCATGGAATACCTGCTTGTTGTAGTTGTGTGCCGTAAAATTTGAGTTCACCTACGCGCCCAGTGCGGTAAAATTTCCAACTACGACTAGGAAGCATTAACCTAGCATTGTAGAGGTCTAGCTGCATGATTTGAGCAAATTTGGCGGCGACTGTGGCTCTGAGTTCACTGCTGAAAGGTTCTAGGATGAGTACCCCTTGTTCAGTATCGCAGGGTTCGGCTGTTGCTTGAGCGATCGCTCTTTGTTTTTCTTCTTGTTCAATTTCTCGTAGGCGCTGCAAACCCTGCCGTGCTAGTGACACAATTTTGTTATTGGCTGTACTCTTTAACAATTGTCGATAAATTTTTTCCGCATCTCGACGCTTGTTTGCTACTTCATACAATTTCCCTTGATAAAATTGCACCCAAGGATTTTCCGGCGATTCTTTTAGCAGCTGTTTTACAAGTTTAGCGGCTGTGGGATAGTCTTTACGCTCAAAGGCGATCGCAATTTGTTCAATCATGAGAACCATTCAATGCACGCTATTGATATGGTTCCCAAAAAAGCGAGTAGGGGAAGCAGGGGATGAGGGGGATAATTCACTCAGCACTCCCTACTCCCCACCCTACGACTATCAAAGTGAGAAGAAATCGTGATTAAACCAACTTCAAATCAGGATACTCAGCAAACAAATCATCAGATGTAAGAGTATCGCCTTCAGCTTGAGGAGTCCATAACACCTCAATTGCTAAAAGTTGTTCAGCCGGAAGACTACCAATTTGCCGTAAAGCTTGGCGCAAGTCATCAGCGCTGTTAACAGCTGGGAGTTCAACCTTACCCAATGTCGCCGCCAATAAGGTAACGATAATATATTCGCCAGGGCCTTCAGTAATTAGGCGAGTTGGGTTATCTATTTCATCAGCCGCAGGTAAAGCATCTTGGGTACGCCCTGCTTTTAGCTGGTTGTTGACGTTAGATAAGGTTTCTTCGGTGAATTTACTGCGTTCTGCTAATGCTAGACGGTTAAATTGAGACTCCGCCGCATTCAATTTCGCTTGTTGTGTACCAGCACCCGCATATACCCAATATTCAGGGTGACGTAGCAAAGCTAGGCTAGCTTCTTGCAGCACTTCTG
Organism: Leptolyngbyaceae cyanobacterium; assembly: GCA_036704005.1. GTDB lineage: Bacteria > Cyanobacteriota > Cyanobacteriia > Cyanobacteriales > Nostocaceae > Trichormus. The sequence continues at coordinate 7,216 of DATNQO010000120.1, read as the reverse complement.
CGCGTCCTTCGGGGGAATTGGTATCAGCCGTTTCAGCGATGTGGTTAAGTTCTGGTTGCAAATCTCGCGCTTGCGCTAACAAGCCAACTTGCAAGCGAGACACTGTTACTGTGGGGTTGCTGCTGTAACCAACATCTTCACCTACTTCACCACTGGAGACGCGACGGAAAGCTTGGAGTAGGAAGTTAGCGATCGCAAAAAATATTAAAATACCAAATAAACCGCTAAATCCTCCCCCAATACCCCAAAAAGGCAGCAAGAAGGGGAAACCAAAGCCACCACCACCAGGGTAAGGTGCATAACCATATCCACCACCATATCCACCGCCAGGAGGTGCATAAGTGCGGCTAGAAGGCGCTCTAAAGGAACCACCACCAATTCGTCCACCACTGCGAGCTGCTAATGCGCCATCGGCTTGTCCCAAAGCCAAAACCAACACTAGTCCCAGGGTAAAGACAGTTTTTAACAGAGGTTTGATAGTTTGTAGTAGTTTTTTAGGCATAGTCACATTCGCTCGAAAAACAGTATTACTTATTTAATTCTTATCTTTTAGTGGAAGCATTGCAGTGCTGATGTGATGCCAGCCAGTATCAAAGAGCGCAAGTTTTAAGATTGGCAGTAGCTCGGTGTACTTTTTTGGCTACATATTCAATCTACCGCGTCTTGTTCTGGCTAGGCAGCAAACCAGGGAGGGATTTCTGTAGTAGATAACCGTACCTCGAAAGTTATCTCCTTCAAGCGAACTTTGGGATGAATTAATAATTACGGGGAGGTTAAGGCAGTGGTGCGGCTACGCTCACTCAGCAGAGGTAGGAGGTTTTTAGCTTTTTGACTCAAACTTTTGTGGTGTAGTTTATTTGCGTCTTCCTACTTATATCTATTTTCTTAGGACTTAACCAAGTGTCATAATCAAACTAACTGTAGGGTGCGTCAGACCCAATAATTTCGTACAAATGAAGGGATTTTCCACATCTGACGCACCCTACTATATGTGCCGGTTGCGTAAGTCCTGTTTCTTACACAAAATGCAACTATTTTACCCTATAGGGCATTTTGGCATGATATTTTCATGTACTTAAGATATTATTTTGACAAGGAAGTTTTTAGTATTTATTGCTTCAGTTTTCTATACAAAAACATCAATATAATTATTGATTTACCTTTTATTTAAAGATATTTACCGCTACCTTCCTTCTTAAATAACTAACTTACAACGAAATATTTAATTAACAAATACTTCATAGAATCAATAAATTAATTCTTATATTTCCTATCTTAAAATAGAGTTATAGCAATTCCTTAGCAACTGAGGTACAGAGTTATTCTTTTTAAACGCAGAGGAGCGCAGAGGGAAGCGCAGAGGAACGCGGAGGATTTCTACTTAGTACCTCAATAGATTGAGAAACGCTATATCGCTAACTTCTATCTTCCACTCATTAATCATAGGAACTACAGCACTTTTCATTATGGATGAGGTACTTTACTCTAGCCTCTCGCTGCTGTAGTCCTGATTTGATTGCAATTTGTAAATTTTTATAAAGAAAAGTAGTAAATACTGAGATTTCTTAGCTGAGATATTGGCTAAAAATCAAAAAAAGGAGAAAATTTAGATACAAGACCAGTATTTTCTTCAGTAAATTTACTAGTCAAGTTTTTACTTTCGCCAGGAGGGGTATCAACAGTCACAATAAAGTTACGCTTACAAGTAAGTAGTATACAAAGTCATTAAATTTTAGCTTTGATGAGACTAGCAGGCTCAAACTATTTACTTCGCTTTAGTTGCAGTTTGAATTATTAGAACTTATTGAGTAACAGTATTCAACTTAACATGGAACATATCTCGCAACTGGCAACAAAAATCCAAGACACGACTGCTTCCCCAGATATTTTAGTAATATCCCGTCTTTTCTTGCCTAAAGAAGCTGTAATTGGGGAGTATCTTTATAATCGCTGTCTTCAAGATCCAGAACAAGTAATTGTTTTGGCGGCTAGTTGTAGAGGGGATAAAGTATTTGACCAAGCACAACAGTTTCCTGTATATCGCTGGCCAGATGTGAGATATTGGCTGGGTGGTTTTTTAGGAAGTTGTTTACAACCTCTGTTTAATTTGGCTGCATCCTTTATTCTGGCAATCAAACTGTATTTTCGTTATCACTACCGTTATATTGAATGGGGACACGGCTATGAGTTTCCCTCACTCTTATTATTGAGCTATATCTTACCTATACGCTTCTTTATTTACTTACACGGGAAAGATATTGCTGGTATTTTATCCAATCCTTTATGGCGATCGCTTTTTAAATTAACGCTCAAACGCGCCGAAGGAATTGTCTGTAACAGTTCCGCAACACAAGAGTATCTCAGAAGTACATTCCGCTTACAAACTCCCACCCACGTCATCCATCCCGTAGTCAGACCAGAAAAATTTGGTTTAGCCAGCAATGGTAAGAGTTTAGATGAATTAACCGACGGCGATGGCGTTCAGATCAGCATCGGCGATCGCCTGCGTCAAGCCTATAATATCCCTAAAACCGCCGTAGTCATCCTTTCTGTAGGACGTTTAGTCAAAGAAAAAAGCTTTGATCTCGTCATTGAAAACCTACCCCTACTCTTAACTATTGGCGTAGATGTGCATTACATCATCTGTGGACAAGGGCCTTGCGAATCTGAATTAAAATCTTTAGCAAAGCGCTTGCGCGTAGATAAGCGCGTTCATTTTGCCGGATATGTAAACAATCAGGAATTAGCAAGTTATTACGCAGCTTGCGATATATTCGCCATGCTTACCTCAGCCAATAGTAAAGCCAGCAGCTTAGAAGGGTTCGGAATTGTCTATTTAGAAGCCAGTTACTTTGGTAAACCTGTCATAGCTTCGCGCCACCCTTCCTTAATTGATGTAGTACGTCACGAAGAAAACGGCTTGCTAGTAAATCCCAAGTCTGGTTACGAAGTTTTTCAAGCCTTCAAACAACTGTGCCAAAATCAGCAATTGCGCGAACAACTTGGTAGTCAGGGTAAAGAACTAGCCAAACGCAAAACCCTGCACCGTTCATTATACATTGGGCAGGGGTTAGAGGTTAGAGGTTAGAGGTTAGAGGTTAGAGGTTAGAGGTTAGAGGCGCTTAGGTGAGGAGTTTGATAATCAAAATTAACCACCACCAACAATTGTCACTACTTCCAAGCGATCGCCTGATTGTACCTTAGTCTGTTCCCAAAATTGGCGGTGTAAAATCTCCCCGTTGTACTCTACCGCCACTAATCGAGGATTAAAACCCAACTGCTGAAGTAGCACGGGTAAAGGAGTTTGGGATAAACAATTTTGTGTTTCCCCATTTACTTGTAAGGAAATTGAATTAGTCATTGGTCAGTTGTCAGTTGTCAGTTATCAGTTATCAGTTATCAGTTGTCATTACTTTCTTTCCCCTTTCCCCTTTCCCCTTTCCCCCCTTCCCTTTCCCCCAATCCCCAGTCCCCAGTCCCTAACTTTCTGGCTTAATCCGATTGAGTTGTGAAAGCAAGTATTGTGTAACTAGGGTAGGTTGTTCAGCCTGCATGAGCGATCGCACTACCGCCACTCTTTCTGCTCCAGCATCAATTACATCATTGATATTGTTAGCATCTATGCCCCCAATAGCAAACCAGGGTACTGAACTATTTTCAGCAGCATACTTAACATATTCTAAGCCAGCTGCTGCCTTGCCTGCTTTTGTTGGCGTTTCATACACAGGCCCCACACCTATATAATCTGCACCTTCGGCTACTGCTTTTTGCATTTCGCCTGCGTTAGTCGTAGAACGACCAATTAAACGCTGAGGCCCTAATAATTGTCTCGCAATGGCGATCGGCATATCTTGCTGTCCCAGATGTACCCCATCAGCATCCACAGCTAAAGCCAAGTCCACCCGGTCATTGATAATAAATAAAGCACCGTAGGTATGACAGAGCTGGCGGAGTTTTGTTGCCAGTTCCAGCCGCACAGTATCATCTGTTTCTTTATCACGATATTGTACCAATGTCAAGCCACCTTTAAGAGCAGCTTCCACAGTTGGTAACAAACTATCCGATGGGGAGGTAACGAGATATAAACGCGATCGCCACAGCAGTTGATGGCGCTGATACCCCATCAGATTAGTTTCCAGAGTGTAAACCCGGTATCGCAACTGCTTACAAGCCTGTCCCATCTTCGGGTGATAAAGCTTACCGTATTCCTCCAACACCCGCAAAGCTTCCTCCACACGACAGAAATTAGCTTGTAACAACGCCTTAATACTAGAACGTTGTTCCTCCTGCGGATGGCTCAAATCAGTGCCAGGATCACCTGCTGTATCTCGTGCTGCCCGTAATTCTTCATTGTGCCAACTAGCCACCTCTTGGCGTAAATACTTACACTCAAGCGCCAATTGGGCGCTATTCAAGCCAAAGCGACACCATTCTTCAATAATACGCAACCCTTCACGAGCGCGGTCTAAATTAGCATCTAATATACGGTAAACAACCTGCTGGATTTGCTTGTGTTGGCTGTATGGCTCCACCATTACAACTACCCCATTAGTAATGCTTCCATCGTAATAGCCAGCCTCTTTCATATTTGCAACGTTTCTCGTATTAGTCATTAGTCATTAGTAATTAGTAAGTACAGACGCGATTAATCGCGTCTGTACAGTAATTAGTAAGTACAGACGCGATTAATCGCGTCTGTACAGTCATTAGTCAACAGTTCTCCCTCATCCCCCTCATCTCCCCAATCCCCAGTCCCCAGTCCCTTTAATTACTTTGTATTCAAAATAGCCAATAGGTCAATATAGCGGATAACATAATCGACATACTGAATTTTGTGAGTATGAAACTTTAATATTACTTCTAAGGAGTGGTGTGAATTGGTTTCCCCCATTTTGTTTAGATATCATCGCTTAGACACCTTGCAAATTAAGCAAACTTCCCTGAAATTAGCAAGGTATACAGTTTATAGCCTGTCCATACTATCTAGTTTGGGACTATGCAGCATAACGGTGCTGGGTAGTCTCTCTGGCACTGTTCTGGCTCAGATGCCGTCTGTAGCAGAACAGATGCCTGTGAGTGAAGAAACAATGTCTCAGGTTAATGTACTCTTTGTCAACCCAAGTGCCGGAGATGACACAACAGGTAACGGTAGCGAAAGCACCCCGTTTAAGACGATTACCCAAGCTTTAAAGACTGCTAACCCTGGCACAGTAATTAAGCTGACACCGGGTAATTACAGTGCCGAAACAGGCGAGATGTTCCCTTTAATTCTCAAACCATCTGTGGCAATTCAGGGAGACACTAGTAACAAAGGGCAAGGAATTACAATTCAGGGTGGAGGACAGTTTCTCAGCCGCAGCTTTGGGGGACAGAATGTCACCATCGTCGGTGCTAACCAAGCAGGCTTAATAGGAGTGACTGTAACGAATCCTCATCCCCGTGGTTATGGTTTGTGGATTGAATCAAGTAATCCAGTCATTAGCGAAAATACCTTTACAGGCAGTACCCAAGACGGTATTTCTGTGCATGGTAACAGTGCTGCCACAATCACCAAAAACTATTTTTATCGCAACGGAGCTAATGGTATCACCATCGGCGGTAATTCCTCCGCTCAGGTGCGAGAAAATGTATTTGAGGAAACAGGTTTTGGCATTAATGTAGCCCAAAATGCTGCGCCAAGCTTAATCAGCAATCAAATTCAAAATAATCGCTCTGGGGTCATCGTTCAAGCTAACGCTCGTCCCATTTTGCGGAATAATTTAATCCAGGGTAGTAAAGAAGATGGCTTAGTGGCGATCGCTCAAGCAATGCCAGATTTAGGTAACAATACTGAATCAGGTAGTAATGAATTTCGTAACAATGCCCGATATGACATCAATGCTAATGCGGCTAAACAAGTAATTGTAGCTGTTGGGAATACTATCAATAGCAAACGGGTGGCTGGTAAAGTATCATTCAACACCCAAGATGCACCTGTAGCTAATTCCCAACCTACAGCCACATCTAACACTGTGCTATCCACCATACCTAGTAACGGAGAAATTACATTTACCGCCCCAACTGTATCTAATACCAATCGACCTAGCCAGCGCATAGTGCGTAACCAAAGTAACAGCCAGTTACCTGCACTAGTATCAGCCGATTCCCCGTTAACTGTACCAAGGTACAATCGACAACCACCAGCACCCATTCCCAATCAAGGAACAAACCCAGACATACCCGCGAATATTTCTACAGCAACCTCCAGAAGCAAACTAACTCCAGTCCCAACCGTCAGGACAGAGACAGCACAGTTAAACTATGTGCAGGTTGACCCCAATACTATCGAGTTTGTCGCCCCTCAAAATACACAATCAGAGCAAATTGTCAATACTCAAGAACTACCAACATCAACAGTTGGTGATACGAGTATTTTACCCGTTCCCACAGGTAATGTTCCTCTGGGTAATACCCGCAATATGCGGAGGGTAGCAGCGCCACAAACTAATACAACAGGTTATGGTAATAATTACTTATCAGCCAACACAGGCGCATCTGTACGCTATCGGGTCGTTGTAGAAGCCACAAATGACACAGAGCAAGAATTAGTCAAAACTCTGGCTCCAGGGGCATTTTCCACAGTCAGGCAAGGTCGTAGAGTTATGCAAGTGGGAGTGTTTAGCGATCGCAGCAACGCCGACGAAATGCTGAGAATCCTCAACAGCAGTGGCTTAAGAACCATTGTTGAGCCTTTAAATTAATTAGTTTGTAGTAAGCACTTTAGTCCTGATGATTTTCAGCACTGAAGTGCTTACTACGAACTAGTTTTCGCCCAATACCCTCTAGGCGGCTTGTCTATCCCATAAGTCCTACACCACTTCTCCACAGCCTTATCAGAGACACCAAAATCTTTGCTAATTTGCGCTGTCGGTTTCTCCCACACCAGCTTTTCTAATTCTTCCTTAGACGGTCTGACTACTTTTCTCGTGAGAACCCTGGCTTCCAGATTCACCTTTCTAGTTGTTAAATCAACGCCAAACTCCTTATAATTTCGCTTAGGCGCTTCTTCCGTAAACTCAATGAAATCTTCCCACCATTGACACTCCTCGCTCTAAAGAGACGAGGATTCTTGCTTCATCCGTCCTCTCTAGAAATCTGAATACTGGTATTCAAATTTCTCCGTTTAGATACGTCCACAAGCTCACACGGACTGCCCGACCGCGTTTGAAAAGGTTTT
>DATNQO010000119.1:0-46168 GCA_036704005.1 Leptolyngbyaceae cyanobacterium | reverse complement strand
GCTCTAGCCGCCTACACGATCGCTTGCTTTATACTCTAGATGATGGTAGCTGGAAAATTCAGCGACTATCACCTTAAGAGGGGGATGAGGGAGATGAGGGAGATGAGGGGGATGAGGGAGATGAGGGAAATGAGGGAGTGGGGGAGTGGGGGAGCAGAGGAGCAGGGGAGATAGTCTTTTACCTTTCCCCCTTCCCCTTTTCCCAGTCCCCAGTCCCTACTCTGTTACCGAGGGTTTGGTAGCAAATTGAAGTTGGGGATCGGGCATGAATGTATATCTCAGATATATTCCGCCCCAGATGAAGAGAGTAATTAATAAAGCACCGATGCCTATAGGACTGGGTAGCCAGAAGACTACTTCTATATGGTTGAGTTCACCGGGTTGCAATTTCCAAACGAGTTGTCCGCCTTTGTTTTCTGGTTGGGGTGCAGTTTCTACTCTTTGAATGTTTTTTGCTCCCCAAGGAGTTTTTAAGCCAAACTCTAAATCGAGAATTGCCCCAGTATCGGCTAAAACGTTACCTCTGCTGGCAATTAAAGAGAGCGATCGCAAGTCTAAATCAAAAATTAATTCATTTTTTACTGCTAACAGAAAATTATTTTGTACTACAAGTAAGTTAGATTCAACTTTTGGTAATTCTGAGTTACCAGCCGCACCACCTTCGCTTTGCTGCCTACCAGAATTGAAAAACTCATTAAACTTTGTTTGTAATTCTTTCCCATTACTAAAGGGAATTGTCACCACAACTTCATCCCTAGAAATGCGTCTAGCTCTACCATCCAGTTTACGAGCGCGGCGCTCTATACTATTTAACCATTCGTAGACATAATCACCGCTAAAACTGGTAAGCTGTTCACCTAATTTAATATGCTGCACCAATTGCCCGTTATTAGCGTTATTAAAATTAACGCCCACATCATACTCGACGCAGCCAGATAATAATAGTGATACTGCCAGGACTAATAAAAAGATGGGTTTTCTCATTTTATTTTTATCAGTTAAGTTTGATAAAACCAACAGACAACTTTGAATTATTTGAGTAAACATCTTGCCAAAATTAGCATACATCATTAATATATTCCTCCTACAAATTTACTATTATTATTCTCCTGCCTCCTGCCTCCTGACAACTGTCAACTGCCTTCTGCCTCCTAAAAACCTAACCAAACCAAATATGAAATAGTTAATCCAATCACAACTAAAGCTAGCCAAATAAAGCGATTGTCTTTAGTATTAACTTGGCTAAGGTCAACAAATTCTGGTTCAGCAGGTGGTTTGCGTTCACTCGTTTTTCGTGGCTTGGCTGCTATGCGAATTTGGGATTCATTGTCAGACAGTGCGGTTAAATCGGGAATTTCTGTCATCCAATTACTAGGTCTTTTCAGCCTTGGCGCTTGTAGGATATATAGCAGACGTTGGGCTTGCTGGCGTGTTTCCGAGTGGGGATGACGACGTAACTGTTGACAAAGTGCGATCGCATCTTCTGTGCGTCCGGCTGCTTCATAGGCGGTAACTAGCCAAATTTCTACCTCACCCCCAAGGCGGGTATTACGTGCCAATAGGGCGCTAGCTTTTTCTAGATTTTCTACAGCTTCTCGATATTGTCCACTTTCAAAAGCGATTTTACCTGCTTGATATCGAGTTTTAGCCAGTTCTAAACTTTCGGTACTCACGTTTTACTCACTAGTAGGGACTGGGGAGTTTCAGTTATCAGTGAACAGTGAACATCACCTGATAACTGATAACTGATAATTGATTAAATCTCTCCCATAACTTAACTATACTGAGAACCGAGAATCATTGTCCCAATCCCAATATCAGTAAAAATTTCTAGTAGTAAGGCGTGGGGAAGACGGCCATCGATGATGTGTGCGGCTTTTACACCTTGGGCAAGCGATCGCACGCAACAACTAACTTTGGGAATCATACCACCGCTAACCACACCACTAGCGATTAATTCGCGGGCTTCCCGAATATCTACCTTGGGAATTAGGGTGTTAGGGTCTTTATAATCTTTTAAAATGCCCCTGGTATCCGTCAATAAAATCAACTTCTCAGCACCCAAAGCAGCAGCAATTTCCCCAGCTACAGTATCAGCATTAATATTGTAGGCTTGTCCCGCATCGTCAGCCGCAACGCTAGAAACTACGGGAATATAGCCGCTACTCACCAAGGTTTCCAAAATTTTGATATTGACATTACTCACCTCACCAACAAAGCCGATACCCTCTTGACCTTGGGGACGGGCAGTAATTAAGTTACCATCTTTACCACAAAGCCCTACAGCTAACCCTCCAGCCTGGTTAATTAAAGAGACAATTTCTTTATTAACTCGACCGACTAACACCATTTCTACCACATCCATTGTCGGCGCGTCGGTGACTCGCAGACCGTTTTTAAATTGTGGTTCGATGCCTAACTTATCTAACCAACTGTTAATTTCCGGGCCGCCGCCGTGGACTAAGATTGGTCGCAACCCAACGCAAGATAAAAACACAATATCGCGGATTACTTGGTCTTTGAGCTTGCTATCTTTCATCGCCGCGCCACCATATTTAACAACAACGGTGCGCCCGGCAAATTGTTGAATATAAGGTAGTGCTTCGCTTAGTACCTGTACACGAGTAGCTTCAGCTTGCCTGATATACTCAATATCGTTGACCATCGTTCCCCAAGCCGTGAAAACTTAATATTTATGCGGCCAGTTTAAAAGACTTTGTTACTAGTCACAATCTCTTATTACATATCTTGTCAGTTGTCATTAGTTATTAGTCATTAGTCAACAGTCCCTAGTCTCTAGTTTTTCTCCTCTGCTCCTCTGCCTGCTGCTTTTTCAACACACTGGGAATTGCCTGCATAACTTTATCAGCAATTTGTTCTGGTGTTTCTCCTGCATTGACAGGAATGCGTAAATCTGCTTGGGAGTAAAGTGGTGTACGCTGTTCGAGGAGCGATCGCAATTTGCCTTGAGGATCAGCATCTTGCAGGAGTGGTCTTGTCGTATCCTCTGCTAAACGTGCGTATAGTAAATCTACTGGCACATCTAGCCACACAATTAAACCGTGGTGCAGGTAACTCCAGTTTTCCCGCCGTAACACAATTCCCCCACCTGTCGCTACAGTTAATTTAGTATGGGCGCAAACTTGTGCCAGCACATCGCTTTCTATCTGGCGAAATCCCGCTTCCCCTTCTGTTGCAAATATTTCACTGATGGATTTTTTAGCAGCTTGGGTAATAATATCATCCGTATCTACGAACACATAACCCAATTGCTTTGCTAGTATATGCCCCACGGTAGTTTTGCCAGCACCCATCATGCCGATTAAGTATAGGTTAACTCCCTGTAATAAACTACTCACTCTCGTTTAATTCTCCCTGGCTTTTGTCTGGTTTTTGAGATGCGCTGTCAAAATGGTATGACTGCCCAATTTTAAATTTTCCCCTATTAGACGATTTTTTGCTGAACAGGCGATCGCTCACTTGGTAATTGTAGAGATCGCACCAATAACGCTATATATAAGTTATGCTGCAAATTTCTCAAAAGATTATTATCCCTGATAACGAAATCGAAATTAGCGCGATTCGTTCTCAAGGTGCTGGCGGTCAAAACGTCAACAAGGTTTCTACTGCCATCCACTTACGCTTTAACATTGAGGCTTCATCATTACCAGCTTTCTACAAACAGCAACTCTTGAAGCTGAATGACCGACGCATTACCCAGGAAGGAGTTCTTGTCATCAAGGCACAAGAACATCGCAGCCAGGAGAAAAACCGACAAGAAGCTTTGCAACGACTCCAAGAACTGATCAAAAGCGCCGTCATAATGCCACAAATACGCAAACCTACCAAACCAACTCGTAGCTCTCAAAGAAAACGTCTTGAAAGTAAAACTAAACGAGGACAGATTAAATCTACCAGAAAACAGGTCATTGATTAAGGGACTATTCTTAGGTAATTGATAATGGTAAAAACCAATTACCAATTACCCATTACCCATTCCCACCCAATTAGTTAATATTTACTTCTTGTAACTGAGTCTCAAAATTCACATTATTAGCCTTGATGACTGAACTTTCTGCAAACAAAGATTTAGCTTTTTTAGTTGCTGCAATCACACTATAAGCTATCCTTTGGTTTTGCATCTGTGGGCGTAATTTTTGTTTGTACTCATTGAGTTTAGCCTGAGCCTGAGCATATACAGGCGTACCTTGGGGAATTTTGCGGAGGTAGTTGACAGCATTATCAAAGTTACCAGCTAATGCTTGTTTACGGGCTTGGTGTAAAAAGTAAGCAGCTCTAATTTGGCGTTTTTCATTGTATTCAGCCAGTTTCTTCTGAACTAAAGCACCCGCAGAACTTTCTTGAGGAATTTGACGTAAATATTCTAATGCTGCGGAAAAATCTTTAGCTTGGGCTTGAGCATAAGCTTTGGCTAATAAATCTTGTGTTTGTGCTTCAATATTGACATTGGCTTGTTGAACTATATCCTGAACTTTTGTTTGCCAATATGCAATATTGGGAACTTCACTTGCAGCACTGAAAACATCTGACCATCTACTCTCAAGTAATGCTTGTTCAGCTAAGGAATATTGTTTAGCTGCGATTTGCCATTGTTGTTGCCATTCTTCGATAGTGGCTTGAGCATCTGGATATACATTACTATGAGAGGGGATTAATTTAGCGAGTGCGATCGCCTGTTGCAAGTCCCCATCCTGATATTCTTTTGTCGCTTTATATAAAATTTCTGTTTCGGTGTTGGCTGGAGAGTTACTCAACAATGAATAAGTTCCCAGTCCCATTAATAAGGTATTAACTGCTAGTCCAACTTTCATTCCCGTCAGTAGTGGTGATACTGACCCAGAATTTGGTTCTGCGGGAACGTATTCTATCTGCTGTGGTTGCTGGAGTTGTGGTTGGGAGGTTTCCCATTTCATCTGTTGAATTGCACGCAACACCTCAGCCGCAGACTGAAAGCGTACTTGGTAATTGTAGCGGATCATGTGAGTCAAGATAGCCGCTAGATAGTCACTCACGGGCGTATCAACAGAACGCCAAATAATCTCATTAGTATCAGGATCTACTTTTAGTTGCAGTGGTTCTAACCCTGTTAAAGCCTGAATAGCAATCATCCCTAGAGCATAGATATCACTATTAATCTGTGTTTGACCAACAAATTGCTCTGGGGGTATGTATCCCAAGGAAGTAGCAGGAACCTGATAGATAGATAATTCTTGATCTAAGGCAAAATTGACTGACACAATAGAACCAAAGTCAATCAACACTAACTTACCATTAACAGCACGTCTAATTAAATTTTCTGGTTTAATATCGCAATGAATAACACCTTGCGAGTGAATAAATTCTAAAATAGTTAAGGCATCTTCTAAAAAAGTAATCACTTCATCCTCACGCCACAGATAACCCCAATTTTGAGCAATTGGTAATTCCGCAGTTAAAGCGTGTCCGGCGATATACTCTTGTACTAAGTAGAAGCGCTCGTTTTCCTCAAAACAGGTGATAAAGTTAGGAATTTGCGGGTGTTGTCCCAAATGCTTGAGGGTTTCCGTTTCTGTGAGAAAACGTAGTCTGAGTGTATCTAGGTGACTGGAGTGTAAACTATTCACCTTCAGTTGCTTAACAACACATTTAGGTTGATGTGGGTAATTTATATCTATAGCAATATATGTTTGTCCAAATACCCCTGAACCCAGGTTTTGGACGATTTGGTAGCGTGCTTGCAATACTTTACCGATCATGGGGTGGTTCATGAGCTGGTTACTGAGTTAGTCCTTATATAAGTTTCGGTTTATTGTCTGCTGTTTCCGGAATAGCTCAAAGACAAATCATTCTTACATAGAATCTTGAAATGTCGGCTTAGTTCCTTAAGTATTGTTACTTTCAGTATAATTATTTTAATACTCAGGTCGCTACCAATCCTTAGTTAGCTAAGCTACTATATTTTTATACTACCAAATAATATTTATACCAGATGCCATGATTTTGGTATCTCGGCTAATTAAAGGTAAACCCATATACTTTGCTGTTGCAGCAATAATTCTGTCAGGCATATCTGGAACGGTATCGCGTGGTATTGTCGTTAAGGTATCAATAATCTGAGTTGTTAAGTTAACTAAAGCAAATCCACTATCTGCCGTTGTTAATGCAGTATCTAGCAGATGCTTCATATCAGCAGATATTCGTCTTCTTTCTTGCAGGTAAACTATTTCTACCAAAGAAATGGTTGGTATATAAATTGTAATTTCACCTTTATCGCACTTTTCAAACGCTGCATTAGCATTAACACTCAGTTTTGAACTATCCTCTAAATACCAAATTAACGCATGAGTATCTGTCACCAAATCAGACATTAAATATCCTCTCTCGGAAAATTTTTCCAGACTTCTTGTCGCATTTGGGCAATATCTGATTCTGAAATATTACTACCTCTCCACAACCCTCGCAGAGATTTACGGGGTTGACATTGTATGTTTAATACTTCACGTTCAATTTGGGGGGAAATTTGCTGAATGAGACGTATTTTATCTATCAAAGACAAATTTTTGATTAACTCTAATACGTCTTCAAGAGTTACTGTTTGAGCCATTGTTACTTTACCAGGACTATTGCTAATAAGCTAGCACAGTCGGGATTATGGATGAGGTAAATTACTCTACTAGCCTCTAGCCTTTCCCTAATTATTAGCTTGTTCATCATTTTCCACTGCATCAACTCTATCTTGTAACGGTTTCACTACACGAGCGATCGCTTCGGCGACAAATGCTTTAATAAACTCATCCCGGCGGTTGATTTGAAACTGTCGCTGTACTACTTCCGTCATCCCACCATCGCCCCAATCTTGATCGTGACGAAAATATTCAATAAAACTTTTACCTGCAATTCTAGTTAGATAAGCAGCAGTTACACCTTGAATAGCTCTACCAATAATAAAAGTAGCAACATTAAGTTGCAAGGCTGTAGATAGTAATTCAATCGCTCCCTTCACAATACCCAAACTAGCGATCGTCTTAGCTAAAGATAGGGCTAACTCCCGTCCCCGTTCCATGTTTAATTCACAACCGTAAACTCTCCCAATTTCTACCACCATCTGGGCATTTACAGCCGCCGTCGCCAGTAAATCTACCATCGGTAAAGGTGTTACCGATACCACACCCGCACCAATCCACTGAAAACGCTCGACAATTTTATCAGCTTGACGGCGACGTTGCCCATCGATGAGTTTACGGGCTTCCTCTCCCAAGCGCAGAGATTGTAAAAGAATATTATCTGCGACTAAATCCTCACCTTCAGCCCGTAAAATTGCTGCCATCCGCCGCAATAAGGGGACTATATCTGGTTCTGGTTGGAAGGTTTCGCCTGTTTCCAATTGTGCAGCTTCGGGATTAGCGGCGATCGCCACGACATCATTCGTAGCAATAAATCCCCGCACCCTTTGCCGTAACCGTGCTAGAATAACCTCCTTATCCTCGTCTGTGTAGAGGTCGGTTTTGTTGAGAACGAGGAGCGATCGCTTACCAATTTCCGCTAAACCTTTCAAAGGCTCATATTCAGAACGCCGTAAATCATTATCCACCACAAATAACAGTAAATCCGCCTCTGTCGCCAACGCCCTAGCTAGCTGTTCCCGTTCCGTTCCCGCCACCCCAGCCTCCAAAATCCCTGGCGTATCCGTAATTAAAATCTTCCTCTCCAACCCCTTCAACCGCAAACAGTAAGTTTCCCCCACCTTGGTAGTCCCCATTGGTGCGTCCACCTTACCCACCATCCGCCCCATAATGGCATTGACTAGGGAAGTTTTCCCCGCACTCCCCGTACCAAACACCACTACTTGAATTTCTCCCCTAGCTAAATTCGCTTCAATCTCTTGAGAACGACTTAACAAAGCCTGGCGTGCTACTTCATCTTGAATTTGGGCTACTTGTTGCCGCACAGCCTGGAGAGTAGAAGAAGCCGCATCAGACTTAGCAGCCGGAATTTGCGCTGTTGTTACACGCCGACGGTTGCGACGGGTACGCTGTTCACCAGCCTGCAACACCATCACGTAGTAGACAAAAGCCCCCACTAAACAGCCGATAAGGACAATTAGCAGCAACAACAGCAAATTACCCAATAGTGGCGAATAAGATAATTGCCAGTAAAGGCGAGACAGAGAATCAATCAGCCACAGGGCGAGTCCCAGAATGACGATTAAACCAACAATCAGCGTAACAATGCGCGACACAGGCATGGGTAACGGCAGTAAAGATTAAATAAGCAGATGCTTCTGATCTTAATAGTTTCTAGTCAGTTGACAGTTGACAGTTGACAGTTATCAGTTGTTCTTCCCTGCTCCTTCATCTCCCTCATCTCCCTCATCTCCCCCAATCCCCAGTCCCCAGCCCCTCACTCATGAACACTACCATCAGGCATAATTGCCCCTTTTAATTCAGCATTCGTTAAAATTACTCCTGTTAAGTCTGCTCCTTGTAAGTTGGCTTTTCGCAAAACTGCACTATCCAAATTTGCATAGCTCAAATCTGCACCTTGCAAACTCGCCCCGCTTAAATCCGCCGCCAGATTTCCCCACTGTATTGTTCGCCCCAAATTTGCCCGACACAACTTTGCACCATCTAAGTTGGCGTGATGGAGTGAAGCGGCTCTCAAGTCAGCGTAACTTAAATCTGATCCAGTCAATAGGGCATATCCTAAATCTGTGCGCTGGTTGGAACTGGGGCGCAAGTCGGCTTGAATGAGTAAGCAACGGGAGAGATCGGCACTATTGAGATTAGCACCACATAAACTAGCCTTAATTAAGTTTGCTTCTGCCAAGCGGGTTTTAACTAACTTTGCCCCTGTTAAATCTGCTTCTCGGAGAATGGCACGGTACAAGTCTGCTTGGCTCAAATCTATGCCCCACAAAATAGCTTCGCTCAAATCGGCTGCTTGTAAACAGGTGTGGCTGAAGTCGCTTTTACCGAGTCTTGTCTGGCGTAAATCGGCATGGCTCAAATCTGCACCTGTGAGAGTTACATTAGTTAACTCTACCTCTTGCAGATTGATATGTTGAAAGTTGCGTTTGCCAGCAGTATAATGTCTGAGAATTTCACCCACATCCATAAATATCAAATTAAATAATTCATAAATTTAAAAGGTATGATATCAACTCTTTAAATTTATGTGAGTCATTTTTTAGCGTTCCCCGATGTCCCTGTCTGGTATTGGTCGCTTTGTTAAATTTTAATGGTATGAGGTGGGGTGAGTTCTGTCATCAGTTCCGCGACGGATATGAAACCCTGGCTATAGCCATCCGTGAGAGGTGAGAATCGGTTATGGTTGGTCAAAAAGTATAAATAATTACAGTATAAAAAATAAAAATAATATTGTACTTGGGTAGGGGGAAGAAGGTTAAAAGCAAGATAACTGTTCAATTGCATAATGGAAGATAAAGGCCTTTGCCGTTTCCCTGCAACATCAATATATTTCTATGACTATTAAAGAAATACTGCTACAAGAAATTGAATCTTCTTCTGATTTTCTGCTAGAAGAAACTCTTGATTTTCTACGCTTTCTCAAAACCAAGCAAGCAACAGTAAACAAGGATGTCCAATCACCACAACTTCAGCCAGAAACAGCAGGTTCCGATATCCTAAAACCACAACCAAACCCTACAGACAATTCTCAACTACCCTACCGTCCAGCTTCCGGTCGTTCCATCCTCAGACACGCAGGGACTTGGGCAGGTGATGACTACGATGAATGTCTTCAGTCTGTTCACGCGACTCGTGGTAAAGCCAAGTTCGATTATGACTCTACTCTTTATCTTCTCGTGCTAAACCTAACTCTTGACGAAATTTTTTGTCGTATTTCGCTTTATTTAAAGTTTCAGCATTGTCTTGAAATTGATAAGGTTTTATAGTTGTATTTCCAATAAAATTAGCTTCTGTAAGGTTGGCTCTCATAAGGTAGGATTTTGTAAGATTTGCTGACCGAAAGTCGGTGTTTGTAAGGTTTGCTGCTATTAAATCGGCACTTGTAAGGTTAGCATTTGTGAGGTTAGCATTTGCGAGGTTAGCCCCTGCGAGGTTAGCATTTGTAAGGTCGGCACTTGTAAGGTTGGCTCCTGTCAGGTCAGCTCCACTAAGATCAGCTCCACTAAGATCAGCTCCACTAAGGTTGGTATTTTTAAGATCCGCTTCTATGAGGTTAGTTCCTCTGAGGTTAGTTCCTTTGAGGTTGGCTGCTGTGAGATTAGCTTTTTTAAAACTACTTTGTATGAGGATGGCTCCTTCAAAATTGACTTCTTGAAAGTTAGCCTCTCTAAGTTCAGATAGAATAACATTAATATTAGATAAATTTACCTTTCGACAATCAGAAGGTTTTTGATAATTTAAACGAGAGATTACAATGAGAACTTCTTGAAAAAGTTTCAGTTTTTTTAAATTTTCTAGTCTTTTGTTACTTTCTAAATATTCATCTATAAATACATCTTCTTCTAATTCATAGATTTTTTCAAATTTTTCAAAAGTTGTATTTTCACGAACAAAAGTTGTAATGAGTTCCATTATTGTCCAATAGTCTTTGGACGAATCTTCAACAATTCTTTCTAAAGTGTATATAGCACCTAATCTAACTTCATTTTTTTCACTTGCAAGCTGCTCTATTGCTTTTGAAAATCGCTCGGTAATTTGTTTATCTTCTGCTGCTTTTGCATTTTTTAATGCTGCCTCGGCTGTTTTATATGCAGCTTTTGCACTTTGCTCCATAGCAAATGCACGTTTGGCTCCAAAATAAACGTTAATAGCTCCTAAAATTCCACCAAAAATTAAACCACCAGTAGTCCATATTTTTATAATGTAGTCAATTTTTTTATCTAACAATTCTGACCATTCAGTATTTAAAACTATAGAAGTTAAAAAGATTAAAAAGCATAATAAAACAAAAAAAATAAGTAATCCACCTGCTATAAACCAGTTTCTTTGGATAGCATTTATATCATTATCATTGAGATTTTCAGGGAAATAGATTTTTTTATTATTTGTCATATTGAATTATTAAAAATAAACAAAAAATATTATACTAGATAAAAAATCTTAATAAAAAAATAATTAGTAAAAAAGTATGACCGGGATTGAGACTAATCTGGAGTTGAAGACTTTAGAATCCATGTCATCACACTCCTCTCTCCCTCCTACAGAACTGGTCTGGTTGCCTCCGCAGGTTGAAAAATCTTCATTTTTGATTAGTCCCCGTAGGGGGACTTTGCTTGTGTAACCGCGAATTATATGTTCGCCCAGGCTTAAGTTGACTTTGACGCTTTTTCTCAAGGGTGTTGACACCCTCTGTTTTTTTCTGTATCTTCAAAGTATATACGTCAGACAAAGATTCTTGAAAAGGTTTTGCTGCGGAAACACAAAATCGGACGTGTATATCGCTAACAAAGCGTCGGGAGAAGATGATGACAGCAGTTATTGCTAAATGGGGAAATAGTTTAGCTGTGAGGATTCCTAGATCGATAGCTGAACAAGCACACGTAAGCGAAGGGACAGACATAAATTTTAGTGTCGAAGGTAACAGTATAGTAATTACACCAAAGAGACGAAAAAAATATACGCTTGATGAGTTACTTGAAGGGATGACCCCTGATAATTTTCATCCAGAATTTGCAACAGGTGACGCTGTGGGGAATGAAGCTTGGTAGTAGAACCGCCTTACTTTCCCAAGAGAGGAGACATTGTTAAATTAGAGTTTGGCTCTGAACAACAGTTCACTCCTGAATCAATTCGACGTGTATTTACCCTTCGTAAATCTGGAATGTCATTTGATGATATTGCTATAACTCTAAATAACGAATTACAACAACAAGGGCGTGAGCAAACTGGCTATCGCCCTGTTCTTGTTATATCTCCAATTAAGTACAATCAAATGGCTTCTTTAGTTTTAGCTTGTCCCATAACTACCAAATCAAAGGGGCTGAAGTTTGAAGTTCCCCTGATTAAGGGAATGAAAACAAAAGGGTTTGTGTTAGCAGATCAAATTAAAACATTAGATTGGAAAGCTAGAAAAGCAAAATTTGTTGAAAGTGTCACAGAAGATTTAATAGAAGAAGTACAAGCAAAACTTGAAACATTAATTTTATAGAAAAACAGCAATCTAATCCAGCTACAGTAGTTATTAAAAGATTGGTGTTTGGTCGTGAAGTATTTTCAGTTTTTGGGTTTGTTGGAGTAGACGCTGACTGAGGCGATCGCATACCATCTCACAAAGCTCAAATATCATCGGGTCGGTAATCTCGTAATAAGCACTAGTACCTTTAGGCTGACGAGATACCAGACCCGCTTGAGTTAACACCTTCAAATGCTTAGACAGATTAGCCTGTCCTAAGCCAGTCGCCTCAGCAATTTCCATCACATTCATCGGCCCCGACTTGAGACAGGACAAAATCTGTAATCGACTCGCCTCCGATAGCACCTTGAAGTAGTCAGCAACCGCCACAAGAACAGAGGGATCAGCCGCAGATGGCTTAGTATTTGGCATAGTTATGATTTAATTACCAACAAAAAAGCATTTAATAACTAGTTGGTATTATAGCCAAATACTATTATAGTCATTGGTAATTGGTAATTGGTAATTGGTAATTGGTAATTGGTCAACAGTCAACGCCTCAAGATGAAGGCTTTTAACTATTGACTATGGACTATGGACTAATCCCAAACACCGACCCAACTGTTGACTTAATCGAATCCCTAGCGTCCTTAAGAGTCTGCGTAAGGGGGTGTTTAGTCTGCAAAAATACCCGCGCACAGTTGCGTCCAGGCATTCCCGAAATTGAACCACCGGGATGAGTTCCCGCACCTGTGAGAAATAGGTTTTCAATTGGGGTTTTGTAGTTAGCTATTTCTGGCAAGGGTCGGAAAAATACCATTTGATCCAAGGTCATATCGATATGGTAGTAATTACCCTTATATGCACCCAACCTTTCACCCAACTCTGCGGGGCTTTCTACGCGACGGGCTATAGTTGCGGTTTTCACATTTGGCGCATAGCTTGCCAATTTATCCACTACCTTATCTGCAACTTGATTCTTCAATTCATCCGTCCAACCAGTACCTCTCAAACCAGTACCTTCTGCGCCAGCAATTTGATAGGGAGCGAAAAATTCAATCCATACTGTATGTTTGCCTGGGGGTGCTAGGGTGGGGTCGAGATAGCTAGGCATGACTACATACATTGATGGGTCACTATCAGGTATTTCTCCCAAGCTACATCTACTATGGGCTTGTTCCACATGGGCAACGGAATCAGCAATTAAAATAGACCCAACTAGGTACTCATCTTTATGGGCGTGGAAGGGAAAATGCAGGGGTTCATCTAATGCCAAATCTATCTTGAGAATGGTTTCATTGTTATTAACAATGCGGCGTTCCAATCTTTCCCATAAATCTGGGTCGGCTGCATCCACGTCGCTTTTATCGGTCATTTGTAAGAATAACCGTTTAGCGTCAATATTAGAAATTACCCCATATTTAGCTCGATATTCTGTACCACCAGCCACCCTTACACCCTGGGCTTTACCATCATCAATTAAAATTTTCTCAACTTGCTGGTCTGTGAGAATTACACCGCCTTTACTCGTCACCAAATTCACCAAAGCTTGGACTAAAGCACCAGTACCGCCGCGAGGTCTAGCCATACCAGGATTATGACGCATTGCCATCATAATCGCACCGATCGCGATCGTTTTTTGTGATGGCGGCGCACCGAGTTCTGATGCTAATCTGGCTAAGGGTGCTTTGAGAAATTCCGAGTCAAACCACTCGTTGAGAATATCTTCCGCACTGGTCAACATTGTGCGGATAAAGTCAAGGGTTTTGTTGGGTGAACCAATGACTGAAAATAAATCTTTAAGTTTGGTGATGTCGTAGTTACCGATAATATCTATGATTGATTTTGGTGGGGCGTTAAACATGGGAACCATTGCCCCTATTGCCCGTTGCCAATATTCAGTGAACTCGGCGTATTTTTTGGCATCACGTTCACTATAACGGGCGATTTCTGCACAAGTCTCTTCTAGAGATTTATGAGCTAAAAAATACTTGCCATCAGGATGAGGACAGAAAACAACAGGGTCACATTCTAAATATTCTAAACCATATTTTTTCAGTTCCAATTCCTCAACAACTGGCCCCAAATGTATAAATTCGTGGTCAATCGCACACAAATTAAATTTAAACCCAGGTGCTTCTTTTGGTAAACATTCTTCCGTTGTAGCTGCACCACCGGGAACAGAGCGTTTTTCTAAAAGTAGGACGCTATAGCCAGCTTTGAGCAAATAAGCAGCACAAACTAGTCCGTTATGTCCTGCGCCAATAATTACAACATCATATTCCTGCATATTTTTGACTTATAAATAGAGTGGTTTGCTAATTCTACAAATGACATGAAAAAATGACAATCTTAATGGTATCAAACTAGCCGTTAGTTAATTAAGATTCAGTAAATTCTGCAATTGCATCTGGTATTTGCCTCACATTTGCATCTAAGAAAACAATTAAACTTCCTTGTTTAATATCCATATCTTTGATACGAATATTAATACCATCCCAGGTAAAGAAGGGAAGGTTAACTAATTCTTTAAATTTCTGCATCAAGGCGACGACTAATTCTAAAGAAACGCCTTCTCCTTCATGACAATGGAAACTTTCTAGTCTGAGGGTTTGCTTAGAGGTGCGGGGGCGGAGTTTTGCTAAAAATCCTAAAGGAAATGTATCACCTTTCTCATGTACTAAAACTTTTCCCCTGCATTCCAGGCGACCATCACCTGGTAAAAACATTTGGATTTCCTGTAGCTTTAAATTAACAATCTCCCCATCTACATCTAAGTCGTAATTTTGGGCAAACTTCCGGGTAAAATCTGAGGCGAGAGCAGAATTAATATCCGCTTGGGTGAGTGTGACACGGGCGCTCAAATTTAACGGTCTATCTAGTTGTACCTCACCAAAAAGAACGCTTAGGGGATTAATGGAAAGGGTATCTGTTTTTAGCTGAATTTCTTGAACACGGATATTTTGTTTAGTTACTAATCCTTGCCCGGCAACTGTCACAGCATTAGCTTGACCTTGAACTATTTTCAAGATATCTGTTTCTACATAAATATCAATTTGTTCTGCGGTTTCGAGCTGATTAGATATAGTTCTTTCAGCTACTTGAGATACGATTTGCCCTTCTAAATTTTGCTTATCTGACATGAACTCATACTTTTATCATCTATTATTAATTACTTTAAACTCTGAGTATCCATGAAGGAATCTATAACATGGCATAGATAGGGGACAGGGAACAGTTAAGAAGAGTAGATATAGAATTCATGCTTGATTGTTGAAATCTACGTAGGGTATATAAGTATTTAATTAAGCTAGCGACATATTAATTCATACATCTACATAACCATAAAAGTAAGATACTATTGGACAAATAATCCAATCAGGTAGATGCAAAATATGCAGCTTTTTGGTATGCCAGCAGAAAAAGGCAGATGGTTGCTAATTCCCCTGGGTGCAACCGTTTTACTCTGCCTGGGAACTGTGTATTCTTGGAGTATTTTTAGAAAACCTTTAGAAAAGTTACTGAGCATTAATGCTACAGAAAGCTTATTGCCGTTTACGGTTTTGCTAGTGCTGTTTGCGGTATTGATGCCAATTACAGGTTTCTGCATCAACCGCTTCGGTACTCGTATCGTCACGGCCGTAGGTGGAGTAATTACGGGACTGGGTTATGTGCTATCTAGTCTTGATGGTAATTTACAATTCCTGACTTTTACCTACGGTGTAATTGCGGGTGTGGGTGTGGGTATAGTTTATGGAGTTCCTTTAGCAGTTGTCGCTAAATGGTTCCCTGATAAAAAGGGTGTTGCTGTCGGCTTAACTGTGATTGGTTTTGGTTTGTCGCCGTTAGTTACTGCACCTCTGGCAAAATCTCTGATTGATAGCTATGGAGTGCGGCAGACTTTTGTGATTTTAGGCGTAGTTTTTACTGCTATTATTTTAGCGATCGCCACCGTATTAAAAACACCCCCAGAAGATTGGACACCCGCAGGCTGGAACCCAAATGTAGCAACGCTAGGCGGTGCATCTAGCAGCAATCAAGGCACAATACTACAAAGTCAGGGATTTTACGGCTTGTGGCTATGCTACACCATCGGCACATTCTCAGGATTGGCAGCGATTGGGATTTCTAGCCCTCTAGCCCAAGAAATTATTCAACTAGATGCAGCCACAGCCGCCAGTACAGTCTCATTATTTGCTGTATTTAACGCTTTAGGACGGATATTTTTCGGCTGGTTCACTGACCGTTTTAGTCCTAAGATGGGGGCAATTGTCTCTTTTGTCTTAGTTTTAATTGCTTCGTTGATGATGCTGAAAGCTGGACAAGGTGCAGTAGCCACCTACCTAGTAGCCTTTTCCCTATTTTACTTTTCCTTTGGGGGATGGCTAGCGATCGCACCCACCACCACCTTAATTCTCTTTTCCTCAGCAGACTACGCCAAAAACTACGGTATCGTCTTTACCGCCTACGGTGCAGGTGCTTTAGGCGGAACTCTACTTGCTGGCAGAATTAGAGATATCTTCGGTAGTTACACAGGTTTTTTCTATCCCACAGCAGCGTTAGCAATTTTAGGTATCGTCTTAGCTGTCTTCATGCTAAAACGCAGCTTTTCTGCTTCCACTGTCGCCCAGGTTTAGAGGCTAGGGGCTAGGGGCTAGGGGCTAGGGACTAGGGGCTAGGGGCTAGGGACTAGGGAGTAGAGACAGTCTCACCTTTCCCTTTTCCTCTAGCCTCTAACCTCTAACCTCTAACCTCTAACCTCTAACCTCTAACCTCTAACCTCTAACCTCTAACCTCTAACCTCTAGCCTCTAACCTCTAACCTCTAACCTCTAACCTCTAACCTCTAACCTCTAGCCTCTAGCCTCTAACCTCTAGCCTCTAGCCTCTAACCTCTAACCTCTAACCTCTAACCTCTAACCTCTAACCTCTAACCTCTAACAAAGCATCTAACCTACCCAACACCGCCATATCTTCTGCATCTAACTCTAAGGGTGTACCACTACGAATGAGTTCGGCAAAGTCTTCATTGGGAACCATAATTGTTAATGTGTACAGGCGAGTCTTGCCTGTATTTTTAATTAAATGAGTGCCTGTAGGCGGTACTAATAAACTATCTCCGGCTTTGATTTCTACTTTTTTGCCATCACACATGGCTATTCCTTCGCCTTTGATGACGAAAAACATTTCTATCGCCCATTGATGACGATTTGGTGGGGTTTGTCCACCGACATCAAAAATTTCTACGCAGCAAGTGAGGGAAGTATTAGCATTTGTGGAATCGAAAATAATTGCTAAGCGATTTGTATCGTTAGGACTAATACGATATACTTGATAGTCCTTTGGTGATTTAATAACAGGAATTACGCAACGAGTAGCTCGCATTTATTTATCCTCTCCTGTAGCTTCAGGATGATTGAGGGCTGTAAAAATTGCTTGTGAATCACTAACAAAACCAAAGCATTGTTTGACGTTATATAAAGTTGCTAGCCAGCAATAATCGGGGGAAGTTGTCGCAGTACAATCTTTTAATAAAATGCAGTCATAACCGAGGAAGTTGGCATCACATAAAGTAACCATGACGCATTGATCAGCGTTGACTCCAGTAAATAATATTGTAGTAATTCCCAGGTTTCGTAAAATACTATCTAACGGTGTGTCCCAAAAGCCACTCATGCGGTATTTATCCACACAAATATCTTCTGGTAATGGCTGGAGTTCGTCTACGACTGCTGCCGCCCAACTACCCGCCATCAGAACTTTAGCACCATTTTTAGGTAAGCGATCGCCTAACCCCACCCCATCACCTGTAGGATTGTAAACATGAAGCACATTACTATGAATATTCATTAAGTCGGGACGATTGCCCCAATTTAACCAAATTACAGGCACACCAACCCCACGTAGTTGAGGCAGTAAAATATTTAAAGGTTCTATAGGTTTACGGGCTGGTGTCACATCTACGCCGATATGCGCCAACCAACCATCGGGGTGACAAAAATCATTTTGCATATCTATGACAATGATGGCGGTTTTTGCCAAGTCGAGGCGCAGAGTTTTGGTTTCTGTTGATAAGATAACGGGTTGTGGGGTCTTTTGCGGACGAGTGATATCTGCGATCGCCTGATTCACCCGCCAAGCATTCGGCGCTATACCCAATGTGCGTAAAGACTGATCCATAAAATTGCTATGCCCAACACAATTACTATTTTGTACCCTGAAATTCTCTTGAGCGTGTGATTACTTAATTAAGGTTAAAAGCTATGAGTTTCACTATCAAAAATGTTTTACTAGCTACTGATGACGGGTATACCACCTCAGATGTGCAGGTAGTAGACGGTAAAATCGCCGCCATTGCCCCTAATTTAGAGGTTGTGGGTAATCCTATTGATGGTCAAAATAAGCTGTTACTGCCCGGTTTTGTCAACGCCCACACCCATTCATCGGAAATGTGGCAAAGAGGGGTAATTTCTGCTTACCCCTTAGAGTTATGGCTGGCGGAATTGTATGATTTTGGAGACATAGATACAGAGAAGGTTTATCTCAGCGCCTTGGGTACGGCTGTAGAAACTTTACTATCTGGGGGAACAAGTGTAGTAGATCATCTCGTATTGATTCCTGGGGAGGAGTTAGAAACTATCGCCAGTGCAGTCCGCGCTTACAAAGAAGTGGGGATCAGGGCTTTTGTCGCCCCCTTAATTCAAGATGAATCTCTCACGGCTGGGATACCCTCTGGCGAATCTAGCCAAACCCATGAGCCTTTTTTCCGTTCCACCGTCGCCACCTTAGAATTGATAGAGGAGGCGGTGAGACAGTTTCATCGTCCCGATGAAGGTATTTATATTTTAGTTGCACCTACAGGGATTCAGTTGTGTACTGATGCCTTATTTGAGGGGTGTATTGAGTTAAGCGATCGCTATAATTTATGTCGTCACTCTCATTTATTAGAAACCAAAGCCCAAGAAAAACTCGCCTTGGAAAAATACGGTTGTAGTGCTGTTACCCATCTTCAACAGATTGGTTATTTAGGCGATCGCACTTCCTTAGCACATTGTGTCTGGTTAAATGATGCCGATATCGCCATCCTCGCCGAAACTCAATCTACAGTTGTTCACAACCCCTTAAGTAATTTACGCTTAGGTAGTGGCATTGCCCCCATATTAAAATATCGCCAAGCCGGGGTAAATGTCACTTTTGGTTGTGATGGTGCTTCAAGTAATGATTCGCAAGATTTGTTAGAAGCCATCAAAATTGGTTCTATTCTGCACAACGTTACCGACTTTGATTATCGTCAGTGGATTACACCCAGACAAGCAGTAGAAATGGCATCTTTAGGCGGTGTCAAAGGATTAAATTTAGCCGATCAACTCGGTTCTATTACCGTAGGCAAACAAGCTGATTTAGTCATGTATGACCTCACCAATTTATCATTACTACCACGTACAGATATCATTGGTTTATTAGTTTTAGGTCGTCCCAATAATGTTGTCGATAGTGCTTGGGTAAACGGCAAGCAAATAGTCGCTAATGGTCAAGTAACTACAATTAACCTTGATAAATTGCGAGAAGAATTATTTAAGCTGAGTGAATGGGTTAGTAAACGTCAATCTCAAACAGTCGAGCAAATTGAGCGTCATTATCGCACAGTTATGGGTTTAATTTAACCTCACATAGAGGCGAATGGCACAGAAGCTTTCGCCTCTTGGTAAACCCTGCTTTACTCTCAAGTCAGTTTCAGCATAGATTTCACCTCTTCTCTACTCAACGAAGAAAACTTATAAACGCCAATTTCTCGTGCGCTTAGTTGTCCTGGTTCTGCTGTGCAACAAGGCGAACAGTCTCTATTTTCACATTGAGTTGTTGAGCAATCTGTTCTATACTCATCCCTGTTTTGAGTAACAAAGGTACAGCTGCTTTCAATATTTCTTCTCGACCCTGTTCTAAACCTTGTTCTAAACCCTCAGCTTTGGCTTCTTGGTAAACCCTGGTTTCCTCTAAAGTCAGTCCTAGCATCGCTTCTACTTCCTCTCTACTTAACGAAGAAAACTTGTAAACGGCAATTGTAGTGATAATGTCTATTATCTCTTTTTTCCGCAGTGCCTCTGTTGAGTCTAATTGTACCCGCTCAATTAATAAACGCGCTTGCTGTGCGATCGCCTCTTCCGCCGCAATGGTCAACTGCATTAAACTGATGCCTATCGGCAGATTAGAAGTACCTAACTCATCTAAATAAATACGCTGCACTTGGTCGCTATTTAAAAATATACGATGAGTTCTTGTATCGCTTGGTTCTAAAGAAAGTGAGGGAAAAATTACCACACAATACCAATCATCATATTCAGATTGATTTCGGTTCAAATACATCATCGACTCGGTAAAGAAGCGATGATAAAGAGTCTCATCTTTCTGAAACTGCACTTCTGCAAAATATATAATCCTGGGTGTTGCATCTTCTGGAGGTAAAAACACCCCATCAATACGAAAAGTGGTTTCTTTGACCTCAACTGACTCAAATCGATAGTTCTGCACCTGCTGGGGACGGTCATCAACTAGTTCAAATATTAACGCTGGAAATCGCTTAAAAATTTGGTAGAAAATGGAGTCGCGTTTCACTGAAACATTGCAATAATTTGATGATTACTTAATAATATTACTGTGACAATGGCATTATCTATGTATATTTTTGTCAGTTTATCATAAATTTTCAGTTCACCTCACGACGAAACACAAACAAATTTCCAGTTGCACCTCGCCCGACTCTAATTTCTTCATCTAAATAAGAAGTTATCCATACCGCCTCATTCCGCAGAAATTCTAGAACGGGAATTTTCAACTCTGGTAAATTCCAACCCGACAACCCAAAGGGTTTTGTAGCTTGCACAGAAAATGAGCTAAAGCTTACCTTGGCGGTTTGTTCATCTGTAGCCCATATCCACATTCCATCGGCTTGGACTTTCCACTCTCCCAGCAGTGGTAAATCTAAAATGGCACAGTTAGAAGCCAAGACTTTTCCGACATCGCCTGCAACTAAGTTTTGCCACACCCGCTTAATTTGTATTCCCCCTGCAAAATTTGGCAGTGATGCGAGAGGGCGTGTAACTACTGTACCCCTGGATGCGTAAATTAATTGCCACTCCCCAACTAGCGAAGGGAGATGCTGGGAATTAAGTGGGTGTTCTGTGGGATTGATACGTTCCAAACGCCGCACAATTTCATCTATTGGTTCTTCTGTTAGGGGAAATAAGGCTTGCTGTAACCCTAATACTTCTACTCGTTGCAGCAGTTCTGTTTTTAAGGAAAATCTTGTTGCGTTATCCATGATTATCTGTCAATTAAAATTATATATACAAATCAAGTAGCGTTTGTAGTAAGGACTTTAGTCCTGTCTACTTCTGTGTGACTTTGTGCCTCCCCCTTTAAAAAACATCATCCACAAAGCCACACCAACAAAAGTTTATTTCCTCGCTTGAATTACC
Source organism: Leptolyngbyaceae cyanobacterium (assembly GCA_036704005.1). Lineage (GTDB taxonomy): Bacteria > Cyanobacteriota > Cyanobacteriia > Cyanobacteriales > Nostocaceae > Trichormus. The sequence goes on along the minus strand of DATNQO010000119.1, from coordinate 24,594 downwards.
TGTAAACTACCGCCTGCATACAAGGTTGACTTATTTACTTCCAAACCAATTTCACTCAATAACCCAGCTAAATCTGTTTTTAATAACTGCCAAGCTGTTTCTGTTTCAAACAGGAGTAGAAATACTGTCAACCCAGGCCAAAATATAGGATTTGTTGGCGAGTGAAAATCTACTAAGGTAAACACCCCTCCCGGCTTCAATACTCGATAAACTTCTTGAATAATTTCCCGTAATTGTTGCGGCTGCATTTCATGTAAAGCGGCGCTGGTATGCACTATATCAAACTGATTATCTGCAAAGGGCATTTTTTCCGCAAAAGCTTCTACATAATTAGCTTCTGGTACATTCTGCCTGGCACGTCTCAAAGATAAGGGAGAAGCATCTAATCCTGTTACGTTTTGTGAATATTTCACTAAGAATTGCGTCGCTTGACCACTACCACAACACACATCTAGGATAGAAGTATTTGGCGCGATCGCTAAACCTTGCAAAGCTAATTCCCGAAATCTGGCTTCTCCACCCACACTGAGGGCGGCTACACGAGAGATAGCATCGTACAGCCATTGATAGCGATAACTTAAGTCTCTGAAAATTGTTGCCATTGTACTATTCCTAACTGTTAAGCTTTATATTTAATAAAGATATATTGTTAACATTAGTAAAAAATCTGAAAAGGTTGGGGGACAATTACTGCTATGGGTCGTGTAGGCGTATTATTACTCAATCTCGGTGGCCCCGATAAGCTGGAGGACGTAGGGCCGTTTTTATTTAATCTATTTTCTGATCCAGAAATTATACGCCTGCCATTTCGATGGTTGCAAAAACCCCTGGCTTGGTTTATTGCATCACGGCGCACTAAGACTTCTCAAGAAAACTACAAGCAAATTGGCGGCGGTTCTCCACTGCGACGCATTACGGAAGCCCAAGGGGAAGCTTTAAAACAACAGTTGCACGAATTGGGACAAGAGGCAAATATTTATATAGGGATGCGTTATTGGCATCCTTACACTGAAGAAGCGATCGCTCTCATAGCTCAAGACAACATCGACAATTTAGTAATTCTGCCCTTATATCCCCAATTCTCCATCAGCACCAGTGGTTCTAGTTTCCGTTTACTAGAAAGACTGTGGCAAGAAGACCCCAATCTACAACGTCTTGAATATACCGTCATTCCCTCCTGGTACAAACAGCCAAATTATTTACAGTCGATGGCGGAACTCATTCGCCAAGAATTAGACCAGTTTCCTAACCCTGACGAGGTTCATGTGTTCTTCAGCGCCCACGGTGTACCCAAAAGCTACGTTGAGGAAGCTGGCGACCCCTATCAACAAGAGATTGAAGAATGTACTGCATTAATTATGCAAACTCTCAATCGTCCCAACCCCCATACCTTAGCTTACCAGAGTCGCGTCGGCCCTGTTGAATGGCTGCAACCTTATACTGAAGATGCACTCAAGGAACTAGGCGCACAAGGCGTAAAGGATTTAGTCGTTGTACCTATCAGTTTCGTCTCCGAACATATCGAGACATTACAGGAAATTGACATTGAGTATCGAGAAATAGCTGAGGAAGCGGGGATTCATAATTTCCGGCGTGTACCCGCACCCAATACCCATCCGGTATTTATTAAAGCTTTGGCGGACTTAGTAATTGATGCACTCAACCAACCCAGCTTTAAGCTTTCCCAAGCCGCCCAAATGAAGAAAAGGGTGAAAATGTATCCGCCTGAAAGTTGGGAATGGGGTATGACCACTAGCGCAGAAGTTTGGAATGGTCGTATTGCCATGTTAGGGTTTATTGCTTTGATTATTGAGCTGATTACAGGTCATGGTCTACTACACATGGTAGGACTTTTGCAGTAATGAGAAAATAGCGATCGCCAGAAATTTTCACAACAGTAAAATATTGATTACAATTGAAAATCGGGCATTGAATATTCATCAATGCCCGATTTTTTATGCCTCATGAATAGGAGAAATTCCTTCAAAAGGTAGGAATAAAGGCTTAACAATAACAACGGAAATATCCCATTAGCAGGACGTATTGAGCGCTGAAATTTCCTAAATTGGAATTAATTTGGCTTATAAACTGCGTTATTCCAATTCTCCAAAATTAAGCAACAGATGTAGCCCTGGAAATTCTAGCTACATCTGAATTTCTTCATGGCGAATTGGCATTAATTCCGATTGAGTGTATTTACGAGGAGATTGAAATGAAGAGATTAATTTGGTTATCAACAATGAGTTTAGCGATCGCTGCAACTAGTCTACCAGTTGTAGCCCAAACACAGGATTCTCCACAAACACCAGGAACTCAATCACCAGAACTTCAAACACCAGGAGAACGCCAAACACCAGGAACTCAAACACCAGGAACTCAGACACCGGGAGTTCAACCAGAAACTCAGATTCAACAAACAACACCCTCAGCCGACGCTAGCATGGGTGCGCCTAAAATTAACTGAATCGCCGTAAGTCCCCCACTGAATTTGGTACTCTGAATCAGTGGCGGGATATAAGGCGGGCTGCGACGATTGTATCTCCGATCAATGCCGTAAGGCGGGAGAGGAGATATATGAGGAGTAGCCAAATATTTATTGAACATTGTTACTGCAATATGTATATAATAGTAATAGGTCGAGAATTGGAAAAATCTAGATGAAACGACAATCCGTAAAAGTCAGGTTGTACCCCACAGATGAGCAAATTCAGGTGTTAGCTCAACACTTTGGATGTGCGCGTTGGTGGTGGAATTATGGGTTGAATCAATGTATTGAAACCTATAAAGCAACTGGCAAGGGTTTGTCTCAGTCTGGGTTAAATTCTTTGTTGCCAAAGCTCAAAAAAGAAATGGAAACGGAATGGCTAGGAGAATGTTATTCACAAGTTTTGCAATCTGTGAGTCTCAATCTTAGTCGTGCTTATCAAAACTTTTTTGAGGGTAGAGCAAAATACCCTAGATTCAAATCAAAACATCATCGCCAATCAATTCAATATCCACAGAAAGTAAAGCAAGTTGATGATGCTTTGAAGTTCCCCGGTAAATTGGGTGTTGTCAAAGCTAAAATACATCGACCACTTGACGGAACAATCAAAACAGTAACCGTGAGTAAATGTCCGTCGGGTAAGTATTACGCTTCTGTTCTGATGGAATACGTTCGCGTAGCGTCTCCAACAGGAGAAGTTGATTATCCTACAACAAGTAATGACGGTAAAGTTATTGGAATTGATCTAGGAATCAAGGATTTTGCAATCACCTATGATGGTGAGAAAGTTTCCAAATATCCCAACCCAAGGCATCTATCTAGATATGAAAAGAAATTAGCCGTAAAACAACGCATTGCTGCACGAAAAAATAAAGGTAGTAATCGCCGCAAAAAAGCTAACAAGATTGTCGCTAGGGTATATGAACAGGTTAGCAATGTCCGCCAAGACTATCTACACAAACTATCAAGAAAGATAGTAGACAATAATCAAGTGGTAGTAGTCGAAAATCTAAACGTCAAGGGCATGGTTCGTAACCATAAACTAGCTGCATCTATATCTGATACGGGATGGGGAGCCTTCGTCAACTTTCTAGGCTACAAATTAGAGCATAGTGGTGGAAATTTGATAGAGATAAATCGATGGTTCCCCAGTTCCAAACTTTGCTCTAATTGTCATTACCAGATTTCGGAGTTGCCACTAGAGGCAAGAACTTGGATTTGTCCTAGTTGCGGCACTCATCACGACAGGGACGGTAATGCTGCGATAAATATTAGAGCAGAAGGTATCAGAATGCTGTCCTCCTCTGGGACGGGGGAGGCTAACGCCAATGGAGAGGATGTAAGACCAATTCGCGGACGCAAATCCAAGATGAGGCAATCTTCTGTGAAGTTGGAAGCCCACACTGTACCGTCAGGTCAGTGTGGGTAGTTCACGAATACAAGTGCATTACGTGATGCTAATTACATTAGTTTGTACACAGGTAGTCAGCCTTTAGCCTATGTAACAATCTTGCCACCAGACTATATTGGTATAGGCGACAATATCACAGTTACAGATCAATCTGGTCAAAACATTCAAGCTAACGTCACCAGAGAAGGTGAGAAAGTGAGAATTAACTTCGCTCAACCAGTAGCCCCTGGAAGCACCCTAGAAATCGCCCTGACAGATTTGGCATTTGGATATCCTTATCCTTCCAAGAGTACCTTTGGTTATGAATTAGCTGGCGGTCATGTCGGCTTCAGTCGAGAAATCCCTTACGGTTTAGCTCAGTTTCAAGTGTATTAATTGCTTTGAATAAAAGGGGACTGGGGACAGTAAACCTGAAATTGTAGTGGCCTGTCTAACCTAAAATAGTGCAATACCAATCTATCATCTGCGTTCATCTGCGTTCGATTTTTCTCAAATCTATTGCCACATTTTAGTCCGGTCACCCCATTAGGGTGCGTTAAAGCAGAGCTTAACGCACCGTATTTGCTGGTGCGTTACGGCTAATTCCTCATTTCGCCAACGCTCAAATCCTTACATAGCCGTAACACACCCTACTTAATATTTACTATCAAGTCAGTCCCCAATCTACACCTTCTTGTGATACCATCGATACCATACTTTAGCACTACGAACTGCAAACCACAACAGAATTAAAGCAATTACGCCTCCTTGCCAAGGTGCATCAAAGGCAAAAAGCACTAAAGCTATACACAAGGTATCTTGCAGAAAAACAGCCCAAAGTGGCAAACCACGCAAGCGATAAAACCAGCCGACTTGCACTAATTGAAGAACTAAAGCTAGTAAACTGCCAATTAATATAATTAGCCAATGTGGGGTTGCTGTAGCTGAAGCTACGGCTAAACCCATGATTGCCCCTACAAGGGGAGATAATAATAATTGAATTATTTGTAAAATTCTTTGTCCCCACAGTTTTTTGGAAGCAAATAATTCTACTAATGACCAACTAATCAAACAGCCCAACAGAACGGGTGAGGAAATATTGGATAAAACTGGAACGTTTGACCAAAAGTTACTTCCCTGCAACAGTCCCATAATCAATAAAGGTACGCCTATTCTGATTCCTGCGGCCGCAGAAGCAGAAAGTGTCGCTAGGATTTCTATCATTAGGGCCACTCAAATAACAAGTAAATATGTAGTTACTATTGAGATTACCCATTATTTTTGATAATTCCACAGGAAGCTGAAATTACTTATCAAAGCTGAATAATTTACATACTTGTACTTAGGTGTGTTCCAAAAGCGTGTAACTAAGTGAACTATTACGTAGAAATACAGTTTTAGACACACATTTTATGTTTTTTGTCAAACTTCATCATTGCTTAGTTTAATTTATACCTATTCTTTACAATATATCTGTTAATACTAAAGAAGGGAAAATAATCAATCCTAAGACTAAGCAGTTAGTAAAAGTTAATTACTAGATTGTAGATATCACTATCTTTTCATCAATACAAATAGTATGAAAGGAGATTTATTATGTCTTTGCGTTACAACGAAAATCAAGCTCCTCTGGTGAAACTAGTTTATTCTCATGTAAAAGTTAATGGCAAGGTCGAGTTAGTGCCGTTAGAATTATATGCTGATGGTTCTATTAAGCGGTCTGTTGGGTAATACGAATTGAAAATTCCCTCATTAAGAGATTTTGCTCTCTGTGTCTCTGTGGTAAAAAATAATTTATTAAACCACGGAGGCACAGAGTTAATAGGTAACAGAGGAATTTCTAAACTAAAATTTTCTATTCACCTTAAAGCTGTCTTACTAGTGGTTGACCGTCTTTGACTTCGCCTACTAATACGATGTCTGCACAGTTGACGAAGATACCATTTTCTAAAACCCCAGGAATGTTATTTAAGGTTTTTTCTAGGTTAACTGGGTCGTCAATTGAATCAAATCGTACATCTAGGACAAAGTTACCTTGGTCGGTGATGACTGGGCCTGCTTTTTTCACACCCATACGCAGTTCTGGTTTACCGCCTAGTTGTTTAATTGCGTTGGTAACTGGGGTAATAGCCATTGGGATGACTTCTACTGGTACTGCAAACACAGAACCTAAGCGGTCTACTAATTTACCACTGTCTACGACGACGATGAATTGATTGGCTAAGTAATCAACTACTTTTTCGCGGGTGTGGGCTGCGCCACCACCTTTAATTAAATTTTTGTGGGGGTCAACTTCATCAGCTCCATCAATGGCAATATCAATGTGATCAACAGCGTCAAGGGTGGTGAGAGGAACGCCGTATTGCTTGGCTAGCACTTCTGACTGAAATGAGGTAGGAATACCGACGATATCTGTCAGTTCACCAGACTTGAGGCGATCGCCTAAATACTGAATCGTGTATGCTGTAGTTGACCCTGTACCTAACCCGACTATTGAGCCGGATTTTACCAAGGCGGCGGCGGCTTTACCGACTTCTTGCTTCATCAACGTCACGGGGTCTGCTGAAACGGTCATTCCCAAAACTCCTGAAATATCGACTAAACAGATGGCACTATCACAGCAGACTATACTATATTCAGGGTAACGTTGACTGTTGACTGTTGACGGTTAACTGTCAACTATCAACAGATGATTACTGAAGCCCGGCGATGATTTCGAGGATTTGCTGATAGCTTTGGATATTACCTTCTTGAGAATATAGGTCAGCAGATTTTTGAAAGTCGGCGATCGCACTTTGATAGTCTCCACGATTACGGAGTATATCAGCTCGTAGGAGATAGGCTGAAGCCCAATGGGGTTGAAACTTCAGGGCTTGGTTGAGGTCTGCTAGGGCTTCTTCCAAGTATCCTAAGAGTAAATAACTACGCCCTCTGTTGTACCAATCTTCTGCATAACTGGGATTGATGGCAATTGCTTGAGTGTAATCTGCTACTGCCTCTTGATAATCTTGTAAGGCATAGTGGGCGTGGGCGCGATCGCTGTAATATCTGGCAGATTCAGGTTGTAGTTGCAAGGCTTGGGTATAATCGGCGATCGCACTTCTATAGTTTTGTTGGTCGTAATACAAGGAACCACGATTATAGTAGGCTTCGCTCAGTTGGGGATTGATTTTCAAGGCTTGATTGTAGTCTGTTACGGCTCCCTTGACATCTCCTAATTGGCGGCGGGCATTGCCTCGATTACAGTAAGCTGGGGCATAATCAGGGGATATGCGGATGGCTTGGGTATAATCTGCTATGGCTCCCATCAAGTCTTGTAGGGCTTCGTGGGCAATGGCTCGACCGTAATAAGCTTGAGAAAGATGAGGATTCAGCTGTAAGGCTTGATTGTAATCGGTAATTGCGCCCCGATAATCGCCTAAGCACCGCCGGGATGTGGCGCGATCGCAATATCCGGCGGCGAAGTTGGGTTCTAGTTCCACTAAGCGATTACTATCAGCTAAGGCGCTGGGGTAGTCTCCTAGTTGGCGGTAGATATTGGCGCGGACACCATACACTACCGCTAGGTCAGGGTTGAGTTGTAATGCTTGGTTATAGTCTGCTAAGGCTTGGTGATCATCTTGCCAAGCCTCGTAAATTAGCCCCCGTTGATAGTATGCTTGGGCATCATTGGGGTTAAATTTTAAGACTTGGTTGAAGTCGGCGAAGGCTTGGTGATAATCGTTGAGACAGAAACTAATTACGCCGCGATTATAATAGGCTCCCATTTGCTTGGGGTCAATTTCTATGGCGCGGTTGTAATCGGCAATGGCTTGTTGATAGGCTCCCAAGGCATAGTGTGCATTACCTCTATTTTGGTAGGCTTCTGCTAGGTTGGGGTCTAGTTGTATTGCTCGTTCGTGGTCGGCGATCGCTTGACGATATTCTCCCAAGTTATAGTAAATATTGCCGCGAATGCTGTAAGCTGCGGCGAAATAAGGATGCCATTGTAAAGCTTGCTGTAAATCTGTGATTGCTTCTTGATAATTGCCGCGATCGCTGTTCTGCACACCCCGGTAATAATAAGCTTGTGCAATATCTTCATTTATATTACTAGCTAACAGAGGGTCAAACTCAATAGTGCTGATATAGTCTGTAATGGCTCGGTCATAGTTACCTTGAGCCAAGTAAGTATTACCTCGACAATAATAATATTCTGCGAATGTAGGATTTATTTGTAAGGCGCGGTCATAATCTGCGATCGCTCCTGTAAAGTCTGCTAGACAATAACGAGCATTTGCCCGATGATAATAGGCTTCGGCATAATTGGGTTTAATTTCTATTGCCAGATTAAAAAAGGCGATCGCCCCTTGATAATCCTTCAGGTCACGGCTAAAAGTGATACCTCGTTTACAATAATTTTCTGCATCAGCCTTGCGATTGCTGGGCTTAGTACCACCTGTTACCGTTCTTTGATATTCTCTCGATAAGTTATCGGATAATCCTTGGTTAAAAAAATAGTCAGCATTCATCTATTTTTTCTTGTTAATACACTCCCTGAAAACTATGATGTAGGCAAGAATTGCCCAGCTACTAGTTGGAGTAGTTTAAACATCATTAGTAATAGAGTAAGGTATTTGTCTTAATTAAACAATTGAGTTAGTCATAATATATATATCTAGCTGTTGTTAGAGTAAACTTTATCTCATTCCATTGCATTCTATAAAGATATATGCCATCCAGGTATCATCTAAATATATGTGGAAGGTACAACTTTTTCCCAAGCTATGGGGCTATATTTAGTCGATGGAAACGGCAAGATGTACAGCAAATAAGGCATTCAACCCATACTAGACAGCATAAATGTATCAACTTGCCTATGCAAAAGCAAAAATTCTCTACTCTCACTAGCCGGAAATAGAAACAGCTAGAGCTTGGAAAAAGTTGCTAGCTCTGTCGGTAAAATCAAAATCAAAGTTAACCGATGTTAAGTAGCAAGTACCCGGCTACTTGGTATTTACTTACTTATATACTTACTGGTCATTAGTCATTAGTCATTGGTCATTGGTGATTACTCTAACAAAAATCAGAGGCTGTGAAGTATTAACTATTGACTATTAACTATTGACTTGTTCACATATTCCACAACTAAAGGTACTAGTTTAGTTTCTAGTTGAGTCACAATAGCACGGTCTGAGTCTGACCAAACACGACTTCTACCAAAAATACAAGGTTGTAAAACTCCCCAGAGTTGACCATTGTGGCATAAATGAGCGTGAATCAGCGCTCGATGACCAAAACTTTTGCGTTCAAACTCCTTGTTAAGCACAGTAGGATCTGCGGTTTCCACATCCTCAACGTAAATGGAAGGATCTGTCCGCAACGCAGCCGCAAACATAGGGTCTTCTTGTGGTAGTGATGGCGGTTCTAATTCCCATTCAGGACTACCAATATCTGGGATGTCGGGATTACGCCGCCAGCAGTGAGTAATTCGACCTAATGTTGTGTCTGGATGTCGCAGGTACAAAAAACAGCGATCGCACTTTAACACTTGCCCAAGCATTGGCAACAAAGCAGAAAATAAAGCATCAGGTTCGCTATATTTATTGAGAACACTTTGGAGAGTTCCAGGTAGAGCTATATCTGTCATAGGAATGCAAGTTAAGTTCTTACATATCTTCTCAATAACCAGGAATGAAGCACATCAATCCCACGACACAGGCGCACACAGTAGTCAGATTTGATTATTGAATTCGGGCGCGAACAAACAATAGGAAATATTATATTTATTTTTTTATACTCAATTGCAGGTAGGTACACCATCTATAGATAGATGAACTAAAGTAATAGCAAAGTTAAATTAGGAATGTATGGTAAACTCTTGGTATGTATGGGCTTGGCTCACGTCCAAGCCTATTTTATAAATTTTTTTAGAAAAAATCGCATTAATTACTCCAGCAATAATTATGCAATTTTCTATAACTATGATCACTTCCCAAACACAGGTTGATTCATATCAAATCTTTCTTTAGATGGGAGTAAGGAAAAGAGTAAAAAGTTATATTTTATCTGTTAATGCCTGAAAAACGTGTGTTTACCCTGGAGTGTAAGCCAGGGTTTTCTTTTTTAACAGTGAACAGTGAACAGTTATCAGTTATCAGTTAAATACAAAAGGCACAATAGTAGGGTGCGTCAGATGAAGAAAATTCTTGAATTTGTACAAAATTATTGGGGCTGACGCACCCTACAGTTAGTTTGATTATGACACTTGCGTAAGTCCTATATTAGATTGAATTAATAAGTTGTTAAGCACAGCAATTATCAAGATTTGGTCAAAAACCAAACCTTTTTTGTATGTAGTCAGGTAATACATATCAGTTTTCAGGAAATTTGCCTACAGTCTAAAGGTAGATGAACTTAAGTCATAGAAGGTTTAAATTATAATTGGTGTAGTAAATGCTTGGTATACATAAAGGCTTGGCTTGGTCAAGCCTTTTTTGTTTGTTCATTCGCACATTATCTGTCGCATTTGGCAAATTCAATACCCTTTGGCATACTCTTATTTTCTTGATTACGAGTTACTGATTTGTTTTGCTAACCACAGCCTAAAGCTGGAATGGTACAGGCTGTAATAGGTTTCGCCGTCAACTTGTTGCCGTTGTAGGAACTCATACCAATTTTCTAGCACTTCTTCCACCTCATATTCATCTTCATCGAGAATTTGCGCGATCGCCGAAGCTGATGTTGGTTGTTCGTCAGCAGTCAATATCCGCAGCACTCCCCAAGCGACACCAGACAAATCGGGAAGCTGCATTTTTTGCCAATGTTGTTGGTAATATGTTTCTAACGCCGGGGGTAGTGGCTCTTGGGGGTAGCTATCCTCTAGTATGGCGTTGATTGTGTGAGTCAGGTACATGAAATTATTTTCGCTTTCATGAATCAGGCGATCGCACAATTCCTCTACCGTCAGATGATTACGAGTTAACCAGGATTGCAGGCTATCTGTTGGCGGTGAGTTTTCGGGGGTAAGGTAGCTGTGAATATATGAGCAGGATGATGTTTTTCTATTAGACTTTTGTCTTCAAGATGAAATTATCAAAATATATGCGGACTGCTACCTTACTTCTTGGTACTGAAATAAACCCAACTTGTCCAGAAGTGTAAGATTCATCTTCAAACATCCCTACTCTTTGTTTATTAATCCATCCAATCACTTTTTTATCATCACAAACTATTCTCAATTGATTAGCATTAATGCCTTGCTTAATAGCAGTAGACTTCTGCCATTTAATTTTCTCCTCCCAGTTTATATCTTCCATTAATTTTCCCATTGCAAACTCGCCATTGGATCGAATAAGCAAGTAATAAAAACCTTTACCATTACTAAATTGGTTATATCGAGCCACTAGACCAAATTCTGTGTCATGAGACTCTTCTATATTTCGGGCATCTGCAGAGACATCAAAGTTGACTAGTTCATTGTTTTGATCAACCCATATATATGTTTGAAAATGATTTGTTTCACCTCCTTCATTTAAAGGTTGGGACTTTATATAAATTTCTTTATCTTGTTGCAAAACAATATTAGGAAAATAATCTGAATGAGGTTTTATTTTCCATGCCCACAAGGAAGTTAATCCTATTATCAAAGCTGTAGCGATACTAATTTTATAAACTTTAGACAACCAAGAATATTGTCTTAGGAACTTTAAAGCCCGAATTAGTCCTAAAAAAGCGCCTATTAATAAACCTAGCAATAACCATCCAATTGCAGGCTGTTCTATGTCAATTAATCTAATCAGATTAGTAGTTGTATCAGTAAAAACTATCAAGCTAGAACCAATCCATGCAAAGATGCTGACTAGCCAGTAAATAATAAATCCTAGTAACCACCAACACAATAATGATACTAAGTATAATACTATCCATAATACACAAGCCCCTAATAAATTCCCTTCAAGTAAATAAAAATAAATTAAACTAATAGGGATACAGATTAAAATAACTGATAATACCTTTTGCCAAAAATCCGGCATTAACAATAAGTAAATTGCGACATTGTTTAATGATAATATTAATAACCATAACAATATTATAGGTATTATTTTATTAGAAAAATTTTTATTATAAAAATTTCTCAGCAGTCCGTTAGTAAAATATCTAAATGTATCTATTTTTCTATACAAAAAACTAATAAATAAACCTATGAAGCAAAAACCAAATATTGAACATACTAACTGTACCAATGGAATAGGAATTGGCTGGAGTATACCAAATATACTCAGAGGGGGGATTCTTTGTGAAAAAGAAGCTTCACTAACTTCAGATGGATATGAAAAAATCCAACTATCCTCAAGCCCTACTGATAAGTACCTACCTAAAATCATGCGAATTAAAAACATTACTAAACTTGTAGCCGCACCCAGCCCGGCAGTTAATTTAGTAATGATGTCCCATCTCACAGGTTTGGTAAAATTAACTAAAATTTCATAATGACCACTATTAGTTTTTAAAATAATTTTTTCCTTATGTTTACCATCTTCTAGCTGTGTTGTATCTATGTTTAAATCAAACTCTAAAGATGAGCCTTCAAAACTAGATGGTGTTACTTCAAGAAAAGGTTTTCCTGTGAAAGCATTCCCCTTAATCCTCCCATTAGAGGGTTCGCAAGTAACTTTGACTAAGCCCTTCTTGGAATGCCTACCATGTTGAAGCACTCCTAAGTTTAATACTTTTGGTTCTACAGATACTTGGAGTTCTTTGACTTTATATTGTAAAGGAATCCGGCAAGGATCTGAGATACCTTCTAAATGAATAGTAATCTCACCTTGATAGTTCCCTGGTTGAACCTGTACTGTATCTAAATGAATTTCAAATTTTCTATTAGAAGAATCAAATTGTTCAGGTAAAGTTATGCCTGGAAGATTTCCTCTTAGCGTTACAGATCCCCAGGCAAAGCCACGCCCATTATTACTAATTTCAAATGAGATATTCTGTTTTGTTCCAAGCGGGATTTCACCAATGTTTTGCCCATTCGGTTTTATAGATATTTTTGGATAAGGCGCAATATCAACATCTTTACAAAGTTCTCGAATAAATAGTTCTAAGCCTTTACGTTTTTCTTTTCTATGAGAATTTAAAAATTTATTTGCAAGATTTCTTAAATCTGCTCTTCCAAAATTAGCAATAATCCAAGCTGCAAAACTCTCGTCGAATAGGTATTCTTCTGCTTCTTGAGGATATTTGTCACACAAACTAATCAATTCAGAAACTGAGGAGGCTTGCCCATTTCTAAATTTAAAATTACGTGAGTCTCTAGCTACCTCTAATTCTTGCACGTAAAACTTTTGGCTAGCATTAAAAAAATCTTCATCCTCTTTACTCAGCTTTTTTCCGTCTGCCCAACTTTGTGCCTGTTTTAAATCATCCCCACGCAAAAGCTGTGACGTATCTTTGCAGTCGGATGCTAACCAAGCTGCTATTCTTTCTCTGTAACCAGGTGGTCGTAGCTTTGCTAACTCCTGATTCACCCAGCTTTGTCCAAAAACTTCTTGATAAATGCGATTGTAGACTTTTAACTTACCTTGACGTTTGACAACTAGTCCTGTGAGGCGTAACTTTATCTGTTCGTCACTGTCATCAGCTGGTATTTCCTCTTGCTGCAAAATCTGCTGGTATAGTCCCAGTAGCACTCTGGCATCATCTTCATTGTCTAGAAGCCGCTTGCGTATTGTCCGCAAATGCTCTGGATCATCTTGGGATTCCCAATTTTCAATTAGATGCGATCGCACCAATTCCTCAACTCCCTGTGTTAGCATACCAGCCCAGATCAGTTTACAAAGCTTTTGAGTGAGAAAAGGCTGTCCACCCGTCCAATATATAACCTCCTTTATCACTGCTTGGGGATTGCTAACTTTCCCCTCTAATCCCTTAGCTAGAGGTTCAACTTCTTCTAACTGGAAACCAGTTAATTCAATTGCTCGACCAATATTAAATGAAGTGCGGTTTTTATCTCGAATCAAATCTGAGGGTGTCGCTACCCCAAACAGAGCAAAAGTAAGGCGTTTGTATTCTGGCTGGTCAGCGCGTTGATTATAACAGGCACGGATAAAGGCAAAAAAATCGTCTTGAAAGTCTAAGCCTAGAAGACTATCAATTTCATCTAAAAAAATGACAATTTTTTGATGAATCTCTACCAGTAACACGTCATCTATAAACTCTCTCAATCTTTGTAAAGGAGAAAGAATTTCTCGCTCACGCCACCAAGTCCCTACATTGAATTTACTGGAAAGGTTGAAACTACTTGCTAACCTTTTGATTAAACCTGCATACCATTGATTTAATTCGGTGTCTCTAATTGAAAAATCAATGGCAGCACAAGCTATGCTCTCTGCTTTCAACCGTTGCATCATTTGCACTCGCAAGCTAGATTTACCCATCTGCCGCGAATTTAAAACATAACAAAACTCTCCAGCCTTCAATGCTTTATATAAGTCATCATCGGCTTGACGCTTAACATAACTGGGAGCATCATTTGGTAAACTCCCCCCCACTTGATATTTGTAGCTTGGGTTTGCTGGTGTATTCATTGGCTAACCCTCAAGCGATCGCGGAAATATTGACGATACAAATTGCAACGTGGCATAACATCATTTCCTTGCAGCTTTAACAAGCCCATACTTTGTAATTTAAACCATTCTCTCGACTCCAAACGAACTGGGCTACTAGCGGCAACGACCTTCTTCATTGCAGCAGCTAATTCGGGATGCTCTTCTAATTTCAACAGATGCAATCGTAAATGATCTCCATAAAGCCCTGCTTCTGTGGGCGCTGTTTCCAATAATGAATCGAGTGTAATATCCTTTCTGGCAATTTGATAAAGTGCCACCCGAACAAGATAGGGATGCCCTCCTATCATGGACATTAACTGTTCGACTTGGGTTAAACTCCAATTCAGTCCATGTCTTTTTGCTAAATCTAGTACTTGTTGGGAGTTAAATTCCCGTAATTCAATTGGCAAGCCCACATTAAACGGCGATTGGTTGATATTCAACGGAATATCAACTTCGGTGGAATGCACCACTACCAACCGCAATTTCTTCCAAATTTCCCGATTTTTTCCATCCTCATGCCAAGCACGTAGTAGCCCAAAAAAGTCGGCAGCAATTTTGGGATAATCAAACACACAATCAACTTTATCCAATCCCAACACTAGCGGTTGGTTGATTTCTGTCAAGAGATACTCTTCAAAATAAGCAGTGCAGTTATCTTTACTCCCAAAAATTTCGTCCCAGTAATCAGTTAATTTGTTGGGTATCCTTAACCGCCGTCCTACACTGGCACAAAACCACCTGAGAAACTTATCCAGATCAGCAAAAACCTTTCCATCTGCCAACTGAAAGGTCAAAGGCACAGTTAAATAATTTTGTTGTGAAGCTTGATGAAGAATCCGCGCCATGAGCGAGGTTTTACCCATTTGCCGAGGTGCTTTAATCCGAATGAGAGAACCTGGCTTGAAAATTTCTTCGTAGCAGCGAGATTCGATAGGAGGACGCTCAATATAAAACTTTGAAGCTAATTCAACCTGTCCTTCAGGTAATTCTGGTTCTGCTACTGGCATGGGTGCAGCTGAAGGCAGAAGGATGATTTTCTCCTCTGAGTGATGGGTCAAATCTTCAACTTCCTCACCACCTGCGAGTAAACTCAAGACTTGCTGCAAAATTCTAGAAGTATCCGCAGAAGACTTCCATTCTCGCTGCTGAATCTGATTTAGATAACCCCGCAAATCATAATTGAGTGGTTCATTCCAGGGAAAGTTGACGCGAATGGGCAAAATTGATGGTTTATGTTCAGAACGTAAATTCTGCAACTGTTTTGCTCGTCTCACTTCTTCTGTCACCATCTCACTGGTTGCTGATTGTGGAGACAACAGCAGTAAGAAATAATCACACAGTTCTAATTCTCTATCAATACGTTGAGGCCAGTTTTCCCCTAAAGAAATAGACTCGGCCGCCATGAATACTTCATGTCCAGCCGCTTTGATAGCTTCATAGAAATGCTGGGCAAGGCTCAAATCAGGATCTTGACTGCGATAGCTAATGAAAACTCTGGCAGTTTTGCTAGCTGGTGGTAATGGTGGTATCTGAGGGTGAATATCCATAAATGTTGACAGATTTGACCATTTTTCTAACACTGTCGATAATGGTAGAGCTAATGCGCCTTCTGTATAGTCGTGAGCCGCAATTAGTCCAATGACTCTTTGAGTTTCCGCATTAAACACAGGTGAACCACTGTAACCCCCTTGTACCTGTTGGGAATTAGCCTTAACACGCAATCGCAGCATTGGTAGATTACCAAATACGGACTGAGGGTTAATGTCAGTGATTGTGCCATCAATGGAAGCGCCTAGAGGAAAATCCGTCCGTCCATAGCCAATAGACAAAAATCGATCCATTGGCTGAAAATTTAAAGCTACGGGTACTGATTTACCTTGATAATCAGGTAATTGCAATATGGCAAAATCATCGCTAGTGCGATCGCCCAAATAAATTAACTTAACACCCTGACCATTGATTCGGACTTTTTCCCAACCACCCACTGACTCAACTACATGGGCGCAGGTGAGTAAATGTCCTGTAGGTGAAACAAAAAAGCCCGTACCTTGGATATTACCTTCTGGAGTAGCGATCGCCACTGTACAAGCTTTTACTAAATCCCAACTCATAAAAATTCATTAATTTATTACTTATTTACTGTTGGTGCTAGATTCCATGTAATTTTCACTTTAAGTGAGGCTTGTCCAGTAGATTCGACTACATAGACTGAGCCTTTGGCCGTAAAATTCACTCCAAACTCAACTTCTCCACTCATGGGTTGCGATTCTTGCTGCAATGTCCGAAATGCTTTTGTAATTGGGCGACACCCTTGAACAATTAAATCTCTCACTGCATCAAAGCTCGCCTCTACTTTTTCTATGGGCAAATCCCCAGGAGCCGATACACGACCCACTGATACATCTGGTATATCAACTGCTACCAAAATGGTTTCGCCATCCTCTGTATTCAGTTCTAGGAGTTTACGAGGCATAATTTTATTACCTTGTGAATATATGTAAAACTATCAATCAAGTAATTCTGCAAATAAATATATCTAAATTTCTCGATAAATAATTTTTTTTCGGAGTAAATATAACTGATAATAATCGCTAAATAAATAATATCAATAAAGTAGTCTCTCTACAAAATTAGACTAATTCAAAAATGTTTGCAACATTCTATTGCATTGGTAAAGAAGTAGATGTCAACAAATACGCATAGATGCAGAAGGCATTGTCGCAGACATCCCATTGATTTGGTATAGACTGGTTCAAAAGTAATTGGTAATCAAAAACGAAACACTTAGCCCTGTGACCTATACAAATTAACTAGCTTGGTCGCTTTGTCAGATACATATATAAAATTCTAAATTTTATTAATTTAAATGTTACGTATATTAAGTTTCGTGTAGAGTTAATCATACAGAAAAAAAGCTATCACTGTGCGCGAAGAGTCAGCGATCGCTTTTTGTACTTGAATTGAGCAAGCATTTATCTCTGAAAGTAATCTAAGCTAGATTGTAATTCGTAATTCGTAATTACGAATTACGCCTGATGTGAATTAGAAAAACCTTTATTATCCAAACAATAGCCCATGCAGGGAGGGAATGAGACTCGATAGGGGCGGGTTCACCGGGATCATCGTTAATTGTTGATGATATTTGATTACCCGCCCCTACAAATGTCTATCCAATTACAAGATTTTAATTCACATTAGACGTGAATTACGAATTACCTCAAGCTACAGGCGCAAATTCAGATTTGACCGTTGCATAAGCCCAATCCAACCAAGGAAGCAAGGCTTCAATATCGGCAGTTTCTACTGTAGCGCCGCCCCAAATCCGCAGCCCTGGGGGTGCTGCACGATAAGGTGCAATATCATAAGCTACTTGCTGTTTTTCTAGCAGTTTGGCGAGTTTCTTGGCAAACTTGGCTTGGTCTTCTGCACTCAAGCTAGCAAAAGCTGCATCGACAATTTTTAAGCAAATGGAAGTACAAGAACGAGTTTCTGGCTTTTCAGCGAGGAAATCTGCCCAGTTGCTTTGTTCCACCCATTTGGCGATCGCAGCTAAATTACCCTCACTCCGACTAATCAACCCAGACAAACCACCAATACTTTCAGCCCAAATCAAAGCATCTAAGGCATCTTCTACACACAACATCGATGGTGTATTGATGGTATCACCCTTAAATATACCTTCAATCAGTTTGCCTTTTTGGGATAAGCGGAAAATTTTCGGTATAGGCCAAGCTGGTTGATAGGTTTCCAGTCTTTCCACCGCACGGGGAGACAGGACAATTATACCATGCTGGGCTTCTCCACCTAACACTTTTTGCCAAGAATAAGTCAGCACATCGATTTTTTCCCAAGGAATATCCATTGCAAACACCGCAGATGTCGCATCGCAGATAGTTAAACCTTGGCGATCGTCTTTTATCCAGTCACCATTGGGGACTCTCACACCAGAAGTAGTGCCATTCCATAAAAACACCACATCATGGTTAAAATCAACTTCATCTAAGTTAGGTAAATTGCCATAGGGTGCTTTCAACAGGCGGACATCGGGTAACTTCAACTCATCTACAACATCCTTAACCCATTCTTGACCAAAACTTTCCCAAGCCAAAATATCTAGAGGTCTTTGTCCCAGTAGTGACCACAAGGCCATTTCCACAGCCCCAGTATCAGAAGCCGGGACAATACCCAAACGATAATCAGCAGGTAAACCGAGAATTTTTTTAGAACGTTCAATAACGTCTGCTAATCTAGCCTTACCATCTTCAGACCTGTGGGAACGACCCACACAGGCGTTTTGCAGACTAGACACAGACCAACCAGGGCGTTTTGCACAGGGGCCAGAAGAAAAATGCGGAATATGAGGCTTAGTTGTTGGAAGCGTAAGATGCTCTGACATTGTTGTAGGAGGAAGCTTGATGTAACTAGTAATGTAGATACTACATTAGTCATTGGTCATTAGTCATCATTGGTAATTGGTAATTGGTAATTGGTAATTGGTCAATAGCTTCTTCCTTTCCCCAGTCCCCAGTCCCCAGTCCCTAAACCCTCCTAATCACTCCTTTGTCAAAAATACGATTATTTGTAGCGATCGCACTCACTTCTATGCGATCAGGGTAAACTTCATAGGTGGCGAAACTTAAGTCACTGGTGGAATACTCTGTCCATTGCGATCGCCCTACAGGACGATTACCCGCACCAGCACCGCAAATTAAATAAGTTGTCCCATCAATGGCGCGAGTGCGTTCGTAACTGTGTTCATGTCCATTGATATAAAGTTGGACTCCATATTTCTTAAACATGGGGGTGAAAGTTTTGATAAAAGCTTCATTACTTCCATACACACCCGATGAATAAATCGGATGATGTCCAAATACTATCTTCCACGGGGCATTACTATTACTTAATTCTTTTTCTAACCAAGGTAACTGATTTTTCCAGTCTGCATTATTATTAGTATCTAAAGCGAAAAATTGTATATCTTTACGGCGAAATGTATAATAACGCTTACCATTCATATTAAAACCAGGATAGCGGACTTGCGGATCACCGTTATCAGTGCGAATATCGTGATTACCTAAACAAGCTTGAAATTTCACTCCTTGTTTGAGCAAATCTTGATAAGGACGCTCAAACACTGCATTAATTTTTTCAATTTCGCCGTTATTATAAATATTATCACCAGCTAAAACCACTAAATCATAAGGATTTTGCTTGTGATAAAACGTCATCGCCCTAGCCACAGCATACTGTCCTTTTGCCCCTGTTCCCGTATCCGCCACTGACACAAAACGCAACAGTAAATCCTTTTTAGGTGGTGTAGCTACAGCAACATCAGCACTGCCGAATTTTTGATGAGCAAATTTCCAAGTAAATAACCCAGCACCAAACGCACTCAAGCTACTTAAAAATAAAAACTGACGGCGTTTTAAATTCATAAATTCCCCAATTTCTTAACTTCTACAATTGCTTTTAAAACTGTTTAGGCAATCTAGTATCTGTAGGGCGCTGCACTGCCCACCAAAGCCATGATAAGGTGGGCAATGCTACTTATATTTCAAAAACCAGACTAATATATAGTGCATAATCTCCTCTGTGCCTCTGTGGTTAATTAATATAACACTTTAGTCGTGCCATACTAATTTAAGCTTCTGATTATAAATCATCTCTTATCAAAAATTATCCCCTAAAGCTGCCTGAAAAATTTGTTCAGCAGTCAGGTTTAATTCTGGAAAAATAGATGATTGAATGCGGTCATTTCCCCGAAACTGAGTTAGCTGATATTCGCCCTCAACTAAAACATAAACAGATATCATTGGTTGTTTAGAACTACCAATGAACCGCTTACCACCAAGACCAGCATAATCAACAATCCAATATTCGGTAATACCAATTTCTTCATATTCTCCAAACTTCAGGAAATAATCATCACGCCAGTTTGTACTAACAACCTCCACGATTAAAGGAATTGATTTTG
The DNA here is from genome assembly GCA_036704005.1 of Leptolyngbyaceae cyanobacterium. Taxonomy (GTDB): domain Bacteria; phylum Cyanobacteriota; class Cyanobacteriia; order Cyanobacteriales; family Nostocaceae; genus Trichormus. The sequence goes on along the minus strand of DATNQO010000119.1, from coordinate 4,153 downwards.
CTTGAGAAACTGTAGATGATTTTTTCCAAAGCGGCTCATTAACTAAGTTAGGCAAGTTTAATACCAAAACATCAGGAATATAACCGGATTTCTTATCTACTGCTTTAACTAATGCCTGGCTAGGAATTGAGTATGCAAGCATTAATCTGCGAATTTCAAAATAGAGTTCTCTAATCAAAAATCCCCTAACTAACTCATGTTCCCCCGTCGGCTGCATTTCTACTATAATCCCTTTGTGTAATTCATATCTGCCATTTTCTGGTTTCCACTCTAGGAACTCTGCAAATGTTATCGGTTCTACTAAAGGTTGAAACATAATATTGTTTCCACAATTGCTGCTATTATACTAATCTAGTCATTGAGGTCATGGTTTTGGTGCATCCCCTGTAGTCCCATGTCACAAGACAATCGTCCCGAACAACCCAATCAACGCCCCCAAAGGACAGTCCAGCCTGTTTGGAAAGCCGCAATTATCCGTGTGCTGCGAGGAACGATAGGGGTTTTAGAAACAACTGTAGAGAAACTGGAAACAGCACCGCCTCCTGGTGCGGAAGCAAGTCCCAGCTTTTTACAGCAGTTAGAATCGAGATGGAGTAGGTTTTTACTCAAAACCCGTGCATTTATCCCGTCCAACCTGTCAACGAAGTTATCAGATACAGCGTTGACTGGGATTATTGCTGGTATCGCTGTAGTTTTAGTTTGGACAACTACCAATATCTTCACCAGCAAACCTACTGAAGTCGCCACAGTTCCCCCAGTGGAGGAAGTTCCCACACCCACACCCACAATTAGTACTCCACCAGAGGTAATTACACCAGAACCGCCACCAGCAGAGGAAATTACCCCGGAACCAGAAGCACAAACCCCCGCACCTGAACCGGAAGCGGAAACTCCACCACCAGAACCAGAACCGGAACCGGAACCAACTCCCACACCAACGCCAACGCCAGTTATACAATTAACCCCAGAACAAATCTTGATTGCATCCATTGAGAAACAACTGGCGGAAATTACCAGTGAGGTACGCCCAGCAGCAGGTGATGCGATCGCCTCCAACATCGTAAAATCAATTCAAGCCAATTTCCGCAACAGTAGTCTCACTGTGAAAATCAACGATGACTGGTACAACCTCAAAGAATCAGAGCAAAATCAAATAGCATCCCAAATACTACAACGTTCTCAAGAATTAGATTTTTCCCATCTAGAAATTGTTGATTCTCAAGATAAGTTGATAGCGCGTAACCCAGTTATTGGTAATGAGATGATTATACTTCAACGACGGGTTAGTAGTTAATAGTCATTGGTAATTGGTCATTGGTAATTGGTAATTGGTAATTGGTAATTGGTAATTGGTAATTGGTCAATGACTTATCTTATTATGCACCCCAACTTCCCCACTCACACAAATTTTTTATTTTTTATTTTTTATTTTTAATTGGTACTACTCCCTAATTTCTTGAGATGGTATCCATACGGTGAAAACTGAACCAATACCTACAGTAGACTCAACTTCTATGCGCCCGCGATGTAGTTCTACCAATTGTTTCGTTAATGCTAAACCTAAACCTGTACCTTCGTAGCGGCGGCGATAGGGTGTATCGAGTTGTTGAAATTTTTCAAATAATAATGGTAATTGTTCTTCAGGAATACCAATACCTGTGTCTTCTACTTGGAAGATAGCGGTGTCATCTTCTACCCAAATGCGTAAGGTAACACTACCACCTTCTGGGGTGAATTTAATGGCATTAGTTAATAGATTCCACAGAATTTGTTCTAATCTGGGTGAATCGGCGGTGAAGCGATCGCGTCTTGGATCTATTTGCAAATCTAGTTTCAGATTTACTTGTTTATCTCTAGCTTTGTCTAATAAAGATTCTATCGTATTTTCTGCTATCTTGATTAAGGAAAATTCTATAATATTTAAGACTGTTTTCCCCGCCTCAATTTGTGATAAATCGAGGATGTCGTTGATCATATCTAACAAATGTTCGCCACTGTCGTGGATTGTTTGTAAATAATCTCTTTGTCGTTGACTCAACTCACCTATAGGCCAGCGTAATAAAGTAGAAGACATCCCAATTACGTAAGTTAAAGGTGTGAGTAATTCGTGGCTAATAGTAGCTAAAAATTCGCTCCGCAGACGACTAGCTGCTTCCGCCGCCAATAGCGCATCACGTAACGCCATTGTCCGCTCAATTACGCGCTGTTCTAAGGTTTGTTTTTCTTGAGTCAGCTTTCGCGCCGCTTCTTGCAGAGATCGCATTAATTCTGCTTGATGAATAGCGATCGCTAATTGTTCCGCAATAGAAATCAGTAAATTTTTGTCACTTTCAGCCCATTCACGGGGATTATAGCATTGATGGGCAATCAGTAAACCCCAAAGTTTATCTTCAAAAATAATTGGTGCTGCCAATTTGGCTCTAACTTTGCTTTCCCTCAGGAAATTTAACAAGCATTCTTCTAAAGCATAGACTGTTTCTACATCATTTACAACCAAAGTAAATCCTTGACGATACTTTTCCCAACAGGGAGAATTACGGGCGAAGCAAGTTTGTTCTTGATAATGTAGTACCGATGGAATATCCTCTGTAGCCAGAGCTTCATAAACGATACAAGCCCCAGATTTTTGCCAGTCTGGGATTTGAGGTGGCGTTGAGTTTTGGCTATTGACCTGGGAACCCTCAAATTTATATATTACCAACCTATCTAATTCCAAAAACTCCCGCACTTGAGCGATCGCCGTTGCCATAATTACGGGCAAATCTAAGCTTTTACGAATCTGCGTATTAACTTGATTTAACAGTCGCTCTTGGGAAATCTGTTTTTTCAACGCATCTTCGACTGCTTGACAAGCGTACCCTTCTTGATGATTATTTACACTGGGGGATGCCGTCGCTTCTTGGTTTTGTTGAGGTAATAAATGTTCTAATAACAACAAAGTAAATTGACTTTGGAGTGTAGCATCATTAGGTTTAAGAATTTGCCGATAGCGTTCAAGATGCTGGTGAGTATAGGAATCATGCCTAAACAAGTCTCTCAACTGCGAGAGAAAGGAGGCGATCGCCTCTGAATTAAACGTCAAGCTAGTATTAAGTTCTGTGAGTGGCGCTTGTAGTCCGTTAGGATTGTTGATAGCTGAGTATACATCTTGCTCTGGCGTTTCTCTACTTTCTGCAATGCTTTGATTCGCAGAGGAAGACATAGCAACAACCCAAGCTGGCGATTCTTGGACTTGCTTTTGCTCCCAACTACCCAGTAAAAGCGCACTAAACCGTTCAGAAACCAGCAAGGTAAACCTTTGACTTTGCCACTCCTTGGGGACACGCACCCGTGACAATAAAGCTTCAGTGATTAACAAAGTAGTATCCACCGATTGAGCCATCTGTTGCAATAATTCCCCCAGTTGATTAAATACAACTAAAGGCAAATTTCGAGAAAAGCTCAAATCAGGAGAACTCAGCATTTTTAATAGTCTGGTAAGAGGGGCTGGGCTGACAAATTATTTAATTACGTTCTAACCACAGTTTAAAGCGGTAATAAAGGATTATGCATCGTATAAATACCACATCGGTAGGATGGAATCAGTCAGAAGGTATAATTTTTCTGGAACAAACCCCAGCTCCCTTTGTGTTGATTACGGCTGCTGATACCGATATTCAAACCTTGGCAGCTGCAATCCCCAAATTACCAAATTCATTTCCTGCAATCAGAGTAGCGAATTTGTTGTTATTGCAACAACAAATAAGCATAGATATTTATGGTGAACAAGTATTAGAACTTGCTCAAGTAATCATTTTGCGCCTATTAGGAGGACGTTCCTATTGGGCATATGGTTTAGAAGTTGTGCAAGAAATAGTGCAACGTCACAATATAACCTTAATTGTAATGCCAGGAGACGATGCACTCGATCCTGACTTAATTTCTCAGTCTACCGTGCCTGCCGCCACTGTTAACCAAATATGGCAGTATTTTAACGAAGGCGGCGTAGAAAACATAGTTAACGCCCTGCAATTTATTTCCGACATATCCTTAGCAACTGCATACAATCCTCCCGCACCGCAGAGAGTTCCGCGTGTTGGGTTGCTGGGAACTGGGGACTGGGGAGTAGGAAGAGATGGGGGCGTGGGGGAAGTGGGGGGAGTAGGAAGAGATG